>NZ_CALMFY010000017.1 GCF_937863485.1 uncultured Nostoc sp. | reverse complement strand
TCAATATCCCTTATTTCCAATTTTCTTCTGCCTAGAGTGACAAAAGAGGGTTAAGGTGGATGAATGAGTCTTGGAACCAATGCTTCAGGGATTTCCAAGAAACAAATTATCCAAATAAACGTAGACGCGCAGCGGCTTGCCGCAGGCTACCACAGAGACGCAGAGAACACAGAGAGGAGAAATAAAGAGGATTTTTGCGTCAGTTTTGGAATATTTTTTTATTTGGAAGTCCCTCAACTTCTAACTCTCCCTCATCCCCCTGCTTTCCCACTCCCCATCTCCCTAATCTTTATACCCTGTACTTCTGCGTTTGGATAAACTTAACAATGTGAATAAAATCAAAATTTCCAATTCGGTACTATGCCATTAATTAAAGTGCAAACTTCTGCATCTGCTCCTCAAAAAGCTGAAATTGAGTCAATGCTTTTAAACTTATCAGCCAAGTTAGCGAAACATTTGGGAAAACCAGAATCCTATGTAATGACTGCTTTTGAACCGGGAATTCCCATGACCTTTGCAGGGAATACAGACCCGGTTTGTTACATTGAAATTAAGAGTGTTGGCACGATGAAGCCAGACCAAACCGCAGCAATGAGTCAGGACTTTTGCCAGCAGATTAACCAAACTCTAAATGTGCCTAAAAATCGCATTTACATCGAGTTTGCAGACGCCAAGGGGGCAATGTGGGGCTGGAACGGCACAACCTTTGGTTAATTCCCCGTCTTTTTTGGTCAAGATTAACTTGATCTGGCAGGTGTAGGATAGAGATCCTACATCAATTCGTGATTTTTTTATGTCTGCTACGCCTCTTGTATCTCAGGTTGACTTACACAACCCAGAAAAATCAGAATTAATCCCTCCCCTTCTAGGTGCTTCTCTTGCAGAGTTAAGCATTTGGGTGCAGCAGCAGGGACAACCTGCTTACAGAGGAAAGCAACTGCATGAATGGATCTATGACAAGGGGGCGCGATCGCTATCTGATATTTCTGTCTTCCCCAAGCAATGGCGGAAAGAAGTCGCAGAAATCCCGATTGGGCGCTCAATTTTACATTACCGCTCTGTGGCACCCGATGGCACAGTCAAATATCTTTTGCGATTAACAGACGATCAAATTATTGAAACTGTTGGCATCCCCACCTTGGGAGAAAGGGGAGAAGGCCCAAAATCTCGGCTGACAGTTTGTGTTTCTACTCAGGTGGGTTGCCCAATGGCATGTGATTTTTGCGCTACTGGTAAGGGAGGCTACAAACGCAACCTAGCACGCCACGAAATTGTCGATCAGGTGTTGACTGTGCAAGAAGATTTTCAGCAACGGGTTAGCAATGTGGTGTTTATGGGATTGGGTGAACCGTTGTTGAATACTGAGAATGTCCTAGCAGCCCTGAAATCTCTGAATCAAGATGTTGGTATCGGACAGCGATCGCTAACTGTTTCAACTGTTGGTATTCGCGATCGCATCCGTCAGTTCGCGCAAAACAATTTGCAAATTACTCTGGCTGTTAGTCTCCACGCACCCAACCAAGCACTGCGAGAAAAACTCATCCCCAGCGCCCGCGCCTATCCTCTAGAAGATTTGTTAGCTGAATGTCGAGAATATGTAGAAATCACTGGACGCCGCGTTACCTTTGAATATGTTCTCCTTGCTGGTGTCAACGATTTACCAGAACATGCATTACAACTGGCGAAACGCCTGCGAGGATTCCAAAGTCATGTAAATTTGATTCCCTATAACCCCATTCAAGAAGTAGACTACAAACGCCCCAACCGCGATCGCATTCAAGCATTTGTCAACGTCCTTAAGCAGCAAAATATTGCTGTTACCGTCCGTTATTCCCGTGGTTTAGAAGCCGATGCTGCTTGTGGACAACTCAGAGCAAGTAAAAATTAAACCTTTTGCAGTCAATTTTATGAATAAATTAAGACTAGTAGACAACGGCGGAAATAAACCTACCATCTCAAATGGGTAAAAAGCCCGGAATACAATTCTTTTGACTTTTGACTTTTGACTTTTGACTTCCGCCTTGCGGTACTAGCCCTTTCAAGGTGAGTCATAAAATCTTAATTCTGGCGATAAAATCTCTACTTTATCTGTGTCGCGCCAGTTGCTTTAAGTCGGAAAACCCGCCCAACGCACTGGCTTCTCTGTGCCTCTGCGGTTAAAAAGTAATTTATGGAACTACTCCATACGCAGAGAACACAGAGATCAGAAAAATTCTTATCCAAAAATTTTACCCACCTTGAAAGGGAGCATCCCAAATGTGCAAAAACCTTGATAGCCCTCATCTCCTAACCCCTTCTCCCATGCTTGGGAGAAGAGGAATTTCTCCCCTCTCCCAAACGTGGGAGAGGGGCTGGGGGTGAGGGAAGAGAGTTAAAGTAGCAAAATTGAGATGCTCCCCCTTGAAAGGGCTAGTCCTGAACCTGAGAAATTATCTCTATTTATCTATGGTGTAAAACCGCCTGAAATCCTTTTTTTAATTTATCTGCGGCAGGTAAGTGGATTACGGAAATCCGGCAAACCATCTAAAAAATTTAAATGTATAATTTAATTAAGATGAATATCTAAAAAAGGATATTTTTATGCAAAATCAAGATAATGCACTGGATATAACCTTGATTTAGGAAGCTATTGTCAATGCACTGATATTTAGAGAACGTTATGGACTGGAGACGCCAAAGGAATCGCGCAAACCCATAACAGTGAATAAAGCATTAGCTTTAGTTAGCTATTTCAAGCCCCTGCATTTATGTATAGGGTAATTATGAATTATTTTGACATTTTAAGGGTTTAGCGATCGCTCAACCCAACCTATAACAATTGAGGAAATAACTGTATGTTGAATCGCTTATTAATGGTTAAAGCATGGCTACTATTGATTGTGCTTGCAAAAGCTTTCTCGATGAATTCTGCTGCATCTGCACAAGTAATTCAGATGAATCCTCAACAAACCGAGTCTTTTCAAGAAAGAATGAGACAACAACAAGAGCAACGAAATCAGCAAACACAACAGCAGTCTAAGGAAACATGGCTACGGCAAAACCTTCAAGATCCACGACTACAACAACAACAACAGATAATACAACAGCAAGAATTTACACGACAACAGCAAGAACTGATACGCCAGCAACAATTAAGACTACAACATGAAGAAACAAGACTACAACAGCAAGATTTTACACAACAGCAACAACTGAGAATACAACAGCAACAACTCAGACAAGATCAACAAATTAGACAACAGCAATTTAGATTACAAGAACATAGACTACAGCAACAATACAGACAACAGAAGAATAACCTGTGAAGTGTTCCAAATTTCTGATAAGTAATTTTATTATTAAAAATTAGAGAAAAAATTCTCCAATTTTTAATTTTTATTATCTAGCGATGTGCATAAATTCCTGGCGCATAAGCCTCAATGACTTTGCCAGTGCGAGTGCAAGTAATCATCAAGTAGTCACAACTAGGGCATTGTGTGCGAGTTAATTGACTATCAAAAATATAATAACGTTCTGCTTGGCAGCCGCAATTTGGGCAGTAAATCTTTTGTACTGTCTGCATTTTAAAACCCCTGGTTGTAATTATTTTTTATTTGATCAAACTGCCAGTTAAAGTAGCAAAAATTTTGGTTTGACCCAACTTAACAAACGACTTTAATATTGGCTGATTATTTTAAACAAAATTTCAAGTTTGAAAAATTTTCGATATCTCTGTATATTATCCTAGAATTTAAGTGATATTACCCTCCTACTTTAGATACATAATTTGTTTTTTAATTAAATACTGCTTAGTGATTTACTGATCCCTATGACGAATCCCTTGAGAAAGCCTTCTTTATAGTCATTTCAGACGAATACAAAAAAAGCCGTTCTTGTATTCAAAAATTAAAACCAAGAAAATACTGTATATTTAGTAACAAAATTTTTATCTTAAGATTTAGTTAATATTTGCTGCCAAGATTTATGAGATTAAGTTTTAGTGAGATAATTTCATCAAAACTACCGCACTTATGAGAGACCGTAAATTTACGGTTTTTACACAGCTTAAATTGTCGCAGACAACCTTAATTGAATCATCTGTGAGAGTGGAATTACTATACTGTGGCGTCAGGTTGCCTACCTTTAACAAAGGGATTTTGCCCCTTGTCTTACAGCAGAATTCAAGTATTTGAACCACATCTGTCGTAGGGGCGCAAGGCCTTGCGCCCCTACCGCGTGGTCTATTTACCTGAAAATAGCTGTAAGCTCTTATCGTTACCCACATCCGACAATAAGCGTTTCGTTGCAATATTAGCCTTGGAATTCTATTCCAAGGCTAATATTGCATTGAGTGGACTTCGGCTATCAGCTGGCGGGATGTCGAGTGAACACCATACTTTGACTGTTACAAAAATATGGGTAATCACAAGGGGATTTTTTTTGCCCCAAGTTTTGTTAATTGAGATGGTGGCTAGATTTACGCGCCCGCTGTACTACTCTCCTCAAGTGGGATGAAAATAATCGTAAATTTCTTGAGCCAAACGCGGCCCAATTCCTGGAACCTCAGCGAGTTGTGGGGTTGTTGCTTGCCGAATATAATCAACTGAGCGAAAATGCCCTAGTAGCTGCTTTTGTCGATGATGTCCTAAGCCAGGAATTTCATCTAAACGCGATCGCTTCAATTTATCACTGCGCTGCTGACGATGGAAACTGACTGCAAATCGATGCGCTTCATCTCGCAACCGCCGCAACAACTGCACCCCTGGTTGTTCTGCATCAGTTGTCAAGGGTTTAGATTCTCCTGGTAAAAAAATCTCTTCTCGCTGCTTCGCCAAACTAACAACTCGCAAGTCTTCTAATAAATTCATCTCTTGCAAAACAGCAACAACTGATGATAACTGACCTTTACCACCATCGCTCATGATTAAATCAGGCCAATCTGGATTACCCAAACGTGACAACTGTGGATCGTCGCCATACTTGCGAAACCGCCGTTGAATAACTTCAGCAAGACTAGCAAAATCATCTGAATGTCCCGCCGTCACCGTGGGATTTTTAATTTTGTAGTGGCGATAATGCTGTTTGGCGGGTAATCCGTCGATAAACACGACTTGCGAAGCTACAGCATTTGACCCTTGAATGTGAGAAATGTCATAACCTTCGATGCGATGAGGTACATCTGGTAAATCAAGAATGGCGGCTAAATCTTGCATTGCTTGGTGATTGCGATCGCCAAATTTCTGCATTCTTTGCAATTCATACTGGGCATTTCGCTCTACCATTTCAATTAATTCTGCCTTAGTTTGCCGCAAAGGAGTCAAGATTGTGACTTTTTTCCCCTTGCGTTGAGTTAAGACATCCGCCAATATCTCACTATCTGGTAAATCATGCTGCACCAAAATCTCTAAAGGTATTTCCACTGAGTCAGCAGTTTGGTAATGTTCCTCTAAAGCTCGTTGTAAGATAGCTCCCGGTTCTGCGTGAGCATCCGCCACAAAGGCTAAACGTCCTACTAATTGCCCAGCGCGAATCTGGAATAGTTGAATACAGGCGTATTCTTCGTTGGCTGCCAGTGCGATCGCATCCCGTGAAACTGTATCATCTGGTAAGGAAACTTTTTGATTGGCTGTCAGCGACTTTAACCCAGAAATTTGGTCACGAATCCGTGCTGCTGACTCAAAATTCAAGTTTTCCGATGCTGCGTTCATCTGTTGAGTCAAAATATCAATCAGTTCCTGAGTTCGCCCCTGAAAGACCATCGCTATTTTTTGCACAATTTTGCGATATTCTTCTGGTGGCATCATCTGTTGACACACACCCGGACAACGCCCTAAATCATAATTCAAGCAAGGACGGTCTTTGAAAAGTGGTTGAGGTCGTTGTCGCTGGGGGAAGATGCGCTTGCATAGGCGGACAATTTCTCGTAATAAACCAGCGTCAGTATAAGGGCCGTAAAATTTATCCTTTTCTTTGCCGAATTGGCGTTTACGGGTAATAAAAATTCGCGGATAATCTTCTGACCAAGTGATGCAGAGATAGGGATATTTTTTATCATCTTTGAGCAGCACGTTAAAGTATGGCTGGTGCTGCTTGATCAAGTTGGCTTCTAGCGCTAGCGCTTCGGCTTCAGTATCAGTGACGATGAATTCAATTTCTGTCACCAACTTGACCATCGTGGCGATGCGTTCACTCTTGTTGTAGCCATCCCGGAAATAGGAACGGACACGCGATCGCAACTTACGTGATTTACCTATATATATAATGCGATCGCTTTTGTCCCGCATGAAATAAACCCCCGGTTCCGGTGGAATTTCGGCTAGACGGTTTTCCAATCTTTCTGGCTCTTTAACCAGTGGTAGTATTTGAGTAGATATTGCCACAACGAAAATTAGGTAATCTTTCTCTATTTTAAGAAAAATTATTTTTTCGTGCCGATTTAACAGAGTAATTATCAAGTAAATATAAAATAGGTAGGCTTTTAGGCGGCATACAGATAAATCTGAGACTCGGTTTCCAACCTAGTACAGTATGGTCTCTACCATCTCAATTAACAAAACTTGGGGCTTAACAAGGGGGAAAATCCCTTGTTGAACTTTGGACACAGTGTATTAGACGCCCTGCTGCAAGCATCAGAACTTTGGAGCAGATGAGAGTTTGTCTAGCTGTCTGGCTGCTACTGTCACAATAAAAACTTGGCTTTTTGAATCTATAATTAACATTTTAAAATCGACAATGATTTCTTATTTAAATATTCATTTTTTTAAAGAAATCATTTTGTTATCTTAATTTAGCTAAATTTATATTTTTATTATTAAATATAATTAAATTTTTCAATGTCAATTATATAAAATTTAGATAATAAATTATTATGAAACAATAGTTCTGGGGTTGATTTGAACTTATAACATTAAGCGATTTAACGGATTTAGGAAGTTAAATTTACGAATATCATTAGGAATATAGCTATTACAATAATTTCAGGCACGAGTTGAACTATGAATCTCCAAGACTTTGAAGCCCAATACCGGGAAGCTATGGCTGAAACCCTCAATGATCTGCAAACGGCAGTTTTGTTATTAGCGCAAGTACAACATAAAATTTCAAAAATTGGCAGTTCTGTGCAACATATTAGTGAGCGAGTTGAAGAGTTTATTGCAGACCAAAAAGCGGAATAAAGGCACATCCAGTAGAAAAGTTTATCTGTGGCGACAAGTCAACTCTTCTTCAATTGTAAGTATAAGATCCTTGAGTTTTAAAGGTTTGACAAAATAGCGACGTGCGCCCAAACTCAGAGCTAGTTCTTGATCTGCTTTAAAAGCAAAGGCTGAAACCACAATGATCGGTATTTTTGACAAATCAGGTTTTTGCTGGACTTGTTTTAAGAGCGAATAACCGTCAATATCTGGCAATTTCAAGTCTAATAACATTAAATCTGGCTCAAACTTCTCTATAGTTGAGAAGAAAGTAGAGCCTTCTGATAAGCTTTGGACATCGTACCCAGAATAACTTAGATAGTCACTCAATAACATTCTATTGAGATCATGGTCTTCAACTAGCAAAATTCGTCTAAGTGTGTGTGACCGTAATGGCTGCTCTATATTGAATAATTGTACTGTCATTGCTACCTATTATCTTAAGTAAAAGCCAACAATTATGACCATAAACTAGAACGGGAGTGTATTTAAACTCTAAAACCTATAAAAACTTGACTTCTGTAATCTAGTTAAAGATATTAATAAATTAGATTTAGCAGCACTCCAATACTTAATAATAGTATACTTGAATATAATTTTAATCAAATATTAATTTTTTCTTAGCAAAATTTTGACAATTTGTAGTATTAAATAAACGACTAATTTAAAAAATCGAATTTGCCAATTTGTATTAGTAAAACTACTTAAGTAATACTAGAACTAACGTAGACTAATTGCCCTTCCTAGAAAAGTTTTCATCTCGATGTTAGGGTAAGTAATACCATTTTCCGAAATTGCTGTGACAAATATATTGGTAGGGGCGTAGATATGTAGACCCTTCCAAACGATTCATTTGTTGCAAATATTTTTATAAATAGTATAACTTAGAAGATTAAATCATCTTATAGCTGGAAATAAGTATTCATAAAAAGAAGGGAGCTATTAGCTCCCTTACTTATTTGTAGTTTTGAACCTGCAATCTTAAATGGATGCTTTTTTAAATTTGCGTTGCGTCACAAAGACGCCAGCAACACCCAACAGACCAATTATTATTGATGGTTCTGGCACTCTCTTTGGAGGAGCGGTGTATCCAGGTGTGTGCCAAGTGTAATACTGGGTGCTGGATATGCCGTCATCAGAGGCTGTAATTTCAGATCCAGTGGGGTTAAAGCTATAGGCGTAGTAAGTATTATTGCCATTAACTACCTTGGCAATTTCACTAGCTCCGATTCCGCCTTGGTAGGCGTTTAATGCAGCTTGCACGCCAAGGAGGTCTTTGAATGATGTCAGTTGATCTATTTGAGCTTGTAGCGTTAGCTTCGTAGGAAGAGAGGTTAGAGGCGAGTTCAACGTTAGTTGAAGTAATGAAATCTGAGTTTGAACTTCTGAAGCGCTTGGTAGAATTGTTTTTCCTGGAAATAGTGATGTCAATGTTTGGGTAAGTTTAGTAGAAACTGTATCTAAGAGTTTGGTCCTTACATCCACTTGACCAACCAATTTCAGTTCCACACCCCCATTTTCTCCGAATTGGAAGCTGCCAATGTTAGGATCTCCTATTCCCAATAAAGGGAAAAAACTCGTTACTAATGATTGGGTACTCGGTGAAAACCCATTCCACACTGACTTGAATGGAGTATAAGTAGCTAACAGATCACTCAGCCATTGCGAACCAAAAGTATTCCAGTCACTAGCAGTGACACTGGTAACGGTGGCATTGTAGTTTCCTTGTGTAGCGGTGAAACCAACGTTAGAAGTTGGGTTTTCTGTACTATACCAAAGCTCCACGTTAGAGGAGACATTATCATCACTCAAGGCTTTGGAGGCAGCTATAGGATCATTTGCAATAAACTTCCCATTTAACCCACCAGTATAAGTTTTAATTTCATTTGGGTTATTGAAACTAAAAGATGTAGCGTGTGCTGGAGCAGTGGCAAGAGCGCTTACACCAATAGCCATTGAGACACCAATTACAAATTTCTGAAAAGTCATCTTCATTGTTTTCAAGTCTCTGTTAGTTTGGAAGTTAAGTTTTAAACTACTGCTGTTTTTAGGCTTGGGCTGTATTGAATACAGGGTTTTTGGCAATATAGCTGCTTAAAAGCTGTATCCGTATTCATGAAATCTTTGTATCTTAGCTGACACCAACAAGCTTAATAAACGCGGAGACCTGATTGGGTAAAGTTCCTGTTAATTATCAATAAAAAAATGAAGAATATTTTAAGATTCATATACGTTTAATTACTTATTTATTTAAAAAATTATAGTTATAAAATTTACCTAAGCTGAATTTTGATTTGAGTATAATATAGTCATTCACAGGGGCGCATATCTGTCATGGGTGTCAACTTACAGCTATTTTCAGGTAAATAGACCACGCGGTAGGGGATCTTGGCCTTGCGCCCCTACGACAGATGTGGTTCAAATACTTGAATTCTGCTGTAAGCCTTGGTGAATGGAATTCGCACGCCAGTTGCTCATAGGGAAAACCCCTAGACGCTCTCTACCAGACCAGAGGCAAACGCAGACTCGTTGGCGCAGCCTCTGGTAAAGTTTTTTAACCAGCGTAGGCGGGTAAAGCCCAATATGCTTGGGTTAAGGACAGAACTTACCCAAAATTAAGAAAGAACGAACCACAAAGAGCGCAGCCTTTCCAAGAGTTGAGAAGTGGCTTCCCGCAGGGTAGGACACGTTCGCGCAGCCTCTGGCAGAGAAGAAATAAGAGTTTCAAAGAGTTTTTGCGTAAGTCCTTAAAGGTTTTTGGCGCTAACTGAACTGTATTGGGGTAAAGCCTCGTGTAGACGAGCCAATGCGTTGGGCGGGCAATGCCCGACTTGTACTCCTACGGGGATCTTGCTAGCAAGAGCGTCTCCCAATGTAAGAAGCAACTGGCGTGCGATTTCTAACCACCCTTTTAGCGTTAAGTTGACACCAATGCACAGGTGTGCGCCCCTACTGCGTGTTCTATTCGTAGACTTTGCCGTTAAAAATCCTTAACGTTCAGCTTGAAAAGAAATTTAATGAAGGAACTTAGCCATTCTTTCCACAGCAGTTTCTAACAAAGCTGGCTCATGCACCAAAGCAAAGCGGACATACCCTTCTCCGGATTTACCAAAACCAGCACCTGGGGAAGCGGCTACACCAGTTTGTTTGACTAGCTGGGTACAAAATTCTACAGAGTTTTGACTCCAAGGTGAGGGCAATTTTGCCCAGATGTACATTGTGGCTTTAGGAGTAGGAACATTCCAGCCAATGCGGTGTAAAGCAGTGATGAAAGCATCACGGCGCTGCTGGAAAGTAGCAATCGCAGATTTTACCCCAACTTGAGGGCCAGTTAGGGCAGCGATCGCACCATTCAAAATCCCCCGATACTGATTAAAATCAACAGCGGCTTTTACTTGGCGTAAGGCGTTAATTAACTGGGCATTACCGATGGCGTAGCCAATGCGGAAGCCGCCCATATTGTAAGACTTGGAAAGGGTGAAAAATTCAATCGAGACGCTTTTCTCTGGATCAGCTTGCAGAATCGAGGGAACGAGGGATTTTTGATTGGGAAGATTCTTCTCCCAGTCCCCATTCCCCTGAAATACCAAATCTACGTAGGGGAAATCGTGAACCAAGGCAAGATTGTGTTGTTGACAAAAGGCGACAGCTTCTTGGAAGAATGATATTGGAGCGATCGCAGCCGTGGGATTATGAGGATAACTTAATACCATCATCCGCGACTGAGCCAAGACTGGGGCAGGAATATCAGCAAACACTGGTAAAAAAGCGTTTTCTTCCCGTAGTGGCATTGGGTAGATTTGACCACTGGCTAGGTAGACTCCCCCAGCATGAGAGGGGTAACCTGGATCGAGCAACAGGGCAAAATCTCCTGGATTGAGTAAAGCTAGAGGTAGATGGGCTGTGCCTTCTTGAGAACCAATCAGAGGTAGTACCTCAGTTTGGGGATCGACTTTGATACCAAATTTTTGTTCGTACCAGTTGGCTGCGGCTTGGCGAAACCCAAAAGTCCCGTTAAACAACAGATAGCCGTGGGTACTGCGATCGTGGAGAGATTGGGCGATCGCCTCGATGACGTGTGCCTCGGCTGGTAAATCAGAAGACCCCAACGACAAATCAATTACTTGTTGTCCAGCTACCAAAGCGACTGCCTTGGCTCTGTCCATATCAGCAAATACATTAGATTGCAGGGGTTGTAAACGCTTTGCAAATTGCATATTAGTCAAGAGTCAACAAGAGGACTCTTGGGACAAAAGGATAGAGGGGACTTTGGGGTTACCCGATAGATAAAATCTAGTTGCTCTGAACAAGGACTGGAGGCGGAGCGGCTCCGGCTTTGCGCCTTATACCTCGTTGCAAGCAATCTTGGGAAAAATTTTTCTTTTTCTGCATAAATGAATTCACTCTTCTTGAAAAGAAAGTAGACAAGGGGTTTTTTCTTTTATTCCCCAAGTCCCTAAATCTGCCCTTTCAAGAGTCCTATAAAGGTCAACAGTCAAGAGTCAAGGGTAAAAAACTCTTGGTATTTTGACTGTGGACTTTAATATTCACTAATGACTAATTACTATTTAAGTGCGTATCTAGGAGGCTAAGTAATTTTTCTTTGCTGATGACTCCCTCAGTAGATTCTAATAGTTTGTCTCCTTGAAATAGTCTCAGGGCTGGCACGCCTTCCACTTGGTACTGCTTAACAGTGAGTGGGTTGGGGTCAATTTCCATTTTAACGATTTTGAGGCGATCGCTATATTTGGTAGCAGCTGAGTTAATTACGGGCGGCATCAATTGACAAGGCCCACACCAGGAAGCCCAAAAGTAAACTAATACAGGCTGTTCAGCTTTTAACACTTCTGTTTCAAACTCAGCATCAGTTATGGTGGTGATTACAGCCTTACTCATTGCAGTCTCCATCAGGTGGCGATCAAAGTTGACACACACAATACTTTATCCCAAAGTAGTCAATAGTTATTAGGACTGTTAACTATTAACTACGAATTTTATATTTTAGATTTTTTGGTTCATACCCAGCCCCAAACAACTCTTGGAGACGCTAACGCGTAGCGTTCCGCAGGAAAGTCCAAAATCCAAAATTGGTTGACTAATGACGTAAAATCCCACAGCCAACAGGTGTGGGACTGGCTCAAAATTTGTTTTCTGCCAATTTTACAGCTGATCCAATTGCTTGCGTAGGGAATCCAACTCGGCATCAACTACCTCATTAGACTTAGCAGCAGTGGTTTGTTGTTGCGGTGGCAGTTGGGGTTGACTTACTGGAGTAGCGGGTGGTAACATTTGTGCTTTCAAAGCTGCCAACTCATCATCAACATCGCTACTACCTTCCAACTGGGCAAATTGGGTTTCTAAATCTGCACCTGCTAACTCTCCTTGTGCCTGGGCCCGGGCTTCTTGCATCAAGACTTTTTCTTCCATCCGCTCGAAGGCAGACATTGCACTGCTGGTATTCATCCCACGCACCATGCCTTGGAGTTGCTCTTGGGCTTTGGCAGTAGTGATTCTAGCTCTGAGCATTTCTTTCTTGGTCTTAGCCTCAGAAATTTTGCTTTCCAGCTGGATTAAATTGCGCTTGAGGGTTTCAACTTGAGTGCTTTGGGTATCCAAACTAGCTTTGAGAGCGGCGCTGGTGTCAGTATAAGTCTTCTTGCGCTCTAGAGCTTGTCGGGCTAAATTTTCATCACCTTTTTGCACCGCCAGTTGGGCATTGCGTTGCCACTTATTGATTTCATTTTGGGCATCATTGTACTGTTTCTCGCTACGTTTTTGGGCGGCGATCGTCTGGGCTACTCCCTGACGCAGCTGAACCAAGTCTTCCTGCATTTCCAGGATGGCTTGTTCTAGCATTTTTTCAGGATCTTCGGCTTTGTTAACCAGGTCGTTGAGGTTAGAACTAACTACTCGCTTAATCCGATCGAATAATCCCATAACTTTGTTTTTCCTTGTGTGGTTTACGCTTTTAGTTGGACAGTTAGCTTTTTTAGTTTTTAATAGCCACCTATTTCAATGTAATCTTTCCAGTTTGGATCGGTACCTCCCAACAACTCTTAATTGTTAATTTAGAACTTGCACCAGTCCCCACAACAGTCTCGGAATGAATTCTAAGGTTATAGCTAAACTCTTCTAAAGAAGACTGAGTGAGGGTTGTAGTCCAGCAAGCGTAGACTTGCACTATTAGCTAGAGATTATTTATTCTCTGGCGGGATATGGGGCAGGCGCAAGATATAAGTTAAGATATTTTCTGCGGCAACTACCCAAACTTCAAGAGTCCTGAGTTTTAGGTAACTCCTGTTGGGGAGGCTGCCCTATCTTCTGGTTCTCATGGGTAAGGAGACTGTTGTGCTGTGTGTTTTCTGCCTGGTTTAAAACCTGTACCTTCATCGCTGCCAATTCGGCATCCACATTATTAGTAGATTCCAAGGAAGCAAATTGTGTTTCCAAGTCGTCGCTACCGAGTTGAGCTATTGCTTCTGATTTAGCTTCTATCTGCAAAACTTTTTCTTCCATGCGCTCAAAGGCATTCAGACTGCTGGTGGCAGAAACTGTGCCAAGCATTTCCTGGAGGCGATAAGACGCTTCAGCAGAACGGGCGCGAGCAATATACATATCTTTTTTAGTTTTTGCCTCGGCAATTTTTAACTCTAGCGATCGCATATCCTTTTTTAGCCTAGCTACTATATCGTTTTGCTGCTCTATCTGGGAAAAGAGGGCTGTAGTGGTTTCTTTATAAGCTTGGCGCTTAGTCAAAGCTTCGCGTGCTAGAGGTTCGTTGCCTTGTTGCAGGGCCAATTGGGCGCGGCGATACCATTCTTCTGTTTGAGAGTTGGCAGCGGCTGCTTGTCGTTCGGTGCGTTTCTGGGTAGCGATCGCTTGTGCTACACCCTGCCGCAACCGCACCAGATTTTCCTGCATCTCTAGGACAGTTTGCTCCAGAATTTTTTCTGGATCTTCTGCACTGCCGATCAAACTATTGAGATTAGCGCGAATCACCCGCAGGATACGCTTGATTAATTCCATGTCGGCTCTCCATTCACGAAATTCAGTGCTGAGTAATGAGCTTTGATAATTACTGATCACCGCATATGTGGATGCCACATCCCAACTAACTTTGTGCTGAGTATTAAGACTCCTGACTTAACCAAGAGGATGCCAAAAGTGGTATATACGGCAACACAGATAATTAAAATGTCCTCGTGTCCCCGTATCCTGTTTACGCAAGACTCAGCACTTATGACTCAGGACTGTTATCTCATGGTATCGTAGATTTTTGCAACTTATGGCTGCTGAACTCGTGGCTTAATTCCCTTTGCCTGTAACAATTGCATCTGTTTTTGTACTTGCTCTTTAGTCTTAAAAGCACCGAGATAAATCAATTCTTTGTTGGCTGATAAATAAGCATCGGGAACTACTTGCCGGGCTGAGGCAAAAGTCGCGCCTTTATTATCTATCACTACATGATAGAACCCATCTGTTCCTGGTTTGATTTCTGCATTCGCCTTTGGTGAGGTTGCGATTGGCTTGGGCGAGGTTTTTGTCGGTGAAGTGGGAGGTAAATTCCGGAGGGGCAAGGGCTGTAGCGTCGGTACTGGTGCTAAGGCGATTGGATTTGTCGGTTTTAGGGCTGTGTTGGGGTTAGGCAATACCGCTTGAGGATTTGCGGGGTTTTGGGAAACGACTGGATTAGGTACTACTGCGAGGGTTGGTTGGACTTTGGGTTTTAAGCCAACTAGATCATTGGGGTCTTTCACCTCAGGAAACTCTTGGGCAGCTAGATTGGGATACTTGGGTATAGATGTGCTTGGTGGCTGGATCTGAGGTTGCACATTACTCCCAACTTCCTCAGTATTTTCTGGTGCGGGAGACGAGTTGCCGTTAAACAACTTGCCTAAATTCGACTGTGACAAACTTTTGGGATTGAACAATACATAACCCAAGGTAAGACTCGCTATCAATAGCAGCAACATCGAGCCGATACCCAAAGGTGATAGCAGACTGTCGCTATAATTGCTTGGTTTCTTGGTTTCTGGTTGTTCTTCTGTCAGACTTCGCAGCAGTGCTTCACTAGATTCTAAATAGTCATCTGGGTGCTTAGGGGTGTCATCTGGCTGCAAAAGATTTTTGCTCTTGGTATCTTTAACGACTGCTGGCACGATGCTGCTACTAAAGTTGGGCGGCGGTGGTGGAAGTTGAGTTTGTGTTTTAGCAGAATCGGAGGTGGAGGACACATTAAGATTATTTAGTTCCTTAGTCTTTGCCGTAGCTGGCACTGGGTTCTTTTGAGGATTCACAGCTAGAGAAGATGTGGGTGGTTCGTCAATTTTTGCCGTAGCTGGCGTTGAGGTTCCCTGAGGATTCACGGGTACAGATGCAGGCGGCACGTTGGTTTTAATTTGCGTTGCTGATAAGTCAGTTGTGCCCGATGTTGTCGGAATGGCAGTCAACGGTTGGGCTTGGCTGCTCATGTAACTTACAACACGGGGCTGGTTTGATGACACCAAACCAGTTCGTGTGCGTCGGTATCGAGCTAACTCTTGATCTAGCGGCACCTCTAAACTCGCTAGTGCTGCTGCTAGTGCTGGTTTCAACCCAGGTTTTTTAGACGATTGAGTACTGGAATCGTTTAGGGGATTTTGAGTCATTGCCTCTGTGCCTCAAACGGAGATTGCTGAAATTAATTTGAGATATATTTGTGACAATAGTAGCGAAAATTATTTAAATAGATAGACTGAGAATTGGGCATTGGGCATTGGGGATTAGAAAAGAGAGATTTTCAGGCTTTGTTGTGAACGATAGTTCATGGAAGTCTATCTTGGAAATAGGGTATGGGGCAGTGAGGGGAGTAGTGGGAGAACTCCTCACTCTTCACTGGCTCAACCATAGCTATCCGCTAACAGCACTTTTAATGATGTCGTTGAAATCAATTAATGATATTTTAGGCGTTCTGGAAAAGCAGGCTAAATGGCAGGAGCAACCATTTCAACGCCTGCTCAAGTGTTGGGCAGAAGTTGTTGGGCCAGTGGTTGCCGCACATACTCGACCATTGTCGATTCAGCGCGATGTTTTGTGGGTAGCAACTTCTAGTGCCGCTTGGGCGCAAAACCTGACTTTTGGTCGCACGTCTGTGCTTTTAAAGTTGAATAAAAAGCTGCCAACGTCTTTGGTTGATATTCGCTTCTCTACTGCTGGCTGGCAGAATCCATCTGTGGAGAGAAAACAGCAACAAACAGTTTCGCCTCATGAGCATCCCAGTTACCTTGGTGATGAGATTAGCTGCCCTGATGTTACACCCACCAAGGATGTAAATGCTGCTTTTGGGCATTGGGGTAAGATCATGCGATCGCGATCGCATGGCTTACCCCTTTGTCCCCAGTGTGAATCTCCCACCCCACCCGGTGAACTCCAGCGCTGGGCAGTCTGTTCTGTCTGTGCTGCTAAACAGTTTTGAAGGGAGTCAATCCTGACCTAAATTAAAAGCAAAATAGTTTAGCGATTATCATTAAGCAGAATTTATTCTGAAGTAATTTGCTGCTGCCACATGGAAAAGTTCTGATTACTCATAAAAATTACATTTAACTGCTAAAGTATGCCGAATGTCGTATGTAAAGCGGACTATTTATCTGAAATTATATCCGTGAAGCCATCCTTAAGGAGGAAGTTAAAAGGCTGGATAAATCAAAAATTTTAGTTTTAGTCTTGATCCCTAATAATTTTTCGCCAAAATGCATAGCTAACCACTCTCAGAATTATTTAAATATATAACAAGAATCTAAAAACATCATGAAGTTTATTTTTTCCTTGGGATCGCTGAAACCTAGATAAAATAAGGGCTTTTTGGCTTTTATCCGTATTTATATATAGAAGCAAAATGGAAGAATGAAATTCAGCCATAAACGGCACTAAAAATCAATCCAAATGAAACCCATTAAATTTTTAGCATCTGCCTGTAAATATTGCCGTCATTACCAGCCAGAAGGTCGCCGTGGCGGAACCTGCCAGCAGTTGGGAGCACCAGTTCAAGCTAGTTGGAAGGCTTGTCCTTTGGCGCTCGCACCTTTTGCACCTTCTTGGGAAACCTTGGAAGATGCTTGGGGTTTGCCAGACGCAGCCCCAGTTTTAACATCTTCTCAATCTCTAGCCTCAGATTTAGACAATGCTGCTCTTGCGCCTGTAGAGGAAACAGCTGCCTCTATATCTGAACAGCTAAAGACTAAAGCAGTGGTTATTTAGTCATTCATTATTACTGAATTGAGTTTGTAGTTTTCTATAAGATTTGTTTTTAAGATTTTTAGTGCTGTAAAAGTTGATATCTACAAAAATCGCACCTCACTAAAGGGTGCGATTTTTGCAATTTTAAGGTAACCAAGGAAAAGAGCGGAAATCTGGTGGACGCTTTTCAAGAAAGGCTTCTTTGCCCTCAGACCCTTCTTCTGTCATGTAATAGAGTAGGGTGGCATTGCCAGCGAGTTCTTGTAAACCAGCTTGTCCGTCACAATCAGCGTTGAACGCGGCTTTGAGACACCGAATTGCGATCGGACTTTTTTCTAAAATCTCTTGCGCCCATTGAATACCTTCCGTTTCTAGTTGTTCCACTGGGACGACGCAATTAATTAAGCCCATTTCTAGAGCTTGTTGGGCATCATATTGGCGGCAGAGAAACCAAATTTCTCTAGCTTTTTTTTGTCCGACAATGCGGGCGAGATAGCTGGCTCCAAAACCACCGTCGAAACTGCCGACTTTGGGGCCAGTCTGTCCAAAAATGGCGTTATCGGCAGCGATCGTAAGGTCGCAAATCAAGTGTAGGACATGTCCACCACCGATCGCATATCCAGCTACTAAAGCAATCACCACTTTCGGCATGGAACGAATCAGGCGTTGTAAGTCCAGCACATTTAAGCGGGGGATGCCAGTTTCGTCCACATAACCCGCATGTCCCCGCACACTTTGATCGCCACCAGAACAGAAGGCATATTTGCCATCAGTGTGTGGGCCATAACCCGTAAATAGGACAACACCTATAGTAGTATCTTCACGAGCATCAGAGAAAGCGTCGTACAGTTCAAAGACAGTTTTGGGACGAAAGGCATTGCGTTTGTGGGGGCGGTTGATGGTGATTTTAGCGATGCCATCGTTTTTTTGATACAGAATATCTTCGTAGGTTTTGGCAGTTTGCCAGTTAATTTGCATTGGTATGGAGTGCGCTGTTGTGCTTGAGAATTTTATCGCGGTCTTAGGGACAAGCGATACCTACGGTGGGCTACGCCTACGCTAAAATTGGTGTCTCAACCCTTTACAATCTGGTAATTGTCTGGGTGTTGAGGAATAAAAATGCGACGTGACACCATCTTCTACAAATTATTTAAGCAATTTCCCGGTTTGCTGTTTGAATTAGTAGATGAACCACCCCCAGAAGCGGAAAACTACCAGTTTGAATCGGTTGAGGTGAAAGAAACCGCGTTTCGGATTGATGGAGTATTTTTACCTCCCGCTAATGCAGTTTCCAAAACCGTCTTTTTTGCAGAAGTGCAGTTTCAGAAGGACGAAGACTTATATCACCGCTTCTTTAGCGAATTGTTTTTGTTTCTCTACCGTCACTCTATCCGTTACGATGACTGGTTTGGAGTAATAATTTTTGGTTCTCGCAGCCTGGAACCCTCTTCCTCTTCGATTCACCGC
This sequence comes from uncultured Nostoc sp., assembly GCF_937863485.1. GTDB lineage: Bacteria > Cyanobacteriota > Cyanobacteriia > Cyanobacteriales > Nostocaceae > Nostoc. Next base: position 17,365 of record NZ_CALMFY010000017.1, on the reverse strand, counting down.
GCTTTGTTAGAAAGTGGTCAAGTTAGCCGGGTTTATCTGGATGAGTTGGGGGATTTGCGACAACAACCTTTGGGATTAGGTTTGATGTTGCTGACAAATGTGATTTCTGAAACCGAAGCAGTTGAAGGGGCGCGGTTTTTGCTGGAGCAAGCACGGCAACAATCGGAGCAAGCGATAATTGATTTAGTGACGACGATTATCGTCTACAAGTTTTCTACCTTAAGTCGAGAGGAGATTGCAACGATGTTGGGACTAAATCTGGAAGAACCACGGGCTATTCGGGAAGCGAAGGAAGAAGGAGAAAGAAAAATCATTTTACGACTATTAAATCGGCGCGTGGGTAATATTCCTGATGCGCTTCTGTCCCAGATTCAAGGGTTATCGGTGGAACAGTTGGAAGCTTTAGGTGATGCTTTGTTGGATTTCTCTATTCTTGCTGATTTGGAAAGGTGGTTACAAGGTGAATTAAGGGGATAAGTTTCACCCAGAGACGCAGAAGAGAAGGGCGATCGCACTCCGTAAAATAATGATGGCTACAAATAAAGTTTCCCAAAGTGAAGAAGCATTTGCAGACACGCGAGTATATCAGGAAGCGGTGTAAGAAGAAGTGCGATCGCTCTTTTTCCGACTGTTAAAACGACTATTTGGTGAAATTGCTGAGGAACTTTGGAAGCATTAGCTTTGGCGTTGTTGGAATTGAGATTGCGATCGCTGTACTTGGATGGGTGGTTACAAGGTCGAAGAGATTACTAAGATTGTTATCTCATGCAAAGGCTATGAGAATAAGGCAAGAGTATATTCAAAAGCCTTGTTTAAAGAATGTATTTGTTGTATAATCATAACTAATTTTTGTTTGTAAAAAAATTAATTATGACTTTAATTACTCTCAAAGCCATTGATAATTCTGGCAAAGAAATAACCCTTTTGACAAAAGGAGTAGCCTATGCCGACAAGCAAACTAGAGATTTTTATATTGGTGATAGATGCAGAGTTTCTCCATCTAATCGGACTGGAACAATTCTTAGACGTTCTGATTCTCCAAATTCGGTAATTCAAACTGATGATGTTGATATCCAATTTGATGATGGGCATATAGAAGCCGTTAATTTGGCTTATCTTAAGTATTTTGTTACTAAAATTGCCACGTGAGGAACGAAACAAGCCAAAAAAAGTTTTTGGTTTTCACGTGAATCAATAGCTTGATTACTTAAAGAATATTTGGTTATGAGTAGATTTGAGTTATATCCTCTCCTCATCAATGTTAAAAAAGAGGGACATAAAATATTACAAGTTACTCTTGGAAAAAGGGTTTTATTGAATTGGATATGAAATTCAACTGTTACATTGTTGAATTTTGATTTTTTGCGCTTTTGGGTGAAGCTAATTGGTATTGTGAATCACCAATCCCTAAATGCCAATATCTGTGGCAAACTTCCTTAAATTTTCCTGTCGCCACTTGGCATCAGCTTTACGATTTGTCTGCAACTCCAAAACCCGAACTCCCTGAGTTGGGAGCGGGTTTAATCTTTGCTGCAACTGTTGCCAAGAAGTAATCAATTCATGCTCTACATTATAAGTAGCACACAACTGAGCGAAATCAATATCTTGGGGAGTGCCAAAAAACTCTTCAAATGGCGGGTCAAACTTGGCAATGGGTAACATTTCAAAAATTCCCCCGCCATTGTTGTTGATTAACACAATCGTCAGATGTCCGACAAACTTATTGCGGATTAAAAAACCATTGGTGTCATGTAACAGAGCCAAATCTCCCGTTAACATCACACTACTTTGCTGGCGATGGGCAATTCCTAAAGCTGTGGATAATGTGCCATCGATGCCATTTGCACCCCGGTTAAAGTGCGATCGCACTCCTAAATTATTCGGTTTCCAGAAATACTCCACATCCCGCACAGGCATACTATTGGCAATAAACAGAGGCGTTCCGGGCGGTAAAATCTGAGAAATTAACCAAGCTGCTTTACTCTCAATGATTTCATCTATTTTCCCCATCGTCTGGTCAACAGCTAACCTGACTTTAGCTTCTGCATCACACCATTTATGCACATAGTCTGAGGAAAAAGATAAATTTCTCTCCTCTGCCTTTATGTCTTCTACAGATATCCGTAAATGCGTCGTCCTCCCGTGCAAAGGGTCGAGGTTTTGGTCACTGGGGTCAATTATCCAGCGTCGTGGTTGGGTTGTATCTATCCAGGTACGCAGTTCTTTACTTGTAGGCATTTCACCCACCTGAATCACCATTTCAGGCGCTAACTGCTTTGCTAGTTGCTGATTTCGCAAAATCAGGTCATAGGTGGAAATCAAATAAGGGTTGAGTTCGGCATAATTTCTGACTGGGGAGAGTCCCTCAGCTAGCACAGGCCATTTGAGAGTTTGGGAAAGTTGCGCGATCGCTCTACAATATTCCTCTGGTTGCTGTGGTTGGGCAACACCTGCGATAATAATACCGCGATCGCATTCCTTCCATTCTTTGGGAATAGGGAATGGGGCATGGGGCATAGAGAATGGGTTTGCTATTCCTGCGAAGAAGTCTTCTGGTTGAAACTGTGATTGCAAATAACTCAAGTCAGTTCCATCAGGAACAGGCGCTAAAGGATCGCGAAAGGGAATATTCAAATGTACTGGCCCCTTCGTAGGAGTTTGCGCCCTTTCCCAGCTATGAATTACCATTTGTCGCAGGTAAGCTAGCATTCCCAGATCAGCGGAGGGTAAGGCTAACTCTGTTTGCCAATTTGGGTAGTTTCCATATAATCTCAATTGATCTACAGTTTGCCCAGAGTGACAATCTCGCAATTCTGGCGGTCTATCGGTAGTTAACACCAACAGTGGTACGCGACTATATGAGGCTTCAATTACTGCTGAATAAAAATTTGCTCCTGCTGTCCCAGAGGTGCAAACTAGTACCACAGGGCGTCCGGTTGCTTGAGCTTGTCCCAAAGCAAAAAAGGCGGCGGAACGTTCATCGAGAATGGAAATCGCTTCAATCTCAGGTACTTGTTGAGCAAAGGCGACTGCTAAGGGTGTAGAGCGTGATCCAGGACAAATGATGGCACAAGTCAATCCCAACCGCTTTAGCGTCTCTGTTAAGATATAAGCCCAAAGTTGATTAACATTCTTATAAGCGATCGGCATTAAATCAAACATAGTTATAAAACAATCTGAAATTTTAGATTTTGTCTAGGGAAATTCAATTTAAAATCCATCTGAGAAAATTGAGCAAACAGAAGACCGAAGGAGGGAAGCCGAACCTCGGAACTTCCAAAGCAGCTTGACCTAAAGGTGGGTTACAAGCCTGACAATTCAGGTCATTTGGAAAAGCCAACGCCAAACCTAACCCCCCAGCCCCCAATCCTTGTAGGGTTAGGAGAGAATTCAAAGCCTCTCCCTTAAAAGGGGAGAGGAATGGAAGTCAGGTTTTCCAACACTGCTACGCGAGTTTGTGAGAAAGAAAATCTCCAAACAAACTTGCTCCACTTTCTACAAAATCCACAATTTGCTCTCAAACTTTTATGGACTGCATTCATTTAACAGGAATTCGCTGCTATGGCTACACTGGGTATCTGCCAGAAGAAAAGGTGCTAGGACAATGGTTTGAGGTGGATGTAAAGTTATGGTTGGATATCTCCACAGCAGCCAAGACTGACGCGATCGAAGACACTTTAGATTATCGCAGCGTCATTAGCTTGATACAACATCTGGTCAAAACGTCTAAATTTGCTTTGATAGAGAAATTAGTAACAACGATCGCAGATTCTATTCTCCAAGAATGCGATCGTGTAACACAAGTTCAAGTCACTCTAAGTAAACCTGCTGCACCTATTCCAGACTTTAGTGGCAAAATTAGCATTGAACTAACTAAAAGTAAGTCTAATCTCTAAAGCACAAAACGTGTTTTTTTAAATATTTATAAGCCAGCAAACAAAGGGGGTTTAAATAAGTCGGCACGATAAAATCCATGTATATTTAGTTTTGTAAAAACTGTGGAATGACGAATTTTTTAGCTATTCGCTGATTTTACATTTCCTTACATAGCTTGATTTTTTAACGCCAACTTACTTACGTGGATTGTAGAAGTATCTCACGAAGAGAATCTTTCCTACGATTACCCCCAGCACCCGCTCATTATCAAAAAACTAAAAAATCCTGTGATCTGCTGATGAGCATTTAACTTGCATATTTTCAGATCACAGGATTTGTGATTAAGTATTAACCAAAAGCAATAAATATTTCTAAGTAACACCATTTCACCTACTATTCAAAATTTAAGATAGTTTCAGACTGTAATTTAGACCCAGGTTGAGACAAAAACTATTTGTAGACAAAGCAGTATTAAACTCTTCAAGTGTAGATAATGATTAATTTTTAGTAGTAATTTAGGGAATGAATATTATATAAAACACAGTAGATAATTTTTCTTAACTTACATAAAAATAATATACTGTAATTTTATAAAGTTTTATTATTGATTAATTTTTACATAAAGACTAAATAGAGTATTTATACTTTTTTAAAGAAAAGCTATTGCATATTTTTGAAAATCACTTTACAATTACTGATAATTATATAATAATTTATACGTGATGTTAGTAACATGTTATTTAGCGCTTGGAGTGATTAGAATTAGCTTTGACAAGCATAGAAATTATGGTAATTTAATAACATGTTATTTGCTCATTAGTCAGTATTTCTATGAAGACAGGTAGTTGCAGATTGTTTATGATAAGATAATAAATTTTAGATCGAGTTGACACTGACAACACAAATCTGAACCTTAGCAAACAGGTTATTGTAACATGTTAGCCCACAAAATCCTAGTTGTTGAGGATGAAAAAATTTTAGCCTCAAATATTAGAAAAAGTTTACAAAAACTGGGTTATTCTGTTTCAGAAATAAATAAGTCTGGTGAAGATGCAATAAAAAAGGTAGCAGAAACTGCTCCCCATTTAGTATTAATTGATATCTGCCTAGCTGGGGAAGTTCACGGTGTACACGTAGCGGATATTATCCAGAATCACTTCCATGTGCCTGTAGTGTATCTAACAGAGGATTCAGAATATAAAACATTACATAAGAATCAGCTAAGTGAGCCTTTTAGCTACATAATCAAACCATTTCTTGAAAGTGATTTACATTTTGCGATTGAAATGGCTCTGCACAAACATCAGAGCAAAAACATATTATACGAAGAAAAACAGAGACTAGTGGCAATTATTAACAGTATGGGCTGTGCAGTGATTGTGACAGATGCAAATGGTTGTATTCAAATGATGAATCCCATAGCAGAACTAATCACTGGCTGGAAGCAAAGTGAAGTGTTCGGTAAAGATTTAGTAGAAGTCGTTAACTTAGTTGACAAAGATGTAGGAGAAACAATTGAAAATTTAGCCAGATATGTAATCGAAACAGGTGAAGTTTTGAATCTCCCAGAAAACTGTACACTGATTACCAAAGATGGCAAAGAAATAGCGATTGAAGATAATGTTGCACCCATCCGCGATCAAAATGGCAATATTACTGGCGCGGTTTTGGTTTTTCAAGACATTACCAAACGCAAGCAGACAGAGGCGCAACTGATCCGCAATGCGTTTTATGATGGGCTGACAGGATTACCGAATCGTGTTTTATTCGTAGATAGGCTCAGACAAGCAATTGAACGTAGCAAACGCAAAAGCGATTATTATTTTGCAGTTTTATTTTTGGATTTAGATGCCTTCAAGGAGATTAATGATCGCTTTGGGCATGGAATAGGGGATGATTTTTTAGTAGTGATCGCTCGACGCTTAGAGTCGTGTTTACGCGGTGGCGATACTGTAGCACGATTTGGTGGTGACGAGTTTACTGTTCTTTTAGAGGATATTAAAGACATTACCGACGCCACCAATGCTGCCAAACGTATTCAAGACTCCTTACGATTGCCACTTAACTTGAATGGATGTCAATTATCTACTACAGCTAGCATTGGTATTACTTGGAATTTTAGTAATTATGAGGAACCTGCAAATATCTTACGGGATGCTGATATTGCTATGTACCGAGCTAAACGGCAGGGAAAAGCTACTTATGCCATATTTAGTTAATTAGTCCTTTCTGCTGCCACTTCCATCAATTACTCTGATTTTCTTTACAACTATAGCAGTTCTCGCTTGCGACAAATACAGGTGATCGTAAGGGCACAGCATTGCTCATGCGTGTCAACTTAAGCGTAAACCCTTTTAAAAGCTCGTTTCCAGCTTCTGGCTGGAAACGCTCTTTCATTGCGGTGCCGCTAGTCTTGAGGCGGAGCCTCTCATTAGGCATTCCCAGGAACGAGGCATCTCTAAAAGCTTTTCTCGGCAGGCTTTCACCTTAAGTTGACACCAATGAGCATTGCTGTACCCCTACCGTCTATCGTCGTGTATTGCATCCAAACCAGAAGCGCTATCATCTGTGGAATTTTGATTTATGGCGGTTTTCATGTGGATGGAATATGCTACTCTAGCCGCGACTAATGTGTATCGCATACAACCGAGAAGCCCCATAAGTCTGTTATGGAAAAAACCGAAAAACAGAAAATGCTCGCAGGCGAATTATATTTGGCAGAAGATTCAGAATTGGCTGCCGAAAATAAGCGAGCTAATCGTCTGTTGCGAAGATATAATTCCACAACAGAAGAACAGCAAGAGCAACGACAGCAAATTTTGCAAGAATTATTTGGAAAGATCGGTCACAAAGCATCAATTGTGCCACCCTTTCATTGTGACTATGGTAGTAATATTTTCGCTGGCGACAGATTTTATATGAACTATGGCTGTGTAATTTTAGACTGTAATACAGTTCATATTGGTGAAAATGTCTTATGCGCTCCTTATGTACAAATTTATACTGCTTATCACCCTACAGAGCCAGAAATTCGGCTTTCTGGTAGAGAATTAGCTGCCCCAATTAACATTGGTAATAATGTCTGAATTGGTGGCAGCGTAATTATTTGTCCGGGTGTAACTATTGGTGATAACACAACCATTGGTGCTGGCAGTGTAGTTGTCAAAGATATACCTGAGAATGTTGTAGCTGCTGGCAATCCTTGCCGCGTCATTCGGTATTTATCCTAGAATTTAAAACTTATAACCTCTGGCAATCCAATAGAGCCAGTCTGCGATCGCTTCTTGAGTCTCGCTGTCAGCATCAATGGCTGCTATTTCAGATAACTTTGCAGAATATACATCTTCATCCTTACCATTAATGTAAGCAACTTCTACAAACATATCTTTTAAGCACTCATCATCTGGGGCCATTCCCAGCACTTCTACTTGTTTCTCCTCGGTAGCAGCTGATTTGCGTCCCTTCTTAGTCCATTTAGCCAGAAAGGGAAAATTCAGAGCCTCTTCCAGGTAGTAGTACCAACCCATGGCCCGGTCTTCTTTGTCTTCAGCATCTACAATTATCTCTGTTTGAATACGATCCTCTCGATTTATGTCGGGTTCAACACTAGGCATAAGACAAGGCTTTGCGGATGATGCATTTTTGATAATACTACACTACCAGAGTTTTGACTAGGAATAATTTTTCTAAAATATAGTTAAGTATATTTAATCTCTACAAAAAACCGCTTGTTATTGACAAGCGGTTTTCTAGTTATTGCCCTCAAGGGGAAACTTATTTGTTGCATCAAGATGCAAAGTTTTTTCTTAGCACTAAAGCACGAAACTTTTTAGAGATTAAACAAGTCTCAAATCAGGATAATTTGCCAACACATCATCAGATGTCAGCGTATCATTTTCAGCTTGCGGAGTCCAAAGAACTTCAATTGCCAGAAGTTTTTCGCTAGGGATACTACCAATTTGGCGCAAAGCTTGACGCAAATTATCAGCACTGTTAATCGCTGTGGGAATTTCAAACTTGCCTAATGTCGCCGCCAGCAAGGTGACGATAATGTATTCTCCAGCGCCTTCGGTAAATAGGCGGGTGGGGTTATCGAGTTCACCAACCGGGGGTAAAGCATCTTTGGCTAAGGCTGCTTTTAACTGGTTGTTGACATTAGAAAGAGTTTCTTCGCTAAACTTGCTGCGTTCTGCCAGTGACAGCCGATTAAACTGACCTTCAGCTGAATTTAAACTGGCTTGTTGAGTCCCACCACCTGCATATACAAAGTATTCAGGATGGCGGAGTAAAGCTAGGCTGGCTTCTTGCAGAACTTCTGCTCTCCCCTCTGGGGTGTTAGTGTCAGCAGTTTCAGCAATGTGGTTGAGTTCATTTTGCAATTCACGGGCTTGAGCTAACAAACCTACTTGCAAACGAGTTACAGAAACAGGAGAGTTACTGCTGTAATCTGCTTCTGGAGTTTCACCACCAGAGACACGGCGGAAAGTTTGCAATAAGAAATTAGCGAGCGCAAAGAAAATTAAGATGCCAAATAGACCACCAAATCCTCCCCCAATACCCCAGAAGGGAAGTAGGAAGGGAAAGCCAAAGCCACCACCAAAACCACCACCAGGATAGTATCCGCCCCCGCCAGGAGGTGCATAGGTGCGCGGTGTATAGGTGCGGCTAGAAGGCACTCTAAAGGAGCCACCACCGATCCGACCCCCACTACGGGCCGCTAATGCACCATCGGCGTGACTAAGAGCCAAAGCTAACACCAGGACTAAGGCTAAGAAGGGTTTTAACAGCGGTTTGATGGTTTGTTGTAGTTTTTTACGCATAATACAATCGCTTGGAAAACAGAATTTTTAATGATTTATCCCCATGCTCTTAGGAGTGTTGCGGTATGTCGCTTACGCCAGCCCGTAACAAGCAAGCTTTGTAGGATTCACTTTTAGAGGCTACATATTCAATTTACCGCGTCTTATTTTGGGTAGGCAGCGATCGCAGGGGGGATTTCTCGACTGGGGAACCGTACCTTAAGACTTCTTCATCATCACATAAATTTGCGATGTCTACGACGGGCTACGCCTACGCGCAATTGTTGCTACGTCTTGGACTAGCACTTTCTGACTACAGTCTTGGATTATACTAATTATTTTGACTAATTTTTTTAATACTTCATCCTACTTATTTTATCCCAAGGCGGGAGAATATTTTTAAATTATCAAAAGCATTTACTACATCTGGCGGCTTTTAATTTACGTATACGCCGTAGGCTAGCAAGTGTCCATGATGCCCATCAGTAAGCGCAGCCAGATCCTACATAGCTATCAAATACTTATCCCATTTTTTGGCATTTTGGCACAACAGTCCAGAGGATTCAGGATATTCTATTGAACGGAGCTAAATTTCGTAATTTTCGCAACAGTTGTTCACTGAGCAATTTGGCTATAAGTGCTAGTTTCTATTTATTGTTCATTATGCACATAATTCTCAAGGATTGAGAAATTTGCAGCAAAAATAAAATCAGCACAATAAAAAAATAATCTTCCTGGCTAATCTTGTAAAATCGGCTTCAAATTTGTTTACCACATTCGTTTTAAAAGAAATAAAATAGTAATTAGGGCTTTGAAAATAATCCTAATTGTAAATAAATTAAAAATTATTTGAAATATAGTCATCAACTTTGTTATGGAACATATTTCTCAACTTACAGCCGAAAGCAGAGACAAAGCTGCATACCCAGATATCCTAGTCATATCCAGGATCTTCCTACCGAAAGAAGCTGTAATTGGGGAATATATCTACAATCGCTGTCTCCAAGATCCAGAACGAGTTATTGTGCTGGCGGCTGGTTGCTCAGGAGATCAAGTATTTGATCAAGGTCAACAGTTTCCCGTGTATCGCTGGTTTTACCCTAGATACTGGCGTAGTGGCTTTGTGGGAAGTATCCTGAAGCCTTTGGTCAATATCCTCTGCTCATTTGTACTAGCAATCAAACTTTATTTTCGCTATCACTACCGTTATATAGAGTGGGGTCACGGCTATGACTTTCCTTCACTGTTGCTATTGAGCTATTTGCTACCTATTCGCTTTTTTATCTATCTGCACGGTAATGATCTTCTTTATGTATTACACAATCCCGTGCTGCGATCGCTCTTTAAATTAACACTCAAACGAGCCGAAGGCATTGTTTGTAACAGTTCTTATACAAGAGACTACCTCAGAACTGCTTTTCGATTAGATACTCCTACCCACGTGATTAACCCAATAATTAGACCAGAAAAATTTGGTAATAATGTAGCGAGTCCCAGTAGCCTTGATGATTTACGTGTTCGCGTGCGTCAGACTTACAACATTCCCGAAACAGCAATAGTTATTCTTTCCATCGGAAGGCTAGTAAAACATAAAGGTTTCGACCGAGTAATTGATAACATCCCACTATTGCTAACTTTTGGGGTCGATGTCCACTATATACTCTGCGGTCAAGGGTCAAGTGAATCAGAACTGAAATCTCTGGCGCATCGGTTGCGGGTAGATAAGCGAGTCCACTTTGCCGGATATGTGCCAGAGCGAGAATTAGCAGGTTATTATGCAGCTTGCGAGATATTTGCGATGCTGACTTTATCGGATACTAAAGCTGATAGTATGGAGGGTTTTGGTATGGTTTATTTAGAAGCAAGTTACTTCGGTAAACCTGTAATTGCCCCTCGCTTAGGCGGTGTTCTAGACACAGTTCAGCATGAAGAAAATGGGATACTGGTTAATCCCAATTCTGGTTATGAAGTTTTTCAAGCTTTCAATCGGTTGTGCAAAGATCAGCAACTACGTGAGCAACTCGGCCGCAAAGGTAAAGAATTAGCCAAGCGGAGAATCCTTCATCGATCGCTTTACAAATCAGAGGGGAGAAACAGGATTTTGTAAGATGAATACACATTGAGTACATTTGTAGGGGCGCAAGGCCTTACGCCCCTACGTTCGCGGAGCGTCCCGCAGGGATGGGATGTTTTTTTAACTTTAAGTCCCTTAGTCAATTACCGAATTGTATTACTATTCCTTCATGATGGCAACTTCTAAAATGGATTGCCGATCCGATTGGATTTCAGCCAAAATATTTTTAATAGATAGTGCCCACCATCGACATCTAGGATTATCTCGGCAACTTCTAATGTTTCTCTAATGTTGCTTTCAGAAATTAATCTTATGGTGATGACTACACTAAGAAAGAATCAGCTATTTTATGTCAACTCGTAGTTTTACCCTCAAGGGATACTTACTAGTTAGTTTGTCCATTATTTTACTGATATCGGTTGTACTCGTGCGTGGTGCGTCAGAAGCAGTCCTTCCTAATCCCGCCACCGATATCTCAAATTCTACAGCGAAGGGAAAACAGACGGCTGTTTTCGCAGGAGGATGCTTTTGGGGAATGTCAGCAGTTTTTGAGCATCTCAAAGGTGTTTCTGATGTTGTCTCTGGTTTTTCTGGTGGGAGTGCAGCAACAGCAGATTACGAACTTGTCAGTTCTGGGTTGACAGGTCATGCTGAGTCAGTAAAAATCACCTATGACCCATCAAAAATATCATATGGTCAACTGCTGAAAATTTACTTTTCTGTGGCACATGACCCAACACAGTTGAATAGACAAGGCCCTGATTCAGGGAGGCAATATCGTTCAGTCATATTTTTTGCCAACGATGAGCAGAATCAGGTTGCGCTTAATTATATTAATCAACTCAACAAAGCACATATTTTTCATCAGCAGATAGTTACTCAACTACTCCCTTTGAAGGGTTTTTATAAAGCCCAGGAGTACCATCAGCACTTTATTGACCGCAATCCAAATTATCCCTACGTAGTGGTAAATGATTTGCCGAAGTTAGCTCAATTAAAATCACAGTTCCCCAATCTGTATAAGTAGGTGTCGCTTTCTGGCAAAGATACTTTTGCTCTTGTCAATACCGATCACCTTGACTTAAAAAATTCTCTTCGCTCATGTTAGTGATTTAAGTAATTAAATCAGCCACTGAATTATGAAAAAACGATATTTTTTACAAGCTGGCGCAGCACTTGTTGGTACAGGATGGTTGTCACGGTATTTAACTGGTAGGTCACAAGTTATGACAATTACAAAAGAGGAGTTTGAAATCACTAAAACTGAGGAAGAGTGGCATCGGATTTTAACGCCCCAACAGTTCGATGTGCTGCGGAAACATGATACTGAACTAGCTAACACCAGCCCACTTGATAAACAATATGCAAAAGGAACTTATGAGTGTGCTGCTTGCGACTTACCATTGTTTACATCTGAAACTAAATTCAACAGCGGCACAGGCTGGCCTAGTTTTTATGCACCTATTGATGGGGCAGTTAGTACATCAGTAGATAACTCCTTTTTGACGACCCGAACTGAAGTACATTGCCATCGTTGTGGTGGGCATTTGGGTCATGTCTTCGATGATGGACCTGCGCCTACTAGCAAACGTTACTGTATGAATGGGGTGGCGATGAAGTTTGTTTAAGATTAAGTCTTACCAATTCTACTGTGGAAATTTTAATTGAGAATTTGAAAATAATGGCCAAACTCATACTTTACGGAACTCCAGTCAGTACTTATGTTCGCACTGTCCGGTTGCTGCTAGAGTCAGCAGGTGTAGATTATACCCTTAAAAAAATTGATATCTTCAATGGAGAAAACCAGTCAGCAGAGTATTTGTCCAAAAATCCTTTTGGTAAAATACCGACTCTGGAAGTGGATGGAGAACTGCTTTACGAAACAGCAGCAATTACCGAATACCTCAATATAGTCTTTGCTGCTCACAAGTTCAGCCCATCTGAACCGATGCTCCAGGCGCGGATGCGTCAGATAATAGCGATTATTGATAGCTATCTTTATGTTCCTGCTATTAGAACAATTGTGATTGAGCGCTTGATTGTACCAAGTCAGGGCGGCAAGACAGATTCTGACTTAGTGAAAAAGGCACTCACGCCTGCACAAAGGGCTGTAGAGGCAATTGAATCGCTAGCTGTTGCTAGCCCGTATCTACTTGGCAGCGAAGTAAGCATTGCCGATTTCTACCTGATTCCCATCTTCATCTACCTATCACAGACTTTGGAGTTTGAGGCAATTACTGTTCAAACTCCGAAACTGCGGAGTTGGTGGGATGAGGTCAATCAGCTTGAGAGTGTGAAAAAAGTGTCTGCCTAACTTCAAATGGTTTGTATGCAAGGGTATACAACCCTTAAGTCTGATGAAGCCACAACTTCTGTGATGTTTTCAAGTTGGTTGTTGATCCTTTTAAGAACCAACTTCGCTACTAAAGCCGTCAGTACTGAAAGGGAAAGTGAGGTAAGATTTGGTGATTAGATAACTGAGGTAAGCAGTTTTGGAAATCAAAAAGTTGTGAATCTAACCCTCATCTCTTTGGTGTAGTGATCCAGGTCGGCAAGCTTTGATGCACACTTTGCCCATACGCAACCTTACCCCAGAAGAAGTCAAACTTATCTCACCACACGAGATATTCCCACCACACAACACCAGGCGATTCTAGATTTTACCCACAGACATCCTCTAGCATTATCTTTGGTTGCTGAGGTATTTGCTCAGGGAAAAGAAATCTCTTTTTAAGCAGAATCTGCTCCCAATGTTGTTAAAACACTGTTTCCCCCACCCAAAGTCTAATTTTCATTAATTTTGTGCAGTATTTTCAAAATACTGGAATGCAACCAGAGAAAACATTTTTTGCTACTTAGCGACCGGTCATTTGCTCTAGGTTTTCGGGATACCGAGCCCCTTGCACCGTGATCTTGGACGCGGCGTCATCGATGTCATGCAAATCGTCGGGTGTGAGTTCGACTGAGACTGCCCCAATGTTTTCGTCCAAGCGATGCAGCTTCGTTGTACCCGGAATCGGCACGATCCACGGCTTCTGGGCCAGCAGCCAGGCGAGCGCGATCTGAGCAGGTGTCGCCTGCTTCTGTTGTGCGATGCTGCCGAGCAGATCAATCAGGGCTTGATTCGCCTTGAGAGCTAGGGGCGTGAAGCGAGGCAGGGTGCTGCGAAAGTCGGAGCTGTCGAATGTAGTGCTTTGGTCCATCTTGCCAGTGAGAAAGCCCTTGCCCAGCGGGCTGTACGGGACAAAGCCGATTCCGAGTTCCTCAAGGGTCGGTATCACTTCCTTCTCCGGAGTCCTCGTCCACAGCGAGTATTCGCTCTGGAGAGCAGTGACCGGCTGAACCGCGTGCGCGCGACGGATCGTTTGCACTCCGGCTTCAGAGAGTCCAAAGTACTTAACCTTACCTGACTGAATCAGTTCCTTCACAGCTCCTGCCACGTCTTCGATCGGCACGTTTGGGTCAACCCGGTGCTGATAGAGCAGGTCGATTGTCTCGACCTTGAGTCGCTTGAGCGAGCTCTCCACGGCCTGCTTGATATGCTCCGGACGGCTATTCAGTCCGGGCGAACCCTTCATCCCGCGGGGATCTAAATTCGGACTCAGGTCGAACCCGAATTTGGTGGCAATGACCACTTGTTTGCGGAAGGGAGCGAGGGCTTCGCCCACAAGCTCTTCGTTTGTGAATGGGCCGTAGACCTCGGCGGTGTCAAAGAATGTAACGCCGCGTTCGACGGCGGCCCCCAGAAGAGCGGTCATCTCCTGCGTGTCTTTGGGCGGGCCATAAGAAAAGCTCATTCCCATACAGCCAAGCCCGATAGCCGAGACTTCCAGATTACTGTTTCCGAGTTTACGGTTCTGCATTTTTTGAACTCCTGTCTTTGAATTAAAGGTTGGAACTGTCTTACTCCACGCTCAGTCCTGGTATTGCTCGTCGCTGACCTTTTCCATCCAGTCCACGGGCTTGCCGTCGAGCCATTCCTGAATGGCGATGTGCGTCATGGCTGTGGTTGCTGTGGCACCGTGCCAATGCTTCTCACCCGGCGAGATCCAGATCACGTCCCCCGGCCGAATTTGCTCGATCGGTTCGCCCCAGCGTTGTACAAGGCCGTAGCCAGCCGTCACGATCAGGGGCTTTAATTCTCAGTTAAATAGCTAGATTATCAATAAAAATAGCTGTTTCGCTGCGATGCCTGCGGTGGTCACTGACTTGTACTGAGCTTGTCCTGAGCTTGCCCTGAGCGGCGTCGTAAAGCCTGCGGCATCGCTACGCTTAGGGTGCAGCCTCTCCAAGAGTTGGGCGTAGTCGAAGTAGCTTTGCCGTGCCTCTACGGGGATCTTGCTAGCAAGAGCGTCTCCAAGAGTTGTGCTATGACGCTCTCTTACGAGACGCTGCGCGTAGCTTGCTTCCCCGTAGGGGTACGAATACTCGCTCTAAGCGAACGCAAGAGCGTCTCTAAGAGTTGCCATGCCGCAGGCTTTACGCAACTCTTGGAGACGCTCTTGCTAGCAAGATCCCCTTAGGGGTACGCTATCGGCGTCGCATGGCACTTTCATGAAGGGACAGTGGTGGTAGTGGTAAATATGTAGTAATAATAAATTTAAGCGCTACAACCCTTGAGATGTATAAACCAGAGGATGCACCCACCCGCATCAAGATTACACGATGCAGCCTCAAGGATTTGGGCTTGCTGGCTCAAATTAACTAA
Organism: uncultured Nostoc sp.; assembly: GCF_937863485.1. GTDB lineage: Bacteria > Cyanobacteriota > Cyanobacteriia > Cyanobacteriales > Nostocaceae > Nostoc. The sequence goes on along the minus strand of NZ_CALMFY010000017.1, from coordinate 1,908 downwards.
CCACCACCAACAATAGTTACCACTTCTAAGCGATCGCCTGGTTGCACTTTTGTTTGCGGCCAAAACTGGCGGTGTAAAATTTCGCCGTTATATTCTACAGCCACCAAGCGGGGGTTAAAACCCAACTGTTGGAGCAAATCGGCTAAAGAAGTTTGAAACGAGCAGCTATGGGTTTTCCCATTTACCTGAACCGTAATTTCATTGGACATAAGTCATGTTGGAAATTGGGCATTGGGCATTGGAGGCTAGTTTTTCATCGTTTGTGCTAAGTTGCAGAAAACCATTTTGAATTTAGAATTTATAAAGGTTCTGGTTTAATGCGATTGAGTTGGGAGAGGAAATATTGTGTTACTAGGGTAGGCTGTTCGGCTTGCATGAGCGATCGCACCACTGCTACACGTTCGGCTCCGGCATCGATCACATCATTGATGTTATTAGCATCTATTCCCCCAATAGCAAACCAGGGAATTGAGCAATTTTTGGCAGCATAGCTGACATATTCTAAACTTGTTGCTGCCTTACCTACTTTCGTGGGAGTTTCATAAACTGGCCCTACCCCAATGTAATCTACACCTTCAGCAATTGCTCCTTGCATTTCTTCTTTATTTGTGGTAGAAAGACCTATCAGACGTTGCGAACCGAGTAATTGCCGAGCAACAGCAATGGGCATATCTTGTTGTCCCAGATGCACCCCATCTGCATCGACTGCCAAAGCCAGATCCACGCGATCATTAACAATGAACAAAGCACCATAGATATGGCATAACTGCCGGAGTTTTCTAGCTTGTTCCAAACGCAAAGAATCATCGGCGGTTTTGTCGCGGTATTGTAAAAGCGTCAATCCACCTTTAAGTGCAGCTTCGACGTTGTTCAACAAATTTTCACTAGGGGAAGTAACAAGATACAAACGCGATCGCCACAATAATTGATGGCGCTGATGACCCATTAAACTACTTTCTAGGGTATAAACCTGATAACGCATCTGCTTACAAGCTTTAGCCATAGTTGGGTGGTAAAGCTTGCCGTATTCTTCTAGTACCCGCAATGCTTCTTCTATGCGGCAAAAGTTAGCTTGCAATACTGATTTTATACTAGCTCGTTGTTCTTCCTGAGGATGGGTTAACTCAGTTCCAGGATCGCCTGGTGTATCTCGCGCCGCCCGCAATTCCGGGGTATGCAACTTGGCTACCTCTTGTCGCAAGCGCTTGCATTCAAGAGCTAACTGGGCATTATTCAACCCAAAGCGACACCATTCCTCAATAATTCGCAAGCCTTCACGAGCGCGGTCTAAATTAGCATCTAAAATGCGGTAGACAACCTGCTGTATTTGCTCTTTTTGGCTGTATGGCTCGACCATTACAACAACCCCGTTAGTGCTTTCATCGAAGTGTGAATTATCATATATCCTAGTAACCATAATTAATTAATTTGCTTTTTTTTACTCAAATTTTGCGTAAGTTACGCAAAAAAACGTATAAGTGAGGGTTACGGTAAATTATCCCATGTTCTTATAAGCAGTGATAAGGGTAGTTTGAGGCTACAGTTTTGCACTAAGGTTAGTCAAGTATTTTACGGTAAACGACAAGCTTACAAAGGACTGGTAAGAGCGGATACACCAGAAAATCCCCAATGGGCAAATTAAACTTGAGACTGCATTACCGCAAGGCGGAAGTCATGCATTCAAAAGTCAAAAGTCAAAAGTATTATAAAATGGGCTTTTTAGGGATTTTAAACAGTTGCTCTATTTACGCCGTGCGTACTGCATGGATACTATTTAGAGAGCATTAGTCTTTGAGGAAGATTTAAATATCAATGTTGGTATCAAGGTGGAATGCAAATAAACCGCGTCCACTTTGAAAACTGTAGTTCTTTCCGTATGAAAAGAAAAAACCCTCATCCCCCAGCCCC
>NZ_CALMFY010000016.1 GCF_937863485.1 uncultured Nostoc sp. | reverse complement strand
ATTAGCGATCGCACCTTTTTTGTCCAACCTCACAAAATCGCGTTGCTCCCTTTCAAACTCTACACTCCAAGTTCGAGTCAAAGTTGCAGTCATAATCGTTTCCTTGAGGTATTGTGTATTGTGATAACTCTTACCCAATTTTTAATCTTTAATGCTTACGAGTTTGGGCAGCTTGGAAACTGGAATATCTAAGAAGTAAGACAGTACCTCTTGCCGCCAAGTATCGTAAATTACATCCGTTCCCTCAACTTGAATACCAAGGGCACGACGGCTAATTTTTTCATGCTCTTTGAGATAGGGATTCCGACGGCGTTGCACTTCTTCGTCTGCTTCTATTACCTGTGCTGCTAACTCAGCTTTTTCAGTTGATGAGGTTTGGTCAAATTTACGTAGCCACCACTCTGCAACGCCCGCACGGTGAAATGTTTCGTCCGGGATAATTCTCGCTGTAGCAAAGCCTGTCGATTCTGGATCGTACAGCCGTGACAAACGCCGATTTAATGAGCCAATCGCAACAATATGATGTTCATAGTGCAGCTCGAAGGCTAAAAAGCCTAGCCAGCCACGTAGTGGCACATCTCCCATAAAGTCCCAGTGTTTTTGCACTTGCTTTTGGATATCCTCAATGGGATCGTGACCAAATAATGCCTCTACACGCCGACGAGTATTTTCTGCGTGTGCGCCATCATCACCCAATTGCCGACTTAAAAATAGCTGCAATTCCGGATCAGGAATTTTATCAATGACATTGGCAACAACTTGAACAATAAATAGGTCATGGGCTGCACCACCAATCCGAAAGTGGTAGAAATTTTCTAGTTCTTCTGCTGTGGCGATCGCTTTTGGCTCCTGCAACCGCTTTTTTGGAATATGAGGAGCGTGTTTATCAATTAACCTATCAACGGTTTCATTTTCAAATTCAATTGTCCAAGCTGGACGAGCTATGCTAGCAGTCATATTTTGCTCCTATGTGTCGTAATTCGTGAGGGAGTTGCCGTCTTGAACTGGCAAATTCCCGTTAGCGAGTCTTGCCTACGGCACGCTGGCGCGAACGAGCGTCACCTGGAGGGTAATTAAGATGCGTCAGAGATGAACTTGCTTTCAGGCTTTCAATCTGTTGCCGGATTTTAGAGAATTGGTGTGAATTGTTCACTTGTGTTGAGCAGAGCCGATTAATTTGCCAATCTGAAATTTTTAGTCACTGAGAAACTCTTATTAAGTTGCAATCCCGCGTCTGTTGCTGGGGTTTATGATGTGTTGTGCTATTAAATTTGTCATTAATCTGCACCTTTGCTGTAACTAAAAAAGATTTTTAGCTCGTGAGTAGCTAACATGCCGAAGTTTGAAAGAATTGGTTATCACGTCGCAGTTGCCGTCAACGGGAATCCAAATCCTGTAACTTTGCTCAGACATAGCTTTTAAGAACCTTTGTAATCAGCGCTGAAAGTTTGCTTGGCAGTAAATTTTTAATTTTTTAAGCAATAAAATACGGTAAACTGGTCGACATACCGTATTTTATAAAATGATATTTGCATATATGAGCAGAAAAAACAAGGGGCTATATTACTCAAGCTTGCTTTTTCAGATGAACAGCGCACATTCCAATATTTGTAGGATGAAATTTACCCTCTGCACCTCTGCTCAAGAGCTGCACGGCAGTTGACGGTAATCGCTACAACGGAGGAAAACCCTAGAGCAGTGCTGGACTTACCGCACTGCCTCCTATTTATATCAATCTGAAAGTTAAACGGTATAACCGCTTTATATACACAATTTGAACAATGATCCTTAGCCACCGCCCTGGTTCAATTGTCGGTTGCGATCGCTTTGCAGCTCCGACAGATTTTGCCCAAAGCCCCCTCTCTCAAGCATTGAAACAGCCTGTATTGTTGGGGTTGTTTCTGCCAATCCAGGCAGGCGGTTGGAGTGCCTCCACACTACCACGCACTACCGACTGGAGCTTTGAATACAATAAAGCTCTTGTGCTCCACGCTGAGGCGCTGGGCTTTGACTTGGTGTTTGCGCTGTCACAGTGGCTACCCAAAGGTGGTTATGGCGGTGTGTTCAACGGTCAAGCGCTAGACTCTTTCGTGACCACAGCTGCACTCACGAGCCTGACACAAAAGATTATGCTGATCTCTACCATCCATGTGTTATACGGGCCAATTCATCCATTGCACTTAGCCAAGTACGGCGCAACGTTAGACCATATATCAGAGGGTCGTTGGGGCATCAACGTTGTGACTGGACATCGCGCTGTTGAACACGAGATGTTTGGTTGGAAACGCATTGAACACGATCATCGCTATGAAATTGCCGCCGAGTTCATCGAAGTGCTGCAACGCCTGTGGGGTGACGATGAGAACTTCTCATTTGAGGGCAAGTCTTCATGGAAGCTCAGTGGTGCTTACGTTACACCTAAACCGAAATACGGTCGTCCAGTGCTAGTTAATGCTACTGGCTCAGACGCTGGTATCTCCTTCGCTGCACGCTACTCTGATATTGTGTTTATCACCAGCCCAGGGGGTTCTGACTTCGCTAGTGCCATCGAAGTGCTACCCACACATACCCAAAGAGTAAAGCAGGCTGCACGCGACATTGGCCGCGAAGTCCAAACACTCCTCAACCCGATGGTAATTAGCCGCGAAACCGAGCGCGAAACTTGGGCTTACCACGATGCTATAGTCGCCCACGCCGACCTAGCTGCTCCTTTGGGTTTTAGTAGATTCGATAGCGACGCGCACGCTTGGAAGGGTCGCGTGGGTAATGATCCACCCAAGCGCCGAGCTATTGGTGGTAATATCGAGGTCATCGGTACGCCACAGCAGGTAGTCGACCAGTTTGTACAGTTGAAAAAGGCTGGTGTTAACGGTCTGCAATTGAGCTTTTATGATTTTAAGGAAGACCTAGAATTTTTTGGCGATCGCATCCTACCTCTGATGAAACAGGCGGGTCTCAGGTTATAAATCCGAATGTTTGAAAGTTGAGGACAGTTATGATTCCTTTATTACTTATTGTTTAAAAAACCTGTAACAATACCTATTTAGCAATCCCAAGTTTTTAATAGCTAGGCTTGTTCAACATGGTTGGGTATCCTGTTTTTAACCACCGTTTTCTTATGGCTTATCTCTTGAAGTGCTTCCTCGCCTCCTGTTTCATACAACTTCTTAAACCTAAGGTTTACAATTTTTAGGAATAAAAGCTATCACACCTTCTCAGCAATAAAGATCATCTCTTTGCAAACCGAGATCGGTTCTTTGTCGTAAGAACCATACTCTTCCTTCACCCTAAACCCTGCTGTTTTCAGAAGCAGGAGAACTTGAGGGTAAGTATAAAAACTCATATTCAATGCTGAACGTTCTTCATTGATAAGCTGCTCACCACGATATGAACGGAAGATGAACTCTCCTTCAAAGAACTGGTTCAGCTTATCAACCGACTTACGAAGAAATGATCTACTCACGGTAATAGAAGCATCTTGAGGATCAACCCATTCAAGTTCTACCTTCTCAACACCGACTTCATCCAAAAGTTGAAAGTTTGGGTAGAACACATTGAATGCCAGCTTTCCACCCGATTTAAGATGCGCACTGAAGCATCTAAATGCAGCAAGCTGATCATTAACGGTAAAAAGGTGCTGTAATGGTCTGAACGGAACAGTAATAAGACGGTAAGTTTTATCGAGTGCAAAGTTTCGCATATCTCCGTGGTATAGCAAGACACGATCTTGAAGTTCTTCAGGTTCAGACTTCAGCTTGTTTCTTAAAATACCTAAAAGGTCAGGAGAAAAATCCAATCCATCTATTCTTACACCCGATCTGGCAGTCGGTAGCAAAATGCGACCGGTTCCACAGGCAACTTCAAGCGTATCGCCGTTTACCGATTTAGCTACATCCACGTAAAATGGAATATCTTTGAGACGAGTATCGGCAGCGTATGCAGCATCATAATGACGTGCCGTCGTTCCGTAGTATTCGTGTTCCACTTTTCCAGTTGGTATTTTTGCTGTTTCTAAAATGCCCATAGGGAATTAAGATAGCATGATACTGGAACTTACTCTACTCACGAGATTTTTTTAGATGCGAAAAACCAATATGATACTTGATCTCCTCAATCGCACTTTGCAATGTGCGAATATTAATCGCATGGGTATAGGTTGTCATCGTCTCTGATTTGCCCTTTTCGTGTCCCAATATCTGATTAATCACCCGTTCATAGAAATTTTCAGTTTTGGAGTTTTCAAACCCCGTTGCGACGCTATGACGGAAGGAGTAAAACCCTTTTAACGTGAGTTCGATGTAATTATGAGGTTAAGTAAAGTATATAGTTGACTGAAAATATTGAGAAAAACTACTCTCCCTTTTTGTGCAATTGATTATAGAAATCATAAGGAGAGTACGACAAATGTTACTAGAACACGTGTTGATAAGTAGTTTTGTAAGGATAGATGATTTATTGTCAAAGCGTTAAAGAGTATCCGATTAGGCATAGACTGATTGAGGATCTAGGTATGAAGAGGAAACGAGAGCGGTCATTTAGTCTTTCGACCTCTGAGGTATGCATTATACTAGTTGGTTTTCATGGGCTTTAGGTGTTTTAAGTGGTACTATAATACCTTAACGAGCAAGAGAGAGTACCAGAATTTATTTCCTAGTTTACAACTTTTGTAGGGTGCGTTAACGAAGTAACGCACCATCTTGATCTCATTGGCGGTGCGTTGCGCTTCGCCATAACGCACCCTACTAAATTTAGTAGAAGAAAGTTGCGCCTATAGCTGATAGCTGATTTTTTCATCCCAAGGGGCAGGTTTGCTGATTTGCTCCCATATAGGACTATACAAGGTTTCATGCAGTTCGCGTGCCAGTTCCACCAATCCCGCATAACCAGCATAAGCATGGTGACGTTCATGGTTAATGTCTAAAAAAGGAATTTGCGCTTTGAGTGCAGTATATTTATTGCCAGCCCCAGTAATCAATACATCAGCTTTTGTTTGCTTTAATACCTTTAATAATGCCTGGGGAGTTGTGTCAGACAAAACCATTCCATCTTCACCAAGATATTGTTTAATTTTAGCTTTCTCCTCTTCTGTTGTTTTGCCATCTGTAGCTGCAATAACTTCCATTCCCAAGTCTTGGGCTGCTAAGATAAGTGACCAACTTTTCACACCACCAGTAGAAAGAATAATCCGCTTACCTTTTAAATCACAAAGGTAAGGAGCTAAAGCAATATCTAGAGCAGCAGTTTCCTGGGCAATTAACTTTTCTGTGCGTTCTTGCAGCTCATAGGTAACAAAACTATCTCCTAAAGATGCGCTTAATTTTGCCGCAACATTCCGCAAGCACTGGTTTAAGTTGGTTGCACCATAGAAAGATTCTTCAATATAAGGAATTCCATAGCGTTGCGCCATAGTTTGTGCCATTTCTATAGCTACGTTTGAGCAAAGCACTACATTTAATTTGGCACGATGAGCATAGCAAACTTCTTGATAACGAGCATCACCTGTAATTTTGGAAAGAACGCGAATCCCCATTTTTTGGAATAATGGTAATATATTCCACGTTTCACCTGCAACATTATAGTCACCAACAATATTAATATCGAATGGTGTGGTAAATTCTGGTTCTGCTGTACCGATGACATAATTCAATAAAGTTTCATTACCAATGCGATTCCCTAAATTTTTACTACCAAGAAATCCAGGCGCATTTACATACACAACCGGAATATTAATTTTTTGTGTAGCTAGTTTACAGACACTATCAATATCATCACCAATCAAAGCAGCCACACAAGTAGCGTAAACGAAAATAGCGGCAGGATGATAGCGTTGAGCAACATCCACAATAGCTTTGTACAGTTTCTTTTCTCCACCAAAAACGATATTCCCCTCACTTAAGTTAGTAGTGAAAGCAGTTTGGTATAATTGGGAGCCTGATGAGAAACTGCCATGAGTTGCCCAAGGATTGTGAGTACAAGAAACAGCACCATGTACTAAATGAACAGCGTTAGTAATAGCTCCGACAGAAACCATCGCTCCATCAAAAGGACAATTTCCTTGAGTTTGGCAGAAGCGCTATCTGCTAACGCTCTCGATTTGGGTTTAGGTGGGACACCAGTAGCCGCGATCGCTTCTGGCCAACCCATTCGCGTAATTGCCTTAGTTGAGCGTAGCCCAAAAACCCACGCTCTGTTAGTTCTGCCTAACTCACCCATCAAAACAATTGCTGACTTAAAAGGTAAAAAACTCGGCAACCCATCAGGAAAGAGCTACTATTTTGCTGGAAAAGTTCTAGAACGCGCTGGTTTGAAAGACACTGATATTGAATGGGTACAAATTGAAAATGATGCAGGTAGAGCCGCATTGTTATCAGGAGCGATCGATGTTTGGGGAACATGGGACCCATTTTATGCAAGTGCTGAAGTTGCCAAGGAAGTAGTACCCTTAGTTGATGGAGAAGGATACCAATTAAATTATGTAGCTTTATTTGGGCGCATAGATTACATAGAAAAAAACCCAGAGGTTGTGCAGAAGTTTTTACAAGCCTATAAGCAAGCACTAACTTGGGCAAAAGATAACCGTCAAGCAGCAGTCAATATTCTGGTCAAAGAAAACAAGTTATCACCAGAAGCAGCTAGCTTAACTTTAGGTCGTCGAAACTTAATATTTGAATCTCCAAATGATGAGTATCGCCAAGAGTTGATTAACCAGTCCCAATTATTTGCTCGTCTTGGACTGATTAAACAACAGCCAAATTGGGATAAAGCGATTGATACAACATTGGTTAAAACTATCGCGGCTTCTTGAACGGCGAAACGGTTTCGTAAGCTTTAGCTGCTTGCAATACTAGTAAATCTTTATATTTTGCAGCCACAATTTGTATACCTACTGGCAAAGCATTTTTAGTAAAGCCGCAAGGTACAGAAGCAGCAGGTTGTTGTGTCAGATTAAAAGGATAAGAAAAAGGCGACCAATCTCGTTGGGGATGATTAATATATGATTGAGGTCTGTTTTGTCCGACAGGAAAAGCAACTATAGGTAAGGTAGGAGTAATTAGTAAATCATAGTTTTCGTGAAAGCGTTGCATATGCCTTCCTAAAGCTTCACGAGCATCTTGGGCGCTGAGATATTCTGCTAAAGTAATGCGATCGCCTTCTTTGGCAGTAGCTTGTAAGCCTTCTTCAATCACAGCTTGTTGTTCTGGACTAAAACCACGCAGTAGCTTGGCTGCACCCGCTTGCCAGAAGGTTTGGAAAATACTGCGAGGATTGGCAAAACCAGGATCGACTTCTTCAATAACAGCACCAAGTTTAGCAAACACATCCACTGCGGCTTTTACTAAGGCGGCTACTTCTGGATCAACATTGGCATATCCAAAGTTGGCACTGTAAGCAATTCGCAGTCCGGCTACCCCCTGATTTAAATCAACAGTATAGTCCTGTTGAGCATTTGGTAAAGCATACCAATCACGGATATCAGGATGGGCAATGACATTTAACGTGATGGCTGCATCGGTGACGGTGCGAACAAGAACGCCAATATGAAACAGAGTTCCAGTATGGGGTGACGGATAGCCAGCCACACGTCCAAAAGTCGGTTTAAATCCAAACACTCCTGTTAACGCTGCTGGTGTTCTTGATGAGCCGCCGCCATCTGTACCGAGATGAAGTGTACCCATTCCCAATGCAGCAGCGACAGCAGCCCCACCGCTACTACCTCCAGGGGTTAGTTCTGTATTCCAAGGATTGCGGGTGATACCAGTCAGAGAACTATCGGTGACACCCTTCCAACCAAATTCCGAGGTTGTGGTTTTTCCAAGTAATACTGCTCCCTGTTCGCGTAGCCGGGCTACCGCAGGTGCATCTTCTTCCCAAGGTTGATTGGCGATAATCGCTTTACTCCCTCGGCGTGTTGGTAAACCTTTAGTTAACAGTAAATCTTTAGCAGTAAAGGGTATCCCATCCACCAAGCCAAAGGGATTACCATTTAACCATCGCACTTCTGAAGCATAGGCTTGGGCAAGAGCGGTCTTTTCATCAACGATTGCAAAAGCATTAACTGAGCTATTGTAAGTATTAATTCGTTCTAAGGCAGCTTTTGTGACTTCAACTGGTGACAACTGGCGATCGCAGTACAGCGATAACAGTTGAGAAGCTGATAAATCGGTAATTTCTGACATAATTTTAGGTTTTATCTACTGCTTGCCTGTAAGAAAGTCTTTTTCGACTAATTTAACTTTTCCAAAGAGAAGCGACTTTTTTCGCCAGCGATCCAACGGCCCACTCCAGGCAATTGTGCAGAGAACCATAGCGCACCTAAGATAATCAGACTACCACAGACAATCAAGGCATTAGTAGCACCAAAATTATGTGCTAAAGTTCCAGCTAATAGATTGCCAAAGGGCGTTGTACCCACCATTGCTAAGGCATAAAAACTCATTACCCGTCCACGCTTATCTTCGGCAACTAGGGTTTGGATAATCATATTACAACTCGTAATTTCAAGGATGGTAAAGCAGCCTACAAACACCAGTATGATTATTGACAGCCCAACTTGACGCGATAGTGAGAAGGAGATCAGACTCATCCCGATTAAAACTTGAGCGATTACAATCAAACGGTCTAAGCCCACAATCCCTCGTCTGACACTCAGATACAAACAAGCAAACAACGAGCCAATCGGCGCTGAAGTACTGAGGTGAGCCATCGTAGTTGCATCCCCATTTAAAATCTTAGCTGCGAAAATAGGCATGAGCGCGATATGAGACATTCCGATTGAACCCTGTAATGCCAGTATTAATAAAATTGCTCTAATCGGCTGGAATTTGGAGACATATTCAAAGCCCTCCCGCAATTTCTGCAAAGTATCGCTAAGATTCGTAAAGGTCTGCGTGGGTCTGACTCGAAGCCGCATTGCTAGCAGGGTAAAGATGGCAGGGATATAGCTGAGGGTATCGTAGAGAAAACAATATTTTACCCCTAGCGTCGCAATCAAAATCCCACCCATAGCCGGCCCCAATACCAGAGATGAACTTAACATCACCGAATTCAAAGCGATCGCATTACCCCAATCAGCGCGATCGTCTACGGTTTCGGTAACGATTGTATGGCGCACGGGCATATCTAATCCCTTAAGCAAACCATTGAGAACACTCAGTACCAATAAGACAGGAAACGTAATCCAATTGGTAAAGGTCAGAATCGTTAACGCCAAGGAAACGTTAATTCCCAATATCTGCACCACCATTAATAAATCACGACGACTCCAGCGATCGGACAATACGCCCGAAAAGGGAATCAGTAATAACGTAGGTAAAAATTGTACAAACCCTGCAACTCCCAACAACCAAGCCGATTGAGTCAAATCGTATACCAGCCAAGGAATAGTTAACTGCTGGGTCATAAATGTCCCAGACATTGATAGTAACTGTCCCCCAAAAAATAGACGAAAATTTCGCCAGCGCAAGGCAGGAAAATATTGGTACGTGATATTACTGATGCTTTTACCTAATGGTCTATTCCAAATTTTCATGAGGAAAATTTAATTATGCTTTGCTAATAATTAGATTGGCTAATAATTTTTGAATCATCACGTAGTTTACCACTGCTGATCTGCAAAAGCGAAGAAATTGCTATTTAGCAACTATATACTACGTTAAATCTATCGGAATAGTGTATGATATTTTCAGTTATGCTCCCTGCATGGGAATATTGCTAGCAAATATTGGGTATCGGCAAATTCCCAAGAAAATAGGTGAGTGTGAACACCTCCCGACAGATCAAACTCTGGAGAATCCTAATGGGCTACAAACATATAGAAGTTAAACAAGTAGCTGGTTTCATCGGTGCGGAAATCGGCAGTGTAGACCTTTCCCGTCCTCTTTCTGACGATCAAGTTCAAGAAATTCGCAAAGCACTATTAAAGTGGAAAGTTATATTCTTTCGTAATCAGAACATCGATCATGCTGCCCAGGTCGAGTTCACATCTCGTTTTGGCGAAGTGACTTTCGCCCATCCTCTGGGAGAGCCTGAACCAGTTCCTGGATTTCCCCAGATCAAACCTGTAGACCGTAAGCTCTATGAACGGCAGTATGGTTTTCGTACTGGCGGCCCCTGGCACACAGATGTAACTGCGGCCATTAACCCACCAGCTGCGTCAGTTTTACGCGCAGTTAATGTCCCTAGTTTTGGTGGTGACACCCAATGGAGTAATCTCGTTGCCGCTTATGAGGGACTCTCAGCACCCCTGCGGACACTAGCAGATACATTAAAAGCGGAACATAGTTTCAATGGAAGGCAATATGAAACCCGTGACAACAAATTTGCTGATCGCATTGCTGTTAATCCCCTAGTTTCTATTCACCCAGTTGTCAGAGTTCATCCTGAAACTGGTGAACGTGCTTTGTTCGTTAACCCTGGCTTTGTCTCTCGCATTGTTGATGTCTCACCACAAGAGAGCAAGCTGTTACTAGAGTTGTTCTTTAACCAAGTCACTAAACCTGCTTATACCACCCGCTTCCGTTGGAACAACGGTGATATTGCCTTCTGGGACAATCGTGCCACCGTGCATTTGGCTCCTCAAGATTTGGATCATTTAGATATCGAACGTCTTCTCTATCGCACCACCATCACAGGTGATGTTCCAGTAGGGGTTAATGGTTACCGTTCAGAAGTGGTTCATGGTGAAGCCTTCAGCGCAGAAGTACCAAGCGTCTTCAAGCAAAAAACTGAGTCTAAGGAAGTACAAGCAGTACTTTCATCAAACTGAGTTCTGAGCCATAAGTGCTGAGTAAATTCAAAACTACTCAGTATTTATGCACACAGATATTAACCCTTGTAGAGCAACAAGCAGTAAACCAAAAAGTTTTCCGAAGGGCGATGCCTACGGTGGTCACTGAGCGCAGCTATAAAGCCTGCGGCATAGCTACGCTTAGGGCGCAGCCTAAGAAGAGAAGTGCGGGCTACACCTACGCTAATAAATATCTACGTAGATTTAAGTTTTATATACTACTAATTATGTAATTCTGAAATGTTTCAAAACAATGAAATAATCAGTATCAAACGTAACCCTATCTTCTTGACAGGAGTGGATGATCGCTATTTTCTCCTAGCAATTGGAACTGCGGAAGATATTTTAAAGTTTATTCAAAAAGAACTAGCCCCTAATCAGGGTTTCAAGATTCAGATTTTTATTAATACCAACTAAAAAGACTCATTCTTTCCTGTATTTTAATACTAATTAAAAAGTTAGAAATAATTATTAATACAAGGCTATTTAGATGAACAGAAAACGCAACTCGATTATTTTAAATGGTGTGAATCGTCGCTATTTTATTTTAGTAACCAGTTCAGCGATCGCTTCTATTGTCGTTGCTAGTTGTACATCTAGCCAGAATTCCTCAAGCAGTACACCAACAAGTCAAAATGTATCAGCTTTACAACAGACCAGCACGATCAAAATTGGAGTTTGGTCTATAATCGCTGAAGATATCCTCAAATTCATTCAAAAAGACCTAGCTTCCAGTCAAGGTTTAGATATTCAAATCATCAAATTTAGCGATTGGGTGCAAGTGAATAACGCACTCAAAAGTGGTGAAATTGATGCCAACTATTTTCAGCATCGGCTGTTTATGGAAGATTCTGCTAAACGGCTAAAGCTGAATCTCGTGATGCTAAATCAGACTTATTTGACACCAGTAGGTATTTATTCTAAAAAATTTAAATCACTCAATGAAGTTCCCAATGGTGCAACAACCGCTATTCAGAATGACGCTAGTAATCAGGATCGTACTTTAAAGTTTTTGCAAGCTAAAAAGTTAATCAAGCTAAAAGAGACATCAGAGAATTTATTCACTGTTAAAGATATTGTAGAAAATCCCAAAAATCTGCAATTCAAAGAATTAAAAGGTCCGGTCATTGTTAGAGGACTAGATGATGTAGATTTGGGTGCATTTTTAGGAAGTTTGCTAATCCAAGCAAAACAGCTTGATTTACGCCCCCTTGCCCAAGAAACAACTACTGATAAAAGATATGCTCTCGGTTTGGTGACATTGCAAGGTAAAGAAAATGACCCCAGAATTCAAAAGCTGAATCAACTGATTGTCAATCCAAAGGTGAAAGACTTCATTAAAAATACGTACAAAAATGCAGTGTTAGCAGTGTTTTAAACAAGAAAATTATCGACTAGGAGTAAAATACATGACACGTTTAACAAATATAAACCGTCGATATTTTATCATGGCATCAGCGAGTGCGATTGCATCTATTCTCTTTGCTAGTTGTACACCCAGGCAGAATTCATCAACGAGTCAATCAGCTAGTCAAGTAACTAGTCAACCAGTCAGCCAATCAACTAAAACAGCACTACTCAAAGTCGGATCTCGAAACAACGTCAGTGAAGATATTTTAAAGTTCGTTCAAAAAGAAATAGCTCCCAGTCAGGGCTTTGATTTTGAGATTGTAACAATCGCTGATTCAGTGAAGATTAATGATGCCCTTAAAAATAAGGAAATTGATGCTAACCTTTTCCAGCATGAACTATTTATGAAGCAAGCCGCTAAAAGACTCAATGCGAATTTTGTCATGCTAAATCGCAGTTACACTACCGTATTCGCACTCTACTCAAAACGACTAAAAATCAAATCAGTTGATGAAATTCCTGTAGGGGCGACCATCGGTATTTCTAATGATGACAGTAATCAAGATCGCGCCTTGAAATTCCTCAAACACCTTGGACTAATCAATCTCAAAGAAAAATCAGGTGAGTATTTCACTGTCCAAGATGTTATAGCTCATCCTAAAAAGCTTCAAATTAAGGAATTAGATAATTATGCTCTTGCTAGAGGGTTGGATGATCTTGATTTAGCTGTGGCATATTCATCCTTCCTTCTCCAAGCAAAAATAGATCTCGTCCCTATTGCGTTAGATGATATTGGGATTGCCGACAAAAAATATGCAACAGGCTTGGCAACTTTACCTGAAAAAGTTAATAACCCCAATATCCAAAAACTCAATGAATTAATTGTCGATCCTAAATTGAAGGATTTTATCAATACTAAATACAAAGGTACAGTTGTGCCCTCATTCTAAACTATAGCAATCCTATTTGAGTTGTGATTTTCGTTAAGGCTGTCATACCTAATTTTTTTAATGTAGACACGAGGATTATTCCGCGTTTTCCTGCTCCTTTTACCGTTATATATTTAGAGAACAAATAATGACCCAAATTGTAGAAAAAGTTGCAGATAACACAATCAAGTTTTCGGCTCCTGTAACGCCCAACTCGTCAGAACTGCAAAAACTTTTCGATTTTATTGCTTTAGGAGCAAGTGATCGCGATCGCGATCGCATCCTACCCTATGATGTCATCGACCTGATCCGCCAATCCCGCTTAGGAGCCTTGCGAATCCCCGTTGCCGAAGGTGGCGCTGGTAGTACTGCACGGGAACTGTTCGATGTCGTAATTCGGTTGGGGGATGCTGACCCCAACGTTGCCCACATTATGCGGAATCATTTCTCCATCAGCGAGCGGCTTTTGCGTGCTGAACGCAGTGAGCGGAATCGTCGCTGGCTCAAAGCTGTCGCCGATGGTGCGATTATTGGACTTGCCTTAACCGAACTGGAGGTCAAACGAGCAGGTAGCGGCGCAGTGGCAAATACGAAATTAACACCCGATGGCGACGGCTATCGTTTGAATGGCACGAAGTATTACAGCACTGGTAGCCTTTATGCAGACTTAATTTCCGTGCGGGTGCTAACACCCGATGATACAACTGCAACCGTGATCTTGCCAACCAAACGCGAGGGAATTGACCTTGTAGACGACTGGGACGGCTTCGGGCAAAAGCTGACTGGTACAGGAACAACTATATTCACTAATGTCCGTGTTGAAGCAGATGAAGTGATTTTGGAGACAGATACAGACCAAGACAAGCTACCTTACAATATCGTGCCTCAATTAGTTCTGACTGCCATCAACGCCGGAATTATTCGCAGTGTGCTACGCGATGCCACAACGCTGATTCATAAACGTCCCAGAACTTTCTACCATGCAGTAGCCGAGCAAGCAGCAGATGATCCGCTATTACAGCAAACCGTTGGTCAGCTTGCCGCCAATGCTTTTGCTGCTGAAGCAGTTGTGTTAGCTGCCGCCGATGGTCTTGATCACCTTGTTGTTGCCAAAGCCCAAGGTGAGGAGGCTGAATTAGCAGTAGCTTTAGCAACTTCTCTGAGTGCAGCTAAGGCAAAATTAATTGTCGATGACCTGGCACTAAAATCAGCCACCTTGTTATTTGAAGTGGGTGGGGCTTCCACAACCAAGAAAAGCTCTAATTTAGATCGCCATTGGCGCAACGCCCGCACCTTAGCATCTCATAATCCAGGTCACTTTAAAGCTCGTGCGATCGGGGACTACGAGATTAACGGTACACCACTGCCCATACGAGGATTTTTTTAGAAAAAGCAGAGTGCGATCGCACAGAGTGCCCGCCTTGTCCTATCGGACACGCTTCTCTACGAGACGCTTCGCGAACGCGAACGGCGATCGCACCTGTATTTAAACAGGGAGATGAGCAAGATGAGCGTAAAGCACAAAAGAATTCGTACAACAGTGATGAACCGCCGATATTTTCTTATAGGAACAGGGACGGCGATCGCCTCCACTGTCATCGCTAGTTGTACACAAAATCAGAATTCATCTCAAAAAATCAGCACTGTCAAAGTGGGAATTACCCAGTTAGTCCCGGAAGATATTCTGAAGTTTGTGCAAAAAGAGTTAGCACCCAATCAAATTTGTTTACACCGCCTGAGTCAGGCCCAGCGATCGGGTTTGATCCTACCGTCTTACTTGCTGCTTTAGCATCAGTCACAGAACACATTGGTTTAATTGGTACAGCATCTACTTCATTTGAAGAACCATACAATATTGCCCGTCGCTTTGGTTCTCTGGATCATCTGAGTAAGGGGCGAGTGGGTTGGAATGTAGTCACCACTCGTAACGCTAACGCAGCTAAGAACTATAGTGAAGCACCGCATTTACCTAAGCCATTACGTTATGAAAGAGCCGCAGAATTCGTCGAAGTCGTGCGGAAATTATGGGATAGTTGGGACGATGATGCACTCATAGGCGAACAACTTAGCGGACGTTTTGCCGATCCCCAACGGATTTATGCAATTAACCATCATGGCAAACACTTTCATGTTGATGGCCCGCTTAATCTCCCTCGTTCTCCTCAAGGACAGCCGATATTATTTCAAGCTGGTGGATCGCCTGGGGGTCTAGAATTAGCCGCTCGTTATGCAGATGGGGTCTTTGCATCACTTTTATCATTTCCTGATGCAATTGAGTTTACTAAGGATCTCAGGCGGCGGACAGTTAAACATGGACGACCTGCTGACGCAATTAAGGTAGGGAGCAACGCGATTTTGTGAGGTTGGGTGAAAAAGGTGCGATCGCTAAAAT
>NZ_CALMFY010000015.1 GCF_937863485.1 uncultured Nostoc sp. | reverse complement strand
TCAAGTTCGGGTGATTACTTATAATAAAATCTATCAATGTAGGTTGGGTTGTAGCTTGCTTCCCCGCAGGGGTACAAGTCAAGAAACCGCATCGCCCTTGGCGTCTCCCCTTCTCCCAAAGGGAGAAGGGGAGACGCTCTTGCTAGCAAGATCCCCATAGGAGTACAAGCCGGGGAACCCGGACAACGCAGTGGCTCCCCAATGTCCCATGCCCAATGCCTAAAAGTTATTTCTCATTTCCCGTATACGCGCAAAGGTTTGGACTGCATCACTACTCTTAAGAGTTAATTGTAATGATGGCTGATCCCAACGTAAAAAGGGATTGGTTCGCTTTTCTACTGCCAGTAGCGAGGGTATGGTAGCTTCTCCTCGACTACGGTAAGCTTCTACTTCATTGAAGCGTCTTTGTAAGTCGGTATTGTCGCCATCCACAGTTAGAGCAAATTGCAGATTTTTTAAGGTGTATTCGTGGGCACACCAGACGCGTGTATCATCGGGTAGAGAGCGCAGTTTGCTTAAAGAGTCCACCATTTGGGTTGCTGTTCCTTCAAACAAGCGACCGCAACCGCCAGAAAATAGGGTATCGCCGCAAAATAAATCACCTGTCTCACCAGCTTTGTCGGGGGGAAAGTAGTAAACGATGTGAGCGCGGGTATGTCCGGGAACGAAGACAACTTCAGCTATGCGGTCTGCAAACTGGACGCGAGCGCCTTGTTGCAAAAACACCTGCTGTCCCGGAATTCTACCACGATCCTCGGCTCCTCCATAAACTATCAGTTGGGGGAATTGTTCCATTAATTGCTTATTACCACCCACATGATCGTTATGGTGGTGTGTGTTGAAAATTGCTACCAACTCAGCTTTTAATTCTGCCAGTTTCTTTAATACTGGTTGAGACTCTGCTGGATCGACAGCAGCAGCGATATTTTCTTTGCGATCATGTAACAAGAATATGTAGTTGTCTGAGAGTGCTTCCAAACGGATTACCTGCATTACCTCTGCCTCCCTTACAACATAAATCTTTAGTATTGTGTAGCAATTTTAAGTCTCAGCAAGTAACCAGGCTACCTGCATAAATTGTATTAAGTATTTGTACTTGGTTTAGTACAAATGTAATGTCTGATTAATATATGATAATATACAACCGTAGGTATACGGTAACTATACCACAACAAAGCAAAATTTATCTGAATTTATCAGTGAATTTTCTCTGGAAATAACCGCAAATACAAAGTTAGATTTATTTTGTTATTTACTGTTATAAGGATACCAAAAAATCTATTCAATCATCGGGGATATCTCCTTTAATCTGCTAAATTTAATAGAATTAAAATTCTATCTATATTTTTGGCATATTAAAGGTTGAGTAAATATTACCCAGTGTTCATTTTTAGAGGTTTTATACATGTTAGTAATCTCTGCAAAATCTGGACAACTAGGCAACAGGTTATTGTTATTTGCTAATTTTATTGCATTTGCTAGGGAAAATAATTTTACAGTTATAAACCCAGCATTTGAAGAGTATGCTAATCTTTTTAGCTCAACAGATAAAGATTTTTTATGTTGTTACCCTTTTCCACCATTTTCAATTGCAGGAAACCAATTGCTACGTAAATACTACTATAAGATTAATCGTTATTTAGCTGAAAGTGGACGCTTGAACACAATTGAGATTAAGCGTAATCAGCCGTTTAGCTGGAGTAATTCCAGCATCACAAAAGAATTAAAATCACGGTCTATCAACTTTTTTCAAGGATGGGTATTTCGCGATGGATGGTTTGTAGATGATATATCAAATCTACAAAAACATGGGGAAAAAATTCGTGCTTACTTTCAACCTTTAAAAAAGTATCAGTTAAATGTAGCAAAACTCATATCCAATATTCGTAGCCAGACTGATGTGATCATTGGAGTCCATGTTCGTCATGGAGATTATCAGCAACATCAAAATGGCAGATATTTTTATTTAGTTGAAGATTATTTAAAGGTAATGGAATCAGCACAAACACTATTTCCTAACAAAAAAGTGACATTTTTGATTTGCTCAAATCAGGAGCAAAAGGAGGATTATTTCCAACATTTATCTTATGTTTATGGCAATAATCATATAATTGAAGATATGTATTCTTTAGCTGAATGTGATTATATTATTGGTCCTCCTAGTAGTTATACTATGTGGGCATCATTTTACGGTGAGAGACCTCTCTATATGATTAGGGATGTGAATAAAACGTTAAAAATCGAAGATTTTGTTCACTTTTCCCAATGGAAAGGAGTTTTTTACTATAACGAAGACTGGAGTAAAAGTGTCTGGGAATGGACACATTAAATTAGATTGATAGACGAGGATTAAAAGTAATAATTATTTAACTTATTTATGAAAACAGAAAGTAGAGGATTTATTACAATTTTAACTGGACTTTACCCTTTTCAAGATTGTATTCATTTTTTGGCGGCAATTAGAAAGTTTCATCAAGAGCCAATCATTATTTTAATTGACCAAGTTCCAATAGTACTCTATCCTTTTCTGAAGGCTTTTAAAAATGTAATTTTAAAGCCAGCACCTGCAAATGAAAATACTGTTTTAGCATCACGTCAAGCAAAACTGGCTCTCTATGAAGCCTCTGAATTTGATAAAACGATTTACTTAGATTCAGATATTTGCTTACTTTCCGATATCAACGACGTATTTGAATATTTAGATGAATATGATTTGCTATTAACTGAAGATGTGCAACCTTCTATTGTTAAAGCCACAAATTTATTACGGGGAAAACAAGAAGACCTTTTACAAAATGTTTTGCCAATTCTGCAATCTATCGGGTTACCTTTGCAAGCAGATAGTGTGCAATATAATAGCGGTTTGATAGCTTTTTGTAAAACAGAAGTGACCAAGGTGTTTTTTGAGGAATTTCAACGTTATTTTGAGATTGTCAAAAACAACCAAGATAAATTACTTTTAAAAGACCAAGGGGCTTTTGCTTCTGCGATTGCATCTGTACGCCCTCACATGAAAATCCTACCACCCACTTATAATTATCTCAGTAAGTGGGAGGATGCTTATAATATTCAGGAACAAATTAAAGTTCTTCACTGTACCTATCCTTATCGACCTCAATATGCTAAAAATATTAGTCGTTCATTATATACAAGGGTTTTTGACAGATTCGCTAAAGTATTTTTACCGAATCAAGTTACAAATCCCTGGCGCAAGAAATGACATATTCATTATGAAGATATGCACGGGACTTTTTCCTATATGACACTCTGGTAGAATTTAAATATTTATTAATATTGAAATTGCGAATTGACAGGAGAAAATTTCAAAATTGAAAGTTTCATTAGTTGTTGGTGATCTATCTGGAGGCGGTAGTATTCGAGCGTATTTATTAGCTCAAGTACTGCAAAGCCTCAATTATCAAGTAGAGATTCTTGGTTTTATTTATGGGAAAGAACTGTATGCGATTCCTCCGGCTTGCATATCAGTTGTTTCTCTTGCAGGTACAAATTATCCGGAATTTCTGATATCTGCTCGTCAACTCCTGCAAAAAATAGATGGAGATATTATTTATGCAGTAAAACCAAAGTTTACAAGTTTTGGTCTATCGCTACTGAAAAAATTTAGTGGTGGTCGTCCTTTAATTTTAGATATGGATGACTGGGAACTCAGTTGGCACGGAGGTGATGAGTGGAAATATCGTCCTAGTCTTAAGCAATTTTATCGCGACATTTTCAAGAAAAATGGGGCATTGAAATTTCCAGATCATCCACTGTATCTCCAGTGGATGGAAAGCTTAGTCTCAAAAGCAGATGCAGTCACGATAGATACTCACTTTCTCCAAAAACGCTTCGGTGGTGTTTACGTACCTAATGGTAAAGATACCGCAATGTTTGACCCTCAGAAGTATGATTCTGAGTCTAGCAGAACGGATTATGGTCTTTCTGAGTATCGAATTCTCATGTTTCCTGGGGCACCACGACCTCACAAGGGGGTTGAAGACATCCTAATGGCGCTCAATTTGTTGCATGAGCCAGATTTAAGATTAGTGATTGTGGGTGGTAGCCCTTACGATGATTATGACGATAAATTGATTCAAAAGTGGGGGCGTTGGATTATTAAATTACCAAAGTGCCCTGTAGAATTAATGCCTAAAATTGTAGCAGCTGCTCACATTGTAGTTGTTCCCCAGCGAGATACTTTGACTGCTCGCGCTCAGTTTCCCCTGAAGTTGACAGATGGCATGGCAATGGCTAAACCTGTATTATCAACGCGCGTTGGAGATATTCCCCAAATTTTAGGTAATACTGGTTATTTGGTTGACCCTGCTTGTCCTGAACAACTTGCTGAACAAATTCAATTGATATTTAAAAATTTAGAGTCAGCAAACCAGCAAGGTATCAAGGCAAGAGAAAGATGTGTGGAACACTATAGCATAGAGGCTATGGCTTCTGTGCTCAAGTCTGTAATTGCTCAGTTGTGAATATTGATTGGGCGTGGGGCATTGAAAAAGAGATTTTCATTCTTTCATTGTGCCACAGCAGTTCTGGCATTTTATCTGGCAAAATCTTTAAAAGCTGGTGTTGTAGATGGAACTGTGTTTTAACGGAGTTGAGACATGATGATTATTTAGTTTGATTTATTTGAACTTTAGCAAATTTGGCAAGTAATTTGTGAATAATATTAAGAAGTGAAAGTTGCATAAAAATACCCAATGTCTACCAGAAAACTAGTACGAAGATTCGCTAAACCCTATCCAGGTTTAATTCTGCTGACAATATTGTTAGGATTTTCTGGAGCTTTATTTAATGGGATCAGCACAGCTTTAATTGTGCCAGTGGTTTTAAAAATTGTGGGGCAAGAAGTAGATTTAAGTAGCGCTCCTCCCATCCTAAAAAGGTTGATATCTCCATTTGATCATACTCCAGAACCTTACCGGATAGCAGTAATGGCTGGGGCAATTATATTTACAATTATTTTAAAGAACTTAGCTACTTATGCCAGTTCCTTAGCATCGAGTTCTTTAACCCGAAAGCTGACATCAGATATGCGCGAAACCGGGTTAAAGCTATTACTAGAAATTGATATAGATTATTATGCCAAGACGAAGGTTGGTGATTTAATAAACTGTCTTGGTGGAGAAATTGGCCGGGCTGCAAGTGCTATAGGTAGTATAGTCAAGATAGTTATTCTGGTAATTACAATTTTAGTTTTTGTCGGTTTATTACTGTCAATTTCTTGGCAGTTGACAATTGCTGCTACGTTTTTGCTGTCGTTGGTGACGTTAATAAATCAGTATGCCATTTCCCGGTCTAAAAATTTTGGTAAGCAACTCAGTCAGATGTCTAGAGCATATTCAATCTCTGTGCTAGAGACTTTGAACGGAATTCGATTGGTAAAGGCAACAGGAAATGAAGAAAAAGAATATCAACGGATTAAAAAATTAATTCGCGATCGCGAAACAGCAGATTTTGAATCTCAGGTTAATTCGGAAGCGATTACACCTATGGGTGAGGTGATGGGTATTACAGCTTTACTGCTGATTGTACTTTTGAGTAAAACCTTCTTTGCAAACCAAGTTTCTTCCCTTTCTACCGTACTTCTGACATATTTATTAGTACTACTGCGAGTGCTGCCATTGATTTCTCAGTTAAATACTATTCGCAGCAACTTTGCCAGTACCGCCGCCAGTGTGGATGTTACCAATGAGTTTTTAAGCCTGCACGATAAGCCGTTCATGGGCAAAGGTAAGCTTCCCTATACAAAATTAAAAGAGGGCGTGTCTTTTAATTCTCTTTGCTTTGCCTACCCTGGTCATGAGAAGTTGGTACTCAAAGATGTGAATTTATATTTACCGCGTGGCACAACCTTAGCATTAGTAGGCAGTTCTGGTGCTGGGAAATCCACTATGGCAGACCTTTTACCCAGATTTTATGACCCGATCGCTGGCAGTATTACCATTGACGGCATCGATTTGCGGGAGTTCGATGTAATATCCCTGCGAAAGCGAATGGGAATTGTCAGTCAAGATACCTTTCTTTTTAATGACTCGGTGCGAAATAACATCGCCTATGGGCGACCAGAAGCTACTGGAGATGAAATTCTTACAGCGGCCAAGCGGGCAAATGCCTATGAGTTTATTAGCAAATTGCCTCAGGAATTTGACACCTTGATTGGCGATCGCGGCGTGATGTTATCTGGTGGACAAAGGCAAAGATTAGCGATCGCCCGCGCCCTACTCCAAAATCCCGAAATTCTGATTTTAGATGAAGCCACCAGCGCTTTAGATACCGTTTCCGAACGCTTAGTACAAGCTGCACTCGATGATCTTAGTCGCGATCGCACCACCCTAGTAATTGCTCACCGTCTTTCCACAGTCCAAAAAGCCGATCAAATAGCCGTATTAGATCAAGGACAAGTAGTAGAGGTAGGAACCCATGAAAAACTTTTACAAAAGGGTGGTTATTACTCACGTTTGTACTCAATGCAATTTAGCGATCGCCCTAATAAAAACTTGATTCAGACAAAAATTCTTAAGGCAATGCGCCTAAACTCCAAAAGATTTGCTGAATATCCTGAAGCTACTAAACACAATCAAAGCTGGCTCCGCATCTCTCACGAAATTCGGACGCAACTCAACTCGATGATTGGGTTCCTGCGCTTATTGCTTGATGATCTAGTAGACAATTCCCAAGAACGGCAGGAATTAATTGAAGACTCTTACAAATCAGCTTGGAGAATTCTCAACACCATAGATGTTTTTGAGGATGTTATTAGCTTACAAATGAAGGGGCAATTCATCTCAATTTCTGAGCAGAATCAAGATATTATAAGTACTTATTCTCAAAGTTTTAATCATATCTCCGTTGAGTTTCGGACTTCTCTTAATCTCATCCTTAGCTCTCTCCGCTCTCTAGCTGATAATTTGATATCCACCACAGAAGAACAAAATGGATTAATTACTGAAACTTATGAATCTGCTATATATCTGCTCGATAATTTAGAAAATTTTGAGAATAGTATTAACATCTAAAATTATGAAAAATTCTGCTTTAAAAAAACACTATATTTTTTTCATTGGTGAAGAGTTGCCGCAGCCAGAGGCTCACCTAGTCCAGTCTACAAATGCAGCTAACGCCGCCGCCAACTTGGGATACTCAACAGTTTTAGTATACCCTGACAAAGGAGCAAAAGTGATTAACCCAGTTAATCTAGCTCGTCCTTTTCAACCGAGAAAAACACCAACGGAACTTGTTAAATATTACAATCTCCATGACAAATTAAAAGTTGCTCCCTTACCGATGCCTTGGCCAATTGACCATTTTCCGAGCAAATTTACTGACTCTAACACCATTGCCAGCAAATATTATTTACCATTTCACATACTTCCGACTACCAAACTTGTCCACAGTCGCAACTGGAATTTTGTAAAAGCTGCCATCAAAAATGGTGCTCCTGCAATTTATGAACACCACCACCACGAAGACAAGCCATTTGAGCCAGAAATTGTCACAAATCCGCTATTGCAAATTGCTGTCACAGTTGTAGACACCATCCGCGAAAGCATGATTAAAAATGGGATGCCACCAGAAAAAGTAATTAAGCTGCACAATGGTTTCAATCGATTGTTTATGCAGAGACAACCAGAAAAAGCGGCAGAATGGCGTCAAAAACTATTGCAAGACGAAAGCCAAAAATTGGTAGTTTATGCGGGAGCATTACAGCAATTTAAAGGTATTGATGTACTAATTGATGTGGCTAATGAAATGCCGAATGTGCAATTTGCCTGTGCAGGTGGTAAACCAGCAGAAGTCGAATATTATCAGCAATTTGTAACAGAAAAACAGATTTATAACATTAAATTTTTGGGATATGTTTTGCATAATGAGTTAGCATCTTTGCTACAAGCAGCCGATGTTTTAGCTCACCCTCATTGTTCGGGAAAAGCGGCAACTTTCACATCTCCCTTAAAGCTATTTGACTACTTCGCCTCTGGAACTCCCATTGTAGCGACAGAAATTCCTTCATTAGTTGAGTTTCAAGATACTCACTCCATTACTGCTTGGTGTGAGCCTGATAACCCCAGCAAATTTGCCGAATGTCTGAAACAGGTTTTAGAAACTCATCCCAGAAAAGTAGAAGGTTATCCAGATAGTATCGAGTTTGTCAAGCAGTTTTCTTGGGAAAATCGAGCGGCAAAAATCCTTAGTTATGTTGATGAATCTCTGCTTCCCTCACTTATTGTGTAGGGGAAAATGGGTGAAATTAGGGAAAATAACTGATGACAAATAATAAATAAAATGACTATTAAAACTGTAGGTATGATTAGCAGCTATCGAGGTTTAGAAACCAGAGCCGATTGGCTGTGGCAACAAACCCCGAATCAATTTGGAGTTTGGGGCAATATGCAAATGCAGGCACTGGCAGCAAAACCAGATTTTCTGCTGATGTATCAATTTGATTTTCCCCAAGCATCGCCACAAAAATCTTGGTTAGATAGTTTTCGTAAACAGCAGCAAAAATCAGTAGTAAATGTTGATTCTCTACTGCGTGGTGTCAACAAAGAGGGGATTATTTATTTACTACGAGAACCGCCTTTAGATGAAATTGTCGAAATAACCAATCATAATTACCAACAAGCCCAAAAGTATTCCGGCTACGTTTCTGGGCCTGATGATTTTGCTCCTACTCCAGACTATATGCCTGCTATTTGGTATCATTCAAATTCATTTCAAGATTTAAATGAAATGCCACCTCCCCAAAAAGTTTCCCCATGTAGTTGGATTACTTCAGGAATTAACCGCACAGTTAATCATCGCCAGCGTTTAGACTTTTTGCAGTCCCTACAATCTAGTGGCATTAAATTTGATTTATATGGGCGTAACTTACCAGAATCGGCTAAAAAATCGGGAGAATTGGGTAATAAATGGTATGGCATGGCACCATACTATTACAATCTGGCAATTGAAAACTATGCTGATAATAATTGGTATGTGAGTGAGAAACTTTGGGATAGTTTGCTCGCTTGGTGTCTGCCAATCTACTATGGTGGCCCGGCTGCTGATAAATTATTGCCACCAGGTAGTTTTTTAAGATTGCCCAGTTTAGATGAAAAAGGCATTGCCTACATCCAAGAAGTGACAGCTACACCTGATGCTTGGTATGCTGCCAAAGATGCGATCGCAGAAGCACGTCAAATCATTTTACACAAATTAAACTTGCTTAACTGGTTGTCAAACTTTGTTGCTAAACACTCATAAATTATGAATGGTATTTGTACTCTTGGCAATGACTATGTTTTCGATCAACTGGTGGCTTTGCTCAACAGTATTGATGTTATTTTAGGCTCAGAAACTCCTGTTTGCATTTATCCTTTCGATGATCAGACACAGCGAATTGCTGATGAAATAGGTAAACGTCCTAATGTATTTCTTTACGATAATCAAGAATCAATCAACCGCTGGGATCAATTTATGCTGACAGCAGCACCAGAACGATTGAATCGTAGTAAATCCCGTCTTTATGGCGCTCACCGTCGTTTTTGCGCTTTTGATGGGCCATTCGATAAGTTTATTTATTTAGATGCAGATACCTTAGTGATGAACTCACTAGCGACAGTATTTGAAAAGCTAGATAGTTATGATTTTGTTGTCTACGATTTCCAATTTAAAGACGTTAGTAAAATATATAATGTTAATTCTCCCAAATTACTAGAAGTTTTCGACCAAAAGCGCATTGATTCCGAAATATTTTGCTCAGGCTTCTATGGTGCGAAACAGGGAATATTTAACTCTGAACAAAGAGATTGGCTGATATCCCATTTACAAAATGGTGAGGCAAAAATTTTATATGAAGGTGCTGGCGAACAACCATTGGTAAACTACATGGTAATGAGGTCTAATCTTTCTATTTATAACTTTGCTCGCCAACTGCCAGATAATGAAAAAACAGGATGTTCTGCCACATCTAAGCACTTTGAGGAACGAGAACATATTCTCTATGACAAAGGTAATCGACTAACTTACCTGCATTACATTGGTGTTCCTCCTAATATCAATCAAGCAGTCTGTGCTGGAGAAAATATTGAGTTTCCCTATCGAGATTTATTTCTCTACTATCGTTACCTACACGAACCAGAAAAGCGTCCAGTCTTTCAAAACCCTCCTAAGAGTTATAATGACGCTCCAATACCAACTTTACTTACAAGAGCTTTGCGAAAATTTAAGTTAATTAACCAAGGATAATTTATGAGTAGGGGAATTTATATTGTTGCCAATGATCGTGTTATCGATAATGCTATTGCCTTACTCAATAGCATTCGTTACTATGACCCAGAAGTAACCATTTATCTCATACCTTTTAATGAAAATTATCAGAAGGTAGCAGAACAGCTTGCTACCTTACACAACGTCCAAATTTTCCCAGATTTAGAATTTATTGACAAATTTACCAAACGCATTGGAGAAATTTTTGATCGAGATTTTCTCGCTTTACCAAACAAAATGCGTAAACTAGTGGTGTGGTTTGGTCCTTTAGATGAATTTATTTATATAGATACGGATATTGTCGTTTTTGAAAAAATCGCCGACAATTTAGACAAACTTTCAGAAGTCGATTTCTTCTGTTGTGATTACCATCATGCCAATGACAAGCTGCGAAATATCTTTGACCCATTTGTGAAAGAGCAACAAATTTTTTCCGATGCCCAACTTCAAGATGTTTTTAACAGTGGCTTTTGGGCTTCGAGAAAAGGAATTATTACCGAACAACAGATGGATGAAGCTTTGCGCGAGTGTGCAGTGCATCGCGAATATTTTGATTTTTCTGAAGGAGTTACAGACCAACCCGTTCTGAATTATCTTGTTCTCAAACTAATTGCCAAGCGTGGTAATCTCGTTAAAATTCCTGGGGGAGGACCTGGTAGTTGGGCAGGTTCGCAAAATTTCCAGCAGCAAGAATACGCCCTCTATGACCGAGGACAAAGACTAAAATATCTTCATTGGGCTGGTACGCGGATTAAAACTGGTAGTCCCTATTGGCAATTGTGGGAACACTATCGTTATCTCCATGAGGGCAAATTCGCCTTCATCCCCAAACTGACTCGCCGTTTATTTCCCTTTGTTGTTGCCCGCACTTAATATTAGGAGTATCCCAATGATTGATGGCATTTACATCCTAGCGAATGATGTTGTCTATGACCAATTAATTGCGTTGCTCAACAGTATAGAAGCTAATGCTGGCAGGAAAATTCCTATTTGTATACTTCCATATAATCAGCGATTAGACAAAGTAAAGGCAGAGATTGCATCTAGAGATAATGTCACCTTATTTGAAAATTATGATTCCATAGCTTATTGGGATAACTTTGCTATCCAGATATGGAAAAATTACCCTAGAGCACAAAAAACTTGGCGAGAATGGGGCTTCCCGGAACTCTATGAGTTACCAATGCACCGCAAATTTTGTGCTGTGGATGGTCCCTTTGATAAATTTATTTATTTTGATGCAGATACTTTATTAATGGGATCCGTAGATGATGTATATGAAAAATTAGATACCTATGATTGGGTAGTCAATGATTTTCAGTATAAGTCTGATTTAAAATTTATTTTTGATGGTTCGCCAGAGCAGATGCAGCAAGTTTTCAACTCAGAAAACTTGCAATCTAAAGTATTTTGTGCTGGTTGGTTTGCCAGTAAGAAAAATATTTTTTCTACAGCTATAAGAGCCGACTTACTCAACAAATTAACATCAGGTGAGGCAGATGTTATGGCTTTTTTAGCGCCTGACCAATCTTTATTTAACTACATGGTGTTGAGAAGTGGGATTTCGTATTATAACTTTGCTTTTCATGACTACCAACAGGCAACGGGTAACCACTGGAGTTCTCAATTTGATGTGGTAAATAACGTCCTTTACGACGAAGGACGGAAGTTGACGTACTTACACTATATGAGTATATCTTCTTCAGCTTTTGTGCGGCTTTGCGGGGGTGAAGATGTTGATATTCCTTACCGCGATGTTTTCTTATATTATCGCTATTTAAAATCGCCTGAACAACGTCCTCAAACCTTTACGCGTCCAAGCCAGCTTGTGCTTCTGCAAAAGTCTACTAGTAGTTTTATTCAGCAAAGAGTCAATAACATTAAGTTAAAGTATCGTAACTTCAAGGATAGAATTAATGGGTATTAACGGCTAGAGCCGCTTACTACAAGCCTTTAATTATTCACGCCCACTTAGTTATATTTCTATACAGTTCAGTTAATAATAACTTAACCATATTGTTCTAAATCTATGACATAGAATCTAAATCTAAAGATCGCATACCTTCGCGTTCTATAAAGGTCATCATACTTCCCAACTGCAACCAAATTAATAAACAAGTAAACAGACTAATTGGTAGACCGACTCCTAAAGCCAAAGAGGAGGGAAAGCCAAATATTTCTAAGCCTGAAGACAGAAATAGACAAGTACCGGCAGTTATGCCGATAAATGGCACAAGTAATTGTTTCAGTGAAGAACGAGGTTTGGTATTTTCCGTGCGCTCGCTTGGCCATTTCTGCACAATTACTTTCAAAGTACCAGATAATGCCAAACCAGATGTTAATGCTGTTAGAAAGCCAACAAGTAACAGAAAATAAGGCGGTTGCACAGGAAAATAGTACATGAAAACTCCTAATTTATATTAAATAATTTTTATTTTTTGTTTGTTGACTGATTTCCAGCAAAAGACCCAAGGAATGTAGCTTTTGGGAGGATAGCAGCTGCGCCTTCCCTGGATAAGTCTGTTAAAATACCGATCACTACATTTAGTAAACGTTCCGGTTTTAAGTCATCTTTAATCAGGTTCCACAGGCGTTGGACATCTTCGGTGTGGAGGCGGTCATCTTCGGTAAGAGCAAGTACCAGTTGTCGCCGCAGAAACTTGCCTTCTTCGGACATTAAATATTGGAACCCCATCTGGGCTGTGGGCAATACATCAAAGTTGTTATCACTACGAGCGATCGCAATTAAATTTTCTAACCGCTGCCACTGGAATTTACCATCTTTGAATAATACATTCAATAATCGTCGCCGTAATTCCGGCGATTCCCCTGTAAGCAACCGCCGTGCTATATAGGGATAACCTACTTCAACAATTTTAAAATTCGGGTTAAGGCTAAGGGCAATACCTTCCTGAGTCACCAAGGAACGAATAATCAAAGCAAACTTCGCCGGAACTCGGAAAGGATATTCGTACATCAGTTCCGAGAATTCATCGGTAATAGTTTTGAAGTTAAAATCCTTGACATTTTTGCCAATGGCGTTTCCCAGCACTGCTTCTAATGCTGGCACAATTGGGCAAATATTCGTGTCTGGAGTCAGAAATCCTAATTTTACAAAATCTTCGGCTAAGTCGGTATAGTCTTTATTTACCAAATGCACTAGTGCATCTACTAGTGCTTCTTTGGTGGTTTCCTCCAACTGATCCATCATCCCGAAATCAATGTAAGCCATACGACCATCAGGCACAGCAAACAAATTGCCGGGATGAGGGTCAGCATGGAAGAAGCCGTGTTCCAAAAGCTGTTGCAATCCTGAAGTAACACCAATTTGGATGATCGCCTCTGGGTCTAAACCTGCTTCGCGGATGCGTTTAGTGTCCGTCAGCTTGAAGCCATCAATCCATTCCAGCGTTAAAACGTGGGTATTGGTATAACGCCAGTAAATTCCTGGAACTTTAACTTGCGGGTCGTTGCGGAAGTTGCTAGCAAAGTGTTCGGCATTGCGGCCTTCATTAATATAGTCGATTTCTTCAAATAGCTTTGTGCCAAACTCGTCCACAATTAAACTTAGGTCGTGACCGAGATTGAGGGGTAACCAGGGAGCTATCCAACTCGCCGCCCACCGCAATAGATAGAGGTCGCGGGTGAGAATCGGGCGTAAGTTGGGGCGTTGCACCTTAACTGCGACTTCTTCGCCGCTGATCAGACGACCACGGTATACTTGACCCAAGCTAGCAGCAGCTACCGGGTTAGGTGACAGTTCACTAAAGCTTTCATGGATTGGACGGTCTAGCTCAGTTTCGATAATCTGGTAAGCGATCGCATTATCGAAAGGTGGTAACTGGTCTTGTAACTTGATCAGTTCTTCTAAAAAATCTTTGCGTATCAGGTCAGGCCTGGTAGAGAGGGCTTGACCAACTTTAATAAAAGTCGGGCCGAGTCTGGTCAGCAGTTCTCGCAACTGGATAGCTCGTTTACCTTTATTCTGCTCAACTTTATCTTGCCATTCGTCCCACTTGAGATTGAGTAGAAATCCTGCAAAAGAGGAGATAATTCTCAGCAGTCGCCCCCAGGCAAGCCAGGGACGGTAACTATAGTAGCGAGCGATCGCATCTGGATTATAGAGTTTTAGCTGAGTAGGTTGATACTGACCCACGCCTTTTTTTGCCTCTTCAACTGAAAAATTTACAATGATGGTTTTATGCTGACCCACAAGTTAGTTGCAAGTTCAGAATTGCGGTAGTCTTTTATCTAAAACAACTAAAACTCTATCCTTTGGGGATAGTGTTCGAGGCGATTTTAGCCTATATTACTGCCTAGATTTGTTTATCTTTTTCTTAATTATACTTTATAAAACTACAACTACTTATCCAAGTTTCAGATGATTTTATCTTTTCTTAACCATTGTTTATAAAAATATAAATATTTACCTATGTTTGATGTATACAAATTTAAATAAACTGCGATAGTTAAGTAACTTTATTTACTAATAGTTATATGGAGCAGTAGTACTATTACTGTCTTGGATTTAATCATTTTAAAATTCAGATTGTCTTAGCCACCCATTTAGCTTTGCCTGAATACTCCTGCGATCATGGTCTTCTAAAACACTCGTCCATAATGAAGTTAAGAAAATAGCACCATAGGTGACTGCTGTAACTGAAATTACAGCCCATTCAGAAGTTATTCCTAACAGAAACAGACTTTTCTTGACTAACCAGGACAAGCCCAAACAGCATACTACTGCAATTTAGACATGTTATATCCTCACCGTATATTAGTTTCAACGAAGCCAAAACGCGCATAGAATGAGCGTAAGTCAGGTGATCTATTTCATACCAATTATGTATGAAGATGCGCCAAACTACATGACGAACTAACCGCATACTCCTACGGAGAAGCAAGCTACGCGCAGCGTCTCGTAGAGAAGAACGCATTCGCGTAGCGTCTCGTAGAGAAGGACACAAAGAAAGAAATAAATAAATAAATAAGAAGCCAAGAAAATTTGGCGTAGCCTCACAAAGAAATGGTATCAGGACTTACGCACAGGTAACGGAAAATCGAACCACAGAGGACGCAGAGAAGCCAGTGCGCCCTTGCGGTTTCCCGACTTGTACTCCTACGGGGAAGCAAGCTACGCGCAGCGTCTCCCTTAGGAGAAGCAACTGGCGCGACACGAAGGAATAAGAGTTTGAGAGGTTTTTTGCGTAAGTCCTATATTTGTTCGGTTTCTTGCGGGACAAAATGTATAGTTAGGTGGATGAATCAACCCGCGACTCATAACATAATTATCATTTAGGACTGTTATAAATTTGATAATTGGTTGTGGTTTTGCCACAATTACCAATTATCAATTAGCTACTTTTAATTATCATGTAGTGCTATTTAGATTTGGCCTCCAAGTTTTCTAAACGGCTTCTTAATTCCTGGTTTTGTTGTTTGAGTTGGTCGAAATCTTCACGCAATTGACGCAGGGTTTTTTCTGAACCAATATTCTTTTGCACCTTAGAAATTTCTTCTTCAGCATAACGAAGTACACGCCCATCGACTGCTTGTTCAGCTAGCGATCGCAAAATCCTGACTGCTTTGGGTGTTTCCATTTGTCCTAATGCTGCTGCTACCGCCACTTGCGTTAAAAAGAAGGTTTCTTTGGCTAGTTCTGTTAATTTTTCTAAAATTCGTTCCAAATTAACCGGACTTTGACCTACAGAAATCTTTCCTAAAGCGCGAATTGTAGCTAAACGTAGAGGTTGTGGTACACCAAGTTTGGTGTATTCGATTAACACATTTAAAGCTGTTTCTGAAGTTTTGAATTCAGCTAAACCAGCAACTGCACCACTCCGCACCACTTCATTCCAACCTGCTTTCTCTTCTAAAACGCCTTTCAGCAGCTTTAATACCTTGTCTTCCTTGGGTTTTTCTTCCAAATTTGCAGATGCGATCGCCCCGATCACACGAGAGGCTGTTGCTTCCACGTAGTAGCTGGGATCGCCCTTTTGCAACAAGCTTTTTACAACTTTATAGCTTTCAGCAGTTTTGATTTGAGCAAGTGCTTCCACTACAGATCGTCGCACGTAAGCATTTTTATCTTTTAATCCAAGAACTAAGCCATCAAAGGCTTGGTCTAAATTAATTTGGGCTAGTTGTTTAGCCACTTCCACACGCACACCCCACAAGGGGTCATTTTTTAGCGCCGCAGATAGTGCAATGGTAGCTTCTAACCCGCCTTTTTTCGCCAAAGCTTCTGCTGCATAGATGCGCGAAATCGGGTTGGGGTCAGATTCTAACTGGGCTTTTAACTCTGGTATTGGATACTCCAAAGCTACTGTTTTCAGGTAATTATTCCCAACATCAAAGCTGATAAATTGGGGCTTATTTTCTAGGGGAAAGTAGAAGCTTTGTTCACGTTCATTTACCCGCACTACAAAAGTTTTGAGTTGTGAGTTATGAGTTTGGAGTTGGGAATTATTTTTAACTCCTAACTCCCCACTTCTCACTTCTTCTTGTAGCGGATAGCCAAAACCAATAGGGATTTTTAAATCAAACAAATCCTTACTGCCATTTTTACCTTCAGCAGCTTGGGTTTGAGTTACCGTAATTTTTGCTAAATTAGCATCTCCATCCCAAGAGTAAGCTACTTTAAAATCGGGATGACCACCACGATAAACGTATTGGTCAAAGAGGAACAAAAGATTTCGTCCGGTAGCCTTTTCAATCGCCCTGAGTAAGTCTACTGTTTCTACAGTTTTGTGGGCATTATCTTGGATAAATGTTTGGATCGCCTGCCAAAATAATTCATCTCCTAATTGAAACCGAATCATATGATAAACACAAGACCCTTTTTCGTAGATGTGGCGATCGTAAAGTTCAATAGCTTCCCGGTAAACATGTGTTACCATTGGTCGGCGGTAGCGGCTGCTATCTTCACTAATGTAACGACGAGCTTCCAATAAACGATAGTAAGCTGCTTCTTCTAGACTATATTCCTGTTCTGTCCATATCACCTCAGAGTAGGAAGCCATTCCTTCCTTAATCCAAGCATGAGACCAATGTTTAATCACCACCAAATCACCAAACCACTGGTGCGCGAGTTCGTGAACGACTAAAGCTTCAGTGTTGCGGTTATCTAAGGCAGCGCGTTCATCCAGCAAGCATCTATCTGTTAACAGGGTTGTGGAGGTGTTTTCCATCCCGCCAAAGATGAAGTCATCGACGCAAACCTGGGCATATTTCGGGAAAGCATAGGGATAGCCATACTTTTGGCTCAAAAATTCGATCATGCGGGGAGTTTTACCCATGCTGCGTTTAGCATCTTCCTCCCGTCCCTTTTCTACGTAGTAGGTGACTGGTTTACCCTTCCACTCATCCCGAATTTCGGCAAAATCACCTACTGCCAAAGTCATCAAGTAGGTAGGATGAACTTGTTGCTGTGACCAATGGTAGATTTTGTAATCACCATCTGCTGTAGTGTCAATCAGTTCGCCGTTGGAAATCGCAATGAGAGGGTTGGGAACACGGACGCGAATTTCTGAAGTAGACAATTGTCCTGGATAGTCAAAGCAGGGGAACCAAAAGCGAGAGTCCTCGTCTTCTCCCTGAGTCCAAACTT
The DNA here is from genome assembly GCF_937863485.1 of uncultured Nostoc sp. Taxonomy (GTDB): domain Bacteria; phylum Cyanobacteriota; class Cyanobacteriia; order Cyanobacteriales; family Nostocaceae; genus Nostoc. The sequence goes on along the minus strand of NZ_CALMFY010000015.1, from coordinate 13,169 downwards.
GAGTAGGCTTGTTTGGGTAGTGCTTGTCTGGTTGAATAAAATAAATACCGCGTTGCGGTTTTGCCACCGAGTAGGCGATCGCAATCAGTAAGCGTTTACCAATCTGGGTCACCTCGGAAAGTTGGATGGAAAGTTGTTCCCCCTGGTAGTCAAAATTTTGTGCCACCTCGTCCACCTGCACAGACTCGATATTCAGGTTGACAGCATCCAAAGTCAAACGGTCAATGCCATTACGGATTGGTAAGAGGCGAATGCTACAACTGCCCTGATAGCTTTGCTTAGGGATATCCAAGCTGAGATCGAGAAAAATATGCTCTACCTGTCCGGGGCGATCGGGGTTGTAGTGTGGTCTTGCTCCCGGTAACTCAAAAGGTTTGTGTGCGTTATTATCTGTATCAAAATAAGACTTCGACATTGATCCTTACTGACCTTGTAATCCTGAAAAGTCTGCCTTGGCTGGATGTAATTAAGCAAAAAGCGGTGTCTGTATTTCCTAAATCAATTGAGGACTCCCCTTTGCGATTGGGGAATTGAAATTAATCTCACCCGAATTTCCGAACGTCGGCTGCCGATCCTTGGACTTTTTTCCATATCCCTCCCGCATCTGCTTTTCCTGATGTTTTGCACTTTTTTGTCATCGAGTCAAGAGTCTCTTACACCTTGATAGATTCTCATTAAGTACAAATACTCCTAATTATTCTTATAACTTAGGATAGCTTGCCTCTGTTGAACAGGCTATTTTGTTTGAAATGAACAGCATATCATTTGCGGATTCGCTCCTCATCCCATTGAAGTATTTTTGAGAGTAATTTTAGACCGCTAACTTATAGGATTACTAATTTTATCAGTAAATACCGATCAATGAGCGGAAATTATTAATAAATCCGAAAACTCTACAATGACACTTATATAAATCTCAGTGACAATCTGAGCAAAAGAGGATAACAAAATGCCCGAAAGTAAATCAAAGCTTTTCATTCCCGCTATTGGCGCTGCTGTAGTTGTAGCAGGAAGTATAGCGGCTTATACGTATTTTAAAAGCCCATCAGGAGGTAGCTCAGACGCTCTAGGCAGTGCTAAAGTAGTACCTTCAACAGCATTGATGGCAACTTATATTACTACTGACTCTCAAGGCTGGGCAAAGTTACAGCAGTTTGGCACTCCAGAAGCACAAAAGTTAGTGGCGAAAAGTCTGGAAGATTTCAATAAGCAAATATTCAGTGGCAGTAACGTTTCTTATGAAAAAGACATAAAGCCTTGGGCTGGTAGTGTAATGATTGCTATACTGCCACCAAATCCTGTGAAATCGGCACAGTTAAACGTGCCCTCTGGGGCATCTAATGTACCAACAAATTTACAGCAGGAACCAAATATCCTGATGGTGGTGGGAATCAAGGATAAACTCAGTGCCTTGAATTTTGCTAAAAAATTGAAGTCAGAAAAAGGGGTAAAATTCCAGGAATCTGACTACCAAGGTCAAAAAATTATCGAAACTACAGAAAATGGCAAGCCGACGTATAGCGTAGTTTTAAATAATAGTCACTTGGTATTAGCCCCCCAAAAGCAAGCTGTAGAAAAAGCAATTGACACCTTTAAGGGACAGTCTTCTTTTGCCAGTAAAGAAGGTGCCAGCACCATTCTCAACAAAGGAGTGGATGTCAAAAACAGCCTCGCCCAAATTTATGTACCAGACTATGCAGGGATGGTACAGCAATTAGCTGCCGCAAGTTCGCAGGCAAAGCAGTTACCTCCACAAGCCTTGGCGCAACTGAAGCAAATAAAATCTGTGGTGGCGGGTGTTGGTGTTGATGATGCGGGAGTGCGGGTAAAAGCGATCGCCAATTTAGATCCGCAACTAAATAAATTTCAGTATCAATCAAGTCCGGGAAATATAGTGGGGCAATTTCCCACTGATACCTTTGCTCTGGTTAGCGGAAACGGCATCAGCCGTAGCTGGGAAACGCTAGTAGAACAGTCAAAAGATTATCCAGAAATGAAGCAAGCTTTGGAACAAGTGCGAGGACAACTTAAATTTGTCAATATTGACCTGGATAAGGATATTTTTGGTTGGATGAATGGGGAATTCGCCTTTGGTGCGATTCCATCTAATCAAGGGGTGTTAGCAACTGTTGGTTTTGGAGGTGCTTTAGTATTTGACACTAGCGATCGCAAAACTGCCGAAGCCACCTTGACAAAATTGGATACTCTTGCCAAAACCCAACAAATCAACGTCGCCAACAGAAATATCGGTGGTAAAGACGTAACTGAATGGCAAATTCCCCGACAGGGAGCTTTATTGGCACATGGTTGGCTGGATCAAGATACTGTATTTGTAGCTCTTGGTGGCCCAATTGCTGACGCAGTTGCCGATCGCAAGAATCTATCTCTCGACAATGGCGATGTCTTCAAAGCCGTTACTGGTTCTTTGCAAAGACCCAACGGTGGCTATTTATACCTGGATATGGATAAAACTAAAACTGTGCCCCTGATCAATAGTTTTGTATCGTCTAACGCCGATACCATCACCATCCTGAATTCGATTCGTGGTATTGGTTTTACCGCTATTAGTCCTGATAAATCTACTAGTGAATTAGAAATGTTGTTAGCTCTCAAGCCTACTGTAAAGTAGGGCATTGGGCATGGGGCATTGGGTATTGGACATTGAGTATTAATTATTCTCCTCTGCTCCCCTGCTCCCTCATCCCCTGCCTCCTCTACTCCCTCATCCCTCCAATCCCCACTTACAAAACTTGATTATTCCGAGTTTCCAAGGTTTGGTTGAGTCTATCCAACGCGCTAGTCAATCTTTCTTGGGCTACAAGGTTAGGATCTGGCAAGGGTTCATCGGCGACTTCTTCTTGTCTCTTGAATTTTTGTAAGGCTCGAATTGCTACAAATAAAACTAAGGTAATGATTACAAAGTCAACTATTGCCCCAAGAAACTCACCAATCTTGATTCCTGGACTAATGGTGATTGTTCTCCAGTCTTTGCCAGTAAAACTAACCAAGGGATTAATCAATGGCATGATCACATCTTCAACAAAGGAAGTAACAATCTTGCCAAAAGCACTACCAATGATGACAGCGATCGCCAAGTCAACTACATTGCCTTTAAGGGCAAAAGCTTGAAAATCTTTTAAAAAGCCACTTGCTCTTCTTCCTCTAGCCATATTTGACTCCAATAAGCTTAACTTACTGTTATAAATGGCACTCAGCTTTTTTCTATCCCTGTTGAGACAAATGTTGCTAAGTATCAAAATTTTACCAGTCTTGAATAAAATTCCAAAATGTAAACCAGCATAATTCTCATTTTCTCAGAACTTTGCTGCTCTCCAAATGTCAACCTTCTATAATATTTGTTGCTTGGGGCAAGCCAAAGGAGGCAGACTGCCGTTATACAATTCAATTCATTTCTAGACTGCCGTCCAGCAAGTATGTCATAAGTAAAAAAGCTGTTGAACGCGAATTAATTTATGACCGCTGCTGTAAATACTACTCCTGGCTTCGCTTCCCGCTTGGTAAATGGGGTACTGGCAATCAAGCCTTTAGCTAACCTAGCCAAGCATCAAGCTAGACAAATGATGATTAAACGTGCCGAAAGAATTGGCGTGCCTTGGACGCAAGAAGTCGAGACACTACAGGCGCGTGATTGGAAGGCTGATCTAGCTCAAGTAGAAAATCCTCAGCTTTCCTACCCAGAATACTACTTGCGGCCATTCCATGCCTACGAAGGTGGAGACCTCAGTTGGAAAGCCGCTTGGGAGCTAGAAGTTGCTGCTCGTACTGTCCATGCCGGAATTTGGCAGGATGCTGGAGCCGAAGGAGATGCTAAACTGCGCCAAAGTTACCACGATATCCTCAAAGCCCAAATCCCCAATCAACCCCAAGATATCCTAGACTTGGCGTGTGCTGTGGGTTTGAGTACCTTTGCCATGCAAGAAATTTATCCCCATGCCAAAATCACAGGCTTGGACTTATCTCCCTACTTCTTAGCTGTTGCCAATTACCGCGCTCAACAACGTCAAGCTAAAATTAATTGGCTTCATGCCCAAGCTGAATCTACTGGGCTACCAGATGCCTCATTTGATTTAGTCTCAATTTTCTTGATGTGCCACGAATTACCCCAGTCAGCAACCCGACAAATTTTTGCTGAAATGCGGCGCGTGCTGCGTCCAGGTGGCTACTTGGCAATCATGGACATGAATCCCAAATCTGAAGTTTACAAGAAAATGCCAGCCTACATTTTGACGTTGCTCAAAAGTACTGAACCGTATTTAGATGAATATTTTGCTTTGGACATTGAGCAAGCTATTGTTGAGGCGGGTTTCCAAACTCCCACTATCACCAACAATACCTACCGTCACCGTACAGCGATCGCTCAGGTGAGTGGTTGATTTTTCTCTACTGCTGTGGGCAGCGATACCACCGTTGCTGCTGCTAGGCTACTACTATTGTCGGGTGCCATTTGCCCCAACTCTGTCAAGGTTGCTAATGTTCTTTATCATCGGGGCAATATCTGGTATCTTAGCCCTTAGCCTCGAATGGATTTTTGAAATTGTAGCCAACAAGGTTGGGGACTGGCATCAGATTAAGCGATGTCTGGCGACAAGCCGCTGCGCGTCTACGCTTTTTGGTATAGCCTTGCGGCAGCTCGTGGAAGTAGGCCCAATTGAAGAAGGCTGTAAGTTGGTAGCGGTTGTTGTCCCAACCTGCTATCTGCAACGCAGGTATCGATTACTTCACTCTACCGTTTTCTTGTTCACTGTAGCGGTTGCCCTCGGATTCACTGCCGAAGAGAATTGGATTTACCTTTTCCACGATACCGCATCAATTCTTGACCGGACTATAGGTACACCAGTCCACGCCATGTTCTCTGCGCCTTGGGGATATGCCTTAGGAATCTATATTTCCTCCCACACTCGGTTAAATCGAGACAAGAAGTTCATTTTTCGGGCTTGGCTAAATTCTGTAATCTGTCATGCCCTAGTTAATGTCCTATCTAGTGCTTGGCGTTACTCACTACCCCTGCGTTTTCTTAGCTATGGTTTATTTCCATTTCTATTGTGGATGTTTTGGCGACTGGAACAATTGCTGCGAAAAGTGCAAGGTAAACCTGTAATTATCCTGATTTCAGACCGTACACCCCAGCGCCGTTACTGGCAGAGGAGTTTAGTGCTGTTTGCCCTCGTCCTGGGTGGAAATGCTATTTTTGGGCTGTTTCTCTTAGCCAGGATTCTAAGTCCCTTGAGTCCGTCAAAGCTTTTTGATGTTGATATTTTGTGGTTTATATTTAGTCGCTTTTTACTAAATCTCTTTTTTGGAGTTTTAGCCTGGGGCATTTATCGCTATTTGCGACATTCCGCCCGGCGGCGGTATTTTTAAAATATGATTTAGGAAAATGCTAGGGGGTTTCTATGCAAACAACTCCAGTGCGTTGGACGACTGCTGACCTAGAGCTATTTGCTGGCGATTCTCGTTCCGAGACAGGGTTCAGGAATATTGGATTTGCGATTATTATACAGAAAAAAGTTGAAGTTTATCGTCGTGAACAGGCTGCATTAAAGCTAGCAGTTACTTTATTTAGTCAAGATGAGTTGACAAGTCCTTTGCTACCTGGTTTTAACTGTTTAGTAAGTAAACTGTTCTAATTTTAGATTCTTTTCGTTTATAGGGCATTAGGCATGAGGATGATATAAACTCCCTATGTCCTATGCCTGGATTTTCAATTAGCTAAACCCGTGCTAACACTGGCTGATTCACGGCTGCGCCGACTGAATCTGATTCTAACTCAGTACAGTAGATTTCGCAGGAGTTATTGGAACTTTCAACCAGTTTCACTTTGTAAAGTTTAGCTCCCAATTCCTGAATAGGCGATCGCAATAAATTGCTAATGTAAAGTGCGATATTCTCAGCAGTGGGCACAACTTCGGCAAAATAAGGAATGTCTTTGTTTAAAAATGTGTGATCGAATGGCTCCACTACATAATCTTCTATAACTTGGTTCAACGCTCCTAAATCGACAATCATGCCGGAGCGTGGATCAATTTCCCCTTTGACGGTAACTTCTAAATGGTAGTTGTGTCCATGACCGTGGGGACGGGCGCACTTACCATAAACAAGGGTGTTTTCTTCGTTACTGAGGTTAGGGTGAGCTAGCCGATGGGCAGCGCTAAAGTGAGTACTGATGGTGAGGTAGGCTTCCATTGCGTTTCCTATATAATCTGCCCAAAGTTCAGGATGTTCAAATAACTGCACACGGACTAAAGGTAAGTGGGGTGCTAGTCGCTGCCAGATAATCCGTGCAATATTCTCAGTGGTGGGCAGAGTTTGTTGAAATTCTGCCCACACATCGTTGAGATAAGAGAAGTCCAATTGACTGGTAACTTCCCCTGTGATTACGTGTTTCACATCGGACAAGTTCAGCACCATGCCATATTCATTCAATTCCCCGGCAAGGGAGACAAATAAGACATAGTTATGTCCGTGTCCCGGAAATCTAGAGCAAGCACCAAATTTCTCAATATTCTCGGCTTCACTCAGTTCTGGCAACCAATAACGATGACTTGCCGAAAACTGGGCGCGGCGATTAACAATACATTGCATGAGTACACTAAAAGCAGAATTTAAAATTTCTTAATCTTTTTCTGTTTCCAGCATAAACTAATTCCTAAGTTCTGTGTCATTTGTCATCCAGCGAAATTGACCCATGCCCTGTTTGGCCAATGACTATGTAACAGACGCTTGCGCTTCACAGTGTAATCCCGTAGCTATGCGGAATAGTTCTTGACCTGTGTGTAAATAACGCTCATCGTAGTTCAAAGGGAAGTAACCTAATTCTTCGAGTCCATCTGCTACTTGATCGAGGGTGTAATAGAGGTGAGCCGCTGTTCTTGCTAGACTAGGCGGATTTGGCAGAGAGCGAAAAGTAATTTGTGCCTGCTTCAAGTCATCTCGACAGGTTTTTAAATATTCCTGAAATTCATCTAACAACTCATCATCAAAGGGATCAGCGGCTAATTGATCCATTTGTTCTTCTAACGAATAAAGAATAGTACAAAGTAAGCGATTTACTGGTTGGTAAACTTGGCGCAGCCATTCCTCTACTTGCTCGTCAACATCGCGTCCTGTTTTTCGTCTTGTCTGGTAATGCTTTTGCGCTGATGCTGTACGCTGTAGGCGATCATTATTTAATTTTTGGGAGTCATCTTGCAGTTGTTGGTCATAATTACGGCGATTTTGGTTATCCCTTAAGACCTCATAGGCTGCATTGATGCGGATAATCTGCTCGTGATCGGCTGTTTCCTGATTACTGTCAGGATGAAACAACTTAACCAAGCGGCGATAAGCTTGCTTAATGTCCGCTTGGCTGGCACTTGGACTAACTTTGAGAGTTTCGTAATGGTTAGAAACGTGCTTAGAATTGACCATTAATTCAATTTATCGTTAACTGACGCTAGCGGCTAATCTTGCCTCCAGGTCTTGGAACAACGGTGTACTCAAATACCTCTCACCAAAACTGGGCTGAATCATCACAATTAAACGTCCCTTATTTTCTTGACGTTGGGCAACGCGAATTGCTGCACATAAAGCGGCTCCACTGGAAATACCAGATAGTAGCCCTTCTTCTTTTGCCAAACGCCGACTATAAGCGATCGCTTCTTCATCGGTGACGGTAATCACTTCATCAATCAATTTTATCTTTAGCACTTGGGGAATAAACCCAGCGCCAATTCCTTGGATTTTGTGTGGCCCTGGCCGTCCCCCAGATAAAACTGGGCTATTAGCTGGTTCAACTGCGATCGCCTTAGAACTAGGCTTGCGTGCTTTAATCACTTCTGCTACACCACTGATCGTACCACCTGTGCCGACCCCTGCCACGATCATATCTACTTGTCCATCGGTATCTTCCCAGATTTCCTCTGCTGTGGTTTCCCGATGCACTTTTGTATTGGCTGGATTGCGGAACTGCTGCAACATATAGGTATTTGGTGTAGTATTAACCATTTGCTGCGCTCGCCCAATTGCCCCACTCATGCCTTCCATTCCTGGCGTTAGTTCCAGTTCTGCTCCATAGGCCCGCAACATTGCCCGACGCTCCCCACTCATCGTCTCTGGCATTGTCAAAATTAATCGATAACCCTTGGCTGCTGCTGCCATTGCTAGGGCAATTCCTGTGTTTCCAGAGGTGGGTTCTACCAATACTGTCTTCCCAGGAGTAATCAGCCCCTCTTCCTCGGCGGCGTTAATCATACTCACCCCAATCCGGTCTTTGACTGATGCCGATGGGTTCATACTTTCCAGTTTCACTACAATTTCAGCAACACATCCTTCTGTTTGGGGAATGCGGTTCAACTGCACTAGGGGTGTACGACCAACCAGTTCTGTTATGTTACGAGCTATTCGCATAATTTAGTCCTTAGTTATTAGTTATTACTTATTAAGTTAAGTGGGTATGAATAATTAAAGGTTTGTAATGAGTTAGCGCAGTCTTCTCCCACAGAGGCTAGCGGCTGCCGTAGGATGCCCGAACGCAAGAGCGTCTCCTGTCTTGAGAAGGGCTGTAGAGAGTTTCCCTCATGAACAACTTAGCGCAGCGTAAAGCCTGCGGCATGGCAACTCTTAGAGACACTCTTACGTTCGCTTAGAGCGAGTCTTCTCGCAAAGGGAGACGATGCCGCGCTACGAGCGTCACCCGTACCCCTGGATCTTGCTAGCAAGAGCGTCTTCCAAAGAGAGAGGGGGAAGCGGCTCCAGCCCTATTTTCTAGGGAGAGAGCCGCTTACTGCGAGCTAAATTTAATTATATTTACATTGCGTAACATAGTTTTATTTATTCTTGCCTACTTACTTAGTTACTAGTCAAGAGTCAAAAGTCATTTGTTGATGACTAATGACTCTTGACTAAATGTAGTACATGATATCCAACTGCCGCCGGGAATCTCGTTTTTCACAAAGATCCTGGAGCGTATATTTTTGCAACACTGAATTTGCCGCGCGACTTGCTTCTTGCCAAATTTCTTCTATAACCGAACTGTCTAGCGTTTTGAGATTAACGTTTTCTTCACAAGTCCGCACCTCTAACCCTTCTAAACATTCCAAAATCTCAAAAAGGATGATTTTTCGGGGTTCTCGCGTTAACAGATAGCCACCTTTTGATCCGCGCTGACTCTTGACTATACCCCCACGCCTCAAGGTTGCCAGTAGCTGTTCCAGATAGCGATCAGGTATGTTTTGTTGTGCTGCAATATGTCGAATTTGCAGCGGTTCGCCGCTTTCGTAATGAGCGGCCATCTCTAATAAGGCTAGAATTGCGTATTCCGATTTACACGATAGTTCCACAAGCAGCAATAAGTTAGGGTTAGGAGTTAGGAGTCATTCAATTTAGATTTTAGATTGAAGGAAAAATCTAAAATCCAAAATTCAAAATTGGCAGAGTTAGGATATTAGGCAACATGTAACCGCCAATCTTTATTAGAAAAGTTCGATCAAAAAAAGTTACTCACGCCGTAAGTTAGAACTTTTTAATTCTTAACTCACAGCTCTTAACTTTTTTAGTATACTCCGGTTACCTACTGGGGTTTATTGCTGCTACTGACAACAAAAAACCCCGCCTGATGGCGGGGATCAATAGAGTTCAAAATTGTCAGTGGATAGTCAGCACTCTAGAAAGTGAAAGTCGTTCTGAGCGTACCGATAAACGCATCATCGTTATCGCTGTTTTGACCAGGAGAGGTCAACCAGATTACACCAGGGGTAACTGAGACATTATCTGACACGCGATACTTGTAGAAGCCTTCAAAGTGATAAGGTTTATCATTACCAACAAAACCTGGTCGGTTAAAGGAATAGGGTTCGACACCAGCAAAAAGACCTAAAACGTTACCTTTTTTACCGAAATCAGGTAAGGCTACTCCAACACCATAGCTCCAAGCGTCAAAATCATCATTTGCACCAAAGCCGGTGATATCGTGGTAAGAGACGAAGCCACTAATTGACAGTTTGTCGCTGGGCCTAAAGGCAGCCTCCACACCATAAGAATTACTTGAAGATGCATCTGTGGTACTTAGAATGTTAGCTTGTCCAGTACCTACTTGAACATCTCCAAAAGTTCCATCTGATGTGGAACCTGAGTTGAACAAGAAACCACCTGCGGCACTATATCCGTGAACATAGGTAGCAGCTAAAGCCAAACGATCGCCAACACTAAAGTTCAACTGTCCTAAAGCAGCATAGTCACCGTCGGCCAGACCTGAACCAAGAACAGGAGTATTAGCTTCTGATGCCAAGTAACCCGCAGTGATTGAGCTATTTCCCAAGATGCCGCCACCTTTACCAAGGGGTAGATTGAGTGCTATACCTGCACCGCCACCAATACGATAGATAGGACTTTCAGAAGCAAAGGTAGACAAAGCACCATTACCGCCGTCAGTAGTATCAAAAAAGTAAGGGTTGTTGACAGCGGCATAATGGCTATGCCGTCCGCCACTAGCTGCAAGGTAAACTTGGGCTGGACCTATGGGAGCTTCATAGGTCAAGCGGTCTATCTTGACACTATTGTTACCAGTGCTACTGACTTCAAACGTTTGTGTGCCTTCAGCAGTGTTGATCGGATTACCAGCGTTATCCCTTAGTGAAAAAGCTTGTGCATTACCAGCAGCAAGACGAGTGTGTAAAACGTCTCTACCTGTGAAGCTGGTTTGCAAGTCTAAACGTACCCGATCTTGGAAGACAGTATTGTTGTTGTCACCAGTGTTACCTCCAAACGCATCACTAACGGCAAAAACGGCTTCACCGACTAATTTTGTAGTAGTGGAGAACTGATTGGCTTCTAATTCAGCAGTTCGCGCTTCTAGGGAATCGACACGACCGCGTAGGGTTGCCAATTCGGCAGAAAATTCTTCTTGCAACCGTTGCAAAGTCGCTAAATCTTGTTTGGTCACCAAGTCAGCTGTTGCTGTGGCAATCAATTCGTTAACCCGATCCAAACAGGCATTCAAACCAGCGGCAAATTCATAACGGGTCAAAGCACGGTTACCGCGATAAGTAGAATTTGGGTAACCTGCAATACAACCATAGCGCTCAACCAAGGACTGCAATGCTTGGAATGCCCAGTCAGTAGGTTGTACGTCGGAAAACTGAGAAACCGATGTTACTTGAGACTGAGAGTTATTTTGGTTGCCTTCATTGCTGTAGCGATTAACTTGATCTATGGTTGTTTGAGCCAATATTTCTGGCTGTTGGGCAACTTCCGTTACAGCCGGTTGTTTGGCTGGTGATACTTTAGTGGTTGTGGTTGGAGCCGCAATTGCTGTTGTCGAAACTAACAATGTTGCTCCCAAAACTGCTGGGCTAACCACTAAGGATTTCCACAAGAGATTAGACATCTTTTCTTTACTCCTCACACCTTGTTTAGATAATTGTATTCGTTGCACTTAAAATCTCAAAAATGTGACATATCATTGAAACCTGTGCATGAGGCATAGTTGCCACTACTACAATTTTAGTTTTTGCAAAGCTAATAAACGATTAACTTAGGGTTAAAAACTTATGTGATTAACTTATGCAAAAACATATGTTTATATCATAACATTATAAAACATCTGATCTAGATGGCAAGATTGGAGTGATCGGCTTAATAACTGTCACACATACTTATCTAAATATCTAGGTAGGGAGTAGGGTTTAGGGCATTTGCTCCCTACTTGGCTAAATTGCTCAAAGCTTTAGACACTTAGCAGCTTGTCAGCAAAAATAACTTCTTGTACTTAGCGCTAGTAGAAATAGAACACCAGTTAAAACACACTGGCTCGGCTATACAAACGAAGTTTGCTTGTCTGGTATTATGATCACAAACACCAGCTTAGGAATCAAGGGTTTTGAAACCCGCGTCCTCGAAAGCAAAACCCATAGTTATACTCTTAAAGCTTGCTAAACGCTGAGTCTCGCGTTGCCGTGACTTCCAGTTTCTTATTGCAAGATATCAGAAAAATCACTTAGTTGATTTGGGAAATCACCCGTGCTAGATCAAAGTCTGTCTGCGTCAGCCCGCCTGCATCATGTGTTGTCAGGGTAATCTTCACTTTGTTGTAGGAAATTTTTATATCTGGATGATGTCCTGCTGACTCAGCCGGCTCTACCAGCTTATTGATAAACTCAATTGCTTGGATAAAATCCTTGAATCTGCGAGTAGTCTGCAATTTGGAGTCTTCAACAGTCCAATCTGACAAAACCTTTGCATTTTCTTGAATTTCCGCCTCAGTGAGTAGTTGTGTCATATCAAAAAATTCCTATATATCTGTTACATCTTGCATCTTATGAAGGCAAACCCCTTTTATTCTCCACACAGAAAGTATGGGAGGATAAACTAGGGCATAATGCGTGTATGTATATTTAAATCAAACTCGGTAGATAGATGCTATTACTCACATCTGATCAGTTGCCAAGGTTTGAGCCAAAATATTTTTATTTTTAAGAAAACTTAGACGCGTTGGCTTTGCCTGCTACCTCGGCATGGTTCGACTGCGCTCACCAGCCGCTCAGTGACCACCGCAGGCATCGCCATCTAAGTTTTCAAAAGCAACCTTTGATAAAATAAAAATCACCCATAAAAAACTATCCGCTCTGATTTAGATCAGGTGATCTAAGTCAGAGCGGTCTAGCGGGTCTTCAGGTTGCAACCAGACTGCCGGAAGGAACTCCGAGCTTGCCTAGCTACTTGAGCTAACTTAGTATCTCAGGATGACTAAGGCTAACTTTTAGAGAACAGCCCCGGCACACAGCCGGCTAACTGCAACCTGATGACCCATGCATTTACTACTTTCTATCATGGGCATCACCTCCTTGTTGCCTAAGCGGTCTAAGTCTCAAAAGGGCAGAGCATTTGCTCCGGGTTTATAACCTTCATCTAATATAACACATAAATTTAAAAATAATTAACCATATAAAAAAATCCCCCACCAATAAGCGGGAGATGACTAGAGAATGGGGAATATTGACACATTCTTAGCTTATGCTAAGGAGATTATTTAATCTGGGTGATGTCAATTTTTAGAAACCACAATTTCAGATCATGGTCGGCTTTTAATACTTAGAGAGCGTTACCGCGAGGTAGAACTTCCTCAGGGAATACAAATTGTTCGTGGGGTTGATCTTGAGGAGCCATCCAAGCGC
>NZ_CALMFY010000014.1 GCF_937863485.1 uncultured Nostoc sp. | reverse complement strand
TGATCCTTCCCTACGACTGCTGTCTATTCTCTCTTATTTCCCGACAAGTCTAATATATCGGGGGGATTAAGGGGGGTAATTCGACTTGTGTATACACGGTAGTACCAAAGGGAGGGTGCGCGGTAGCGTGGATGAGGTAGTTTTATTTAAACGGTTACTAAAAGAACCAACCGTAAGAATGTAAACCTTTACCTAACAGATTCACACCGAGATAGCAAACCCAAACAACAACAAAGCCCGTCGAGGCTAAAATTGCGGGACTGCGCCCTTGCCAACCGCGAGTGATTCGGGCGTGGAGGTAGGCGGCGAACACTAACCAGGTGATTAATGCCCAAGTTTCTTTAGGGTCCCAACTCCAGTAAGAACCCCAAGCTTCGTTAGCCCAAACGCCACCGGCAATGATCCCAATTGTCAGCAAGGGAAATCCTAGTCCAATGATGCGATAGCTGATGTTGTCGAGGGTTTCGGCAAGGCTAAGGCGCTGGGGTGAAAGAGGTTCGGCAGATGCTACAGTTTGAGGCTCAGAGGTAGATACTAAATTCAAAACAGCGGTGTTAGCATTACCGTTGCCGTTGCCGTTGCTACTAGTTTCAAAACGAGCAAAGCCGTTATTTTCGGCAGAAGGGGCTAGTGGTTGAGAAATTAGTTCAGCTGCTTTGTGCAAGCGGTAGCCGTTGCTGCGATAGCCACCATTACCTACTGAACTACCTTGTAGTTGGATGTTTTGACCGCGAGTGACTACTAAAAAAGCGATCGCTAATAACGCGCCCACCATCAAAGCAGAATAACTCAACATCATGACGCTGACATGCATCATCAACCAATTTGATTTCAAGGCAGGTACTAGAGGTTCTGACGCTTGCATCTGGGATGGTAATGTCATAGTAGCAAAAGCAGCGATCGCCATTGCCACAGGAGCTGTAACAACTCCTACTAAGCGGCTACGGCTACTACTTTCGGCAATTAGATGGACTGTGGTAATTCCCCAAGTTAAGAAAAACAGAGATTCATACAAATTACTTAAGGGAAAGTAACCAGCTTCTATCCATCGTGCCCCTAGTAGAGTAGCCATGCACAAATTAGCGATCGCCATCCCAGCTGTCCCCAAAGCGGCTAGATAAGGCAGATTCGGAAAAGCCGCTCCTCCCCAATACACCAGCATTGTCAGGAATAATATGGCAAAGGAGGCATTGTCCAGCCAGTTCTGGAGTACAACTAGATTCATAAAGTGTTCTCTCCGTGGATGATTTTAAATATGGATTCTGACTGTTCTGATCCTATATGCTTACAGGGTCATGAAACAGGGAAAAGTTATGAGTTAGGAGTACAGACGCGATTAATCGCGTCTGTTATGAATTAATTATTTTTAATACCATTTCATTTTAAGGTTACTACAGATGATATCGCTCTGAGGTAAAGACACACCAGACGCGAAGATTGATGTATAGCAAGATTTTTGAGAATTGGTACAACTCATAACTTTTCCAATTGCTGTTATGGAGAAATTGTAGATGGTGTAGCAGAACTGCTCTTACTTTTTTCTGGACTAGGCAATGTAGTCATGTTGGTAACTTTTTTGAGTGCGATAAAAAAGTCGTAACGGTTACTGCGACTGTCGCTGACAGCAGATGTCATCCCAATTGAGCGCGTTGCATCTAGCAAAGTTTCTTGATTGGGAATTAAAGTTGGTAAAGGGAAATTTTTCACAGTTCGTTCCACATCCAAGAAAAATTGACCATTTGTCGGATTTGGTTCTGTAGGAACTGTTTGTTGGAAGGGAAGAGTACTAGCTAGTGTGTTGTTGGGTTGGGGAACAATTTTATCAGTGATTGGAGCGCCCACTACTAAAAAGGCGACATTTCCATCTAACCAGCCGTGGGTGGCAGTTAACGTACCATAAGGTGAAACCCAGTTAACAACGGGTTGACCTGCGACTTTTGCCGGTTGGACTTGGAACTGGTATTGATTTCTCATCACTTCATCGAGCTGTTTTATGGATGCTTCAGCTGATTGGCGTAGGCTTTGCCCACCGTCGGCATCGCTTGCCTGTACCATGAACACTAAACCCGCACGAAAATCATCTGGTGAACCTTGTTTTGGAGTAGTAGGAATCACTGATAAGGAAAATTCGCCTTTCATCCAATCGAGCAAATCCTTATCTAAATCGAGATTGGTAAGAGATTTTATCCCACTTCTGATCTGTTCTGGTGCGATCGGCGAGAGGGGATTTCCCTGAGATGTTAAAACATAATCTCCCCACAACCGCTGTAAGTTACCGCCAGAGAGCATCATTAAGGTTTCCGCTGGGACACGGCTTTGCATTTTCCCAGCTTTGTTTTCCACCGCCAGCACCCTTTGACTATTAGGGTTTAGCCAAGAAACGCCCTTTAAGCGAATTCCTTCTGGCTCTAAGGTCATTGTCCCCGCTAAACCTTGGTTATTTTGCAGTTGAGCCAAAACTTGAGCAGGTAAAGGGCGGTTTGGAGAAGCTGCGGCTATTTTGGCTGCTGTTGGCACATTTACGTAAAACTGGGCAAAGGGTTGGTAATTGGCAATTTTCGGAAAATTCTCAGCAAAGCCCCCTGTTGTGGTTAGGGATGTTTTATTTTTGTAGGCGTCAATTGCTCGTTCTGTGGCTTTGGGACTATCAGTTATGACTAAAAAACGCCCATCTAGTAATGCCGCTGAGAAGTTCTCCCCTGCTTGTCCCTCACTTTGTTTGATGGCGATTCCTTGATAAGTACGGTCAATCCATTTGCCTTGTTTAAGGGTTTTCGGTCGTGCCAAAATGTTTTTAGCGATTTCTGGATTTTTCACTGGCAATACCATTACCATCGACTGCTGATCGTTAGCAGTATCTTCATCGGTGGTAGCAACTGGTTTGGGTGCAGGTTTACTCGCTGTGTCTGGGGCAAGAAATGCGATTGTGACGTCATCGCCTACCCAAGGAGCGACATCTTTCTGGAAGTCGTAACCATTATTAGTCAGAAAGCGATCGCGCAATTGTACTAAATTTTTATCCAGTTCTGCTTGGGTTTCTTTTGTCCCAAACTGCCGCAATTTCTGCCACTGCTGGGGAGCTGTTGTCAGAGAAACCGCAAACAGGGCATCACCAGGAATAATATTTGCACCTACTAGCTCGCCAGAAAGTGGTTGTCTCTGGCTTAACAACCAGTATGCTATACTCCCTACACCAATCAATAGCCCAGCAGCCGAGAGCGTCAGCACCAGAGACGGTTTCTTATTTTTCTTCATCGGAACAGACACAAGAGGCGGTGCCATTGAAACCTATACCTTATACTTGCAAACTCATTACTTGTTTGATTGGTTAAGTTAACCAAAAACTTTCTCGTTATCTAGGGCAGTTAACTGCATAAATTTCTCCATCCTAGACATAGATGATATTTCCGTAATAAAACTTCCCGAGTCTTTCAAAAGCTGTGTTTTTGGCTCAGTTACCATTTTTAACACGCTTTGTTGAATTTCGTAGGACGTTTCCCTAAGATTAATTCCTCAGTCGGAAAGTTTCCGCAAGTAAGTCTGTTAGTCCAAGCAATTTGAGAATATAACTAACTGGACAAAGCTGCAAGTCATGATTAGCTGACATTACTCTTGGTTGGCAAAGCTTCTGTTCGTTCCAGAGAAAGGAATATGAAGTACTTTGGCTACAATTTTTAATCAGCGATCGCATCTTTAAGATGGAAAATATGGTAAGCAGAGCTATGCCCTGAAAGCTTATCGACTACCTATACTTGCAACTCAAATCCAGGTAATATATCTTCTCCAGAAATAATCGCTGGCATTTGCAGAACTTCTACAGCCTTCAAAAGGCGGTAAATTTCCACTCTTGCATCTTGAGGATTAATCAGCCAACCCAAACGCAGACCATTTTTGATGTATTCCTGCATTTTCTCTTGAATCGGTGCAAGCCGATCTGTCTCCGAACGCAGTTCAATCACAAAGTCGGGTACAAGTGGCGGAAATTTTTTTCGTTCTTCTGGTGTTAAAGCTTCCCAGCGCTCCAATTTTATCCAAGCAGCATCAGGGGAACGTTTTGCACCGTTGGGAAGTATAAAGATAGTTGAAGAACTAAAAACTTTCCCTAATTTAGCTTGACGATTCCAAATTTCTAAATCAGCGATCAGTCCAGCTTCTTGATTTCCGCTTTCTCCTCCAACTGGTGGCATAATGATTAATTCTCCGGCTGCATTCATTTCCAGGCTTAAATCACGATTGGCAATACACAATTGATAAAATTGCTCATCGGTTAAATGAGCAATCGGTTCTAGATTTAGCACAACAGTATTCATTAAACCTTTCCTCGTGCCTTTGTTGCTAACATCAGTCGGAAATTCTTGCTTGTTGGAAAATTTTTTGAGGCGTAATTTGCAACCCTTCAAATAAGGAATCTTCTAAACTATCAGTACCACGTTTGGTTTCGCCTAATAACGGCAAATCATCACCGAAAACTCATTAATTTAACGGCACTACTACCAGAGGCGATCGCTGCAACAATAATTCAACGTTCCTTTGATAATTTAATTGTATGATTTCAGCTACTTGGTTTTGCTCGGTAGCGATGCCTGCGGCGGGTTGCGCCTACGCGCCACATCATAAGTGCAGTATTTTTTGGGAGAATGCGGCAAGCAAAGCTATGGACTGAAAGCTTATTGCCTACCTATACTTGCAACTCAAATCCAGGTAATATATCTTCTCCAGAAAGAATCGCTGGCATTTGCAGAACTTCTACAGCCTTCAAAAGTCGGTAAATTTCCACTTTTGCATCTTGAGGATTAATTAGCCAACCCAAACGCAGACCATTTTTGATGTATTCCTGCATTTTCTCTTGAATCGGTGCAAGCCGATCTGTCTCCGAACGCAGTTCAATCACAAAGTCGGGTACAAGTGGCGGAAATTTTTTTCGTTCTTCTGGTGTTAAAGCTTCCCAGCGCTCCAATTTTATCCAAGCAGCATCAGGGGAACGTTTTGCACCGTTGGGAAGTATAAAGATAGTTGAAGAACTAAAAACTTTCCCTAATTTAGCTTGACGATTCCAAATTTCTAAATCAGCGATCAGTCCAGCTTCTTGATTTCCGCTTTCTCCTCCAACTGGTGGCATAATGATTAATTCTCCGGCTGCATTCATTTCCAGGCTTAAATCACGATTGGCAATACACAATTGATAAAATTGCTCATCGGTTAAATGAGCAATCGGTTCTAGATTTAGCACAACAGTATTCATTAAACCTTTCCTCGTGCCTTTGTTGCTAACATCAGTCGGAAATTCTTGCTTGTTGGAAAATTTTTTGAGGCGTAATTTCTAGCCCTTCAAATAAGGAATCTTCTAACCTATCAGTACCGCGTTTAGTTTGAGGGAGAATATCAGGATAAAAAATAGTAATAGTTTTTGCTCTAGTATCAATAATCCAAACTCGTTGAACTTTAGCTTTTAGATAATCAGTTGCTTTTTCTGTCATTTCTCCAAAAGTTTGATCTGGGGAGATAATTTCAATGACTAATTCGGGTGCAACAGGACAAGCCTCATCTTGCAACCAATCAGCAGAAAGACGATTATAAGAAATATATGTCAAATCTGGTACAGGAAGCCAGTCTTGTTGATTTCGTGTTAGCTTAATTGCCCATTCAATTACAACTCGTCCCTTTCCTTGCGCCTATGCAGACAATAGTATAAATAATGCACCTGTTATAGAACGATGAAAAAATTTTGGTAACATTACATCGTTTTTGAATTTGGGAACAGCTTCTCCATCAATGAGTTCGGAAATGATGTCTCCTTCGGGAAGTGCGAGAAATTCTTCGAGGGGAAGTTGGGTTTTGAGTTGAATCATGGTTGGTTTTGGGGGATGACTCTATTTGAGATTTTTACCGATCTCAAATACTTCATCTGGGATTTCCTGTTTCTACTTTTAGGCGTTCCCGTTTCTCCTGTAGTCGCTGCTACGCCTAGCTTGCTTCCACGTTCGCGCTAGCGTCTCCGTTGGCGCAGCCTCTCCGTCAGGAGAAGGAGAAGTGGTACGGGTAGCCGTAGGTATCGCTTGTGTGAGTAAATTACTCATAGGTCTTTCACGATACCGCTGACAGTTGCTTCTCGTCTTGGCGGTAGCCTGCGGCAAGCCACTACGTGTCTACGAGAAATTAAGCTTTTCGGCGATTTTTGCGTAAGTCCTGAGTTATCTAAATAGCAATCAAAACTCAAAAGCAATATACTCTTCAGGCTTTTTACTGATTTTTTGAATGTAATTGCATAGCTCCCAAATATTTGGTTAAATAAGGCGAAAAAACTTCATAAATTAAAGTCAGTGGCTGGCCATGATGCCAAAACAAGTAGTGGCGACCCCAAAAAGGCCCAGTTACATCAAAACCAGACTCTAGCGCCGATGAGTCGCCGTAGTAAATTCCTCGAACATCCCGATACAACTCTGTGCGAAGACGAGCCAAACTAGCCCAAATTGGTAATGAACGGTTTTGCAAATATTCATCTACATGACTGGCTTCCCACCACGAAGTGGCGTAGGCTAATCGTTGACCAGAAGCAGTACGCAGCCACACTTGTCGCCGTAGTCGTGGCCCTGGGACAGTTTGGATTAATTCAGGCGCACCATCCAAGTCCATGCCAATCAATGACATATCAATCACATCTACTTCTACAGGCTCACCTGTGAGCAATTCTAGGTGACGTGTTGGAGAGCCGTCACCCAAAAGCATTAGTTGCCAAGCAGGTGCTAGCTGAGTATGAGGTAAACTTTGTTGAATTATTTCCTCCCCTCCTTGCCAAATCGGAGTGAGGCGATGCCAAGCTGCTGGCAGTCTTAAGTTGTTTGTGGGCGTAAAAGTAATACTCAATGCTTTTTACAAAACTTCACCTATCTCTATAAAAGCATAAAAAACCTTAGCTCTACCCAGATTTAAGGGTCAACAATCTAAGGTGTTTTGAGCCTTGACTATTGACCCTTGACTAATAAATAAAATATGCGGATGGCGAGACTCGAACTCGCAAGGGCATTGCCCACACGCACCTCAAGCGTGCGCGTATACCAATTCCGCCACATCCGCACGGCTTGTCTAAATATACACTATAGCATAAGAAACTAATTATAGTAAGGTGATATCTAAAGTTATATTTCTCAAAAATATAAATTTCCTCAAGGCGGTATCAGACTGACAGAAATCTAGCCTCTGCACAAGTGATATTAAAAAGGGTAGAGCTACTGTAGGAGGTGCGGTGCGATGGCAAAAGCCCATTTTGCCAAGCTAGCCAAGACTTACAGTAATTAAGACCCATAGAGGCAGCAAGCTTGCAATATGAAAGTTTGCTTAGAATCAGGGTGGCGAATCTCCTGTGATAATTTGAAATAATGCGAAAGCGTCGTTTCAAGTTGGATCAGAGAAAATGTCAATCTACTGGTAATGATATCGAAACTAAAAAATGAAGTTTGACAAAATATTAATTGCCAATCGGGGAGAAATCGCCCTTCGCATTCTCCGCGCCTGTGAAGAAATGGGGATTGCGACAGTTGCGGTTCACTCCACCGTTGACCGGAATGCTCTTCACGTCCAACTTGCTGATGAAGCGGTTTGCATTGGCGAACCTGCTAGCAGTAAAAGTTATTTGAATATTCCCAATATTATTGCTGCCGCACTGACGCGCAATGCGACAGCCATTCATCCAGGTTATGGCTTTTTAGCAGAAAATGCCCGGTTTGCGGAAATCTGTGCTGACCATCATATTGCTTTTATCGGCCCAACTCCAGAAGCTATCAAGCTGATGGGGGATAAATCCACTGCCAAAGAAACCATGCAAAAAGCTGGAGTTCCGACAGTACCAGGTACTGAGGGGTTAGTAGAATCTGAGGAACAAGGATTAAAATTCGCCAAGGATATCGGCTATCCAGTGATGATCAAAGCCACAGCGGGTGGCGGCGGACGGGGTATGCGCCTAGTTCGTTCTGAAGATGAATTTGTCAAACTTTTCCTGGCGGCCCAAGGGGAAGCAGGAGCAGCTTTTGGGAATTCTGGCGTTTACATAGAAAAATTTATTGAACGTCCCCGCCACATCGAATTTCAAATTTTGGCGGATAATTATGGTAATGTTATCCACTTGGGCGAACGGGATTGCTCTATTCAGCGCCGGAATCAAAAGCTACTAGAAGAAGCACCAAGTCCGGCTCTCGACCAAGATCTGCGCGAGAAAATGGGACAAGCTGCTGTCAAAGCTGCCCAATTCATTAACTACAGTGGGGCGGGTACTATCGAGTTTCTCTTGGATAGATTCGGTAAATTCTACTTTATGGAAATGAACACCCGGATTCAAGTAGAACATCCTGTAACAGAGATGATTACTGGAATAGACTTGGTTGCCGAACAAATTCGGATTGCTCAAGGGGAAAGACTCAAGCTTACCCAAGAGCAAGTAGTTTTGCGGGGTCATGCGATCGAATGCCGGATCAACGCTGAAGACCCCGATCACGACTTTCGTCCTTCTCCTGGACGGATTAGTGGCTATCTTCCCCCTGGAGGGCCTGGTGTTCGGATTGATTCGCACGTTTATACAGATTATCAAATCCCACCTTACTACGATTCCTTGATCGGCAAGTTAATTGTTTGGGCCCCAGATCGACCCACTGCTATTAACCGCATGAAACGCGCACTCCGGGAATGTGCCATCACTGGACTACCCACCACCATCGGGTTTCATCAAAAAATTATGGAAACTCCACAGTTTTTGCAGGGTAATGTCTATACAAATTTTGTGCAAGAAATGAACGGTTAAGGGAGTGGAGAGTGGGAAGCAGGGGGAAAATAACCAATGCCCTATGCCCTATGCCTCCTCAATTTTGGATTTGCGTTAGCGAGTCAGACGCTACGTACAGTTGCTCTAAGCGAACGCAAGAGCGTCTATAAGAGTTGCCATGCCGTAAAGCCTACCGCATAGGGTATAGGGCGCAGCCTCTGGTAGAGAAGGCTTTACGCTGCGCTATCAAGCGTCTTTTAGATTTTAGATGTTCAATCCAAAATCCAAAATCCAAAATCTAAAATTCTTCTGCCCCATGCCCCATTCCTAATTAACACGAGATAGCATAGTCAGCAATCCTTGCTGACCTAGCAGGATTTCTCGCAGCAGGCTGAAGATACCAATCCAAATAATAGGTGTAATATCCACCCCGCCTATAGGTTGGACTAGCTTTCGCAAGGGCACTAAAAATGGTTCAGTAGGCCAAGCTATTAAATTAAAGGGCAAACGATTCAGATCCACTTGCGGATACCAACTGAGAATGATCCGAAATATAAATAAAAATGTCATCAACCCTAACACAGGGCCAAGAATCCAAGCAGTCAGGTCAACACCAGTCATTGGTTTAAGCTACTATCTGTAAAGAAAGAAAAAACTTAGGCAATGGCAAGCCCTTCAGGTTCGCGTAGGCGTAGCCCGTCGTAGACATCGCCACAAAATTTTAAGCTTTGTAAAGCACTCTCATGATCATTTTAACCAAATGCTGTCACTTCCTTCGGAAATAGAAAAGCGAACTCGCTCACGCGGTTAACTCAACAACTGGTGAAAGCAGTTACCAAGTTTAACAGTTCCGAGTTAGAGGCTTCTCAAGAAAGTAATACACTATTAAAATTAGGATGAAGTGTGTAAAAAAAGGTTGAGAAGTATGACGCCTTCTTTAGCAAATTTTCTTTGGAGTCTGCTATGGGGTACTGCAATTGTTGTGATACCCGTTATAGTTGGTCTGGTTTTCATTAGCCAAAAAGATAAAATTCAGCGTTCATAATGCTTATGAGAGTTGAATTGACTCTCATAATCGATTGTCTGTCAACTATCTAGATTAATTGCACCAAAAACAGTAGTGTTTACCGCTAGGAGCAGTTGTAGCTGACAGAAGTAGGTGTTTTTATTTTTCGGTGAACGGCTTCAGAGCTTCTTTGCCAGAGGCTTTGAAGCTTTAATATATCGTGACTAATTAGAGTAGTGATTTTAATTGTGACTCGCTAACATAGATTTGATATTGGGAAAACAGCAATGATAAATTTTGGGCTGAACTCAGCCAGTTTTCTGGCTCAGGTAAATTTTGGGGCAAACTCAGCCAGTATTCTAGGAATTTTCCTGGCTGTGGCTGGGGCAGCACTGTATTTTCTCCGCACTGTGCGTCCAGAATTGTCACGGGATCAAGATATCTTTTTTGCAGCAGTCGGCTTGCTCTGCGGCTTCATTCTCGTGTTTCAAGGATGGCGGCTAGACCCGATTCTACAATTTGGTCAATTGCTTTTAGTTGGCACAACTGTATTTTTTGCAGTTGAAAGTATCCGCCTGCGAAGTATAGCTACCCAGCAAGCAAAGCGCAACACTCCGATTGTGGATGAAGACCGACCGGTTAGCGATCGCTATTCGTACAATGATCGCAGAAAGTATCAAGCTGAGATGGATGCAGACTTAGATCCATTACCTTATGAAGAAGAGGAGCGCCCTGTGCGTCCCCGGATTCGGGGTAGCAGGGATGAGATTTCAACTCGTGATGACTACGAGGAGCAACCCCCCCGTCGTTCAGAACGCCGTAACAGCAGTAGTGAAAGACAGGCTCCAGTTGATAAAACGCGGCGGCGGACTTCTGGGCGGACTGTGAATCGCCCTTCTGAAAGCTCTGAAGAAGAGAATTGGGGTTCTTCATCTAGGCAAGTTGATGATTGGGAAAGTTCAGGAGGGGAAGTCAGAAAACCTTCTCGGCGTAATAATAACGGGTCTGGGCGTCCAGAAAGTCGTGAAGATGATGTCGCTCCCAGACCAAGAAGGCGTCGTCCACCCACTGACTCGACTCCTCGAAGAGGGCGCGAAGATGATGAGGCGATCCCAACTGATTATGTACCATACAACCCGGTTGAAAAGCCAAATGAGGGACTAGATAATTCGACCGATTTTGATGACGATGTTTAAAACAGTTGGTGTGGAGGTAATTTTAGAGGCGACGGAAAACAGTTGAGGTGAAAAAATTTACGCCTATATTTTGGCTCCAAAGACCTATTCATTGGAGCCTGGTTTTTAGTTTAACAAGTTTGCTTGTATCTTGTGGTTCTAACGATATTCCCATAGGGCCTACTTCCCTCAATAGTCGCTACACCGAGGAGCAGCCTGCTTTGAGTGGAAATGGGCGCTTTTTAGCGTTTGTATCTAATCGGAATGGTAATCAGCAGCTACTAGTCTACGATTTGGAGAGGCAACTGTTTATTGGCACACCGGGCATAAACCGACAGGAAACAATTGCTGAAAGTCCTAGTTTGAGCTACACCGGGCGTTACATTGCTTATCTTACTAGTGACCAAGGTAGACCAGTGGTGGCGCTTTACGATCGCGCTACGCAACAGTCGCAAATCGTCACGCCAATCTATCGCGGCTGGGTCAGAAAACCAAATATCAGCCCAGATGGACGTTATGTTGTTTTTGAAACCGCCAGCCGTGGTCAGTGGGATATTGAAGTCCTAGACCGGGGACCAAATATTGAGTTAGATATTCCTAATGGTGCAACTGTAGGTTCACCTCCCTAAGAGTTAGGAGCAAAGCCGGAGACGCTCCGCCTCCGGTTATGAGTTAGGAGTTGTGAGACTATTGACTAATTATATGAAACGTGTTTTTTTTATACCTGTATTTATTTGTTTAAGTTTATTGACTGGGTGTTTTGGCTACCCTCGCATTTTGAGTTATCCCTTTGATCCGGGGGGCCGCAGTCTTAATAGTTTAGCGTCGGAATTAAATCCCCAAATCTCTGGGAGATACATTGTTTTTATTACTGACCGACGCGGTAGCCAAGATGTTTATATGTTTGATACGGTGACTCGTGATTTGGTTGATTTGCCAGGTTTAAACTCCTTTGATGCGATCGCAACTCATCCTAGCGTTTCACAAGATGGTCGTTATATTGTGTTTGGTGCTAGTCGTCAGGGACGATCGGCTATTTTTCTCTACGACCGGGAAACACGCCAATCACGGAATTTGACTAATAATCTGCAAGCGGAAGTCCGTAACCCTACAATTAGTGCTGATGGTAGTAGGATTGCTTTTGAATCTAGTAACAACGGGCAGTGGGATGTTTTAGTATATGACCGTTATGGACAACCGTTGAATATCCCTCAAGAACCACGTTGAACTAGAATTATGAGTTATGAGTTAAAATTCCTAACTCCTGTACAGACGCGATTAATCGCGTCTCTCCTCACTTCTAACTTTTGTTTTCTACTTGTTGCACAGATTCAATAAGCGATCGCACTTGTTGCGTCCCTTCTGAAGGTTCAAATGATAGGGGAAACTTACCGCGGATGATCATCCGCAAACCGAGCGGTGCAAGACTGAGTAATCCTTTTAAATCCCGAAAATAGTTACCGACAACTTGTAAACCAAATTGACGTTCATCAATCCAACCACCTTCTTTAACTAAATCTACCAATACTTTTCGGTGACGAAGTGAGCGACTGTCGCTGACTTGTTTCTGGGTGAGAATCTCTTGTTTAATTTTGGTGATTTGTTCTAATGGTGCAACTTCCATTGGACAAACTGAATCGCAGTACAAACAACGGGTGCAACCCCATACGCCTTTAGTACCGTCGTTGTAGCTTGCTAAACGATTTTGGGTGTCACTATCGCGAGAGTCTGCTACCATCCGGTAAGCTTTGGCAAGGGCATGGGGACCAACAAAGTTTGGATCAACTTCACGGGCGTTGCATTCCGAGTAACAAGCACCACACATAATACAGTTGCCAGTTTGATCAAGGCGCGATCGCTCTTGGGGTGTTTGCAAAAACTCTCTTTCTGGAACTTGTCGGGCTGCTGTACTTACATAAGGAGCAACTGCCTCTAAATTATTCCAGAAACTGCTCATATCTACAACTAAATCTTTAATCACAGGCATATTGCCGAGAGGGGCGATCGTGATTTCGCCAATGGCATTTACTTTACTTTGGGATGATGGTATTTGTTGTAATCTGGCAAGTTCACTACCAACATTTTCCTTACAAGCTAAAGCCGAACGCCCATTAATTCGCATAGCACAGCTACCACAAATGGTATTGCGGCAATTTTTGCGAAACGCCAACGTTCCATCTTGCTCCCACTTAATATGATTCAGGCAATCTAGGATTGTATTACCTGGTTCTGCCTCTACAAGGTAGGTTTGCACAACAGGGGAGGAATTTTGTTGCTGTCGAATGACCTTAAAAATAACTTCCATAATCACTAACCAAAATTTTAAAATTGCTTTCCCAGCCTCAACAATCATCAGTCAACGCAGGTAGTTGCAAAAAGTGAGCTATCCTCTTTTTGCCCTTAATTAAAACCCTGGTGTTAATTGGCCGACGACAAAAAAGCGAGTGATTCTAGTTTAAGGATAACCATTAAAATTTAACTTGTAGCACCGATGTAAGCAATATTTGTGTCAAATTCTGAGATAAAACGCCAAAAATGTAATTGTAGCTTTGCATTGAATTTACCTGTTTGAGAATGTAAAGGAAAGAGTGTTTGCTGAGAGAGGGACTTACGTTCATCTCTGACCTGGTGATAATATGCAAATTAAATGCATGTTAGGTTAACAACACGTCTTGATGTCAACTTGAGTCAAGCAGTCCTAGCTGGAAAATTCGGTCAAGCGGTAACGAAGGCGGAACTTTTTTGATTATATAGAAGTGTGAAACCACATGTTCAATATATAGTAGTGGCAATCAAGCGCTAGGCAGATGTTAAGAAATTTATTCTTCCCATAGACAGACGTACAAAATCGTCTGACCACTTTTGACCTTAGGATAATAAACCGAGGAAAAATCCTCACCACTTTTAAATAAAAGTTTTTGCACCGAGAAACCCGGACACGCGAGACTTTTCGCTTTTTGGCTTCCTCTCAATCAAGAAAATCTTGGATTGAACTCATTGGTCAAAACAGCTCGTCTCAATTATATAAATTTTTATAAAAGCCATAGACCAATACTCACGCTTGCAATAAAGGGTTGGGAAAATCGTCACTGCTTTTTTCTTCTTGAAGTCCAGAAATTTAAATAAAAATTTACTAGCAACTTTAATTCAAAATTAAACAACTATTTTGCTATTATTAGTCCATGCTAGTATTTAATATAAAATTACGAAGTGAACAAACCAGAATCAAGAGCCGTATCAGCGCGGCTACTACTGCTTTGTTGATTCGTAATGTAGAGACAAGAGAATTCGCGTCTCTACTGGCAGGACAAAAGGGCATAAGCCCGTAGGACTCTATTGAAATACTATGCTATCCAAAGCTTGAGAGGACGAGTAGAGAAAACTCTACTTGCTCATTGGCAAGAAAGGCAAGCACTGAAAGTGAAAAACCTGCAATTTATTGGGTCTACGACTTATTTGCAGTAGAACCAACACAATTTGTAAAGGTGGCTGAAAGTTACACCGCTACAGTAGCGCCAAAGGAGAAAATAGTTTTCTTTCTGATGGCGAATAATGGTTAAAAGTGCCGTAATATCACCAAAATTAATGTCTGTGGCAACTATGGCCTCTAGTTGGTTGTAGACAACCATAATAGAAGTGCTTTTGGCTCCTATCGGCAGGAATTCACCCGTTAAATTAGGGTCTTCAGTAGCTCTATGCAAATGCTAAAAAGCTAAATGCTGGCATAAGACTACATCGTTTATCAGTTTGGAGAGAGTAAGGAAAATTTGAGCATAATGACTGAAACTGCAACCGCACCATTAACTGGAAAAGCACTACTTGCTAAAGTAAAAGAACTTTCCACTTTACCACGCCGAGAAAGAGCTAAACAGTGCGGCTATTACACTGTTACTAAGAATAACCAGGTTCGTGTCAATCTCACCGATTTTTATGACGCTTTGCTATCAGCTAGAGGAATTCCTCTAAGTCCAGAAGCACCTAAAGATGGTCGTGGTCGTGAACCGACCTATCGGGTTAGCGTCCATCAAAATGGTCAGATTGTGATTGGTGCTACATATACCAAAGCAATGGGCTTAAAGCCTGGAGATGAGTTTGAAATTAGGCTGGGATACAAGCATATTCACTTGATTCAACTCGGTGAAACTGATAAAAAACTAACCTCACAAGATGTAGATTCTGACGAATCAGACGAAGATTTGGAAGACGAAGAGTAAATTTGCTGATGGTAGGGATAAGTTTCAGGTGATGATAACTTGTCCTTACCCTGACAGCACACTAGTAGCTCTATTTAAAAAATTTTGCCCCAGGTAAAAAATACGATTAGACCCCTTGCAGAAGTCACCAAATTTAGTAAAGTCTTGATTAATCAGCAAGAAATTTATAGTGCAAGAAGTCTATCGTGTTTTTTTTGTTTATTTTGATAACTTTCTTTGAGCCTTCGGTCAACGCCTTACTGGCGTTTATGGAAAATGCACCAGCACTAGTTGTAGTGATGGCATTTTTTATTTTTTGGATAGTTTGCTGGTTGCCAATCGCAACAATATCAGCAATATTGCTCAATTGGCAACCTCCCAAACCTTTGCAGCCAGAACAAAAGATGCCGTTATTGGCGTCACTCTACCTATTAGCTCCCCTGATTCTGTGGGGAGTTAGTTGGCTGACGAATAAATCGTTTTCGGATTACGGCTTTGTTGGGAATCTTTCAACTCTTGGTTCTTTAGCGCTAGGTTTCGGTTTGGGAGTGGCGAGCCTAGCTATTGTATTTAGTGGGCAATTGGGGTTAGGTTGGTGTTCTTTTGAAAAGACGAATTTCAAGTTACTACTACCCATCTTGCTACAGATTTTCTTGATAGCGTTATTAGTGGGTGGAATAGAAGAGTTAGTTTTTCGCGGTTTCCTGTTCACTGAATTAGCGCAGGATTACCCAATTTGGGTAGCAGCAGCAATTTCTAGCTTGATTTTTGCCTTGCTACATCTGGTTTGGGAGCAACGCGAAACTGCACCCCAACTCCCTGGATTGTGGCTGATGGGAATGGTGCTGGTGTTGGCACGTTTTGCTGCGAACGGCAATTTGGGTTTAGCTTGGGGACTGCACGCGGGATGGGTATGGGCGATCGCTACCCTAGACACAGCAGAACTAATTACTTACACAGGTAAAGTCTCGGACTGGTTTACAGGTAAGAATAAAAAACCCCTAGCTGGCTTGGCGGGAATTATTTGTGTATTGGGAACTGGAGTGATTATCTGGTTTTTCTCTAAGTATTTTTAATTTCGCGTTAAGGTGCAATATTTGAGAGGCGAGCCTGCTAACGGAAGCTTGGCTTTTAAATAATTCTTGCAAAGATGGGGAAGCTATGCACAATTAAGATAGAACTGGAGCAGAAGTCTATGGCATACAGTGATTTTAATCTCGCTAAAGTAAGAAATGCGTTTGGCTTAACTCTAGAAGAGACACGTAATCTATTTCTAACTGTAGCGGGTGTCCAGCCATCTGACTTGCTAAAACGGTTGCTGGATGAAAACCTAACTTTAGCGACTGCAATCAATAGCGAAAAAGCCCGTTCTGAGTTTTTAATCGCTCCTATTCTGTCTGAAGTAAGGCGACAGTTAAATTATCGGATCAGCTTATTTTCAGGTACAGAATTCAATGTTGATCTTGCTCAAGGACTCTCAGGTTTTTGTGACTTTATCCTCAGTGCATCTGGTGAACAGTATTTTATCAGTGCTCCAGTAGTCACTGTTATAGAGGCCAAAAATGAAAATATCATCGCTGGATTGGGGCAATGTGTAGCCACAATGATTGCTGCTCAAATATTCAATCAAAGAGCAGGTAATGAAATTCCAGTCATCTATGGAGCAGTGACAAGTGGAACTGCTTGGAAATTTTTAACTTTAGAACAGAATACTGTTTGCATTGACTCAATTGAATACTATGTTAATGCAGTCGATAAGATTCTGGGAATTATATTGCAGACCTTTGAGAGTTCCTTGTCTAAAACCCTAGTTTAGAGAAATGGTAAGTAGATAGGCATAAATAAACTAAAAATAGGGCGGGCAGGATGCCCGCTAGAGATTCGTTATCCAATCCCTAACCCCCAAAACCAGGAATTAAACGCTTGAGCGCACGACCGGCAACGTCGCCATAGCGCAGTTCTCCACATAGAATCTTACCCATGATTTTGGCACCGGAGGGGCGCTTAACACCAACTTTGTAGCCAATGCTAGGAAAGCGATAGAATGCTCCAGCTAATTTTTGCGCCCAAGCCATCTCAGTACCCCATTCTTCATTAATGGTTTCACTATATTTTTCTAAAGCATTGGTATCACCAGAAAGAGCCTCATTAATGGCTCCTGCTGCAATCAAACCGCTAAAAATTGAAGGGCGAATGCCTTCTGCTGTCATTGGATCAACTACACAAGCAGCTTCCCCAGCCAAAACTGCATTTTGAGTATGCAACTTTTGGTTGCCATCCCACAAGCAAAGGGGATAACCATACTGCTTGCTAGTTTTGATATCTAGATTAAATGATCGCGCGTACTCATCTAAAATCTTCTTAAAGTCTTGAGGTTCGCCGCCGATGAATGTACCGACACCAATGGAATAACCATCAGCTTTTGGGAAGTTCCAAATGTAGCCGTTTTTTACCAAGCCAAACTCGAAGTGAATTGTGGATTTGTCCTTCACAGTTGCGGCAACTTCTGCTTCCAAAGCTCCTGCTAAACGACGTTTACGTTCTTTGAAGCCTAGCCATTTTGCCATTGGCCCTTTGACACCATCAGCCGCGATTAAGTAGCGACCTATAACTGGCCCATTGGCTGTGTTAACTTGCCAATGGTCACTTTGAAATTCAATACCCGTTACTTCAGTATTATCTCGTAGTTCAGCCCCATGCTTCTGTGCTTGTTGCACTAGGAAATGGTCAAAAATATCTCGTCGCACCATCCAGACTGGTTCTTTGGTGGCGATTTTTGCTTCTACGGGGTCGCCCAATTTCCAAGTAAAGCGAAGGGAGTCGGCTTTCACAGAAATCGCTGGGCTAAAATCAAAGTCAAACCATTGAGCGATCGCTGGAGATACACCACCGCCACAAGGTTTATATCTTGGCAGGGATTCTTTTTCTAACACTAATACTGAGCGACCTTGCTTGGCTAAATGATATGCAGCTGTTCCACCAGCTGGGCCAGCACCGACGATGATGCAGTCGTACATATGGCTGAATTTTTGCTCCGGAATTAGTGATTTTCTATTGAGATACTTGATCAATTTTTGTTAGATATCTAAGAAATGATAAAGGCTGAAGAATTTATCCATCATCCTTCAGCCTTTATGCTTCAGACTTTAGAGTTTAAACAGTCGTAATGTCTTTTTCTTTTTCTGCAAGCAATTCGTCTATTCTGGCAGTGTACTTGTTTGTCAATTTTTGCAATTTATCTTGCTGATCCCGTGCTTCATCTTCAGAAATTTCAGTATTTTTTTCCTGTTTGCGAATGGCGTCTATAGCATCGCGACGGATGTTGCGAATAGCAACACGACCCTCTTCAGCATACTTAGATGCCATTTTGACGAATTCTTTACGGCGATCGCTTGTCAAGGGCGGAATATTCAGCCGAATCACGGAACCGTCATTGCTGGGGGTTAAACCCACATCTGAGAGGGAAATCGCTTTTTCGACTATATTTAAACTTTTGCGATCATAGGGTTGAATTAAAATCGTCGTAGCATCTGGTGTACTAATGTTTGCCAGTGATTTCAAGGGCGTAGGCGAACCGTAATAGTCCACCGATACCTTATCTAATAGACTCGCATTGGCGCGACCAGTGCGAATCGTGTTAAAAGCTCGTTGAGTTGACTCAACGGTTTTTTGCATCGTACTCTCAGCTTCAGCTAATTTCACAAGAACCTCCCACAAGGGTGCCGATGGATTCTCCCAAGACTGCTCGGTGGATGTTTCCTCGCACCGTTAGGTCAAATACCAGAATTGGAATATTATTTTCTTTACACAAGGCGATCGCAGTACTATCCATCACCCGCAAATCTTTGGCTAAAACGTGTGCGTACGTTAGGCTATTGTAACGCTTGGCGTCAGGATAAATATGAGGATCAGCGTCATATACTCCGTCTACTTTGGTAGCTTTAAAAATCACTTCCGCATCAATTTCTGCGGCTCTTAATGCCGCAGTGGTGTCTGTAGTAAAGAAGGGGTTTCCAGAACCAGCACCAAAAATTACCACCCGTCCTTTTTCAAGATGGCGGATGGCACGACGACGGATATACGGTTCTGCTAATTCTTGCATAGCGATCGCAGTTTGCACCCGCGTCTGTACCCCTATACGTTCCAGCGAATCTTGCAGCGTCATGGCGTTCATTACCGTGGCAATCATCCCTATGTAGTCAGCAGTTGCCCTGTCCATCCCCGCCGACGCCGCTTTGACGCCACGAAAAATATTGCCACCGCCAACAACGATGGCCATTTGAGTGCCAGTGGCTATCACCTCTGCTACCTCTTGTGCTATTCCTTTGACCACTTCTGGATCAATGCCATAGCCCATGTTGCCCATTAAGGCTTCACCGCTCAGTTTGAGTAAAACCCGTCGGTAATTCGTTCCCATGAAGTTACGCTTTATCAAAAAAGTTGCAATTGCCTCCAATTTAAGATAGCAGTTACAGGGACTATCTATGTCTAGTTACGCCAAATTAATGTAGTACCTATTGCTTCTGTTTGTGGTATATCTATTTCTTGAGCAAGAAACAGAGAAGCGATCGCAGTTTTTAAATAATCTTCTCCCACTGCTGATGCATCTTGAGGATGATCGTCAATTTGTCCTTTGTAGCGTACTATACCATTAGTATCTATTAAAAAGGCCATTGGTGTTTTTGTAGCACCAAAACTGCGGGTCACATCTTGCGTCGAGTCCCAGAGGTAGGGAAAGTTCAAATCGTGATGCTGGGCATAAGCTTTCATATTTTCAAAGCTTGGCCTAGTATGGTGATTACCATCACTACCATTCATGCCAATTAGTGTGAAGCCTTCTGGGGCAAATTCGGCTTGAATATTTTTCAACCTATCTACATACCACTCTACATAAGCACAGTGGTTACACATGGAAATGACGCCCACTGCTCGGAACTTCTCAAGATAACGCCTAAGATGGTGTACTTGACCATCAATACCTGGCAGTTCAAAATCTGGTGCGTAGCTCCCAACAGGAGTATCAATTGTTTCTAATATATTCATGTTTTCTGGATCGCAGAACTAGGAACAAGAAAAATATTGTTAAATTCAGCGTCAGTTTCCAGTTGCAAACCACCCTTTAGCCGATGCCTCATATTCGACAATTTTATAGACTCGCATTGGCTGTCGTAAATTGTGAAACTACTGAATCTAACACTGATGCTAATTCGCTCACATCTAAAAATAGCGAAAATAGTACTCACATTATAGAAGTTATAATTCCTAATCCTGACATAATCTAAGTTGTGAGTAAATTACCTTTATCAACAAGATGAAAACTCTCTACGCTGGATAAAACTATCAGCTTGATGCTGGTGTTATCAGCCTAGAAGCTTTCGTGGTATAAGTCTAAGCTATCATTAGAGCAAAAGATTTATTTTTAAAAGCTGAGAAATTTTATTCAAACTCAAAACAATTTTACTTACACCCTGCTGCTGAAAGGCTTTTACCCTTGTATTCATCAAATTTCCCATGACAATCTCAAGTTCAAAAACAGCACTTACCTCTACAAAAACCTGGATTTGGCAAGATTTCCCTATCTGCTATCAAACCCAAGGAACCACTGGGCCAGCTGTTGTCCTCGTGCATGGATTTGGTGCTTCTTGGTGGCACTGGCGAAAAAATATTCCCGTACTAGCACAAAATTGCCGTGTTTATGCTATTGATTTGATTGGTTTTGGCGGTTCCGCAAAACCTCAACCTGGTGAAAAAATTGCCTATACATTAGAAACCTGGGGACAGCAAGTGGCAGATTTTTGCCGCGAAGTTGTCGGTGAGCCAGCTTTTTTAATCGGAAATTCTATTGGCTGTATTGTAGCCATGCAAGCAGCAGTAAGCAACCCAGATATTGCCTTAGGAGTTGCTTTGCTCAACTGTTCTTTGCGACTGTTGCACGATCGCAAACGGGTAACTTTACCTTTATCTCGTCGTTACGGAGCGCCTTTGCTGCAACGCTTACTATCTATCAAACCAGTTGGCGATTTCTTTTTCAATCAACTCGCCAAACCGAAAACAGTGCGAAAGATTCTCCTGCAAGCTTATGCGAATGCTGAGATGGTGACAGATGAGTTGGTAGATATTCTCACTTCACCAGCAAGTGATCCGGGGGCTGGTGCTGTGTTCCTGGCTTTTACTTCTTATTCCACAGGGCCTCTACCAGAAGAACTTTTACCACTGTTAGCTTGTCCTGCGATTATCTTGTGGGGAACGGCTGATCCGTGGGAACCAATTAAATTAGGTAGAGAATTAGCTAACTTTCCGCAAGTAGAAAAGTTTATTCCTTTAGAGGGAGTAGGGCATTGTCCCCAAGATGAAGCGCCGGAGTTAGTCAATCAGATTTTACTCGATTGGATTTTGGAGCGATCGCGGTAATAGACTATTTTGATGCGATCGCTTTCAATGCTGGTGAAAAGCAAAGTATTGCGGGTTAGTCTTTATACAATGGGGAAAAGATGCTTCTCAAGCTAATCTGAAGCTTTGGTCACAAATCTGCATTCTTGTTAACTGGTTCAGATGAATGTGATTTAATCGTTTCGGATACTACCATCAGTCCAAATAGTGTTCTGATAAATATTCCCTTCGAGCCAAGTACACTCGATATTAGCTCCAGTCAGGTTAGTGTTAGTTAAGTTGCTGTTGACGATTTCGGCAGATCGCAGATTGGTATTCCTCAGAGCGGCTCCGGTCAGATCAACTCTATACAGACTAGCTCTGGCCAAAATAGCTCCACTCAAGTTAGCCCCACTGAGATTAGCTCCATCCAAACAAACCGAATTGAAAACAGTTCTACTCAAATTAGCCCTGCTCAAGTTAAAGTTTTCCATGTACGAGTCAGACAGATCCAGCCCACTGAATTTGACTCCACTCAGGTCAGGAATCAAACTAACACGGTAAATATCACCACCGATATACAATTCATACCCAGTGAAATCTCTAACCCCAGTAGCGTAGAGTTCGAGTATCTCTCCATCCTTAAGCAATGGTTTGCTTAGACTCATATAGCAATGCTAAATGAAATATAAACTAATAGTACATTTATACAAAACTTAAGTTCTTTACCAATCACCAAGAATTTGATTTTCCTAAACTGCATCAGTATGAACCCTGTTCGGATCTCAAATAAAATTGCTATAGTGCATTTTCTGTTAATGCTTCTGGGATTCAGGGGTAGGTTGGGTTGAGGAACGAAACCCAACCTACCCCTGAATCCTTGATTTTGTTGGGTAACACGAATGTTCAACCCAACCTACAAATATTTGATTTTTTCAGAGTAATAAAAGAGCGTTAGGAATAGGGTACTCAAGGCAATTAGTAACTCAAAACTAACTGACTTAAAAAGAAGGCAAGGGCTGCACTGCCTAAAGGAACTGTTAAATTGTCAATACCCAAAAATGAAACAGCCTCTAAAGCTGTAGCTATAACTGCTACTAACAGTGATACTGCCCAAGTTTGCCAACTGTTTCCTTGAGTTCCAACTAAAATCAAACTACTGACGAGATAGCTAACGAACATCATAGTTAGGGAGCCTTCCCAACTTTTTTTTGTCCCAAAAACTTTATACTTGTGTTTACCAAAGCGCTGCCCAATTAAGGCTGCTAGTCCATCTCCCCAAGTCATGATCAAAATTCCTAATGCTGCGTATTGAGGTTGTTGCAAATACCAGAACCAGGCAACTAAAATACCGAAACTGACAGAGTAAAAAAAAGTCCCTAAACTTTGGCGTCCAACGCTATTAATACCAGGAAGAATGGGCAATCGGTAGGATAATAAGGTGATTGCACTCGCTAAAATGGAAGCTGTAATCCCTACACTGGCGGGAATATCGAGCCACCAAGCGATTAAAATCACATTACCTGTGCCAATATGAACTATCTTCCGCACGATTTCTGGCTTGTCGGCAAAGCGGTTTACCACCCATGCAATCAGGAGGATGAGTAGCACCCAAATTGCAGCGCTCGCAATTTGCAGCCATAAAACCGGAATTGAGGTGAAGTCAGAAAATGTAATTAACAAAGATGCAACGCCGAAAATTTTTACCCCTGTTACTAATTTATAAGATTTAGGTAACTGCAATGAAACTATTATTGATTTGGCTGATTCAGGGCTACCGAATGTTTATCTCGCCGTTATTTCTCCCGACTTGTCGCTTTCAACCAACTTGTTCGATGTATGCTATTCAAGCCATTGAACGATTTGGAGTGTTCCGTGGTGGGTGGATGGCAACTCGGCGGATTTTGCGCTGTCATCCGTTTCATCCAGGTGGTTACGATCCAGTGCCAGAAATGGTAGAAAAGGAGAGGGGCAGGGTTGCAGAGGAGCAGAGGGGAAATAACTAATACCCAATGCCCAAATTAAAGGAATTGTCGCTGGGTGTAGCCACTTAGGGAGATGTCAACAGCTGAGGTTGTCATCTACTTTAAGAAGGTTGAATAATTTAATTTAGACTTACCATGATTAATCCCACTGCGATTTCTATACCCGAACCACAAATTCCTACTCCTGGCCCGAGTCCGCTACCG
Source organism: uncultured Nostoc sp. (assembly GCF_937863485.1). GTDB lineage: Bacteria > Cyanobacteriota > Cyanobacteriia > Cyanobacteriales > Nostocaceae > Nostoc. The sequence continues at coordinate 144,694 of NZ_CALMFY010000014.1, read as the reverse complement.
AGTCCCAATCCTGAACCGAATCCGCTACCTAGTCCCGAACCTGTACCGGGGCCAGCTATACCCCAACCTTTACCTGGGCCTGTACCAGAACCAGTGCCTGCTCCGATTCCTCAAACAGTACCTGCTCCCATTCCCCAAACCATACCGGAACCTGTTTGAATTACCTTGGTAATGTAATCCAAAATCCCAAATCTAAAATCCAAAATGCTAAGAGCCGGAATTGTCGGACTTCCCAACGTCGGAAAATCTACTTTATTTAATGCTGTAGTTGCTAATGCCAAAGCAGAAGCAGCTAACTTCCCTTTTTGCACGATTGAACCGAATGTCGGCGTTGTCGCAGTACCGGATGAACGGTTAAATGTTCTTGCTAAAATTGCCAGCTCGGCACAAATTATCCCGGCGCGGGTGGAATTTGTAGATATTGCCGGTTTAGTTAAAGGTGCAAGTCAGGGTGAGGGACTAGGGAATCAATTCCTGTCCCACATCCGGGAAGTTGATGCGATCGTCCATGTGGTACGTTGTTTTGAAAATGATGATATTATCCACGTTGCTGGTTCTGTTGACCCAGCGCGAGATATTGAAATCATTAATATAGAATTGGGCTTATCAGATTTAGCACAAATTGAGCGGCGAATTGACCGCACTCGCAAACAAGCTCGTACCAGCAAAGATGCACAATTTGAAATCACAGTTTTAGAAAAATTAGCTGCGGCTTTAAATGAAGGTAAATCGGTGCGTCAGGTGAGCTTGAATGAAGAAGAAACAGAAATTATTAAAGGACTGGAGCTGCTCACTTATAAACCGATTATCTACGCCGCCAATGTATCTGAGGATGAGTTGGCAACTGGTAATCATTTTGTGGAAACAGTGCGGCAAATTGCAGCGACAGAAAATGCCCAAGTTGTCATTGTTTCTGCCCAAGTTGAAGCAGAATTAGTGGAATTACCAGATGAAGATAAAGCGGATTTCCTTGCGTCTTTAGGTGTGGAAGAAGGCGGTTTGAAATCATTGATTCGGGCAACTTACATGCTTCTAGGCTTACGGACATATTTTACCTGCGGCCCCAAAGAAACCCGCGCTTGGACAATTAATGCTGGAATGTCTGCACCTCAAGCAGCTGGTGTAATCCACAGTGATTTTGAGCGGGGATTTATTCGCGCTGAAACAGTGGCTTATAAGGACTTGGTAACTACTGGTTCAATGAATGCTGCGAAGGAGAAAGGGTTGGTTCGCAGTGAAGGGAAAGAGTATGTTGTACACGAAGGGGATGTAATGCTGTTCCGATTTAATGTGTAGGTGTAATTAAATCAATGGCCGTTATCCATAAGATAATGGTCAACCTACACCAAGTTGCGATCGCTCTCAAGACATTGACAAAATCTTCGATATATGTACATTGCTGCTTAAGAAAGTTGCTAGGCGATCGCAAATAAACCAGTAATCCTCAAAATGATCACAAGATATTCTTCATTTAGAAGGAGTAATTATTGCGATTGTGTGATGAAACGTACTACTTTATTGCAATCGTAATTATGATCTGTGGTTGAGTTTATTCAGCTTTTTTCTCTTAAGTGCTAACTGCTGAAGTCGCTCAATCTCAACTAACACATCTTCCGGTTTAGTTTCCATTTCTAAGTCAGCAAGTTCACTGTCTTCATCATTTTCAATGCCCATTTTATCTTGAATCGCATCTAGCATTTGCAATACTCGTGTAACTTCATGCTCAGTCAGGAGTGCAATTTGTAAATTTAAGTTGGCGCGATACTCACTTTCTTGACTCAGTTGGTTTTGACTAATTAACACAAATGTTGACAAAAAAATTGCTTCTAGCGATACCACCATTGTCAACAATCCGTAGGGAAATGGATCAAAGGGATGTACACCTAACTTACCAGTGTTCAAAATAATCCAAGCACCAAACCAGATAAGATGTACGTAAACAAAAACTATATGTCCTGAAAAAGAGGTAATAGCATCGGCAATTCGGTCTTGCAAGTTTCTCTTATTAGCAGCCTTGGCCCGAAGACGGATAAGAGTGCGAATGTTGCGTTGTATGACTTTAGACAGTAGTGGATTATTATCTTCATAGTCTAAGTATTGTTTTTCTTCTTCGTTCATACTACCTGAAAGCATAATTTTATTATCCTGCTATTAATAGCATCTTGAAAAAATTAGATGAACTAGCAACTTTGCTTGATTCAATTCAAGATGCAAGGAGTTAGGCTTGCATTATAGACTCGAGCTTTGAAATCACTGTGCCAAAGCTATTGCGTTCTCATGACAATAAGGCTGACAACTAACTTCAGAATTCGTTTGAGTCAAATTATTCCTACAATGTGCAGATATCATTCGCATGATCCAGTTGGGCAAACCAGACAGTTATAAAGTGGAAGACTAACTACCAACTTTGCCAAGAGTTAGTTTGTCTTTTTCTGTTTTATACAACAACGCTTATCGCTGTTACTTACGCATTACAGGTGATATCAGGGATAACCAAAATTTATCGGCAACGCAATAGTTTTTATTTTCATTGCCAACATGCTTAACCCGCGATCGCATGTTGGTAGAAAACCGACTCGCGTATCATACCCTCCCGAAATATTCAACGAATCAAGTCTTTCTTAAATTTTAATCCTGCTAAAATCTGCGTGTAGGTCGAAACGAAACCTCCTGCTGTTGAGCGCCTGCTAACCGATTGACTTGCTGTGCCATCAAAGGACATACTTTTCAGCTACTTCCACCCACAATGTATACATAGGAACCCAAATTCTCATCATCTGTACCAACCACTACACCGCCTTCTGCACCAGGAACAAGTTATATACCTTCAATCTTGTGGTAATTAGAGCGGTAGAGGGGAACAAGTTGAGGATTTTGCCGCCATACAATTTTGTCACCGCGTAATCCCAGATAACCAGCGACATACACAGCCGACTGGAATGGCCCATCATCTCCGGCATCACTTGCTGAGGTGATGTACACAATTCCTACGGGGTCTACCTTAATATCTGAAATATGGCGCACGTTACCAGATGGAAAAGGTACTTTCAGATTGGCAGAACCTGCAAGAGTAATTTGATATTTAGCTAAGTCAAACACTCCCCAAAAAATAGTTGCTGGTTGTTTTCCTTCACCGCGATGTCCCCAAATAGCAACTAATTTGCCGTCTATATTTTGTAATCCAAATGCTTCAAAATTATTTCCTTGAATAATTCCTGGTAGATTGAATTCCTTGAGAACCGAGATGGTTTTGTTGGCAGACTCCAATCTGATGTAATAAGCTTTTCCAGAACTGCTTATAGCGATAAAAGAGGATTTTGTTTTCTCTGGAACAGATGTTAAAGCTTCTAAGTCGATGGGCAATTCTATGTTACTTGGCCAGTTCAATGGGAAATATTCCGGTTGGTTCTTACCCTTAATGCTGATGATTGCTAAACGACCTTGGTTTTTTTGTTTGTTGTCATGGACAATCAGAAAATCGAGCGTATTGCTTTGCTGCTGTATCAAAGCTATACCACCAATACCAAAAGGGATACCACCGCGAACCGGACGCCAATCTTGTGCCCAAACTTGCACAGACATGAGTAACAATGTACCCAAGATTACTATATTGATGATTAACTTAAGAAACCGAGGCATATTGATTTAGCCAAGCTGTGAGTATCGGTAAGAGAAGGTGTGTTAGCCGATGCTCAATCATATCAAATCCAGGTAATTCGCACCCACATCAATAAAAGCAGCCTTTTGTACTCAGAGCTATCAGCTTACTTACGTAATTACTTGACTCACGACAGTACTTTCTGTAAAGAAAGCAATAATTCATTGACGGTATAGGGCTTTGACAAAAACGTATTCACACCAATAGCAGCTACTGCACTGAGCTTATTGTCAGACGTAAGTCCACTACTGGCAATAATTCTGACTTGGGGGTTGATTTTTTGCAGGGTACGGATGGCAGTTAAACCATCCAGCGAGGGCAGCATAATATCCATCAGTACGGCACTAATTTTGCCCCTATATTGAGCGTATAGCGCGATCGCCTCCATGCCATCACTGGCAATTAGGGTTTTGTAATTGTGAGCTTCCAGTGATGTTCTGGTAATCTCTTGAATAGCAACTTCATCATCCACAACCAAAATCAATTCTCCATGTCCTCTCTGTGGTGGCAATTCTTCTGGAGTAATTGTTTCCATTCCCTCCACTGCTGGCAAGTAAACCTTAAAGCTAGTGCCATTTCCCGGTTCGCTATACACGTTCACAAAACCTCCGTGACTTTTAATGATCCCAAGTACGGTGGAAAGTCCTAACCCTGTCCCTTGTCCGACATCTTTTGTGGTAAAGAATGGCTCGAAAATTCTATCTAAGATTTCTTTAGGAATCCCAACTCCAGTATCAAGGACAGTAATCACTGTGTATGGGCCCTGTTTGGCTTCCAGGTTCATGCGGGCATAATTTTCGTCAATCAACAGATTCTCGGCAGAAATACTCAAACTACCGCTACTGGGTATAGCATCGCGGGCGTTAACGCAGAGGTTCATCAGTACTTGATGGAGTTGAGTACTATCTCCAGAAACCATCCACAAATCTTGCGGTACATCAGTGCTGATTTCTATGGATTTGGGAAATGTCTCTTTGAGAATTTTGGCAACTTCCACTATTAAATGCCTGAGTTGCAAACTGATCCGCTTCCCTTCTACACCCCGCGCAAAGGACAGCACTTGTTTGACTAAATCAGCGCCGCGTTTAGCGTTGATTTCCAAAATCTCCAGTAGATGGCGGGTGCGTTCATCTATATTGGGAAATTTGAGTGGTAATAGTTGCGCTCCTGCCAGAATCGGTGTCAGGATATTGTTAAGGTCGTGAGCAATGCCACTAGCTAGAGTGCCAATACTTTCCAGGCGTTGAGTGCGAAACAATTGGGCTTCTAGGAGTTTTTTATCGGTAATATCTGTGTCAACGGTGAGAATTGATTTGGGTTTCCCTTGTTCATCACAAACCAGACTCCAGCGACTAGCAACAAGGATTTCCTTGCCCATTTTAGTAAGTTTAGTTAGCTCACCCTGCCACTTACCTTTACTAAGAACTTGCAACAGAGCCGCTTCGATTTCTGGTGAAGGTTCGTCAAACAAAAGCTCACTAGCATTTTTGCCGCAAGCCTCTGTAGCTTGCCAGCCGAAAACTGTTTCTGCACCTTTGTTCCAGAAGATAATTTGATTGTTTAAATCTCGCACGCAAATGGCATCTGTGGTGACATCTAGTAATGCTGCTTGTTCGCGGATTTTTTCTTCTGCCAATTTGCGATCGCGTAGCGCAGCTTGCCGTTCGCTAATATCGATACTGGCGCAAGTCACCCCGACAACTTCTTGCGACTCATTCCGCAATGGCTCAACTGTCAAATCGTAATATCGAGTTGTATCTTTGATTGTAATTGATACTTCCTCTCGCGTTCCTATGCCAGTGGTTAACACCCCACGTTTAATTGTGATCAGACGTTGAGCATCTTCAACTGGGATGATATCCAAGTCTTGTTTGCCCAACATTTCCTCAACTGTCAATCCATCGGAGGGATTGTAAACCCAGGTGTAGCGTAACTCCATATCTTGGTTGTAGACAAAGATTGGAGAGTTTTTCAGGGCAACCCGAAATCGCTCCTCACTCTGTCGCAGTGCGTTGTCTGCCCGTTGACGTTCGATCGCATAACGCATTGAGCGCACCAGCAAGTCGCCAGTTACTTGTCCTTTCAGCAAATAATCCTGCGCTCCTTCCTGCATTGCCCTAATTGCCAGGGTTTCATCGTCTATACCCGTGAGCACAATTATCGGAGTGGCTTTTGCGTGATTGTGAGTGATCACAAAGCTTTCCAGTCCCTGGCCATCTGGCAGCGAGAGGTCTAACAGAATTACATCAAAAATTTCCTTTGCTAGGTAGTTGAGTGCTTCCGAAAGCCGCACAACGCGAATCAAATCAACTACAACTGTGGTAACTTCCTTTAAAAACTCCTGTAATAAAAAGACATCACCAGGGTTATCTTCTACTAATAAAACTTTAATATTTTTACCTGCCATTTTCATTACTCCGGTGGCAGTTTTACGATCGCAAACCAAAAATTTTCTATTGATTGGACAATTTTAACGAATTGATCGAAATCTACTGGTTTAGTTATGTAACAGTTTGCAGATAAATTATAAGCTTTGAGGATGTCTTCTTGAGCTTGGGAAGTCGTTAAAACTACTACAGGAATTCGTTTGAGGTTTTCATCTGCTTTAATTTCTGCTAATACCTCCCGCCCATCTTTTCTAGGGAGGTTGAAATCGAGCAATACAATATCTGGATGGGCTGCTTTGACATACTTTTCCTGTTTTCGCAAGAATGCCATTGCCTCCACACCATCCTCGACCACATTCAAGTGGATCGGGATTTTGCTATCTTCCAAGGCGATGCGTGTCAGTTGGGCATCGCCAGGATTGTCCTCTACTAACAAAACCTGAATAGACATAATTGCTGTTATGGTTCTCACCATTGCTTAAGAGCTATATCTGGAATTGTGAAGTAGAAAGTCGAGCCTTGACCCAGTTTTGACTCAACCCAGATGCGTCCGCCGTGGCGTTCTATAATTTTCTTACAAATTGCCAAACCAATCCCAGTACCTGGATACTTGCCTCTACCGTGCAAGCGCTGAAAAATTATAAAAATTCGTTCAGCATACTGAGATTCCAAACCAATTGCATTATCGCGCACCCAGAATAACCATTCATCTGCCGACGGGATAACATTTAAACTTTCCCCATCTAGATTTGTATCTCCCTTGATTACTCCGATGTGAATTCGTGGCTGCTGATTCTGGCAAAATTTGATCGCGTTGGCGATTAGGTTTTGAAATACTTGTGTCAGTTGGGTAGCATCAGCTATCACTTCAGGTAGAGGATCATGAGTAACAACTGCTTTACTATCCGCGATCGCCAGTTGAAGATTAGCGATCGCCCCCTTTAAGACAAGATTACAATCAACTAGCATAAAAGGCTGTCCCCGGCTGCTGAGGCGGGAATAGTTTAATAAATCGTTGATTAGCGTCTGCATCCGGCGCGCCCCATCTACTGCGTAGGTGATAAACTGATCAGCATTCGCATCCAGTTTATTTTTGTATCTTTGCTCCAGTATTTGTAAATAACTCGTTACCATCCGCAACGGCTCTTGCAAGTCATGGGAAGCCACATAGGCAAACTGTTCTAAATCCGCATTGGAACGCGCCAGTTCTTGACTTTGGCGGGTTTCTTGTTCTAATAGTTGCGCTTGAGATAAAGCGATCCCAATCTGGTTAGCCAGTTGCTGTAACAACTCTGTCTCAAAGTTATTCCACTGTCGAGGTGCGGCACACTGATGAGCTAGCAACAAGCCCCAAATACCTTCCCTGACAAGAATCGGCACTACAAGGTTAGCCCTAACAGCAAACCGCTGAAGAAATTCTCGATGACAGGGTTGGATATGAGCAGCTTCAATATCTTCAATGGCACTGATTCTTCCCTGACGATATCTTTCTAGGTATTCTTCTTTAAAGCAGGGGTCGAAAATATTTTCTCCTAGAATTACGGGCCAACCAGGCAGCACCGCTTCTTGCACCACTGTTCCCGAACCATTAGTCTCCAGTCGAAAAATTAAAACTCGGTCAGCTTTTAATAATTTTTGTACCTCGGTAACCGTGGTTTGAAGAATTTCGTCTATTTGTAAAGATTCTCGAATTTTCAGGGTGATTTCGGCAAATAGTTGCGATCGCAGATTCTGCCGCTTTAATTCCTCTTCTACCTGCTTGCGATCTGTGATATCAGTATAAGAACCAACCATCCGTACCACATCACCTGATGCGTCCCAATGGGCCTGTCCTCGATCTAGAATCCACTTATAGCTGCTGTCTTGGCATTGGACTCGATATTCATAGACATAAAACGGTGTTTTCTTAGCAAAGTGGTCTTGGAAAGCTTGAAGTACCGAATCTCGCTCATCGGGATGGATTTGTTTTGTCCATTCATCCCAACCGTTGGAAACTTCGTGGTCTTTATACCCGAGCATTTCCTTCCACCGAATTGAGAAGAACACTTCATTAGTTTTAAGGTTCCAGTCCCAAATACCATCATTATTACCATCTAATGCTAATTGCCAGCGTTCTTCACTCTCTCGTAGTGCTTCTGCTGTTTTGCGTCGTTCAGTAATGTCTTGGAAATAAACAGACAAGCCATCTTTTGCAGGATAGGCGTGGACTTGAAGCCAGCACTTCTGTGGCGGATAAAACGCCTCAAATTCCACACTCACCTGTTCTAATATTGCCCTGTGATACTCACGATCAAATGTTGTGCCGATGATTTCTGGAAACACCTCCCAGATGTTTTTACCCAAAAACTCATACTGGGTTTTTTGCAAAAGCCGTTCTGCTTGACCATTAATGTAGGTGAATCGCCACTTTTTATCCAGGGCAAAAAAACCATCAGTAATGCTTTCGAGCAGATTATTGATGCGGGTTCTTGCGGCTTCAGATTGGACGTGGGCTGCTTGCTTGTGCGCCAAGAGTTTCTCGGTAATTTGAGATACTTCAACTACATGACGCCTGAGTTCTAGTTGGTCGATTACCAGACGACTCAGAGCTACAAGCGCCTCCACTTGTTTTTGGCTCAATTGCCGTGGAACTTGGTCAATTACACACAGAGTTCCTAGCATATCTCCCTTCGGGGTAATTAGGGGTACACCTGCATAAAACCGCACATATGGATAGCCAGTTACTATTGGATTATTGGCCAATTTTTCATCAGCTAAGGTATCCAAAACTACTACAACGTTACGCTGCTCTTGGCAAAGGTAAGAGAACCCAACACTCCGGGGCATTTCTGATACATCTAAACCGACTTTTGCCTTAAACCATTGACGGTTTTCATCAATGAAATTTACCAAGGATATGGGAGTGCCACAAATAAATGCCGCTAACTGAGCAAGATTGTCGTAGGCTTCTTCGGGTTCGGTGTCAAGAATTTGATACTGGCGAAGCGCTTCTAGCCTTGCCACTTCTGTATCAATGTGTCCAGCTTTCATTAACTTTTATTAAACAATCTAAATATAATATTCAGTCAGCAGCGTGGCTATCTCAAGAATAGCTTAACCTTTTTTAAGAATTATTAGTCCTTTCCCCGCCTCTGGCTTTTCAGAAAAGTCTGTTTAAAATACTACATTCATATTCAAAGCGATGCCTAATTCCCTATTTACGCCGCAAAGTTATTGCGTAGGCGTAACCCGTCGTAGGCGATCGCTCCTTTGTATGCAATAAACTCTGACCTCTCTCTTAAAAGCAGAGAGGCTTTGAATCTTACTCCCCAACGCTACAACAATTGGGGCTGTTCTTGTTAGGTCTGTATTGGACTCAACACAGAAGCGCTATATTCACTGTGCATGAAGAGATTCAGTTATTGCAGACTATTGGCTAGTCAGTTGTCACTATGCCAAATGTCGTTAGAAAAATCGTGAGTTTAAGAAAAAAATCGTGAGTTTAAGAAAAAAATCATGATTTTAAGAAAAAAATCATGATTTTAAGGGAAAAATCATGATTTTAAGGAAAAAATTGTGATTTTAGTGATGAAATCATGATTTTGCTAATAAAAGCTGTGGAGCATCCCAAATGTGCAAAATTCCCCTTTGACTGGAACTGTTAAACCCCTACCAAAACGGTTGACCGCAGCTTGGCAATCACATCACTCAAATTACCCGTGTTCAGGCGGTAACTCAGAGGATGAGCAATCAACCGCGCCGTGCTTTCATACAGAGTAGCAATTTCAATCAAACCATTTTCGCTCAAAGTCCGCCCTGTGGAAACCAAATCCACGATCGCTTCTGACATCCCGGTAATCGGGCCTAGTTCAACTGAACCATACAACGGCACTATTTCCACAGGTAAATCCAGACTGTGGAAATATTCACGAGCGCAATTCACATACTTGGAAGCAACTCTACCATGCGGTAGTAAATCTAAAGGCGATCCGTAAGAACTAGATGCTTTTACCGCCACCGACATCCGACAATGCCCAAACTGCAAATCCACCAAGTGAGCAACTTGTGGCTGCTTCTCCCGCAGTACATCGTAACCAACAATACCCAGTTGTGCTTGACCATATTCCACATAAACGGGCACATCGTGCGCTCGCACCAGCAAACCTTTCGCAAGTCCCTTAGTGTCAAGAATTTGAAGTTGGCGATTTCCTGAATCTAAAAAAGCACTAAAATCTAATCCCACAGATTGTAGCAGGCGGATGCTATTTTTAAGTAGTTCCCCTTTTGGCAATGCAACAGTCAGCATTCTTTTTATTGGTATCCTTGGTGTCTTGGCAGTTGAATAATATTGAGAATATCTCTATATGCTTACCACAAGCAGCATGAGAATTTTATTAGTTGATGATGAAGTTGAACTAACTCAACCCTTGAGTCGCTTGTTAACTCGCGAGGGTTACATTGTGGATGCCGCTTACGATGGCACAAGTGGCAGCGAACATGCACAAGTAGCCAGTTATGACCTACTAATTTTAGATTGGATGCTGCCAGGAAAAACGGGGTTAGAGATTTGTCAAGAATTGCGACGCCAAGGCAAAACCACTCCCGTGCTGTTTCTCACAGCCAAAGATACTCTAGATGACCGCGTACAGGGTTTAGATGCTGGTGCTGATGACTATTTAGTTAAACCTTTTGAACTGCGGGAGTTACTAGCCAGAGTCCGTGCTTTATTGCGTCGTTCCGGTTCCCAAACCTATGAAACCACCACTGGACACCTAACTGTAGCTGATTTAGAACTCGATTCTGAAAATCAACTAGCCTATCGCCAAGGACGAATAATTGAGCTATCGCAAAAAGAAAGCCGCCTGCTGCAATATTTTATGGAACACACTGGACAACTAATAATTCATGCCCAGATTATGCAAAATTTGTGGACAGAGGAAGAACAACCCAGTAGTAATGCGATCGCGGCATTAATTCGTTTGCTGCGCCGTAAGATTGAGGTAGGTAGAGAAACTGCGCTGATTCACACAGTCTACGGCAAAGGCTATCGTTTCGGTGCTTCTTGAGTGGAGTCAGTTTAGCCACTTGCTTTTAACTCACAATGATTCGGTTAATTGGTTAGGAGAATCATTGATATTTTTCAGTCTTTGCGACTTTAATTCCTGTCGAAGTTTATTGTAGAGGGATGAATCCACAGGCATCATAATCTGTGAAATCTCCTTCCAGACACCAAGCTGATTATTTGCACCCATATCTTCCATGAGTTGCTCAGTGTAACGCAAGGTAAACGAAAAGATGCATGTCCCTCTCGCTACAACACTATGGTATTGAGTTTTCATCCAATCCATATCTGCTGCCATTTCTTGATACATTACTGACGGCGAAGGCAATAACAAGTTGCCTTTGACATACTCTAGCAGCCACCAAGCAGCAACTTCTGATGTTAACTGACTGTAGAAGCTGGTGTTATAGCCAACAAAACCCATTTGTGGAATATTAGGGTGAATCAAATAACGGTAAAGGCTAAAATTACCATCTTCATCAATTATCTGTCGGCGATATTTTTCTTCGAGAAAGGGAAGTTCTTGGCGAAATCCTGTACCAAAAATTACTATATCTGCCTGCAACTGCTGACCATTGGTTAATTCTACGCCATCAGGGATAAACTTGGCGATGCTCGTTTTAATTGCTTGAATTTTACCAGAGTGTACGTACTTGAAGAAATCTGGAGGAGCTATGGTAATTTGACAGTTAGCCTGATTCATCGGATGTTCGGGCAACATTCCGCAACTATCAAGCCCAAATTGCAGGCGTAGCAACATCTCGTTACTCCGCCAGAAAGCCCACACTAGTGGCTTACCCAGAGTGTGCAGCACTCTTTCAAGCCGTCCCATCTGACGGTAGGGGAACCAAGCTTCTGCAAAGCGGGTTAATAAAATATACTTCAGGTTTACTAAACCCAAAAAAAATCTCGGAATCTTCCACAGGGGTTGACGGAAGACAAGGGTGGATTCTTTGGCTATGTTCGCCGCCGAAGTCGCAATGTCGCAGGCAGATTTACCAAAACCCACTACAACTACCCGCTTACCCTCAATGATTGAAGCATCGTTAAACTCGGTAGAATGGAGTACTTGTCCTCCAGATGCTGCGAACTCCTCCCTACCTGGTAAAGAAGGTAAATTAGGGAAACTAAATATTCCATTGCACACTAGCACAAAGTCAAATTCGTGCTTTTCCTCTTTTGTCCCATCCCCATTACCTTCCTTCACTCTGATGGTAACTACCCATCCTGGCCGTTCTCCAGTTTTTCGAGAAACATTGGTAACTTCTGTTTGGAAGCGAATCCTCTCAAGAACTCCAAAATTCTGGGCGTATGAATTTAGATAATTCCGCATATCCTCTGCTGTCGGCCACTCTGGGTAGGATGCAGGCATAGGATAGTCAGAAAAGCTATATGTGTCGCCTGTATTCTGGGTTGTTAATCCTGGGTAACTTCGAGATTTTTCCCAAACACCACCAAGTCCTTTTTGTTTCTCAAATACAGTAACGTCGTAGCCTTCTTCGATAAAAGTTTTAGTTGTTACTAGACCACTGATTCCAGCCCCAATCACACAAATTTGTTTGATTTCCATTCTTTTTTAATTTAAGTAAATTTTGAAAGAATTTCTGCAAAGAGGAATTCAATATTATGATGCAAATTATGTCAATAATATACTAATGAGTTAATCAGTCTAAAGCGACAGTTATGAGCAGTATTCCTCTCATAGGAATTTTGGCTGCTCATGTAGCTGCTCCAAATATGGTAAGCCTTGCCTATGGCACGCTACGCAAACGTCAAGCTTAAGGCGTAGGGTGTTGGTAACTGCCAAACTCTGACAACGAACCTGCAACTCTATACCCCATACCTTTAGACTTTTCCACATCCGGTAAAAGTCAGATACTTCTAGGAGTGGCACTACACCAGATTCCCATCTGAATTATTGATTAACAAGCTTTGAAAATACTTAAAAAGTGGGTGACGAGGGATTTGAACCCGCAACCAATAGATTAAGAGTCTACTGCTCTACCGTTGAGCTAGTCACCCGCACGAATAACTATTATAGCAGACTTCTGATAATTTAGCTAGTTGGTACGCTCAAAAAACGAATTAAACCTCATCTATGTTGAGAACTGTAGTTTTTGCCCTCACCCTAAATCCCTCTCCCAAGTAGGGAGAGGGACTTATTTTTGGCTCCCCCTTTCCCAATATTGCCAGAAGCGGCTGGGGGATGAGGGTTTTTTCTGTTCATAGGGAAAGAACTACAGTTTTCAAGGTGGACGCGGTTTAAAGGGGGAATTTGATGGTGAAGGTGGTTTGACCGGCTCCACTCTCTACATAAATTGAGCCGCCTAAATGTCTGACCATTTTTTGCACTAATGCCAATTCCAGTCCAGTGCCGCTATGTTTCCAAGGATCATGTTTGGAAAGGTGATAGAAAGGCTCAAAAATCCGTGACAGTTCATTGCTGGTAAGCTCTAGTCCTGAATTGCTAATATTAAGCTCTACTGCATCCGTTATCAGGTGAGCAGAAACTGTGACAAATTCACCTGCTGGGGTATATTTGCAGACATGGTTGAGTAGTTCGGTAATAATCCTCTCCATATCTGTGATATCTGTCTCTAAAGGCGGCAGTGGATGATCAATACTCAGGTTTAACTGTTGCCCCTGGCAGTTGGTGAGGTCTCGAAAAGACTCGACAATGGGGTGAAGCCAGCTTTGTAAGTCAATGGCAATCAAAGTTGGGGGTTCAGGTTCAGCTTCGAGATATGTGAGTGTGAGTAGATCGTTAATTAACTTGCTTTCTCGCGCACACTCGTTATGCAGAATCTGCAAGAGTTGTGGAACTATTTCTATATCTGATATTTCTTCTGGTGTGAGGACACTTTCGAGGGTTTGGACTGCAAGGCTGATGCTAGTTATTGGTGTCCGCAGTTCTTGGGATAGGTTTCTGAGAAATTGGTTTTTGAGCCGATCGCGTTTTTCTAGTTCTTTTACTTGTGCCTGGTTTTTTTCGTAAAGCTGGGCTTGACGAATCGCGATCGCACATTCATTTGCTACCTGCTGCACTAGCTCGATTTCAAATTTATCAAAGCCCTCTTGTGTTGGTCTTGTCAACCAAATATTTCCCAAAATCCCTTGAGGATCGAAAATTGGACAAGCCATCTGGGACATAACCAATACGTTTGGTTGCCATCCCGGCACAATTTCCAAAAATTGTAATGGTTGTTTTTGCAACAGCGGCTGATAAACTTCAAGCCGATCTGCAATCTGTCTGGTCAATCCTTGAGATTGGGGTAGCTTAGTGGTGTACTCGTAAGTAATAGTTACCAGGGTTTGGCAGGTGCTATAGAGTTCGATTTGGCAACGAGCAAGGTTCAGTAACTCTGCTAATTCCTGAGTCACTGTCTGCAACACCTGAGGTTGATCCAGACTGTCGCGGATTTGTTCTGTCATGCGTCGCACCAAGGCTTCAAAGTTTCGCACCTGTTGCAACTGATTTATGTGCTTCTGTTTTTGCAACTCTAACTTTGCTTCGAGATCCTTGATCTGCTGATGAAGTTCTGCCTGTTTAGCAGCAATGCCGATTTGAGTTGCCAACTGCTTGAGTAAGTCAGTTTCTGTTTGCTGCCATTGACGCGATTGGTGGCAATGCTGGGCAATCAACAGCCCCCACATATCTTGCTCTTTGAAAATCGGCACGACTAAATTGGCTCTGATCTGCAAAGATGCCAGGAAATCTATATGGCAAGGATGCAACCCGGCTACATAAATATCCTCGACAACTTGAATGCAATCTTGCTTGTGGTCTTCTCGATGTTTGCCACCCAAGCAGGGATCGGTGATCATTTTTCGCAACAGTGGATCACTCGCAGCCACAGTTGATTCGGCAATGATTACCCCACTTCCATCAGCCTCGAAGCGATAAATTAGCACGCGATCGCAATTCAAAAACTGCCACAGTTCAATTGTTGTCTGATGCAGAATTGTCTCTAATTCTACAGATTGGTGAATTCGTCCAGCGATCGCTTCTAACAATCGCTCCCGTTCAACTTGCAGTCCGACTGCTTCTGCTTGCTTAACGGGGGTGATCTTGCTACTAGTACCAATCAGTCGATAAATCCTATTAGCATTCCTTAGTGGGGTGAGAGTCGTACTCCACCAAGTAGGAACCCCCTGGAATTGCAAACATTGTTCGTAAGAAATAGTTTGACCGAAGTGCACACACTCGGCGTAATGCTGACGCACCTTAGCAGCATCGATGGGGGAGAGAATATCCTCTGGTTTTTTGCCTCGAAGCTCATCTGAGCGAATGCCTATCCACCGGCTCATGAGTGGGATTAAGTGCCACATACCGAAAATCTCCATCCTCTAGAACATCTACTACAAATATTGATGCCTGCACAGAATCGTACATGCTTAGTAGAAACTGCTCACTACTACTTTTATCATCTACTTCGGTGCCGAAGAGAATCTGAGGAGGTGATAATTTTGTCAACTTTATAGTTGATTCCGCTGGATTTATATTCATGCGAGAGTCCCTTTCTGGTATTACTGACTCTTCTAGGCGCTCTCTTATCGTTACGCTTGTAGTAGATGCACTTTAGCGCCTACAGCAAAGTATTGTCAGCTGTTGCTCATCGAAATTTGGATCTTTCTCTACTTCTTGTCAGAAATCTAGGAAAGCTAATAGGAGTCAGCTTAACAAATCCTGCTTTTTGAAGGCGAAAATACATTTGCAGGTTGGGGCAAACTTACTGAAATTAATTTTTTACAGTTTCTTAGGATTCTTGCATATATCTAAGTGTAAATATCAGTATACATCAATTATTTTTATATTTCTTAATAAGTTTTTGTTTAATATATCTGAGGAAAGAAGTAGGGAAATGGGAACTCACGTTCGCAATTTGTGAGCATTCATTCCTGTGAGGATACCAACCAACAACCAAGTGATAGCTAATCCTATGACTTCGCCGAAGAATAACTGCGTCAAGCGGCGCAAGATCATCCCCACAGCAGAACCCACTGGGACAGCAACAGCCCAACTTGCCGAAGAGACAAATATCCATCGCCACGCCATAGGCTGGGGAATTGCCAACCATTGTGCCAATCCAATCCCCAAGCCGCCAAGTGCCCCATAAATCACCCCAGACAGGATTCTCACAGGGAAAATCTGAGTGCTAGGTACTATCCAACCCACCGCACCAATACCGATAGCGGTGATGATACTCCAACCCAAAAGACTTGACAAAATCCACCTGATACAAAATACAGGTTCTTTCAGAAGACAACCTTGAGGAAGTGCGATTGCAAATCCGCCGATAGCTGCTTCTACCACTCCAATATCTGGTTTTTCGCCGACTTCAATTAAGAGTAAACTTAATAAAAAACCACCAAAAGTAGCGAAAGTCCACAGCAATGTAAAGCTAAATCTAGTATTTTCTGGCGCGAATGGCATCAAACTTTCTTTATTTTTAATGGTTTGACAGTTTTAGCATTAAACATATCAAAAAAAGCTTTGCGTCGCTGTTGGGGTGATTCCGGTACGATGTAACCCCACAGACTCTCCCAGTAGAAAAAAGAGATACCATCAAAATTGCGATCGCGCACTGCTTGAACCTGTTCTCTAACTTGTGCGATTTTCACAGGATTACGCACCGTTCCTGTTGATATACCAATTTCTACAGGAATTAGACTTTGAGCCAATTTCACAGATGGTTGTTCTAGTTGAGCGATAAAAGAGTTTTTGTCATTTCGATAAACCTGCAAAATTAGCTCATCAACTAAGCCTTTTTTTACCCAATTTTCCCAATCTTGCAAATAGTATTTGTAGGCAAAAGCTTGATAGTTGGGAGACAGAGATATTCTGACTTTGGGCTTAACTGCCTTCACAGCTTGATAGATTTCTGCCATAAAATCAGTAATTTTGTCTGCTCGCCAACGCATCCATTCTGAGTTAAAAGGATCAGTTGGGGGATTTTTGCCTTGATGCTCTTGTTGGTAGAGTTCAATTGTGAAGCGATCGTAACCAAACTGTACTGGCATTCCAAAGTGGTCATCAAGCTGAATACCATCCACATTGTAATCTCTAACTACTTCCAAAATTAGCCCTTGGATAAACTCTTGTACTTGTGGATGTAAGGGATTCAACCAAGCCAACTTACTTACCAAAACATTGTCAAGTTCTTCCGGTGGGGCATCTTGGGTAGACTTTATACCTTGTTGCCCAATTGTCAACCAGTCGGGATAACGCCTTGCTAATTGTGAATAATGGGGCGTCATAAACCCGTATTCAAACCAGGGGATGACTCTCAAATTTTTATTTTTAGCAAGTGTGACTATCTTTGTTAAAACATCCTGTCCAGCGTGCATGAAGTTGAGCAAAGGTTGAGTATCTGAGCCTGTAGTCATTTGAGCTACAGCACTTTTATAAAAAGTATGTCCTCGGTTCCAAACTACAGGATAAATTGTGTTAAAGTTGAGAGCCGATAATTGATTTAGAGCACGGTTAATACCCCAAGGTACAAATAGTACACCACTAGCAACATTAGTGAGCCAAACGCCGCGAACTTCTGTAGTTAAAGGACTTGTTTTTTGGTAATAGACTGGGAGTGAAGAGACTGAAGAGAGTGAAAAAACTGTTAAAGTGACTACTAATCCCAAACACAGTAAGTAAGAAATATAACGGCGAACAACCCGATTCATTTATAAGTGTGACCTAGTGCGATCGGAATATATATAACTACAAAATAAACTTGTAATCCTCCGGATGATGTAAACAAATGATGATTTTACGCCATGATGTAAATTAATAAATGTGCCTTAGCAGACTATTCTCGCTATTTTTAATTCTGTGAAATAAGTAGAAGGGCTTAATTAAATTAAAGCTCGTAGTCAGCGGCTCTAGCCCCTTAAAACCTTATACCAAGCGATAAATCGCTCACTACGAACAAAAGTTTTATCTTACATTTAATTACGTCTATCTACTTACAACAGACCATGCTGTGCGTGGTTTACCCACGTTAGGCGCACGCCTCAAACCCTCGTTCCCAGTCTCTAGCTGGGAATGCAGGTAATGAGGCTCCACCCCCTATACTAACTTGAGGCAGAGCCTCCTATAAGTGCATTCCCTGGCTCTGCCAGGGAACGAGAGTAACTACGAATGCACCTTTGCAGAAAATTAAAATCTTTCCACACCTTCAAATTGCTTAAGTGCCGATGCATTTGCTGCTTCACCACAAGTTCGTGGTGTAGGAAATATCTTTTCAGGATTTGCTAACCCTTTAGGATTAAAAACTTGCCGCACCCATTGCATAGTTTCTAAATCAACTTGGCTAAACATCTGTGGCATATAGCACTTTTTCTCTTCACCGATGCCATGCTCACCAGAAATACTACCACCGACTTGGACACAAAGTTTGAGAATTTTTCCCCCCATTTCTTCTACTTGCTCCAATGCTCCAGGTACAGAATTATCATAAAGAATTAGCGGATGAAGATTGCCATCGCCAGCATGAAATACATTAGCAACTCGATAACCATATTGTTCACTTAATGTCTTAATCTCATGTAGAACATAAGGTAACTGAGTCCGAGGAATTACACCGTCTTGTACATAATAATCTGGACTTAAATGGCCAGCCGCAGCAAAAGCTGCTTTGCGTCCTTTCCATAATTTCAATCGGGTTTCTGGGTCAGTAGCAGAAGTGACATTACGCGCCCCATTCTTTTTACAAATTTCGGTAACTCGCTGCTTATTCCCTGCAACTTCCACTTCTAAACCGTCAATTTCTATTAGTAAAATAGCAGTAGCATCGCGGGGATAACAATTAGTTGCTACAACATCTTCAACTGCATTGATGCTGAAGTTATCCATCATTTCCATGCCACCAGGAATAATTCCAGCACTGATGATGTCAGAAACAGTTGCTCCAGCAGCTTCAATGCTAGTAAAATCTGCCAGCAACACACAAATTGATTCTGCACTTTTGAGAATTCGCAAAGTAATTTCTGTGGCAATTCCTAAAGTGCCTTCAGAACCAACAAACACACCTGTTAAATCATAACCAGGCATTTCTGGAATTTGTCCGCCTAAATCAATAATTTCCCCTTCTGGCGTGACAATTTTTAATCCTAAAACGTGGTTAGTGGTGACTCCATACTTGAGACAATGGACGCCACCAGAATTTTCGGCAATGTTACCCCCAATAGAGCAGATAATTTGACTAGATGGATCAGGAGCGTAGTAAAAACCAGCACCACTAACAGCTTGTGTTACCCAACTATTAATCACCCCTGGTTGAACAATCGCCCGTTGGTTTTCCAAATCAATGCTGAGGATTTGCCGCATTAAAGAAGTGACAATTAAAATAGAATCCTTCGCTGGTAAAGCGCCCCCAGATAGACCAGTGCCAGAACCGCGGGCGATGAAGGGGATAGAATATTGATTGCATATCTTCACCACTTGGGCAACTTGTTCTGTAGTTCTGGGTAACACCACCACAGCCGGACGTTGGCGATAGCCAGTTAAACCATCACATTCATAGGTAATGAGTTCTTCGCGGCGTTGGACAACACCATTTTTACCAAGGACAGCCTCGAATGCTTTGATAATGGGTTTCCAGTTGAGTTGTTTTTTATCTTGGGTAAGCATAGTTTTTTAAAGTTCAAGGTAGATGTATGGCGTATTGCAGGCTTTTTGGGGACGCTTTAATTACTATTGTTGCAAAAATAGCAGCTAAGAGTGAGTAAAAAGCGATGTTTGATGACCAGCCGCTTTGCGTCTACGCATTTGATGTAAAGTAAGTGCGATCGCCTGATTTGAGTACGGAAGATGCGATGTCTCTTAACAAGTGCGTTGAATCATCCTAAAATCCGATATTAAGTTAATTATGGGGTTAAAGTAACATAAAGTCAGATATTTAACAGGAGAGGGTGAAATGACTTACCAAGTTTTAGATTCCACCTCAAAATTAATTGCAAAGCTGCAAACCCTAGCACCAGAACAGCAACAACAGGTGCTAGATTTTGTGGAATTTCTAGCACAAAAATATCCTCAACCCCAACAACCACCCCAGAAACGTGTACTAGGTTTAAACCAAGGTAAGATTTGGATAAGTGATGATTTTAATGAACCTTTACTTGATGAATTGTGGTTAGGTGAAAGTGAGGGATGAAACTGTTATTAGACACTCACGTAATTATTTGGTCAGCAGGAAACCCAGAGAAACTATCCCACAGAGTTAGAAATTTATTAATTGATACTAACAATTTTTGGGTAGTTAGCATGGCTAGTGTCTGGGAATTACAAATAAAATCTCAGCTTGGTAAGCTAAATTTAAGCTCGTCGCTTCTTAATTTAATCGAAACTCAACAGCGAGTGAATAATCTACAACTATAGCAATCCTAAATCAATCGCACGCATCTTTAGCAATAATTTAGATGGTTGGATGGTAGGCGTTCGCACTCATCTTTAGCTAGCATGAAGTTCTGTAAGCCAATGGTGTCTGGGGTGACACACTGTTATTGCTTGCTTAAGTTCACAAGTTCTGAAAAAGATTCCATTGATGACTACTCCTCACAATTTTTCAGTATAAAATATTGAGTCAGTGCACCTTCCCATCCCCAATCAACTAACCTAGAAATAACGCTCTCAAATACTGCATAAAGTCATGGTTCAGCAAGTTCTAATCAATAATGATGATTACTATGTGCCAGATGCCAACCAGCTAGTGACTGAAGATGATACACCTGTGGACAATTTTGCTTCGGAAAAACAACAACGCCTCTTGGTTGGATCTCTTTATAGTTCTCTACAGCAGCAGACTTTTTTAGCAGCAGCAAATGTCGGCATCTACCATACAGACGGACAACCTGCAATTGTACCTGATATATTTCTCAGCTTAGATGTCCAAGTACCTGAAAATTGGTGGGAGAAACAAAATCGTTGTTATATGGTTTGGCGTTTTGGCAAACCACCAGAAGTTGTCCTCGAAATTGTCTCTAACAAAGAAGGTGATGAACTGGGCAAAAAGCTGCAAATTTATGAACATATGCGGGCAAGTTACTACATCGTATATGATCCGAATCAGCAATTAGGAGAACAAGTACTACGCGTTTATGAACTTAGGGGAAGGCGCTACTTTGAAACTTCAGAAAATTGGTTAGAACAAGTTGGTTTAGGCGTAACTTTGTGGGAAAGTACATTTGAAGATAGACAAGATACTTGGTTACGCTGGTGCTACCAAGATGGTACTGTTTTGCTGACTGGGGATGAACGCGCTGAACAGGAACGACAACGTGCCGAACAAGCAGAACAACGCATCCAATTACTAGCAGATAGGCTACGGGCTATGGGCGTAGATCCCGACACTCTCTAGAAGACTCGCTGTAAAGACGCAAAGTTTTTTTACGTCTTTACATGAGCAAAAAATTATTAGGAATTTGTGCAACTTATAAACTCATTTATCCGATGCCAAACCTTTTCTAATAAATCAGGATCATCTGCATCAAACCATTCAATTTGCGGATATGCTCGAAACCAAGTGCGTTGTCGCTTGGCAAATTGCCGTGTATGCAAAATTGTTAATTCTTTCGCTTCATCGAAAGAAATATCCCCAGCCAAATATTGCTTAATTTCTTGATAACCCAAAGTATTCAACAAAGACAAATCAGCGCCATATTTTTGACAAAGATACTCCACTTCAGCGACCAAACCATCTGCTATCATTTGCTCGGTACGCTGTTTAATCCGATTTCTCAACTTTTCAACATCGCAATCCAAACCTATTTGCAAAATTGGATAATTTGGTGGATTCTCCCCTTGTTGTTCTGAAATTGGATATCCAGTAACATAATATACCTCTAATCCCCTTAAAGTTCGCACTGAATCATGAGCATGAATTTTTTGTGCTGCAACAGGGTCAACTTGTTGTAACATTGCGTAGAGTTGAGGCTGACCGAGAGATTCAAGTTGCGATCGCAATTCTATTTGCGGTGCGACTCTAGGAATTCTCATCCCTTGGACAATAGAGCGTATATATAAACCAGTACCACCAACTAGTAAAAGTGGTGTAACATCAACAGAAGCAATTAAAGCTTGTGTTTGCCCCTGGTAGTCTGCTACTGTCATCATCTCTGTTGGATCGCAGATATCTATTAGATAGTGCGGCACTAATTTTTGTTGAACCACAGTTGCTTTAGCCGTACCAATATCAAACTCACGGTAAACTTGACGAGAATCGGCACTGAGAATTACAGAACCCAACCGCATTGCCAAAGCCAAAGCTAAACCTGACTTACCCGTTGCCGTCGCCCCACATATCACAATTAATTTAGTCATTTCTTCCTCATCTCCCTTATCCGGCTCATCCTCGTCCTCTTCCACGGCAGTGCAACCCCTGTATAAACTTCTCTTGAAAATGCCCTACAGACGCCAGCAAGGCTTTTGTGTTACAATTTTGGAGTGTTTTGACTTTCATTTGCCTTTTGGCGAGTTCAACCCCACGCATCAGGAGAGTTTACATGACGAGCAGTTACAGTGCCGATCAGATTCAAGTTCTGGAAGGTCTGGAAGCCGTCCGCAAACGACCAGGAATGTACATCGGTACTACCGGGCCGCGAGGACTCCACCATTTAGTTTACGAGGTGGTGGACAATTCAATCGATGAGGCTTTAGCGGGTTATTGCACCCATATAGAGGTGGATCTCAACGCTGATGGTTCCGTGACTGTAACAGATGATGGTCGCGGTATTCCCATTGATACTCACTCGCGCACGGGGAAATCGGCTTTGGAAACCGTGATGACGGTACTGCACGCTGGTGGTAAGTTTGGCGGCGGTGGTTACAAAGTTTCTGGAGGATTGCACGGGGTTGGTATTTCTGTTGTTAATGCCCTATCTGAGGTTGTAGAAGTTACGGTTTGGCGAGATAAAAAGGTTCATATTCAACGCTATGAACGCGGTATCCCAGTTACAGAATTGCAAGTCAAGCCTTACAAAGAAGCTAGAACCGGAACTTCTGTCACCTTTAAGCCAGATACCCAAATCTTTACAATTAATATTGAGTTTGATTACATCACTTTATCAGGTCGCCTACGGGAGTTGGCGTATCTGAATGCAGGTGTCAAAATTACCTTTACTGACCATCGTTTAGAACTGCTAAAAAGCGATACACCGAAAGTAGAATCCTACAATTACAAGGGTGGTATTAAAGAATACATCGCTTACATGAACCGTGAGAAGCAGCCGCTGCATGAAGAAATTATCTATGTGCAGGGGGAACGGAACAATGTACAAGTGGAAGTTTCTTTGCAGTGGTGTACTGATGCTTACACGGATAATGTGCTGGGTTTTGCCAACAACATTCGTACCGTTGATGGTGGTACGCACTTAGAAGGGTTGAAAGCAGTTCTGACTCGGACATTAAATGCGATCGCCCGCAAGCGCAATAAAATTAAAGAGAATGAACCAAACCTCAGTGGTGAACACGTCCGCGAAGGTCTAACTGCGGTTATTTCCGTTAAAGTCCCAGACCCAGAATTTGAAGGACAAACCAAGACTAAACTCGGTAACACCGAAGTTAGAGGAATTGTTGATTCTCTGGTGGGAGAAGTCCTCACCGAATACCTAGAATTTCATCCTGCGATCGCAGACTCAATTTTAGATAAAGCTATCCAAGCTTTCAAAGCTGCAGAAGCAGCGCGTCATGCGCGGGAATTAGTTCGACGCAAATCAGTACTGGAATCTTCGCCGTTACCTGGCAAATTGGCAGATTGCAGTTCTCGTGACCCCAGTGAATCTGAGATATTTATCGTGGAAGGGGATTCAGCCGGTGGGAGTGCCAAACAAGGGCGCGATCGCCGCACTCAAGCTATCTTGCCTCTACGTGGTAAAATTCTCAACATTGAAAAAACCGACGATGCTAAAATCTATAAAAATAACGAAGTCCAAGCGTTAATTACAGCACTTGGTTTAGGTGTCAAAGGTGATGAATTCGATTCCACTCAACTGCGCTATCACCGCATAGTGATCATGACGGACGCTGACGTAGATGGAGCGCACATCCGGACTTTGTTGTTAACATTCTTCTATCGATATCAGCGATCGCTGATCGAACAAGGCTTTATTTATATTGCTTGTCCCCCACTGTATAAAGTAGAACGGGGACGTAATCATGAGTACTGCTATAGCGATCGCGAAAAAAATCAAGCAATCGCCAAATTCCCTGCTAACGCTAACTATACCATCCAACGCTTCAAAGGTTTGGGTGAAATGATGCCACAACAACTCTGGGACACCACCATGAACCCAGAGACTCGCAAAATGAAGCAAGTCGAAATTGAGGATGCCGCAGAAGCTGATCGCATCTTCACAATTTTAATGGGCGATCGTGTTGCACCCAGACGAGAATTCATCGAAACTTATGGTTCTAAGCTCAACTTCACCGATCTAGATATCTAATATCAATTCCCTAACACTACTCCAATAATTTGTGACATTGGTAATGGGTAAAAACGTATCGCCCATTACCTTTTTTATAGTGTCTACATCCCATTTAATCTATAGCAGTCCTAAATCATTCGTAAAAAACAAGATCCCCGACTTCGTAAAAGTTGTCGGGAATCTGTGGCTTTCAAGTATTGATTAAGATTCCTGGAACAGACTTTTGGTAAAGACTTTATATTCCAATACGCCTGCGTTAAGGCTTGATCTTCCCTAACCCTTCTTAAAAAGGAGGGAATTAGAGCAAGCCTTTTTAAGGGGAACGGGCGCGGTCTTCTCCCTACAGCCCTTCTCAAGAGAAAAGATGCACTTGCGTTCGGGCATCCTACGGCAGGCGCTAGTACCGCAAGGCGGAAGTCAAAAGTCAAAAGTATTACGGAATAAGCTCTTTAGGGTTTTTAAACGGTTGCTCTATTTCCGCCGTGGCGTACTAGCCTCTGGCAATGTGAGAAGGGCGTTAAATGAGTGCTCATATTCATATAATTTGCTTATTGTCAATATTTTACAAAAGTTCAATTTTTATTGTTAGCAAAACTACCAACTTTATTGGAAATTTAGTCAGACAATACTTTCTGCACTGACTGGCTAATTAATTTGGCCCACCAGTTATAAACACATTTGTTATGCTTTAAGAAAATAACTGAATATCATTTATCAAACAGCAATTAATTAAATATCTTGAGGATTTCTGATAATAAGATGACAGAAAATTACCGAAACAAAAGTATTTAAATTTACAATTTAATTACGCAAAAAAGCTTTGTAACCAAATCATTAGGCAATCTTCTGGGTTCTCTCTGTTCGAGGTGATGGCTGTTGGAAGCAGGCACCATCTGGCTGAAAACTTGTTAATATCTTCATGTACTACGGTCGCGATCGCTATTGTATCGTATGTATCTAATAAACTTTTGTCTTAAATAGGACTATATTGGTAAGTTCGCAGACAAATCGTTTTTGAATTGATTAAAATATCTTTGTATACAATAAGAAGAGTTTGTCAAGTTTCATAGGGCTGAAATCGCCACAGTGCGCTAACCTGTGAATAAGGCCGAATTAGTTAAACCTAAATTGATCTGCTATCAGGTTGATTATGCCACAGCCTCAACTCCTCAGTTAAGGTAATTAGTACGCAGAAGGTTAACTGCTTTCAGGCAAGCACCATCACCCTTGTTGTATTTACCCAAGGTCAAGACCTGCTTTAGTCTAAGGAATGCGTAATTTATGAAGGAAATGTAAAAATGGATAAATTAAGACTTGTCGTCTGAATTAACCTCCAATGCCCTCTTTCTAAGTAATTAATGTTGTGTAAAATACATGAAATTCGGACAAAGCAAGCGTACTTACTTCGTAATGTAATAAGAGCGTCACTGCAATTCCGAAAAGTGGAGAAAAAATTTCAGGGTATAATTCCCGTTTTTAATGTCTTTTTGGTAATGGTGGCTAACAATTGCTGTGGGAGTTCATGATTAATACACAAAAAGAGTGCAATTTCTGTGAAACAGGCTACAATCGGAAGAGTCTTTATAGGAAAATCTGCCAAAAGTCTGAATTTGTTTGTATAGAGTGGCAAGTTTTTTGATAAAGGCGAGTCTTTTTTTTGATCAGTTAGTTGAAAGCAATATGTGATAGCAACACATATAACATTTACTAAGGTGAGTAAGTCACCTTTAGTAGTTGCTTAAACTAAACTAAAAAACCCTCCGACTGGAGGTGCAAAACGTCCGAAAATATTTCTGGCAAATCTGCCAAAAAGCTTATTTTCGATTGACAACTAGCTCGTTTAAAAGAGCAGTAAACACATCTTGAGTAATTGATTCTGCAAGGAGCATGAGGAACGCGGCATGAACCAGGCTAACAACGTACTCGAAAGCTATCAGCCTGACCTAGAAATAATGAATCAGCCTGAGCTCGAGTTAGAAGAACTCTTAATAGACGATGAAGAGGACTTGCTGATCATCGATGAAGGTGACGATGAATTTTTAGAGCCTCAGTCTGATGAGGACGACGCAAAGTCTGGAAAAGCCGCTAAATCGCGTCGTCGGACACAAAGCAAGAAAAAGCACTACACTGAAGATTCAATTCGGCTTTACTTGCAAGAAATTGGGAGAATTCGGCTGTTGCGGGCAGACGAAGAAATTGAATTGGCGCGGAAAATAGCCGATTTGCTGGAATTAGAGAGGGTGCGGGAAAGACTCTCAGAACAGTTGGATCGCGATCCTCGAGATAGTGAATGGGCAGAAGCAGTGCAACTACCACTACCAGCCTTTCGTTATCGCCTGCATGTTGGTCGCAGGGCGAAAGACAAGATGGTGCAATCTAACCTGCGTCTTGTGGTTTCAATTGCTAAGAAATACATGAATCGTGGTTTGTCATTCCAAGATTTGATTCAGGAAGGCAGTCTCGGTTTGATTCGCGCCGCTGAAAAGTTTGACCACGAAAAAGGTTACAAATTCTCTACATACGCTACTTGGTGGATTCGTCAAGCAATTACCCGCGCGATCGCAGATCAATCCCGCACTATTCGCCTTCCAGTTCACCTCTACGAAACCATCTCTCGGATTAAGAAAACTACCAAGCTGCTGTCTCAAGAAATGGGTCGCAAACCCACCGAAGAAGAAATCGCCACTCGCATGGAAATGACCATTGAGAAGTTGCGGTTTATTGCTAAATCCGCCCAGTTACCCATTTCACTAGAAACGCCCATTGGGAAAGAAGAAGATTCTCGATTGGGCGATTTTATTGAATCCGATGGTGAGACACCAGAAGACCAAGTTTCCAAAAATCTTCTGCGCGAAGACCTTGAAAAAGTCCTCGACAGTCTCAGTCCCCGTGAACGAGATGTCCTCAGACTGCGTTACGGCTTGGATGATGGTCGGATGAAGACCCTTGAGGAAATTGGACAGATTTTCAATGTCACCCGCGAACGGATTCGTCAAATTGAGGCGAAAGCACTCCGCAAGTTACGCCATCCAAATCGCAACAGCGTTCTCAAGGAATATATTCGGTAATTATTAGTCATTAGTCATTTGTTTAAAGCGAATGACTAATCACAAACAAATAAAAAACCTGGTAGTGAATTAGCACTCCAGGTTTTTTTATTTATAGGTCATATTGAATATTAAAACTTATAGGATGCCCCAATAATGTAGAAAGCCTTGACCAGAAAAAAGCTCAACCAAAACGGCTGCCAAAAAGCCAATCATTGCCAAGCGACCGTTCCAGATTTCTGCTTGTGGGGTGAAGCCCCAGCGCCAAGCGTTGCGATCTTCAATTATAGGAGTAGTTACTTTTGTTGTGCTTGCATTTGTCATGGCTGGAACTCCAAATTTGATTCTTAAGGTTTGTTGCTTTATGTAAACTAATATAACAAATATTTTCGTAAAAGCAACATTTTTTATATTTTTGTTTCCATAGCTTGACATAAGTAGAAATAGCGATTTATACACATAAAAACATCTGCCTTCAGTTAGATTTACAGAGGTAGAAAAATACTATTTGGATTTTTAGCATCATAGACAATATTAGCTTATTGATATCAATTGTCAAATATTTTTTTGGATTGGTCGTATTAGTAGTTGTTTTGAGCGTTTAGGGGGATATTTGACTATCCTTTTTAAGGGAATCTTGAAGAATCTGCGCGTCTTCTCCCTACAGCCCTTTGGGCGAACAGACCGCAGAGTGTCAAGTTTACTTAAGGGACTTCCAAATAAAAAAATCCCCCACAAGATTGGATAATTTATTTGTTGGAAATCCCTAAGCAAAAGTTGCTGCTCAGATCCCCGACTTCTTCAAGAAGTCGGGGATCTAAATCTAGCTTAGGTAAGCACTATCTCAATATTTTATGCTGCCAATTTGGGAGGCGGCAGCCCTCTCGAAAGACATTCCCAGTCGGAGACTTCTTTTCGAGGCAAGCCCTACAAAAATAGAAACTCACCTTGATTAAGTTCGCACTTCAGCGACGGTGATGATTTTTTCATCGCGGTTGAGTTGGAGGATGCTTTCACCTTTGACATCTCTACCTAAGATTGGCACTGTTTCCACAGGTATCCGCACTACCCGCTCTTTATTCGTCACTAAAGCTATCTCGCCAGATGCGTTGGCGTAGCCCGCCGTTCGCGTAGCGTCTCGTAGAGAAGGCATCGCCATGACCATACCAGCTAAGTTGTCGGTTTTGCTGGCAAATTTCAGCGCTTGCGTGCCTAAATCACCGCGATTAGCCGCTCTTAACTGACTCGCAGCCATCCGCTTTGCATATCCTTCTTGAGTAACTAACAGCAGCTGGTCATCTTTGGCGACAGTGACACAGCCAACCATTTGCTGATTTTTCAATAGCCGAAATGCTTGTAAACCCATCGCTGTGCGACCCATAATCGGTAATTGTTCATCATTGACTGCAAAGCGCAACAGTCGCCCACCTGAACTAGCTAAAATCAGATGCTCCCCTGGAGTGGTGAACTGGGTAAATGACAATTCATCATCGTCTTTGAGCTTCAAAATCGTGATTCCGCGCCGAGTCAGGTCAGTAAATTCTCCCAGAGACAGACGCTTAATTCGTCCCTGTTTTGTTAAAAGAATCATCTGGCTAGTTTCAAGATTTTCCGGGAGCAAAAAGCGGCTGACCACAGCTTCTTGAGCACCTTGAGCAGTACTACTGAGCATAGTAATCAAAGGTTTTCCCCGTGGAGAACGTCCAGTGGTTGGGGGAATTTCTCCCACATTCACAGGGTAGACTTTGCCGCCAGCAGTTAGTATTAGCAAGTCTTTCTCTGTATTGGTCAACACTGTTTGGATAATGAAGTCATTATCATGTAGACCATTTTCAGCTTTTGACTTTCTCCCAGATGGCTGAGTGCGGCGGACATAACCCCGTTGGGTAAACTCTAAAACCGCTTCCTCTGCTGGCTGTTCTAATTTTGGATTTTGGATTTTGGATTTTGGATTTTCCTCACCATCCTCTACTCCTTGTCCCCTTATCCCTTTATCCTCTTGTATCCTTGTCTCGCTACTGGTAGGCGCTAGTTTTGTCCGCCGCGGATCACTGTACTTGCGCTTGAGCGATCGCAAATCTTTTTTCAGCGCCTTGAGTAATTCTCGGCGATCATTGAGCAATTGCTCTAACAATCTAATTTGTTCACTTAGCTGCTCAAATTCCTGCTGCAAATTTTGCTGTTCTAAACTGGTGAGGCGGCGCAATGGCATAGCCAAAATTGCATCTCCTTGTACCTCACTCAAATCCAGTCTGCTACAAAGATTTATTTTTGCCGTACTTCCATCGGGAGCTTGCCGTAAAATTTCAATTACCTGATCCAAATTAGATAGTGCTTTGAGTAAACCTTCCACCAACTGCACACGACTTTGGGCCTTCCCCAACTCGTAATTGTAGCGACGGTTCAGCGTCTGTTCTCGGAAACTCAAAAACTCCTGCAACAGTTGACGCAAACTTAACTGGCGGGGTTGTCCATCTACTATTGCTAGAAGAATTGCCCCAAAAGTCATTTGCAAAGCAGTTTGGTGATATAAATGCTGGAGAACTTCTTGGGGATTGGTATCGCGTTTGAGTTCAATTACTACCCGCATCCCTTCGCGATCGCTCTCATCCCGAAGATCAGAAATTCCTTGCAGGCGACCTTGATTTACTAAGTCCGCTACCTTCTCAATCCAGGCAGCCTTATTCACTTGATATGGCAATTCTGTAATGATAATTGCCGTCCGTCGCTTGCTTCCCTTAGTGGCTGGAATTTCTTCTAGAGTCGCAACTCCCCGCAGTAAAATCCCACCCTTACCTGTGGTGTATGCTTCCCGAATTCCAGTCTCACCAATTATTTCCCCACCAGTGGGAAAGTCTGGCCCTGGAATTAACTCGAATAACTTTTCATCTGACAAATCTGGGTTGTCGATAAAGGCAATTAACCCATCGACAATTTCCCCCAAGTTGTGCGGTGGTACATTTGTCGCCATGCCCACAGCAATACCAGAACAGCCATTCAGCAACAGAAACGGCAACTGAGCGGGTAGCACCGTTGGTTCTTGCTGGGAATTATCAAAGTTCCCGACAAATTCCACAGTTTCTTCGCCAATTTCTGTCAGCATTCCCTCATGGCTGATGGGTGCGAGGCGCGTTTCTGTGTAGCGCATCGCCGCTGGCGGGTCATTATCGACGCTGCCAAAGTTACCGTGTCCTGCTAGTAAAGGATAGCGGCTAGAAAAGTCCTGCACCAGCCTTACTAAAGCATCGTAAACTGATTGGTCGCCGTGAGGATGGTATTTACCTAACACATCACCTACTACACGGGCACATTTTCGATAAGGTCTATCTGGTATTAAACCAAGTTCGTGCATTGCATACAGAATGCGACGATGCACTGGTTTTAAGCCATCACGCACGTCTGGTAGCGCTCGCCCGACAATCACGCTCATGGCATATTCTAGATAAGACCGTTGCATCTCCGTGTGCAGGGCTGTTGTAATGACCTGTCCCGTTGAGAGAAGGTTTAACTGTTTTGCCATGAGTTTTTTCCCTGAAATTTAACTACACAAAAGCCGGCGGAACCCAATATTGCAGCAACCACAGCATAACGGATCAAATAGGATTCATAACAAAATTTTGATGGTTACAGAAGAAAAAGCAGTAGTATCATCCTTGATGACCAGGATGCACATTGACTATTAAAAAGGATCACACGAGTATAATCTATATACACTTAGTAGCCATGATACTTACCATGATTGCATTTGTTAATTTTGAATTTTTGAATTCTTGAATTCCCTCACCTCTATAAGTAAAATTCTCATGAAAACTGTTTTAATTGTCGAAGACGATTTAATTAATGCTCGCGTTTTTTCCAAGATTTTGTCCAAGCGTGGCGGTTTGGGTGTGAAACACACTGAAAATGTCGAAGAAGTCATAAAAATTGCCCAATCTGGAGAAGCAGACCTAATTTTGATGGATGTTTCTCTGTCTAGAAGTGTTTACCAAGGTAAGTCCGTTGATGGAATCAAGATTACACAAATGTTAAAATCTGATCCAAAAACAGCAAACTTACCTATTATTTTGGTGACGGCACATGCTATGGAAGGCGATCGCGAGAACTTTCTCAAGCAAAGCGGCGCTGATGGCTACATTTCTAAGCCAGTTGTTGACCATCAACTGTTTGTTGACCAAATCATCGCACTTCTACCCACAGACGACCACTGAGAATTAACGACTTATTTCAGGAATACTCGCCCAAAAACGTTTTTGGGCGAGTATTCCTGGATTTTCTTTAGTATATATGTACTACGAAAAGGTGCCATTAAGCAAGTAGTAATAGGAAAGTTATGAGTGAGGAGTTGAAATATTGAACTGCCAACTCCTAACTTTTAACTCTTAACTTTTAACTCCTAACTCCTAACTCCTAACTCCTAACTCAGCATTCCTATTGGGTAGGCTGTTGTTCAGGGGCTGATGATGAGTTATCTCGTTGCAGTAGGGCTGCTTGAATACGGGGTGATTCTAGGAATTTTTTCGTATCAGACAGTAGGCGATCGCCCCAGAGATTTTCTTTGAGAAAATCCAAACTAGCATAGCGCTGATCGATGCGGAGTGCAGCTTCTCCAAAGGTTAGTCCTTGTTGGCGATCGCCTTTAGTATACAGTGCCACTGCCAAGGCCAATAAAGGTTCTGCGGCTTGCTTCTCAAGGGTTACAGCAGATTGCCATCGCTTAATTGCTCCAGGGGTATCACCCTGTTCGTAGTTGATTAAGCCAATATTGTTCAGCGCCGGCCAGAATTTTTTATCTTGGGAGACGGCTTTATTGTACTGTGCGATCGCATCTGGGAATCGACCCAGCAGAAAGTAAGAATTACCCAAATTAAATAACCCTTCTGGATCATTGGGTTTTAACTTCAAACCGTCTTGGTAATTGACAACAGATGCCTGGTAATTTTTCTGCTGAAAATTAGCTGAACCCAAAGCAAACAGAATCTCACCATTTTTGGGGTTGATAGATTGAGCTTTTTTCAGGCTAGCGATCGCTGCGTCAAAGTCTTTAGTTTGTAGCTGCAATCCACCTAAGAGCAACCACACCTTCTCATTTTTAGAAGCCAGGTTACTAGCCAGCCGCGCTAGTGGCAAAGCTAATTCAACCTGTTGAAACTGAGCGAGTTGAGCTGCTTCCTGTGCCAACCTCAACCCCTGCTTCTCTGCATCTACTTGCAATGTATGGGGTATTAATGCCTGCGCGTTAGCGGCTTGTGGCATACTCCACAAACTACAAACCATTAGAAGAGAAATCAAACGAACATATTTAGGCACACTACCGCCTTTAAGCCACTAATCAAAGAATCTTTCAGCTAGCTTAAACGATCTGGGCTGTTGACGGCAGTAAAATCTTACGTCATTAGTTCTTGACATCCCAAGCACAAAGGCAATAAATTAATAAGTAACTACTTACTTATTTATGCCTCGGATACCTAGAATCACCAATCAGCAAATCTTAGAAGCGGCTCGGCAAGTTTTCTTGCAACAAGGATTTGGTGCTTCAACCTTAGAAATTGCTCAACAAGCTGGTATTTCTGAAGCTTCAATTTTCAAGCGATTCTCAACGAAAGAAGAATTATTTTTTGCGGCGATGGGAATTCCAGAAAAACCCCTGTGGGTGAACGAGTTGGAATCTCTTTGTGGTAAAGGCGATCTCAAAGAAAACCTAATCAATATTTGTCTCCAGATTATGGAATTTTATCGCGAAGTGCTGCCTCGGATCATGATGCTGCGATCGCGAGGCAATGCGATCGCAGAACTTGGAGGTAAAGAACCAAAACCCATGCGAGATGTCAAAGTACTGACTGCTTTCTTAGAGCGTGAGATCAACCAAGATCGCCTTCGCCCTTGCGATCCCCAGACAGTGGCTCATATTTTACTAGGATCGCTGATGAACTATGTTTTCTTAGAGCAGATGTCATCTAAAGTCAGTATGACAACTGCTGAATCAGGAATAGAAACTTACTTAAATTCTGGAGATCGGGCCACGGAAATATCAGCATTTGTCCAGAGTCTTGTGGATATAGTCTGGCAAGGAATTGCACCAAGCCAGGATTAAGTAAACTGACGCAATGACGCTCTTACACGGGGACGCAAAAAGATTTTTAGAAATATTTTCTGGCGTCTTTCCTTCCCCACTCCCCATTAGAAAACTGGTGACTTTCGTCATACATCAGTCTGGAATTACTAGTGACTTTCGTCATACATCGGTTTTGACTTTTTGAGCAATAATTATTATGTATGAATTTATACGAGATAGTAAATATTAGACATCTTGATGCCAAAACAAAAGCAACTGTTTAAATTACTGAATCGGAACCTCAGCAAAATAGAACTTTAATGTAAATAAGGAGTCAATTCCATGTTAAAAGCAAACCGTGTATCGATAGTCTTAGCTGCTGCTGCTCTAATCATTGTTCCCACTATCTTGACTGCGCCTGCAAGTGCCCAGACAAAAGTCTACGTTGTTGCTGAACGTGATCAAAATTGGGATCGCGACGGCAGACGCAACTATAGAGAAGACAGCAACCCTGGAGACAGGCGCAATTGGAACCGTGACGGCAGATCTAATCCTGGAGAAGTCAGAAACCTTAGAGACAGGGGTAATTGGAACCGCGACGGCAGATCCTATCCTGGAGAAGTCAGAAACTCTAGAGATCGGGGCAATTGGAACCGTGACAACGAACCCTATAGCAGAGTAGTCAGACTTGGTAATGGTGACATTAGATATCCCAATGGGCAAATTATTCCTGCTAGATCCATAGCCAGACTGCGTAATCAAGGTTATTTCAGACTTCCCAACGGGGATATTCTTCTTCCCAATCAGGAAATTGTTCCTGCTGGGAGATTAGTTAGAGAGCGTGATGGTTACTACAGACTTCCTAGTGGATTGGTACTGCAAATAAACCTTTAAAACACCAATAACTCAAAATAATT
Organism: uncultured Nostoc sp.; assembly: GCF_937863485.1. Taxonomy (GTDB): domain Bacteria; phylum Cyanobacteriota; class Cyanobacteriia; order Cyanobacteriales; family Nostocaceae; genus Nostoc. The sequence goes on along the minus strand of NZ_CALMFY010000014.1, from coordinate 110,173 downwards.
GTCAGTATTAGGGCTACCAGGTTATAGTTTTAGCCGTGAATAACTAGCTCGGTAGCCGTTCTTTATAGACAAAATAGAGATGAAAATTGATACATCAAATACCGTAGATTCCTCACTTTTGGTTCCAGAGGTAAAGAAAAAAAAGGGCAGACGTAATTGGCTCTCTTGGCTAATTGCTCTTTGCCTTTTGGGTGGAATTGGCTATGGAGTTTATTACCAAGTAAGAGTTGTTTCCCGTCAAGAAGCCAGACGTCGGGTGCTGACAAAGCCTGTAGAAAGGCAGAGTTTAACAATCACAGTTTCAGCGAACGGAACGGTCAAGCCTGAGCGGTCAATCAACCTCAGCCCGAAAAATTCAGGTATCTTGAAAACACTGCTGGTAAAGGAAGGAGATATTGTCAAACAAGGACAGATTGTCGCTTACATGGATGATTCCAACCTGCGGGGGCAGCTTACCTCCGCTCAAGGACAATTGGCACAAGCCGAGGCGAATTTGCAAAAGGCGATCGCAGGTAATCGCCCTCAAGATATTGCTCAAGCACAAGGAGTATTAGACGAAGCTGAGGCGAATCTGCAAAAGGTACAAGCAGGCAATCGCTCTCAAGATATTGCCCAAGCACAGGCCCGCTTGCAAAGCGCTCAAGCCACCCTTCGCCAAGCAGAAGATGATTTTGTTCGTAATCAGCAACTTTACAATGCTGGTGGTATTTCCCTTCAGACTCTTAACCAAAACCGTGCCACTCGCGACAGCGCCCAAGCTAGTGTAAATGAAGTACAGCAAGCACTGGGGTTGCAAAAAGCTGGGTCACGTCCAGAAGACATCGAGCAAGCCCGAGCTGTGGTGAAGCAGAGACAGCAAGCTTTGGCGCTTCTGAAAGCCGGAACGCGCCAAGAAGATATTAACGCAGCCCGCGCCCAGGTAACATCTGCTCGTGGATCGCTGCAAAACATCCAAGCCGAAATCAATGACACGGTAATTCGCGCCCCCTTTGATGGTGTGGTGACTAAGAAGTTTGCTGATCCAGGCGCTTTCGTGACACCTACAACAGCCAGTAGTGAAGTAGCTTCTTCTTCTTCTTCTTCAATCTTGTCTCTAGCTTCAACAAATGAAGTTGTCGCAAATTTAGCGGAAACAAATATTTCCAAAACCCGCCTTGGTCAAAAAGTCTCGATTAAAGCAGATGCCTACCCAGGAAAAACCTTTGAAGGTAAAGTCAGCCAAATTGCTGCCCAAGCAATAGTAGAGCAAAACGTCACCAGTTTTGAAGTGAGAGTATCACTTTTGGACCCTCAAAGACTATTGCGGTCTGGGATGAATGCGGAAGTAGATTTTCAAGTCGGTCAAGTGGAAAATGTTTTAGTAGTGCCAACAGCTTCAGTGGTGCGCCAAGAAAATGCCACAGGTGTGTTTGTGCAAGGAAAAAATAACAGACCTGTGTTCACTCGCATTGAGACTGGCGTCACCGCGAATAATTTTACCGAAGTTAAGTCTGGATTGACAGGAGACGAAAGGGTATTGCTCAGTTTCCCACCAGGATCGCGCCCGCAATCAACACCAAGAGGAGGAGTTTTCCCTGGTCTAGGTGGAGGTGGAGGAGCCGGAGGAGGCGGAGGTCGTTCCGGCGGCGGTTCTGGCGGTGGTCGTTCTCAAGGCGGTGGTTCCCCTTAAAGTGAGTTTTAAATAAAACCTTATGTTTAAGATATTTAAGGGCTTTTACAAAGCTAAGAATACCCGCACAGTACCATTGCTGGAAATCTTGACAATGGCGGCAGAGACTTTGTGGAGTAACAAATTACGCACAGGTCTAACTATGTTGGGCGTGATTATTGGGATTTCTTCAGTTATTGCCATTACTTCTGTCGGTCAGGGAGTGCAAAAGGGGGTTGAGCAACAGATCCAAGCATTGGGTACAGATGTGATCCAAATCTTAGCGGGTGCTGCAAGAAGCGGGAATGTCCGTCAAGGAGTAGGTTCTAGCAGCACCTTGACTTGGGAAGATGCTAAGGCGATCGCTACACAAGCGCCATCAGCACAGATGGTTTCTGCTTATCTCCAACGCAGTGCCCAAGTTGTATATGCAGGACAGAACACCTCAACAACTATTTATGGCACTGATTTGAACTACCCAGAAGTCAGAAATACCCACCCCCAACAAGGGAGATATTTTACTCAGGAAGAACTAGATATTGCCGCACAGCTTGCCATTCTTGGCCCCACAGTCCAAACCACACTCTTTGGAAAGGGTGTAAATCCTATCGGTGAGCGAATTCGGATTCAGGGCGAGGCTTATGAAGTAATTGGGGTGATGGAGCCTAAAGGCGCTCAAGGCCCGATGGATCGAGATGACCAGATTTTTATCCCTCTAACTACTATGTCCAAGAGACTGGTAGGTAACAATGCCCTGGTAGGCGTTTCTGTAAGTGGAATTTTAGTCAAAGGCGCTAATCAGGAGCAGTTAGAAGCTGCTCAGTTTCAAGTCACCAATCTCTTACGGCTGCGTCACAACATTTATCCGCCGCAAGCTGATGATTTTCGGCTGACTAATCAAGCTGATATTGTTAGTACCTTTACTAGTATTGTGGGTTTATTTACAGTAATGGTGGTAGCGATCGCTGGAATTTCGCTGGTGGTTGGTGGCATTGGTATTGCCAATATTATGCTAGTTTCCGTGGTTGAGCGGACGCGGGAAATCGGGATTCGTAAAGCCGTAGGAGCCACCAATTCTGCCATCCTTAATCAATTTTTAGCCGAAGCGATCGTGATTTCCATTGTCGGCGGAGGTATTGGTATGACGACTGGGGTTTTATTAGCTTTTATAGCTGCAAACATTTTCAAATTTCCGTTTGTAATTTCTTTATTGTCGATCATTGCTGGCTTTGTACTCTCGTTAACCGTTGGTTTACTCGCTGGGGTAATTCCAGCCCGGAACGCATCCAAATTAGATCCAATCACCGCTTTACGTAGTGACTAAATAATTCAAAAACAGAAAATTTAAAAATTAAAAGCTTCTCTTAAAACAGGTGAATATATGCAACTTGAACTAGATCATATCTTTGTCTGTGTTGAACCAGAAGCACCACCAGCAGATATGCTAACTGCTTTTGGACTCACAGAAGGTGGTCGGAGAATTCATCGAGGCCAAGGGACTGCAAATGTTTGCTTCTTCTTTGATAATGCTTATCTTGAGTTACTTTGGCTTTTTGACGTTAACGAAATTCAGTCTCCTTTTAATTAGATGGTGATTATGGGATTGGATTGCAGTAACTACATTCTATTTACTGATAATTTTACATCCTAATATTGCAGCTTATTTCCAAATAGTCTGGGGACTAAATTTTAATTATTCACAGGTGATACAGTCAATGTAATCTTTGAAAAATTAACAACCAATAACTAACAATTTATTAAGCCGAAATCAATATGACAACTATGATTTGGATGGAATCGATTACCAAAACCTATCACTTGGGAGAAGTTAGTGTTCCAATACTCAAGGGAATTCAACTCTCCATAGAGGAAGGGGAATACGTCTCCATTATGGGTGTATCAGGTTCGGGTAAATCCACGCTGATGAATATTTTGGGATGTCTGGATCGTCCCACAACTGGAGACTATATTTTTGAAGGCAGAAACCTGACGACTTTTGATGATGATGAATTAGCCTATATCCGCAATCAAAGAATAGGTTTTGTTTTCCAACAATTTAACCTATTGGCGCGGGCGACAGCGCTGGAAAACGTCATGTTACCAATGATTTATGCTAACTTGCCTAAGCCAAAACGCCGTCAAAGGGCATTAGAAGCCTTGGAAAAGGTAGGACTAGGCGCACGGATATCTAACCGTCCCAGTCAACTCTCTGGCGGACAACAACAACGGGTAGCTATTGCTCGTGCTTTGGTCAACCGACCTGCATTAGTTTTGGCAGATGAGCCAACAGGAGCTTTAGATACTGAAACATCCTATGAGGTGATGAGTTTGCTAACAGAACTTAATGACCAAGGGATCACAATTGTGATTGTCACTCATGAGCCAGATATCGCTGCTCAAACCAACAGGATTATTCGAGTTCAGGATGGTTTGATTGTAGGTTAATTTGTTAATATCAACCTTTTGAGGGGGAATTTAAAATTTAAACCTCTGTAGGTCAATCAGGTGATTGTATCCTCAAAGAAACCTAATTAATGACTACATCATTATGAATCTCAGCTTATTCTCCGTACATTCTACCTGGGTTACTGTAGTGTTGGCGGTAGCCTTGCCGTCAGGTATCGCTATTCTTTTTCCAAATGCAGCAAATGCAGCAACTCCCCCAAAAGCGCAGAATTCCTCAAGCTCTGTAAAGGTTCCCGATTCCCTCAACCCCAATTCCAATCCTCTCCAATTTCCTACCAAACCGGAGGAAGTAAGGATTCAGCAAACTGTGCCAATCAGTTTGGCACAGGCTTTGGAACTAGCAAAACGCAACAATCGAGACTTACAGATAGCCCTATTACAGTTAGAACGCAGTCGCTCGGCGCTACGTGAGTCTCAAGCTGCCTTATTTCCTACTCTTGGTATTGACAGTCGTGTGACTAATAATGGGAATGGTTTTACTAACAATTCATCTCAAGCCAGCACCACTTTCAATGGTTCAGCACAACTGAATTATAACCTTTATACCTCCGGTAATCGAGAGGCAAGTATCCGAGCAGCTGAAGAACAACTACGTGTGGATGAATTTGATGTTGAAACTCAGTCTCTTACAATTAGGTTGAATGCCAGCACTCAATACTACGATTTGCAACAAGCTGATGAATTAGTAAGAATTAATCGGTCTGCTGTGGCAAATGCCCAGGCTAGTTTGCGGGATACTCAAGCCAGAGAACAGGCTGGAGTGGGTACGCGGTTTGATGTGCTGCAAGCTCAGGTGAATTTAGCAAATGCCCAACAAAACCTGACTAATTCTATCTCACAGCAGCAAATTGCCCGTCGTCAGCTTGCAACCTTGTTAAGTTTGTCGCAGTCAGTTAATATCAGTGCAGCAGATCCCGTACAACTAGCGGGTCTTTGGCAGCCAACACTTCAAGAAACTATTGTCCAAGCGTTTCAAAATCGTCCAGAATTGCCACAGTATTTGGCACAACGTAATATTTCCGAGCAACGGCGACGACAGGCGCTTTCACAGCTAGGGCCGCAAATTAGTTTGGTAGGCACCTACAATGTGCTAGATCGGTATAATGATGGTGTCAGCATTACTGATGGTTATTCAGCGGGACTCGAAGGAAATGTAAGTTTGTTTGATGCAGGAGTAGCAAAAGCGCGTGCAGATCAGTCGAGAGCTAATATTGGGATTGCAGAGTCTCAATTTGCTGGCCAGCGCGACCAAATTCGCTTTGATGTAGAACAGTACTATTCTCAATTGCAATCTAATTTAGATAATGTGCAAACTTCTAGTGTGGCTTTAAATCAAGCCAGGGAAGCTGTCAATTTAGCAAGGCTGAGGTTCCAAGCTGGTGTGGGTACTCAAACTGAGGTGATTGATGCTGAAAATGACCTGACAAGAGCAGAAGGTAATCGAGTCGCAGCTATTTTAGATTACAATCGCGCTCTAGCTAATTTGCAAAGATCAGTCACTTTCAGAGGTTCCCGCTAAGGTCAAGTCATTAAAGAAAAGTTTGCTTAGATATTGAGATTGGTAATCTATGTGAATATAACTATATTCAAGTAAACTAAATGCATCTAATTAGAACGACTATGGCGTAGTAATTACTGCTACTGGGCAATCTGCTCTATTCAGAATTGCATCCACTCTGTGACCGAAGAAAACGCGACCCGTAACCATTCGGATACTACTCCCGAGAATAATTAGGTCTACTTCCTTGGTTTGGGCAAACTTGAGGATTTCCTTTTCTGGGCTGGTTCCTTGAAGAATATAAGTTTTGACATCAGCACCCAGATTGCGACCAGTTGCTGCTTGCTGTTCGAGTAGCTCATGGGCAATTTCTTTCACTGGAGTTAGCGATCGCTGTTCGTAAAGAATATACTCGACCTGCGGCAAATTAATCACGTTAACGATCATAACTAATGCCCCTGTTTGAGCAGCGATCGCACTTGCCATCTCTACAGCATTTTTGCTATATTCTGTCCCTACCGTTGGCACCAAAATCTTTGTCAGCTTTTGTTTAGCGATTTTGCATATCTCGTCTTTGGCTTGGGGTAAGTGCGACTTCACCACCATCGTTGCACAAGGCGCTTCTTGTACTACCTTGTCTACAAGCAAATTGAACAGTGCTTTCTGGGGGCGTATCTGTTCAGAAGCTCCCAGTACAATCAAGTCATAGTTTTTGTTTGCTTCATTCAGAATCACCTCCGCTTTACTACGCCCAGACTCCGTTTTTGCTTGCAGGGTGGTATCAGCAGGTAGCTGCATTTCCTCGGCGACAGAAGCCAGAGCTTGCTCGGCAGCGGTGTCTTTTACCTGGGTTGCCGTCCGGCGGGCTTTTTTTTGGGGCTGTTTGTCACTCAGGGCATATAGAGATGTAACTTCTATCGAGTTTTGGTGAGCCATGTAACCGACTAGTTGCGCCGCGAGTTGAATGTTAGGGCCACCACTAGTTGGTATTAAGACACGCTGGATTTGCTTGATAAAGCTGTGGCTATCCTGTTCTTCTCGTTCCAAACGTCGAGCTTCCTCTTCACCCATAACCACTTTTGATAAAGTCCAGCGCAAAAGGGGTGGAGCCATTAAGGAAGTGACGATCGCCACCATGACAATAATCGAGTACATCTGTGGATTCAGCACTCCCAAAGATAAACCAATCGTGGCAACGACAATTTCCATCGCCCCGCGAGCATTCATCCCGGAACCCATTGCCAAACCTTCCCAATGACTCAAGCCGCCGACGCGAGAACCAATGTAAGCACCTGTAAATTTCCCAACACAGGCAACAGCCAGAACAATCAAGCCAAATATCAACGTCTGGGGCACTAACAGAGCTAGCAAGTTAACTTTCAAGCCAGCTGAAGCAAAGAAAATTGGCGCTAGAAAGGCTGCTGTGAAGACTTCTAGCATGTGTCCAGCTTCATTGCTAAAGCGGCGGGATTGACCTGCCAGAATCCCCAGCACGAAAGCACCTAACGCAGCTTCCAGCCCTAATGCATGGGTAAGTGCTGCTGCTGAGAGCGAAAGAATCAGCACAACCGACATACTAGCGGCGATTCCGCCAACATAGTCATCAACCCAGCGCAAAATCTGGTCTACGATGGTACGCCCAATGGTGAAGGCGATCGCTAGAAATAATACCGCTGCACTCACGGAATGGAAAATTGTCCCAAAGTCAAATTTGCCACTAGTAGCTAAACCTGAAACCACAGAAAGTAAAATCCAGCCGATGGTGTCGTCAGTCATACCAGCAGCTAAGGTGACTTGACCAATGTCACGGCGAATCAGGTTTAAGTCCATCAGTACTTTAGCAATCACTGGTACTGCTGAAATACTCATTGCTGTGGCGATGAACAGACTAAATACTAGTCGCTTTTGTGGGTCGGCTAAAAAACTATCTGGCAATAGCCACCCCAGTCCAAATCCAGTGATAAACGGGACAATAATTCCGCCCAGTGAAATCAGTAGAGCCGTTTTCCCCTTACGAAGAATCAGCTTGAGATCCGTCTCCAATCCAGTCACAATCAGTAAAAATAACACGCCTAACCAAGAGATTACCGAAAGTAAATTAGATTGTTCTTGACTTTTGGGAAAGATGTGTGCCTGTAAGTCTGGAAGGAGCAAACCAAATAGAGAAGGGCCCAGCAGCACACCCGCCAGTAATTCCCCAACAACAGGCGGTAGGTTAATCCGGCGCATCAACTCACCTAATCCCCGCGCTACCAGAAGCAATAGTGACAGTTGTACCAGCACCAACAGCAGTTCATGATGACCGAGAGGTTTAATTAAACCGTCACCTACTACTTTCTGTGCAGCGAGTACAGGCACTAACATTAGGGACAGGTTTTGCATATAAGCGTCCAAAGGTTGGATTACGAATTTTTAATGGGGCTGCTTCAAGTAAATCCTAAAAATATTTACTTCTACATCGGTCTAGGAGGTTAAACTGTCAGACAATTTTGGATTTTAGACTTTCCTGCGGAACGCTACGCGTAGCTTGCTTCTCCGTTCGCGGAGCGTCTCGTAGAGAAGGAGTACGCTACGCTCAGTCGAACGATTTTGGATTTTGGATTGACCCCACAAATAAATCCGCAAATCTCAATACAGTTCAGTTAAGCATTTCTTTCTTCTCTCGGTGTTCTCTGCGCCTCTGTGGTAGCCTGCGGCAAGCCGCTTTGCGTCTACGATAAAAAAATTGACTTTAACAAAAGATTTTAGCCTTAACCCAAGCGTATTCCACTTGCTCTGTAGCATCAAGGAATCATTGGTCAGTTCAGGAACAAAGCTTTGCTCATCAATTTATTTTCGAGCGCGAACAAAGAACTTTGTAGTGTCTTCCCAAAGACCTTGATCAGTTGCTAGGTTTTCAATTTCTGCTTTGTACTCAACTTGCAACTGATTTAATTGTTCTTCTGATAATTTTGACAACAACGGATTCCCTTTAAAATTTATATTAATTACTGTCCCAGATAATCTGCTATCCCTAACAGGGCGATAACGTCCTGATGGCTCAATCTTAATTTCGATATCTCTAAAACCCGCCTGATTGAGCAAATTACGACATTTTTCTGGAGTCCCAAGTGGCTCAAGGATATGTGGTAACGATTCGCCCAAAACTTTAGCGTAGATCCTCTGCTGAAGAGATGCCATATAAGCAGTTTCGGGAGGACAGGTAAATGCCACATACCCTCCTGTTTTCAAGTAGCCGTACCACTTTTGCAAAGTAGTAAGGATATCAGGAAAAAGTACAATTGCTTCACAGCAAAAGACAACATCAAAACTACTATCACTAAAGTTGAAATATTCTGCATCTGCCTCAATCAACTCAATGTTTTGTAATCTTGCTGCTGCAATCTTCTGTCTTGCTTGATGCAACATTCCAGGGGTGATGTCAATCCCAATCACATAACCATCTGAACCAACTTTTTCAGCTGCGGGTATCGCAACTAAACCTGTTCCAGTCGCCACATCAAGAATTTTCTGTCCCGAATCTAGTGGCACAAATTCAAGTATAAGCTTGGCTTCTAGAGGATGGCGAGTACCTTCCTCATGGTCATAAGCCGTTCTACTACCATAAAATTCTCTTAGTTGCTGTTTATAGTTATCCTGATCAGTCATAACCAAATGTCAAATTTTCTCCACTTTATAGTAACTCTTGTTGTGATATTGAGTTGCTCACTGCTGAACCCAACCCTGACAGCACAAGCCGCTTCTTCATCCACCACAGTTTACGAACAGCATATTATCCATAATCCAGATGGTATCGGCAAATATTACATGGGGCGAGAAATTGCCAAAGTTATGGGATACACAGGTGCTGGCTGGCTAGAACGTCCAAGGCGAGAGGGAGAGGAACAGCCAAGTAAGGTAGTCAACGTCCTCAATCTGAAACCGAATGATCTGGTGGCGGATATTGGTGCTGGTACAGGTTACTTGAGCTTTCGCATCGCGCCGCTATTAACAGCAGGTAAAGTGTTGGCTGTAGATGTTCAGCCAGAAATGTTGGAAATCATTGAGTTGTTCAAAAAAGAGAAAAATATCACTAATGTTGAGCCTGTTTTGGCAACCCTCACTGACCCAAACCTACCCCCTGAAAGTGTCGATTTGGCGTTGATGGTAGATGCTTATCATGAACTTGAGTATCCCCAAGAAGTGATGCAAGGAATTGTAAAAGCACTGAAACCTGGTGGTAGGGTGGTTTTGGTTGAGTACCGGGGCGAAAATCCCTTTATTCTGATTAAAGGTCTGCATAAGATGACTCAAAAGCAAGTGCGTAAAGAAATGCAAGCTGTTGGTTTGGTTTGGCGGGAAACTAAAAACTTATTACCTCAACAGCATTTAATGGTATTTGAGAAACCTGATTCTAGCGATTTATTGACAAGATGAGGCTTAAGCAGTGGATCACAAGAAAAATATGCACCAAGCCATAATAAAGTAAAACTCCTTGCCAGAGCAGAAAATCATGTTCAACCTATCACTCAAGCAGCGAATTCCTTCTTTAGAGAATGGCGATCGCCTCACTCGCTACGAATTTGAGCGACGCTATCAAGCAATGTCCCGTCATCAAAAGGCAGAATTAATTGAAGGAGTTGTATACTTGGCATCCCCGTTACGCTTTGAAAGTCATGCTGAACCACATGGCCATACAATTACTTGGTTGGGAGTTTATGAAGCATCAACTCCTGGTGTGAGATTGGGAATTGAGCCAACAGTCCGCTTAGATAGAGACAATGAACCGCAACCAGATGGAGTGCTATTAATAACACCAACAGCTAAAGGACAATCTCGTTTCAGCGATGATGATTACATAGAAGGTGCGCCAGAACTCGTAATAGAGATAGCAGCTAGCAGTGTTGCTATTGATTTACATGATAAGAAAAAAATCTATGGTCGCAATGGGGTAAAAGAATATATTGTTTGGCAAATATTTGAAAACAAATTAGATTGGTTTCGCCTGCACCAAGGAGAATATGTCTCCTTAGAAGTGGACGCAGATGGAATTATCAAAAGTCAAGTATTTCCTGGTTTGTGGTTGTCAATGTCAGATTTACTTGCTGGCAATATGCAGCAAGTATTGGCTGTATTGCAGTTGGGATTAAATTCGTCAGAACATCAAATATTCGTGCAGCACTTGTCTGGCGAAGGAAGATAGTCACAGCGATTTTTTGGCATCAGTCTATTTTTTGAGGAATGAGACTGGCGCTTTTGGTTACACTATCCCAAACAATCCAGTTAAGAGAATTATCTAAATCTTCGGGACTGTTTGAAACTTTAAAATATAGCTTTTCTTCACGTTTTCTTTCAATGGCAAAGTCGGCATTTTGAGCATAAGCGACTATAAAACCTTTATCTCGCAAACAATACATCGCCCAGGCTTTCAATGATTGCTTGTATGGTTCGTGTGGAATTGGCGGTTTTGTGATCGTCTCTTCAATTACTTTAAATATTTGCGTGAGTTTAGCGGTCATAGTAGATACTTTTGTTATTACCCCTAAGTTAACTAGCTTCTGGATCGCAACGAATTTCAATCATAAAGCCATCTGGATCGTAAAAATACACTCCTCTACCAGTAGGGCGAGTGACTGGGCCATGAGCGATCGCTATTTTATTTTCTCTGATCACTGTCACCGCGCGATCAAATAACTGCTGATCTATGTCAAAGGCGAGATGGTACGCTCTGGTGAAAGTCTTTTCGGGGTCTGGATTTGGTGGTGATAACTCTGGTTCCCCAAATAAATCCAGTATCGTTCCATCTGGGGTAATGAAGTTGGCTACTTTCCCAGATGCGACGAGTTCCACCAGAGTTGCGGGTACTTCGTCGCCTGTAAGTTCATGCAAACCCAGGATTGTGCCATAAAAGTAGCGGGAAGCTTGCATATCCTGGACGTTGAGGGCAATGTGATGCACTTTACGCAGATTGCCTGGAGCAAGGACACTGTTCACGGATTGGGTGCTAGATAGCATAATAAAACAAAATTTCCCTACAGAGATAGAAGCTCGACTTCTTTCTTAAAGTTTATTATTCATAATAAACACTTCACATGGCTTTTGATTATTCTTTAGACTTTAAAAATATCGATTTTCGCCAACACCCTGAACTCTATCGTGTTGGCAAGGGTGAGCAGGGTGTACTTTTGGTTGAACCATACAAATCAGAAATTCTTCCCTACTGGCGGTTTAAAACTCCTGAGATTGCTAGAGAGTCGAGTGAAAAAATATACGAGCTTTTTCTTGATTATTTAGAGAAAGATGATTTTGTCGGCGCAGATATGGCACGGAAGTTTATCCAAATGGGCTATACTCGCTCTCGTCGTTATGCTAATCATAAGAGTGGCAGGAAATATAAACAAAATTCGGAAACTTCAGGTGACAAAAAAGAGATTCTTCCTTATGAAGTAGACTCAGTGAAAGCGGAATCAGCAGCAATATTTAAAGCCAAGTGGGTAGAAGCAAAGACAAACGAGAAATATCAAGAGCTTTTAGCTAAACATAAGCAGATGTACAAAGTAGATTAATAACCTTTGTAGGTGGGTTAGGAAGGTAAAGCACCTTCCAAGTTGTTTTTACTGCGTTATGTTGTCCCTAAGCACTCTACCAAACAGCCGATCTGACAATTCAAGTCAACTGGAAAAGCCCACGAAAAACCTAACCCCCTAACCCCCTTCCCGACGCCGGAAGGGGGAAAATTTCAAAGTCTCTCTCCTTGTAGGAGAGAGATTTAGAGAGAGGTTTTCCAGATACTGTGAAAAGTCAGAACAGCCGACGAGTCTTTGATACTCGTGAATGAGTCTTTTATACTCGCCGACGAGTCTTTGATACTCGTGAATGAGTCTTTTATACTCGCTGACGAGTCTTTGATACTTGTGAATGAGTCTTTAATACTCGCTGACGAGTCTTTTATACTCGCTGACGAGTCTTTGATACTCGCTGACGAGTCTTTGATACTCGTGAACGAGTCTTTGATACTCGCTGACGAGTCTTTTATACTCGTGAACGAGTCTTTGATACTCACTGACGAGTCTTTGATACTCGTGAATGAGTCTAGAGGACTGATTGTAGAAACTTTTTACATTGTCATCAATTAATTTAAGAGTAACGCGATCGCATTTCCCCACTCAGCAATCCAACAATAATCATAGTTGCCTAAGCGATCGCATCTGGCAGTGTGATATTGAAGGATTGCATAAGCTGGTTATATTGTCAGCAATTAATTTAAGATTAACGCGATCGCATTTCCCCTTATCCCTCCACCTCAAATTGACTACGGTCAAACAACCACCCATCGCCGACTATCTCCTCTAGGCGTTGGTTGAGTCGAGGGAGGAAATATTTTAGATCATTCAGCCGTTGCTGGACAATCCAAGTATCAAAAGCTTCTTGCGTCTCAATACCTTGGGCATCCGCCGCACCTGATATCATCTTGGAACTACGATCTTGGAGTTCCTCTAACTGGGGATGACCTTCACCTCGCCGATTGCAAAAGAACATTGCCGTTGCTCCTAGCAAAGCTTCTAGTTCATCGCCTTGAGGTACTGCATCATATAAAGCATGGATTAACTGAATGGTCTGCGCTAAGGAGACTCGAATCCTCAGTGTCAGCCAGATTGCTTGAGCCAGGTAAACCAAACCGTTGCTTTCATCTGTTACGCCTAAGCTAGTTAGAACTGTCACTAAATCAACATAGGCACAAACCTGTGTAAGTGCCAAAGCAGCTTGCAAATTCAGTTCTAATTCCCTAACTTTATCCCCGGTTTCACCTGTCCAATAAGCTATGTTTGCCAGGGTCAGGGCTTTACCTTTGACATCGCCAATCTGCTCAGATATTTCCAAGTCTTGCTTCCAGAGTGCGATCGCTCTAGCGATATCCCCTTGTTGAGCGATTACCCCTGCCATGTTGTTGAGAGTAGTGGCTATACCTTTGACATCGCCAATCGCTTCTTTGATTTCCAAAGATTGTTCCCAGAGTCTGATCGCTTTAGGTATGTCTCCTTGTTGGGCTATTACCTGTGCCATGTTATTGAGGATAGCGGCTTTGCCTTTGAGATCGCCAATCTGCTCACATATTTCCATAGATTGCTCGTAAAGTGCGATCGCTTTAGATATGCCTCCTCGTTGGGCAATTGCCCCTGCCATGTTGTTCAAGATAGCAGCTTTGCCTTTAACATCACCAATTTGCTCTTGTATTTGCAAAGATTGCGCTAAGAGTATGATCGCTCTAGCGATATCTCCTTGTTGGGCGATGATCAGTGCCATGTTGTTGATGATAGTGGCTTTTCTTGTTAAGTCATCTTCAGGGCAAATATCTAAGGCTTGCTGAAAATGGACAACAGCCTCTTGCACAAAACCCAAAACCTCTTCAGCACGGCCAATGGTTCCCAAGATGCGGTAGTCTTGATAAACTGTCAGAACTTGCTCACATAAATCAAAAGCTTCTACAAAGCGGGAATTATTTACCCAATAGGTTGCAATCCCATCTCCAATACTGACAGCAATCTCCTGCTCTTTTGCCAGCAGCCCCAAACGTAGAATTTCCAGTGCTTGTGGTTCCGTTTTTTGCTTAGACTCTTCCCACCAAACTTGATAAATTTTCCTCACTGCTTGCTGTCGCGTTGCTTGCCATTCTTCCTGAATCAACACTGTTTCTAGCAACGATTCTAAAATTGTCGTCACCCGATAATTAGCTGGCTGGTTGGGGTGAGTGGTGGCAGACTCAACTAGACTAAGGTTGGTTAGCTTTTGCAGAAAAGAGGCAGAGGGGGAAATGGCATTGATGATTTCAACAGTAACGGGCAAATTAAACACACTCAACTGTGCAAGAAACTTTTGTTCTTCCGGTTCCAAAGCATTCAGCAGAGTTTGTGCCAAGATATTTTCACAGAATTTTTGCTCAGTCGCCTCCAGCCGATTCAGTAATTCATCCGCCGCCAATCCTGGTTGCTGAATTACCTCTAACAACCACTTCAACAAGCGGGGATTACCATTGGCAATCTTAATAATCCGCCGAGTTCTTAACTGTTGCCTAACTTCTTTATCTAAAGGAAAGCAGATTTTATCAATATCACTGCTGCTCATCCCTGCCAAAGATTCCAAATGCAGACGATGAGGTGGCAAAGTATCTTCTTTCAAATAGCGACAGGTGACAATCAGCCGACTTTCTGCCCCGTTTTCCGCCAATGCCGCACAAATCGCCTCTAAAATTTCGTAAGCATCTGCCGTCATCCGCAGTGAGCCATCTTCAATGTTAGCTATGGGGATGTTTTGCTCAAAGTCATCCAGCACCAACAGTAAGGGTTGGTTGTGTTCGTTTTCAATTGCTTCAAAAAAGTTTTGCAACCGTCCTTTAAGAGACACCTTTGGTTCGTTCAAAAGTGCAGGCACATCTGCAAACCGCTCAAACTTATTAGAAAGCTTATTCAGCAAACCTATTTCATCCAGAGGCCCAATCAACACGACTCGCGCAAAGTTAGAACGCTGCACTTCCACCCGTGTACATAACCGCGCCGCCAAGCTACTTTTACCCAGTCCCCCCATCCCCGCAATAAACACACCAATTTGATCGCTAGTTTCCCGTAATGCCTTGAGACACCGTTGCAAATGCCGCCTGCGTCCGACAAACTCAAATCGACTGGCAACTTTAACTTGATTATTCTCATCGAGAAATTCTTGCTCTGGCGCTGTAAACGTCAGCCTTTCACGATTTCTTGTTCTCAGCGCTGTCACCAGTTGGTTAATGGGGCGCGTATCCCGATACATCCGCAACAGATGCCAGTCGGTGCATTCTTGGTCAATCATCTCCTGCTGCGCTGCTTTGACTGCTTCTTCAACTGTTGCCCCCGTCGCCAAAGCTTGATAAAGTGCCTGTGCCGCTACAATACCCGTGCGGTCATACACCGGACGCGCCCAGCCTAAAACTATACCTGCCCCCGCTTTCACCAATGCCTGCGCCATTGAGGGTACTGTCCCCTTGTTAGAAACCTGTCCCGTATGACAACCAGAGAGAAAAGTTACACGCGGCCAACGTCCGCGAAAGGCTTTAGCTAAATCATTGACGGTAGTAAGTTGCATATTCCCCACCTCATCTTCAGTGATGAAGCAGGGGGTATTGTCTGCAAGCGTTGCACCTTTTGGCAGTAAATAGCCGTGGCCTTTTTGGGTATAAATTATCCCATGTCCGGTGAGGTGAAAGACATCAAAATAATCTTCGGGGTAGGATTTCACCAAATTGGCTAACTCTACAACCGAGCCGCTTTCCTCAACAATCAACGCCAAAGGCTGATCCTTAGTTGCTTGCAAAATGTTCGCTTCTTCCAGCTCAAACCCTAGTGGTGGAACTCTGGGATCTTCAGGAGAAGTCGCCATGAACAGCAACCGCAATGGACGATTTTGCACGTCAATCACTGGGGTTTGACGCTGCTGCACAGAACGCACTGGTAAAACGGAAAAATTCTGGCGTTCTATCAAAAACCCTGCACCATCATCTAGCAATTCCCAAGGCAAATGTGCCAATCCCAACGCTACCCGTTCTGTTTCCGGGTTCAACCCCTTTGCTTCGCTGGTTTTAATCAAATCTAGAAGAATCGTTTGCTCATCCGCCTCATCCAGCGCCCTTCTCAGCCATCCTTCTTTACCATCCAGCCATTGATAAAGTTGCCGTCCCAACTGGGTGAGATAGGGTAAGCTATCTCTTTGTTGAGCATAATAATTTTGCTTGCACAAATCAATTAGTGCTGCCAACTCCGTTTTATCCAGGCGACGTGAGCCATAATTACAGCGCAGTTCAAAAGTTTGCTGTTGACTGAGGGCGAAGGTGAAGTTTAGGGGCATGGCTGACAGCAGTAGTTTCCACAGTAACCTTCACCGTATTATCACCTTTTTCCCGAAATTATCGCCGATATTCGTCGCCGCAATCGCCGATTAGCTGGTACAAATCGCGTGATTGGCGAGATACTGCATTGATGCGATCGCGATCGTCAGCATCTAAACTAAAACTAAATACTTTGGCGTTATCTTCTATATGTTCAGATACCCCAAGTCGGGCACCAACTATCACACCGCCCACTGTTGGCTGATCTAAAATGTAACGCACTGCCACGTTGGAGATACTTACCCCATGCTTATTAGCAATTTCCTTCAGGATAGCCAGCAACTCTTGAAATAATTGCCAACCACCCCAAGCATCGATCATGTTTTTATATTTTTTCAAACTAGCAGTAGACAAATCAAATCCTCGCGGTTCCGATTTACCCAAATAGTTTTCTGATAATAAACCGCCGCACAGTGTACCGTAAGTAAAAAGCTTTATGTCATGCTGTTGACAAAACTCCACCATATTAACTTCAGGACGGCGGTCAACAAGGGAAAATTGCACTTGGTTAGAAACAATTTTGATCCCGGCTTCGGTAATAATCTTCAAGTTTTCTGTGTCAAAATTAGTTAAACCTAGATGCTTAATTTTACCCTCAGTCTGAAGTTCTGCCATATATTTGAGGGCATCCAGGTAATTTTTATCCTGATATTCCCACCAGTGGAATTGCATTAAATCTAACGATTCCACATTTATCCTTCTCAGGGAAATATCAATATTTTCCTCAACCAGTTTTTTCGTCATTTTGCCTGGACGAGGCACCCATTTTGTAAAAGCTTGCACCTGAGATAAAGCATCTTTCCCACGAGTATCAATTAGTTCACAGCGAAACTCACCAATAAAGTCTTCAGCGGGGCCATAATGGTCTGCTAAATCCCAAGTGGTAAAGCCTGCATCTAAATATTTGAACATAGTCTCAATAGCGGCTTGGGGATTTATCTGTCCGTGTCCGCCGGAGACTTGCCACATACCATTTAATATGCGGCAGATGTTCAAATCGGGAGTGAATTGGAGACGGCTAGCTGCGGGTAAGTTCATTTTCAAGTCAGGAGTGAGAAGTTGGAAGTGAGAAAAGTTAATAATTAGTGAATTGACAAGCAGGTTTTTACAGCCTTTTTAACTTTTCTACTTTATTATGAATGATTTAGGACTGCTAGAGTTAATAACTACTAAAGTCTTAACTCCTAACTCCTAACTTTTTAACGCCAGTTTTTTTCAGCTTGTTCGAGAACGTAAGCAGCAACGTCTTGAATTTGCTGTTCAGTGAGACGCTCTTTATAGGCTGACATATTATTTTTACCATTGGTTACTATAGATGTAACTGCCTCTATTGAATCCATACCATACTTTTTCAGCGCTTGCTTTTTGAGATTTTTACCTCGCCTAACTATGTTACCGCCGTTGATATGACAACCAGCACAATGAACACTAAATATTTGTTCACCGTTAACTGTATCTGCTGCACTAGCAGGCAAAGTAAAAGTACTGATTAATAACAAAAACGTTATTAATACTAATGTGAGTAATTTTTTCAATTAACTTCTCCTGATTTTGACATACTGGTTGCAGGTATAAGTGTTAGAACCAATACTATAGGGATTCAAAGTCAGTTGTAAATCCAGCAAAATTTGCACAATCTTCTTGAAAGGCTTCTGCATCACTAACATCCTCAATTTTATAGGACATGATGCGCGTACCATCTGGCATTTTTTTGGAACCAATTAATTCACCTTGATACTTCTGGGCGATCGCTTTAAATTCAGTACCATAAAGCTTCCAAGCATCACCTGAACAAGTAATATTTACTCGCCACATATTTTACTCCCAATTACTACCAATAAATATTCATCATCTCACAAATGGTCAACATGCTACACATCACCTCCTTAGGGCAGTTATTTTCTATCTAAAGGAAGTGCCTAGCTATATCAGCCTACGCCATAATATGGGTGTGGGAACATGCCTAGAAAATTTTATCCAAATTAGTTAAATCCCAAGAGTTGAAAATGCCTAACAATATCAAACAACAAATTCAAGCAGACCTGCAACAAGCTAAAGAAACCGGACAATTAAGAACTGATCGGATTCGAGAAATTGTCAAATCCGCAGTTTCTCAAGTAGGTTCTGAGTTTAAACAAGGTTCTACTGAGCTTCGTAGCCTTGTTAGAGATGCAGTTTCTGCTGTAATTGAAAACTTCCAAGAAAAAGGTAGCGAACTCAAAGATGAAGTGACAGCTTCGATTGAAGGAGCGCTGGAAGGGATTAATAGCAAAAGACACGAAAGCATTGCTCAAACTCAGACAGATATCAAGCGGTTACAGGCTCAACTGGATGGTGAAGAAGAAGAACTACAGCAAGAGATTGATGTAATTTTGGCAGAGATTGAAGATACGGGTAAGCAAGAACCTGCTACTACCAAAACTGCAATTGATTCTGCTGTCAATGCTATTAAAGATAGTGAAGAAGTAGGATTGTTAAAGAAGCGTTACGCGCAACTGCAAGCGCAGCTAGCGATTGTCCGAGCTAACTTAGCTGCACGCTATGGCGGACGTTCTCTGGAAGTTCAAGATTATCTCGACGAGGCTAAACACTGGTATGATAAAGCTCGTCCTCAAGCAGAATCTATGGCTGTACAGGTAGAACAAAAGCGATCGCAGCTAGAAGACCAATTAGGTGAAGCTGGTACATCTTTAGCGAGAAAAGAGCGCCAAATCAAACAAACGTTGAGGCAGTTACTCTTAACGGCGGCTGACTTGTTCAAAGAGAAGCAACCTGCTGATAAAGAACGGGATACTATTCATAAATAGACTAGACTGCTTTTTCACAACCCTGATACATATAGATTTTTCGTAGGGGCACGGCATTGCCGTGCCCTACCAACGTATTTATATAATTATTAAAGACTTAGTTTTCGTAGGGTGTGTTATGCCAAAGGCTAACGCACCGCTTCATAAGTTGAAAAACATCTAAATTGCCTGAATTAAATTAAATTCTGATCGGGTGTGCAAGATACCCACCCTAATTATGCAGGTTAAAATTGCAATAGCTTATAAATTATAATTCTCATAGTAAAATAGTGCGTTAGACTAAAGTCTAACGCACCCTACTTAAGATTTCCTAAAATTAATCTTGCGTATTAGTAAATACGTCCCTCTCCATTAACTTGTTCTTCATGCTTGGCAATCACCCAAATTGCATGAATACTACCGGGTAGCCAACCTAGAACTGTAAGCACAATGTTAATAATTAAGGTTGGACCAACTCCAACTGTCAGAAAAACACCTAAAGGAGGCACTAACAAACCTAGAATAAAACGAACTAATTTCATGATGTTACAACTTTGTGATTTGTTTAGTTACATTCTTTTGAAAATGCCGAATTAGGAAATCCACCTTCGGATATTTTCTTTGGAGTAGAGACGTGATGAAATTTGTATTTCTACTCCCTCTAATATTTATCTAGAAGGTAATTCACCTTGGCTTTTTACATCACCACTGCTGGCTAAAAGATTTTTTTCAACAAAGTAGTTGTTAATGAAGGTGTTAGCAAAAGTTAGAATTACTGGTCCAAGAAGGAAACCAATAATCCCACGAACTCCGAACCCAGGAACTAGCACTGCTGCTAACCAGAAACAAAAACCGTTGACGATGAGCGAAAATGCTCCAAATGATAGAAAGTTAAGTGGTAAGGAAAGAGTAGACAGAACTGGTTTAACCGAACCGTTAATCAGACCAATAATTAAAGCGGCAATCAAAGCTGCGGGGAAATTAGCAATATTAACGCCTGGAACAACTAAATCAACAATCA
The DNA here is from genome assembly GCF_937863485.1 of uncultured Nostoc sp. Lineage (GTDB taxonomy): Bacteria > Cyanobacteriota > Cyanobacteriia > Cyanobacteriales > Nostocaceae > Nostoc. The sequence goes on along the minus strand of NZ_CALMFY010000014.1, from coordinate 89,860 downwards.
ACAGGCTCAAAGCTGTAGCTAGTGCGGTTAATAATGGTGTTAACATTTTTCTGACCTAATCACTAAAGATTTTTTGTTTGTAACTTCTGATCTCATCTTTAACTATGTGCTGCGTTTTAACCTCTCTTGCAAGATAGAATTTCCTTCTACCGTTAGACCGATCATTTTGAAAACCATAGGGATTCTCATATAGATGCAATACATTGTAAGGACGCATAGCTATGCGCCCCTACTCTGTTAGGACTTACACAAAAGAGAATCCCCCAACCCCCTTAAAAAGGGGGCAAAAGATTCTAGTTCCCCCTTTTTTAAGGGAGGTTAGGGGAAATCGAGGTTTCAAATTTTCCCGACTCAGGCTTATAGTAAAGGGCTGATTTATACAAGACTTGTTCTTTATGGGTTTCTAAAGTGCAATCAGACAAGGGGTAAGTTACACAAGTAACAACATAACCAGCCTGTATTTCACTTGGGCGCAGAAATTTTTGCTCACTTTGATCAACTTCACCGCTAATCAGTTTGGCAACACAGGCAGAACATTCACCTTGCTTACACCCAGATGGTAGGCGGATACCAGCATCTTCTGCCATATCCAGAATATATTGATCATCTGGTACTTGAATGGTGCGATCTAACCCAAGTGTAGGATTGATGAATCGAACTTGATAAACTACCATCTGCTGTTTCTAATTATTGTTTAACTGCTTTTATCGACAAACTAATCCGCTTGAGTTTCTCGTTGATTTCTAACACCTGCACTTTGACTACTTGTCCAACTTTGACAACTTTGTTGGGATCGTCTACAAATCGATCAGCAAGTTGGGATATATGCACCAAGCCATCTTGATGTACGCCAATATCGACAAACGCGCCGAAGTTGGCGACGTTTGTGATGATTCCCTCTAGTTCCATTCCCACCTTTAAGTCCCTGATTTCCTTAATTCCTTCTTTGAAGGTGGCATACTTAAACTCTGCACGAGGATCTCTACCGGGTTTTTCTAGTTCGCTAAGAATGTCGCGTAGTGTCGGTTCGCCAACGCTATCGGTAACGTATTTCTTCAGGTTGGTCTTTTTGAGTTTTTCGGCAATTTGTGTGACCTGATTTAATGGCACATTTAGATCAGATGCGATCGCTTCTACTACAGAGTAACTTTCTGGATGCACAGCTGTATTATCTAATGGGTTGTCACCGCCGCGAATCCGCAGAAAACCCGCCGCTTGTTCAAAGGCTTTTGGCCCCAGTTTTGGAACTTTCAAAAGTTGTCGGCGATTTTTAAAGGCTCCATGCTGGTTGCGCTGGGCGACAATATTATTGGCAACTGTTGCCGTAATCCCAGAGACGGAAGTCAGAAGTTCTTTGGAGGCGGTGTTCAAGTCTACGCCGACGTAGTTAACGCAGCTTTCTATAGTGTCATCCAATTTCTTTTTCAACAACTTCTGATCGACATCGTGCTGATATTGTCCCACACCAATGGATTTGGGATCGATTTTCACAAGTTCCGCTAAGGGATCTTGTAAACGGCGACCGATACTAATGGCACCGCGCACGGTAATATCTAAATCGGGAAACTCTTCCAGCGCCACAGTACTTGCAGAATATATAGATGCGCCAGATTCATTCACCATCACCTTAACTGGTTTGCGTTCTATAGTTTGTAATACTTGCGTCACAAACTCCTCTGTCTCGCGGGACGCTGTACCGTTACCGATGGCGATTAACGCAATCTTGTATTTTTCAATCAGATTTTTGACAGTTTGTGCAGCTTTGAGTCGTTGTTCAGTAGCTTGGTGGGGAAAAACTGCTTGATATTCCAAAAATTTCCCTGTTTGGTCGAGGACTGCAACTTTACACCCAGTTCTAAATCCAGGATCTATTGCCAATGTTGGTTTCATTCCTGCTGGTGCAGACAGCAGCAACTCCCGCAGATTAGTTTCAAATGTCTTGATTGATTCTATATCTGCATAAACTTTTTTCTCAGAAATTACCTCTCCCATTAGAGAGACTTTCATCAAACGGTTAAATGCATCTTTCAGCATTGACTGATAAAAATCCCGAATTGTCCGAACTTTGGTTTTAATTTCTTTCGACTCAAGATAGTAAAGTACCGTATCTTCATCAAAAGCGATTTCAAAGCTTAATATTTTTTCCGTTTCACCCCGACACAACGCCAGCATATTGTGGGGTGCAATATTTTTTACCTTAATTTGATAGTTACGGTACATCTCAAATTTGGTTGTACCTTCGGGATAATCATCTTTGATGCGGGAGACGAATACCCCTTCTGCTAAAAGATAATTGCGGATATATGCCCGTAATTCCGCTTTTTCAGCCACTTCTTCCGCTAAAATATCAGCAGCACCTTTGAGCGCCTCTTCTGCTGTTTTTACTCCCTTGCTTTCAGAAATATACTTAGCCGCTTCTTCTTCCAGTGAAGCCGTTGCAGCATTTTTCACATTTAGCGACTTGATGAATTCCGCCAGTAGTTCGAGTCCTTTTTCTCTGGCGATGGTGGCGCGGGTGCGTCGCTTTGGTCGATAGGGTAAGTATAAATCCTCAAGTTCAGTTTTTTGTAAGCAGGATGAGATTTTGGCTTTGAGTTCATCTGTAAGTTTACCTTGTTGGGCGATCGCAGTTAAAATCACCGATTTTCGTTCTTCCAGTTCTGTTAAATAAGTATATCGATCAGCCAATTCACGTAGTTGCACTTCATTCATCTCATCAGTGCGCTCTTTGCGGTAACGTGCAATAAAGGGAATTGTTGCACCCTCCGCCAAAAGTTCCAGCGCGTTTTGCACCTGATGGGGTTTGAGGTTTATTTCAGTTGCCAGTAGTTGAGGAATGTTCAGCATTAGGTGTCTAAAATGAAAAAATGAAAATGCTACTTCTAAAGGTAATATGCTAGATCCTTATCCTGGCGCAAGGCCAAAGTTTTAAGCTAATTTACCAGATGATTACTCATAACAGGATAATTGGTGAAATAGACAAAACCTACCTACACAAGTTTTAAACCTGATCAATCCGCGTAGTTAAACGAGAGTTTGTATAGCATAGCGCAGCTCTGCTGAGTCGAGAAAGCGGCACAAAAAACGTCACCGTCTATTCTGCACTCTTACACTTAAAGCTAGCTGGGCGTAGCCACCCCTACTCTTAAAGCTTGCTACACCCAGCATTGACCACAAATGAAGGAGTTATTCACCAAGGTTTTGGGTGCTTCATCTGTCGGAATGATTATTCAAATTGGTGTAATATCCGACGTTGCCTAATCTTGACTTTCTATAATATTTATTTCGAGCGACTGTTGTAGCTAAAACCTGATTGGATGTAAAATTAACCCCAATTCCAAAAACAATTTCAATTTGTTTTATAAGCACAACAACTTTTAGTTCAGAGGTTAGTAAGATGCCTTTGTCTTTCTTGATACCACTGTGTACTGCTCTAGCCACTGGCTACTTCTTTAAAAAGAGTACTGATGAAATTGCATATCTTGCAGGTGTATTTGCAGCCATTAGCTTTATTTTAAGTTTAGTATTAGCACCCTGGCAGATTCAGTTTGGATTGCTAATCATTGTCTTAATCATTACCAACAGACTTTTGCAGGAAAATGAGTCCAAACAAACTGAAGCTACAAGAAAACAACCTAGAGAAATTAACTAATACTAGCTACCACGAACTAATTTTTTCTCAACTTTAAACTGCTGGAAATTATCAGACAGTTAACCTACTAATGTGCTTAAAAACGGAGGTTGGTAATTTTTTGATTGGAAATTATCCTGCGTGAGTATAGCCTTGACCACTTTAGACTTATCTTTTTAAATAAAATATTTTCTAATAATGGCAAGCTTGATCTTCTACTTTAGCCCATGAACGTTATGGTTAGGTTAAGTATTGTTGAGCTTTTCCATATGTAAGGCGGCACCAATTTTTACAACTATACTTACAATCAATTTTAGGCTCAAAGAAAGTTTGATACTAGGATTTAGAAATAGGGTCTTCCGACTTACTGAAACTCTGAGCTAACTCTCAACTAAGTTTTGTCTGAGATATCTGAATTTGATGATTTTCGTGGATAAATAGAAAACGATTCAGACTCTCGGTTACCAACTGTAATTTTTTTTGTGATAAGTGTATTGCCATACTACAATCAATCATTGCTTGCATTGTTGTCCAAGTTTCAATTCTGCTTTCTCAAACTCTTGGCTTTGCACTTTTAGGGTCTGATACTAAATCGCTACTTTTGCAAGTTTATTACCCAGAAACTGCTGTATAAATCTACAAATCCTTAAAAATAAAAATTCATCTATAGGAAAGTTTAGATTTAATTTCAATTTGATGAAGTTTTTGTTTAAGTATATTTTCTGAAAATGAATTTTTGATGAAGTATGGCGATAAATTTGCAACACTCTTTTATCGTGGTATTCTAGTAAGTAATTATATGTAAAAATAAATTTGAGATAAACCAACCTCTAGTGAAATTACATATAATTAAGATTAAGAACAATTAAGCTTAATACTAAATAATGTAAAAACATCTCAAATCCGCTTAAATCAACGCAAGCTGCGAGTTAATAACCAAAGGCTAGTTTACATTAGTCGTTAATCTCGTCAAAAACTCCATTTGGATATTCACTAAAATTCCCCAGAAACCTGTAAAGCGGATTACTGTAGACTGATTCAGCTATCTTTGATTTCCGCAGCCAAGCAGATTTCTGTTGTTTTTGTGTTTTTATACACAAAATAAGTACGTATACACACTCAATTTGAGTACAAATTTTTATTAATCGGCTTAGTTTCCAGCCGAGGTTACAGATATGTCTGTGAGCCTGGAGAAATTCTATGGTATATCAGTAAATGAATAAACTTTCTTGGAACAAATTAAGAACAATTTATCAATCCAGTTAAGTTAATGGGTTGATAAGTTCAGTAGTGTCTTCAACAAGATTTCTACAGCAGCATAGAACTGATGGAAGTTAATGAATGGATTAATCAAAAATTCTGGTAATCCATTTTTATTCCCTTAGCTCCATCTAGTGAACATGCGGATCGAATCAAAATTCAGCATAAGTGATGTCTCCGACGGACTATTCAGCGTCGCGGACTGCTAAATTTTGTCCACTTTGTGGCAAATCTCTGAATTTTCCCTATGTCTGCATCCACTATGACCTAGATATTGCGATCGCACCAAAAGTAGTCTTGAAGCATGACTGGCTGATACGGAAGATTTCTGCAATTCACAGTTGGGCAAAGCCTAAATTAATTGTGCCAATTACCAAGCAAAAAAACTGCTTTGTTTGGGAGTATAACCTAGTAAACTAATTTAGCGTACTCTACTTTGATTATATAGGATGCTGTCATAATACAGCAACCATCCTGCAAGCTGCATAGTATTTAGTTGCTAACTCTAGAACATGAGCTTCAACGGTCGTTTTGATATCAGTCCCTCTAACATAGCCTTCTTAATTTTGTTGTCTATTTACTGAAGTGGAGGTTGAATTGCACAGGAGGTGTGACCGAAATCCGAAACGTTCAAAACAACGGGCTGTTTACTGTCCGCTTTATACCTCTTATCTCGATTGAGGCAAATGTACGATGAAATCTATCTCGCAAATTTCCAACTTTAAAATAATTCCTTATATCATCCTGTTGATCAGTATTTTATTTAGTATTTCTGGGCAATTGCTGATGAAGCATACCATGAGCCAGACAAATGAGGGACTATTTACTTGGGTATTTCTTGAACAATTAGCATTAGCTGTTAGTGTTTATTGCTTAGGAATAGTAAATTGGATATTAGCTCTCCGCTCTGTAAAATTGAGTATTGCTTATCCACTGACTAGTTTAAATTATGTTGGTATACTTTTAGGCTCATACTACTTTTTTGATGAGGTAATTACACTAACTCGAATAGCAGGAGTAATCACTATTTTTCTGGGTGTTCTTTTAGTGGCTATTCCACTTAAAAAGTCTATATAAATTTATAGTTAATTTTCTAATAGGTATCGACAAATGAACATAGTTATTTGGCTACTTTTAATACTTGTTGTTTTATTAGGAACAACAGCTAACCTATCACTAAAGTATGGACTTTACATTTCTAGTTCTACTAAGGGAGAAAGCACATCTATCCGAAATCTGTTATTCTCTCGTTATTTTTTGATTTGGTTTATCTGCTATACATTTATGATTATATTGTGGCTTTATGTATTGCGGACAATTCCTCTGAGTCAAGCATTTCCAGTTCTAGGATTAATGTATGCGCTTATACCGATTGCTTCTCACTATCTCCTAAAAGAGCAAGTTATATTTAGCCAGTGGTTAGGAATTTCCATTATCATAACTGGTGTAATTCTTGTTGTAAATTAATAGCTAAAGAGACAACCACTCAGGTTATTAATATTAAAAACCTCTAAAGATAAATCTCAAAAACATTCCTACAAAAATCTAAATTTATGAATATAGGCATTATTGGCGGGGGTATAACTGGGCTAGTATTAGCCCAACGTCTTTCACATCAAGGACATACTGTCACTGTCTTCGATAGCAGCAAGCAGCTTGGTGGACTTACCACCTATCATGATTATGGGTTGTTTACCTGGGATCGCTTTTATCACGTTATCCTACCTTCTGATACTCACTTAATAAATTTTCTCAGAGATATTGGTCTTGGAGATAAACTGCGTTGGCATCGAAGTTTAACAGGTTTCTACGACAATAAAAAATTTTATTCTATTAGTAACAGTATAGAATTTCTGCGCTTTCCTCTGTTTGGACTTATAGGTAAAATCAGATTAGCTTTCACTCTCCTGTATGGTTCACGCCTTAATAATTGGCGGCGCTTAGAGAAGATTTTAGTCGAAAATTGGCTATTGAAACTTGGTGGTAAAAGCACATACGAAAAGCTCTGGAAACCCTTGCTTCTATCCAAATTAGGAGAGAACTATAAGCGAATATCAGCAGTTTTTATCTGGGCTTATATCAAACGACTATTTTCAGCGCGTGATTCATCATTAAATAAAGAACAACTTGGTTATGTCTCAGGTGGTTATAAAACTGTTTTTGACCATATAGAAAAATTAATTTACGCAGCTGGAGGTCATATCCACACAGGTGTTGCGGTAGAATATATCGCACCTCATCCAGGGGGTGGAATGTGGGTAGAATTTCAGGGTAAAAAGGAACATTTTGATAAAGTCATTTTTACTGGGCCAGTTAATATTCTGCAACAGGTTGCTGCCAATGAACTGGTGAAAGTTTCAGACACTGGTGAAACAGTAGAATACCTGGGTGTAATCTGCATGGTACTAATTACTCGCAAGGCTCTAGTTCCTTATTACGTGGTAAATATTGCCGATAGAAATGTTCCCTTTACTGGAGTCATCGGTATGAGCAACTTAGTTTCTTTGCAAGAGACAGCAGGATATCACATGACATTCCTACCAAAATATATACTTTCCACTGACGCGTTATTAAAACAGCCAGATGATGAATTGCGTCAAGTATTTTTCCAGGGTATACGTTTGATGTTCCCGGAACTCAAAGCAGATGACATTGTAGCGGCACACATTAATCGAGCTATTAAAGTACAGCCACTACAAGTTTTAAATTATTCAAGCCTTGTTCCAAAGGTGAGTACTGAAAACGATGATTTTTTCGTCGTCAATACCTCACAGTTGGTCAATGATAGTGTCAACAATAACGCAGTTGTGCGACAGGTTGATGATTTTCTCAAAAAATCAACATTACTGAATTCTTGAAATTTGAGTAATGATATTTTATTTTCAAAATCACACGAGGTATTTATGAGTCTTTTTGTTCTTTTACCCGCATACAACGAGCAAGAATCAATTCGCCCCTTGTTCAAAAAGTTTCAGATATTGCAGCAAATCTCTAATATGGAGATCCGACTGATTCTTGTTGATGATGGCAGTAGTGATGCAACTGCTCAAACTGCTTTAGAAGAATCTCAATCATTGAAGATATTACTAAAATTAGTCCAACATCCCAAAAATGCTGGTTTAGGTCAAGCAATCAAAACAGGTTTCACGACTTTCTTAGAAGTTTCCAAAGAAGGTGATTTTTTAGCCGCTATGGATTGCGACAACACTCAACCACCAGAACTGTTAATAAAGATGTATGACACGATGATAGCTGGTAGCTATGATATTGCGATCGCATCTAGATATCGGAAAGGCTCTAAAGTCATAGGCTTATCAACATTTAGACAGATAATGAGTTACGGAGCCAGCTGGCTTTTTAGAATTGCAGCCCGTGTACCAGGTGTAAGAGACTATACTTGTGGTTACAGGCTGTATAACCGAACTTTCCTCAGTAAACTGGATATGTATTATGGGGACAGTTTATTCACTGAAAGTGGATTTGCTTGCATGATAGACTTACTGCTGAAAGCCAAAGTGCTCAAACCAAAAATCGGAGAAATTCCAATGGTTTTGAGATACGATCAAAAGCCTACTGCTAGCAAAATGAAAATTATTAAAACTATTACTCGAACTCTAAAGCTCCTGTTTAAGAATCTATTATCCACAGGACAAATTTCCAATTTAGGTCAGACTTTCAATGAGGAAGAAACAACAAGAATTCCACTTAAAATGGGAAATCGTAGTAAATAAACCTGAGAAGAAATAGGGTTTCACACAAAATTAAGTGGCTCGAAAAATGTTTATCTCAACGATGTCATTTTAGCTACGAGCAAGGCAGAAATCAAAAATAACTTTGATTAAATTGTTGCCTTTGCCAATATATGTGTTTCTTGCTTCCTATACTTTAATAAATTGGAAGCCAGTCTAAGACTGCCTTCCAATTATGTATAAATGTTTTCACTTTCTAGCTTGCTGATTCTCTGCGGCTAAAACACTATACCTAGTATTGCAACTGATTCTCTAAATATTCTCTTCATTTATTAGCAGGGTGCAACTATGCCATAGATAATTTGAATATTTTGCTTCATGGCAGTAACAGCGACAAGATATTGTAACAATGCATCAACATTTTTAATAGCTTTAGCAGTAAGCCGAACTTTTCCAGTTGGTGTTTGTGTCCAAGAACATGCAGGGATGGGAAATCCATGAGCAAAACTGTACCTGATATGCAGAACATCGTTTAGCATCTGTCGAGTGGCTAGTACAGTGCGGCGGAAATAAACAACCCATTCAAAATCAACGAAACGCTTATGCTGTATTCATTTTGACTTTTGACTTTTGACTTTTGACTTCCGCCTTGCGGTACTGGTGCGTTCATGCTTCTTCTTGACCAAACCCAATCATTGATAGGGTCATAGCCAGTATATTGAACCAGAAGATTACACGAATTATCTGAATTTGGCGTATTAAATTGTTTAAGCGATCGCTCTGCTGCATTTTTAGCAATAGGATAGACAGCATGAAACTGAGGATTTAAGGGATTTGCGGTTACATCAAAATAGCGATCGCTGTTTCGAGAGCGTTACTTACAATATTTCACTCACCTTTAAGCGGGGAGTGAGTTTCCCAGGTGAGGAAACCTCTACTGCCTTTCTACCGACTGTGGCTTTCACTGATTTGTTAGACTGAACACACCAAGGATTTTTCAGTCAAATCTCTGAATTACGCCAGCAGACGAGGCTACCCATGCTTACAAGTACGCTACTTCTCTCGAATCAACTTCCCACCCTCCAATATTCCTCCACACCAGAGCGTTTCGATGAAACCTGGGAAGCCCCCCTGGCTACCCTCTTGGGACTAGGACGCGCCGCTGGCGCTGACTTCATCGAATTATTTTTAGAGCGTCGCAACTATATTAGTTCTCTTGCAGAAGAGGACTCCATCACCAGTATTTCACCCAGTCTGTCTACAGGTGCGGGAGTCAGAGTGTTTCGCGGTAAAGCTGACTGTTATGTCAGCACTAATGACCTTTCTTTTTCCGGTTTGAAAGCAGCCTTAGAAAAAGGTCTTTCTATCTTGGGATTGCAATTACCTACTCCTAAAGCTTTCATCCCAGAAATCAACCTGGAATTATTGAGAGATTACGCCACCAAAAGAGGCAAAGATGCCTGGCTACCAGTGTGTAGCTCCATCCGAGAAATGGGAGAAGTCCTCCTTGATGGTACTGCCCACCTGAAGCAAAAAGCTAGCCACGTTCAATCCCGCCGTGCTAGCTATTTCCGGGATTGGCAAGAAGTTTTAATCGCCGCCAGTGATGGTACTTTTGCCCGTGACATTCGCCTCACCCAATCAGTAGGATTTAACCTGTTGTGTGCTGATGGTGCTAATCGTACCTCAATTAGCGATCGCGCTGGTAATACTAGCGATGCTAACTTCTTGAGAACTTGGGATTCTCAACAAGCCGCTGAGAAAATAGCAGAATCTGCTGGAAAAATGCTCTACGCAGATTATGTGGAATCAGGTACTTACCCGATTATTATGGCCAATCACTTTGGCGGCGTAATCTTCCACGAAGCCTGCGGACACCTGCTAGAAACCACTCAAATTGAACGCAATACCACTCCCTTTGCTGACAAAAAAGGCGAAAAAATTGCCCACGAAAGTTTGACAGCCTGGGATGAAGGGCGCTCTGAAAATGCCTTCGGGACAATTGATATGGATGACGAAGGTATGCCTGCTCAAAGAACCCTATTAATTGAAAAAGGTGTTCTTAAAAACTTCTTAGCAGATAGAACAGGTTCTGCACGCACCGGACACCCCAGAACTGGAAGTGGACGCCGCCAAAATTATACCTTTGCAGCTGCTAGCCGGATGCGTAATACTTATATTGATTCTGGCGAATATAACATTGATGATTTATTTGCCTCTGTTGATAAAGGTATTTATTGTAAAAAGATGGGTGGTGGTAGCGTTGGTGCTACAGGTCAATTTAATTTTGGTGTCGATGAAGCTTATTTGATTGAAAATGGCAAAATTACCAAACCGCTAAAGGGAGCAATTCTGATTGGTGAAGCTAAGGAAATTATGAATAAAATTTCTATGTGTTCCCAAGATTTGGAAATTGCACCAGGTTTTTGTGGCTCTGTGAGTGGGAGTATTTACACCACAGTAGGACAGCCCCACATCAAGGTTGATTCTATTACCGTAGGTGGACGATAACCTCGTCAAGTTTAACTCGTTCCCAGGTTCCACCTGGAAACGTCTTCCTTGTAGTGCCACTTATTTTATCTAAGAAGCAAAAGCCTTTCAGTATTACACTCCCGATGTTAACCAGGGAGCGAGAAAATCCCAAATTAAAAATTGACTATGCCGAATATCAATGAGATTGCAAATTCTGCCAAGGACAATGCTGAGAAGCTTGGTATTAAGAAATTTGACATTTATGGCTCAACAGTAGATGATACTAGCGTGCAAGTAGACCAAGGTGATCCAAAACAAGTCAAAGCCTCAAATCGCTCTGGTGTTACTGTTCGTGTCTGGAATGAAGAGAATACAATGGGTGTCACCAGCACTACAGATGTAGATCCCAAAGGACTGGAATTAGCTTTGAAAACTGCCTACGAAGCTAGTTTCTTTGGTGTTAAGGAAAATGTTCCTGATTTTAGTCCAGAAGCTACTGTTCCTATTCCAAATAAACCTCAGGATAAGACACCTCAAGCACCTGTAGCTAAACTCATAGAAAGATTGTTGGTAGCTGAAAAAGAATTACTGGCAGCTCATCCAGCAATTAAAGGTGTGCCTTATAATGGATTATCGCAAAGAGATATTGACAGATTTTATCTCAATAGCGACGGTGCAGTGAGAACTGAATCTCACTCCTTAGCATCAGTTTATCTTTACAGCAAAACTGAAGAAGAAGGAAAAAAACCTCGCAGTGGAGGTGCTTTTAGAATCAACCAGAGTTTAGATAATCTAGACATCAATGGTTGTATCAAAGAAACCGCCGATAAAACTATCAGCCACTTGAACTATGAAAAAATCAAGACTGGTAAATATAGAGTTGTTTTCTCAGCGGAAGCTTTCTTAAGTCTGTTGGGTGGTTTTTCCAACTTATTCAATGCCCAAAGTATTTTGGATAATCAAAGTCTATCTACTCCTGATGATTTAGGTAAGCAAATAGCTTCTCCTCTGCTTTCGGTTTTTGATGATGCACTTCACCCAGCTAACGTAGGGGCAGAAACTTTTGATGGTGAAGGAACTCCTACTCGTCAGATTTCGCTGATTGAAAATGGTGTTTTAACAAGCTTTCTCCACAGTGCAGGCACTGCTAAAAGGCTAAATACCCAGCCAACAGGTAATGCCAGTATTGGTGCAAAAGTCAGCGTTAGTCCCAATTTTTATCACGTTTTTACAACGGCAACTCCTGAAGAAGAGTTGAGCTTAGAAACGGCTGAAAATGTGATTTTTATCGATGATTTACAAGCTCTTCATGCAGGAGTTAAAGCCTTGCAAGGTTCTTTTTCTTTGCCGTTTGATGGTTGGCTAGTTAATAAGGGTGTCAAGACGAGTATTGAGTCAGCAACAGTTGCTGGCGATTTCTTGGAACTCTTAAAGTCAATTATTTATGTAGAAAAAGAGCCAGAGTTAACGCCAGGGGGAGTTTGCCCGAAAATCTGGGTTAATGAACTATCGATTACCGGTGAATAAAACTTACTAAATGCAGAGTTAGGAGTTGAATATAACTCTTAACTCATCACTTTGAAATCATAACTCACCATTAGTATTCTCCACCAATGCTAATGGCAGTATTAAATACATCAGCACCGCTTAAATCAATATTAGCTAAAACTGCACCATTTACGTCACTATTATATAAACGCGATTTACTCAAATTAACGTTGGTGAGATTGGCATTATTTAAGATAGTGTCGCTAACGAATGCTTTTGTGAGATTAGCAGACTTCAAATTAGCTCCAGTTAAATCGGCACCTTCTAAGTTAGCGCCTTCGAGATTAGCTCCTTTTAAATTTGCATTTCTCAGGTCAACACCTATCAGATGAGCGCCTTTGAGGTTTGCACCTGCTAAATTACATCCCAAACATGCTCTAGTTTCCAGCAAACGCCGGACAGGGGCGGAGTTTTCTGCTTTGACGGGAATGGGAGCAGCTAAAGATAGCGTGCTGAGTATGGCTGCTGCCGTCAAAAAAATTCGTTTCATATTTACCTCCGACACTTCTAGAAGTCTTTAAATTCTTAACTTCTACGCTACCAGTGTGCCAAAATTACAGAATTCTGTCCTCATGCGATCGGAGGAATACATAATTTCTATGAGACTATGTATTTTTCTGTGAGGTAGTCCGAGCGGACTAAAATTAAAAGATTATTAGGATTAGTTTTACGTATATAGAGACGTAAAATATTGCGTCTCTATATACGTAGAAACGTCTCATCATCTTAAGTCAAAGGTCTTCGCAGTCGTTGTTCTAATGAAACCAGGTCTACCCCAAGATTTTGCAGAACCCTAATTGCTACTCCCTGTCCTCTACCTATTGCAGCTTCGCAAAGAATACCTAACAGCAGATGCTCTGTGCCAATATAGTTAACGCCAAGTTGCCCTGATTGTTCTACCGATAGTTCTAATGCCTGCTTGGCTCTGGGTGTGAAAGCAATATCTAAAGGTGGATGTCAATTAAGCCTTGCCGCTACCTAACAAATACAGTAAGGCCATGCGAATAGCAACACCACTGGTAACTTGCGATTGAATGAGACTAAATTCTGGGTCATCCATCAATTCAGAACTAATTTCAACACCACGGTTGACTGGGCCTGGATGCAAAATTTTGACGTTAGGTTTACAAAGTTGCAGCTTTGTGCGTGTAATGCCAAATAGCTGATGATATTCTCGCAAACTTGGTAGCAAATGAGCCGTCATGCGTTCCTTTTGCAGGCGCAAAGTCATGACAAAATCAGCATTCTGCAAAGCTGGTTCTAGCTGCCAATGTAAAAAAAGTTGTTGATTTGGGGAGTGGGGAGTGGGGAATGAGGGAGATGAGGAGATAACGAAATCTTGACTCCTGACTCCTGATTCCAAGATAAACTCGGCAAATAACTTGGGTAAGAGGGTTGGTGGTGCTGCCAGATGCACTTCGGCACCACTGGCAATTAAACTCCAGATATTTGATCGCGCCACGCGAGAATGGAGAACATCCCCAACAATAGCAATCTTTTTACCCTTTAAAAGTTCTAGTCGGGGGTGATCTGGGTCGATTAAAGTACAAATGGTAAATAAATCTAGCAGGGCTTGGGAAGGATGCTCATGTTGACCATCACCAGCATTGAGGACGCTAACTCGTACACCTAAACGATCCATTTCAGCCGCGATCGCATTCGGTACTCCTGCCTCTCGATGGCGGACTACCATAATATCAGTTCCCATAGCCAAATAGGTCTTCGCCGTGTCGAGAATTGTCTCTCCTTTAGTCATAGAGGAAGTGGCTGCGGCGAAGTTCAGTGTATCTGCACTTAAGCGTTTGGCAGCGATTTCAAAACTGCTGCGAGTCCGGGTAGAGGGTTCAAAAAATAAATTCGCCACCACCTGTCCCTGCAAGGTTGGCACTTTCTTCGTCCGCCGTGATAGCACCTCTTGAAAACTGGCAGCAGTTTGCAAAACTGTATCATATTCAGCGGTAGTGAAGTCAGCTAGGGAAAGAATGTGATGACGATTCCAGGTGGTAGTAGGCATAAATAGCAATCAGTTTCCTGCATAGAGAGCGATCGCGTCTCTACAGCTTTTTAATTTACATATGCAGAGCAAATAATATCACCTGTCTTATATCAAATTAGATATCTATTGTTTTGTCATTAGTCATTTGTATTCATAAAGGACTAGTACAGCACAGCAGAAATCCAGCTACCATCTCAATTAACCAGACAAGTTGATCTGAGCAACTAGTTAAAGGTAGGCAAACTTCCGCCACAGTGTATTAGTACAGCACGTCGGAAGAAGACCATTAAAAAGCCCTAAAAAGCTTATTCCATAATACTTTTGACTTTTGACTTTTGACTTTTGACTTCCGCCTTGCGGTACTAGTGACTAATCACAGTTTTCAGGAAAAAATACGCTATTTGAACGCACATTAGCTGATTAACTTGGTAAATGTAATACCTGCAAAGCAAAAGAAATCAGGGTAAGAAACGTTAAAAACCCAATAGTATCTAGCATTGTAGTCACCAACGGCCCACTAACTAGTGCTGGGTCAAGCTTCAGTCGTTTCAAACCCATTGGCAGTAAAGTGCCGAGTGTAACAGCCACAATTGTATTAGTTGCCATTACCATTCCGGCAATTAAAGCCACCCATCGCTCTTGGGGTCGTGCCCAAATTAAGGAAAGCAGGATCATCGTTGTGGCTAAAACTAGGGCTGTGGCTAAACCGGCTAAAAGTTCTTTGCGGAGAATTTTCAAGGTATCTTTGGGTGTTACCTCACCTACTCCCAAACCGCGGATTGTCACCGTTAATGATTGAATACCAACAGTGCCACCAGTATTGGAAAAAATTGGCATGATTACTGCTAGAACTGGCACTGCGGCAATTACAGATTGAAAAGGCGCGATCGCACTGGCGGCACCAATATACAGTGCCATGATGCCCAATAGCCAAGGCAAGCGGTTGCGGATGGTAAGTAGGGGAGAGGATAAAGCTGCTTCATCACCACCGACACCCGCTAGTTTTTGAATATCTTCTGTGGCTTCCTCTTCCAAAATATCCATCACATCATCAATGGTGACAATGCCGACCAATCGGTCTTCTCGGTCAACTACGGGGATAGCGATTAAGTCGTAGCGCTGCATGATTCGCGCCACTTCTTCTTGCGGAGTTTCAGTTCTAACTTTGATGACGCGATCGCTAGAAATATCCTTGATGAAAACATCGGGAAAGGTAAACAGCAGCTGGCGCAGTGAAACTACTCTCACCAGCGTCCGGTTGTCATCTGTGACGTAGGCGTAGTAAATCGACTCTTTGTCTTCGTCCTGACGGCGGATTTTGCTTAGGGCTTCGCCTACGGTCAATCCTTGCCGCAACCGCACATATTCGGTTGTCATCACCCGCCCAGCAGTGCCTTCTGGATAGCCGAGAATCGTTGCTGTTGCTTGCCTTTGTTCTGGACTCAGTTCTTGTAATAGTCGTTTGATTACCCCAGCAGGTAGTTCGTCAAACAATTCTGCCCGTTCATCAGGACTCATTGCTTCTACAAGGTGCACTACCTGGACATCATGCAGAGAATTAATTAGTTCCTGCTGCACCTCTGTTGGCAAATATTCAAATACATCAATTGCCTGACCTTTGTTGAGTAAACGGAATGCGAGCGCGCGTTCTTTTTCAGGCAATTGTGTAATGTATTCTCCCACATCCACAGGTTGTAAGCGATTTAAATCCCATTTCAACTGGTTTAAATCGGTAGTATCAGTTAGCAAATCACGAATATCTTCTGTGAGCATAATATATATCTCCTAAGTCTCCCCCGCGCTGGGAGACTTCCTCGCCAGGTCAGAGGAGGTTGATACTGCCATCTTGTGGACTATGGTCCATAAAATCTCAACAATTCAATATCGATATCTGAATTAAGGCATCGCTAGTCATCATCCTAACCCGGAATAGCCCTCTCCGGTAGATACTGAATATTAGTATTCAGTATTTGTGACATTTATCACTAAAGAGTAATTTAATTGCCCTGAGTTTCAGGTAATTTTCGTTAGGGCTTACGTAATAACTCTCTAAAACTCTTATTCCTACCCTGTGGGTTCGCTCTTAGCGTTCTCGCAGAGTAGCCGCTGCTGCGTCTATGTGTCCTTTGCGTCCTTCGCGGTTCGTTTTTTCTAAGTCCAGTTCGTGTAACTTAAACTAGATTTTACAATAGCCTCTTACTTTTTAAACATCCTCTAAGTTCTTTGCCACTCCTGTTCCACAGTTTGACTATGTTGTGATCACTTGCAGTGGCGATGGTCTGGTTATCCGGACTGAAACTTAGACTCTTGACCTAACTGCTATGTCCCTCTAAACGGTTACATTCTCTCAATTGATTTGCTAAAGAGGAGATTCGTACAGACAGTAGTCAACGCAGTGAAAATTAGGAATGTCCAGCCCTGCTAACTAGCAACTTACGTTACTATTATTAATGACTTGCCAAATGCAACTTATTGAATGATAAAATTGCAAATTTTATAGAGTTAAAATATTTATAAAATTACTTGTAGGGGCGCAAGACCTTGCGCCCCTACAAATGTACAAATCAATTTTGGATAATTTATTTTTTGTCAGTCCCTTAAGCAACTTCATGCGTAGTCATTTCCAGCATTAACCCACACCATTACATTTTACTAACATGTGAGTGGCTCTGCTGGTATGAAAGCAGTCATAGTTTCACGATACATAACAGTAAAAACTTACAGTTAAAGCTCTTTTATTACTATTATTAGAGAATATTTAAAACCTTGTTTCTTTGTACTTGATTACTAATATTAATACTGAAACATTACGAGGGATAGTTCATTAATCTTGAATTATCTTCGTGTCTTTGTGCTTTAGTGGTTTCAAAATAAATTTTATTAACCACCAAAATACAAAGACACTAAAATTAGTTGATTCAATAACACTGGTGAAACTATTTATCTCCCAGAATGATAGTTATGTCATCTATTTCAGGAGTATAAATAATTCTCTTCACTAGCCATGTTTTGTTTTTTAATTGAACTTCTTCACCTATTCTGGGAATAAATTGTAAGTTATAATACTTACCGAGAAATTCTTCTGCATTCCCTTTCCAAAAAATTGTTCTTGTTAGTTCACCAGTTTTGTTACTCATTTTTCTTCCTCCTAATATTATTTCTTGCAATTAGTTTGTACTAGGAAAAACTGTTTAAGCAGTTTCACTCAATAATTGCAGAATAAATTTGAGTGGAATTTCTACCCGATCAGAGCGATTATTTAGTTCATCGCCTAGTGCGTCAATCGCTTCCTCTAAAAGATAGGCAAAAAGTAGCACATCTAGTTCTTCTGTTGTCTTTGGAAGAAAAGATTCTTTATTAGCAGTTTCTAGATAAGAATTCAAAAAGCTAGTACTGACCCAGGTATACCAAAACTGTCCCCATTGTTCTATAAGGGGTAAATTTTCAGGCAGGATCATCCCAGATTCTTTTTGATAGTGGAGAGCTTCGTTAACTGCATAGTTGAAAGATAGCAACATTCCTGCTACATCTTGTAGAGGCGATCGCTTTATGCGTCGTTCGCTTAAACTGCGATCTGCTTTGCCTTCAAAATCAGGAATAATAAAGTCTTTTCCTGTGTAAAACACTTGTGATAAATTGTAGTTTCCATGATTACGAGCACGTAAAGCAGTAATTTTTTGCCTGACAACTAACTGAAAGCGTTCTAGAATTTTCTCTTGACTATTAAGAACTTCTAATGCTAATGGTTGAGTATCGTTTGGCAAGTAGTTTGCCCGTTCTTTTAACAACCGAAATACTTGTCCGGTTAAGTTACGTGCATTTTGATATATCGAACGTTGATAAAGTGATGAAAAAGATTCTGGAGCAAAGTCTGAGCTATCTATATTTGTAGCCAGCGCTATATGGAATTCAGCTGTAGATTTACCCAACAGTTCAACACTTTGCAGGTAAGAAGTGATAGTTACAATTGCCAATTCTGGAATCTCACTTCTCTGTAAATCCAACAAATAACCTGATGGAAGAGGCACTTCGGTAATAGTGGCGTGTTCTGTGGTCACTAAATCAAAGTACTTTTGCAAACTATCAAGGGTGTAGTCCCAGCCACTACGAATATCTGAAATAAACTCTTGTAATACGCCTATAGTCGTGGGTAGGGCAGTTTTATTGCCTGTTTTATTTGCACGGCGGTACTCTAAAGCACCAGCTAGGAAAACTGAGTCTTGCAAGGATTTTTTCTGGTATAGGAAACGCCGGATTTCTAAATCTGGATGCAAACCCTCCTCGACTTTGCGGAAGAGTTTCAACAACAAGCGATCGCCATAAACTATATAAGTATTGGTTTGTTCTTCTTTATTCAGGACAATCGGCTCACGATTGGTTAACTCTGGGCGCAATTCGGAGAATGAATCAGTAGTAGTGCCAAATAATTCTCCGGTTATCCCTTTATAAGAGTGATGATTAGCGATCGCATCATCTAGCAGTGAGGTGAGAAAGTTTTTGTCTGCTAAAGCATCAAATAAAATTCCAATTTCTTGAGTATTGAGTGGAGGAGTGTCTGTTCTGCTTTGCACCCCAAGCCGTGCAATCACAGCTTGCGGCATTTCTGCCAAAAGATGTGTTGCTTGCTCACCTTCTGCATAGGCGAGAAACAACAGATAAGTTTCGTTGTTTCCCTGGATATAATCTACCTGCAACCAAACAATTTGAGCTATCTGCTGGTTATAGGGTAAAGAAATCGCTTCAATGATTTGTGTTGATTGTACAGTCCGAGTTTTGCCGCCAAACCAGCTACAGGTATAAAGGTAATCCCGCAACGTTGATTCTAGAATGCTTTTTGACTCTCGTTGCAAAATCACATTCTGCCATGAACCATTTACCAGCAGATAGCTCAAGTCTGCTTGGGGTTTAGGAGATTGCGTCAAGCTAGGTTTGCGTTGTAAGGTAAACCAGTAAAACCCGTAAGGACTTAAGCTGAGGAAATAGGGCGATTCTGTAATTGCTGGGAACTCAGTGGAACCAAAAATTTCTACTGGTAGTAGCCCATTGAAGGTTGATAAATCTAACGCCACCGTTTGTACATAACGAGATAAATTTGCTACTACCAAGACATCTTCTTCAGAGGTAATCCGGCTGAAGGCAAAAACTTTGCGATTATTAGACTGTAGTAATTCAAAACGTCCTTCACCCAATGCCGCAAATCGTTTGCGAGTAGCGATTAAACGTTTCATCCAATACCAGAGAGAATTGCTATTAGTCCGTTGTGCCTCAACGTTGAGTGCTTCGTAGTGATATTCTGAGTCAACGATGACGGGTAGATACAAACGTTGTGGGTTGGCGCGACTAAAACCAGCGTTGCGGTCAGAACTCCACTGCATAGGTGTGCGAACACCATTGCGATCGCCTAGATAAACGTTATCTCCCATGCCAATTTCATCACCGTAGTAAAGTACGGGGGTTCCTGGTAGAGATAACAATAAACTATTGAGTAACTCAATTTGGCGGCGGTCATTGCCCAAAAGCGGCGCTAATCTGCGGCGGATGCCTAAATTTACCCGCATCATTGGGTCTTGTGCATAGGCCCCATACATAAAATCTCGGTCTTCATCTGTCACCATTTCTAGAGTCAGTTCGTCATGGTTGCGGAGGAACAATGCCCACTGACAGTTATCAGGAATCGATGGAGTTTGCTGGAGAATATCTACAATCGGGAAATTATCTTCCATCCGCACTGCCATAAACAAACGCGGCATTAGCGGAAAATGAAAGTTCATGTGACACTCATCCCCCTCACCGAAATATTGAGCGGCATCTTCAGGCCATTGGTTCGCCTCAGCTAGTAACATCCGGTTAGGAAATTTCGCGTCAATGTGCGATCGCAACTCCTTCAAATACGCATGGGTTTCGGGTAAGTTTTCGGAGTTCGTTCCTTCCCGTTCGTATAGATAAGGTACAGCATCCATACGTAGTCCATCTACGCCCATCTCCAACCAAAAATCTAGAACATCAAATACTGCCTGGCGCACCAAGGGATTGTCATAATTCAAATCAGGCTGATGGGAATAGAAACGATGCCAGCAATAAGCTTTGGCAACTGGATCCCAAGCCCAATTAGATGTCTCAAAATCTTGGAAGATAATTCGCGATTCTTGGTATTTTTCAGGAGTATCACTCCAAACATAAAAATCTCGCTCCTGACTCCCTTTTGGGGCACGACGTGCTCTTTGAAACCAAGGATGTTGGTCAGAGGTGTGGTTAATAATTAACTCAATAATTACCCGGATACCCCGTTGATGAGCAGCGCTCAAAAACGCTTTAAAGTCTTCCAAGGTGCCATAGATAGAATTGACACTAGTGTAATCAGCAATATCGTAACCATCATCCTTGAGTGGTGATGGAAAAAAAGGTAACAACCAGATGGCAGTAATACCTAAATCTTGTAAATAGTCTAGTTTTTCTGTTAGCCCTTGAAAATCACCAATACCATCACCATTACTGTCAGCAAATGTCCGAACACCTAGTTCGTAGATAATTGCATTTTTAAACCATAATGGGTCATCTTTCAAGCTGGAGTTTGGCATTTTAAAAAGATATGCGATCGCATATCTAATAGAAGTATATTTTTACTTGATACAATCGCTGAGATTATAGCTTATTTATCTTACACGAGTATTGGTTGGCGCGTGTAGGAAAGAGGGTAGAAGAGGATTTTTGTTGGTGTTACTACGGCTATTACATTCAGGACATAAACCAGCAGCAGGATGTAAATAGAAAGCATTGCAGCGATGTCTGCGACAAGCCGCTAAGAGCGTCTACACACTGATATCCTTGATTTTTAGCCGACGTTAGCATTAAATAAAGTTTATTTGGATTTTTGATCCTTCTTTAAAATTATCAAATAATATAGGTATAAAGTGTCACATATATGCAGGAGGATTTGAACAAATATCGTATTTTAGTTTGGGAATCACTAAAATTCACTACCCAGAAACCTATTAACACGAGATAATAATAAACTCACACCACCCTTAGCTGTTGTCCCATCAACCATTACAGAACTTGTTCTGGCTTGGTTTAAGTAATTCACTTTACAGTCATAGGGTCGAATTCTGCAAGTAGTTCTGAACCAAATCATGAAAACATCTACCAAATTGCTAGCTCGCCTGGAGTATTACTACCAGCAAATCAAAACGATCATTCTAACTCGGCAGAATCCGATTACTGGTTTACTACCTGCGAGTACAGCGATTACAGCCCACGGTGATTATACTGATGCCTGGGTGCGAGACAACGTTTACAGCATTTTGGCAGTTTGGGGTTTAGGACTTGCATACCGCAAAATTGACGACGATCAAGGACGCACTTATGAGCTAGAACACAGTGTGATCAAACTGATGCGCGGGTTACTCTTTGCGATGATGCGACAGGCTCATAAAGTAGAGACATTTAAACATACTCAGTCGCTACTGGATGGACTGCACGCAAAATACAATACCGCGACTGGCGACATTGTTGTTGGTGATGACCAATGGGGACATTTGCAACTTGATGCCACATCTATATTTTTACTGATATTGGCACAAATGACCGCTGCCGGATTGCAAATAATTTATACGATTGATGAAGTGAATTTCGTCCAAAATTTGGTTTACTACATTGGACGAGCTTACCGCACACCAGATTACGGCATTTGGGAACGTGGTAATAAAATTAATCGTGGTAATGCTGAGTTAAATGCCAGTTCCGTAGGTATGGCAAAAGCTGCTTTAGAAGCTATCAATGGACTAGATTTGTTTGGTGTACGTGGTAGTCAAGCATCGGTGATTCATGTGCTACCAGATGAAATCGCCCGCGCCCGGATTACTTTAGAATCCCTATTACCGAGGGAATCTGGTTCCAAAGAAATTGATGCGGCGCTGTTAAGTATTATTAGTTATCCTGCCTTTGCAGTGGAAGACTCGCAGTTACGCGATCGCACTTTAAACGATATTATCAACAAACTCGCAGGTAAATATGGCTGCAAACGCTTCCTGCGTGATGGACACCAAACCGTTTTAGAAGACAATCATCGCTTACATTACGAACCGTGGGAACTGAAGCAATTTGAGCATATTGAATGCGAATGGCCGTTATTTTTCACTTATTTAGTTTTAGATGGATTATTTCGGGGTGAGCCAGAACAAGTTCAAAAATACCAAGAGCTTTTAGAATCATTACTCATAGAACAAAATGGTTTACGTTTATTGCCAGAACTTTATTATGTCCCAGCCGAAAGTATAGAAGCAGAAAAGGTAGCACCACAAACGCAACCACGTTTGCCCAATGAAAATATTCCCTTAGTGTGGGCACAGAGTTTATATCTTCTCAGTCAAATGTTGAGTGAAGGGTTACTTGCTGTTGGTGATATCGACCCTTTGGGAAGACATTTGTGTGTGGGAAAACAGCGTGAGGCATTGGTACAAATTGCTTTATTAGCAGAAGATGAAGATTTACAGACGAAACTAGAAGTTCACGGAATCGAAGCACAAACACCTACCCAAGTAGAACCGATTCAGGTGAGAAAAGCTGGAGAATTTTCCGCTATTTATACCCAAATTGGACGTAACAGCAAACTTGGTTTAACTGGGCGGCCAGTGCGGCGGCTGCGGAGTTTGACAACATCTAGAATTTTTCGGATTCGCGGTGAAACAATTGTATTTTTACCTTCATTTTCAGACTCTCAACAGTTTTACTTAACCCTCGATTACCATTTTTTGCTGGATCAAATTAGAAGCGAACTAGCTTACATTCAAAAATATTGGAGCGATTTAGGACGTCCGACTCTGACTTTAATGTTGACGCACACCATGTTAGAAATCGGTTCTGAGGCATTACTAGAACTGATGCAAGAACTGAAAGATGGTGTTTGTAACGGTGTGCGGGTGAAATTAGGGCGGCTAAATCAGCTAATGCTGACAGCGGGAATCCAAAGAATTGATTTTCTCCCAAATGCAGAATTCTCGCGATCGCCAGTGAAAAATGCTGGACTACGTTGCTATTATCTAGCTTATCATCCTGAGAAAAACTGGCGCTTAGGACATACTCAAGAATTTCAAATGGAGTGTGAAACCAACTTGGGATTATTACTTTCTTATTTGCGCTCATCAGAGAATATCTACGAGCAAATTGAGTTATTGCAAACTTTAATTCGCTTGCAGGGAATGGAATTTGATACAGGGTATGGCGGCCCAGGATATCCTGTCACCGTAGCCGATTTACTAGATGAAGTTTACACCAAAGCTGGAGATTTAAGTATTTGGGCAGTAGTACGCCGGGCTGCGGGGTTGCGACAAATGGTTGATATCAGCCTATCAGATGCAGTTACGAGTATTTTGGTGCGGGGTAAACAAATTGCTGTGGGAAAAGCTTACAGTGAGGCGTCTCTTATTACCGTACCCATGTCCCACGATGAAATTGCTGATAAAATTAATCATTTTTGTCGTGAAGATATACGCGATCGCGTCCTTACCCAAGAGATTTTAATCTATCTTGGTGTCTTAATTCGCTCAGAACCTGAACTATTTCAGGGACTACTGACGTTGAGAGTCGGCTATCTCATCTTATTGATTACCAGCGAACTAGCGCGAGAATTGCATGTTACCCAAGATGAAGCATACGATTACTTAATGCAACTTTCACCCTTTGAAGTAAAAATGCGCTTGCGTCAGGTATTAACTGGATATAGTGGCATGAGTAACCTGTTGCGCCAGCAAGAATCGCTGCACGTCAAACAAAAAGAAAGTGATATTGCTTGGGTGGTATTACCAGCAATCGCCGAAGAAATACAAGTCCCACCAGGCGGTTGGCGGCGGTTTCGTCAAGCCGAGGGTGCGACGGGGCGCGTACCAAAAGAGTTTTTTAAGCAGGTTTGGCTATTAATGCGACATTGTAAAGGTTTAGTAATTGGCGATAAACTAGAGCGCCGCAATCGTTTAGATAGTGAGATAATGCTGTCGGAAATGACAGCGGGGGAAAGAAATTTTGCTTTGTTAGTTGAGCATCTGTTGAATAAAATCGAAGCTTCAGAATACCGCCAAGTTAATATTGAAGCATTAATAGAATTAGGAGCGATCGCAGCTAATAATCCCAACCTGCAAATCGAAGAATATATCGTGTTGGATGTGTTAATTGGTCATGCAGTGCGATTGGCATGGCTAGAAAACCATACTCATCGCAGCGATCGCTATGATGAAGATAAGGCGAGTGCGTGGCGATCGTTTTACAATACCTCACCTAGAGATTGCGCTAGTTATATTTTGAAGGCATTCAGGTTCTTGACGGAATTTGTGAAAGATTTTTAAACGCAGAGGGACGCAAAGGAAAGTGCAGAGGAACGCAGAGGATGAGAGAGAATGAGTTGAGTGGGGTGATTATTGGTTGTGCGATGAGGGTGCATACTGCTTTGGGGCCTGGTTTGTTGGAGTTAGCTTATGAAGAGTGCTTGGATTACGAGTTGAAAACAGCCGGACTGAATGTTGGTAAGCAAATTCCATTGCCCCTGGTTTACCAAGATGTGCAATTGGAATGTGTTTATCGATTAGATTTGATTGTCGAAAACCAAGTAATTGTAGAGATTAAATCTGTAGAATCTTTCCACCCGATTCATGCCGTTCAACTCTTAACTTATCTCAAACTCGCAAACTGCAAATTAGGTCTTCTCCTCAACTTTAACGTCCTCCACCTCAAACAAGGTATTAAACGCGTAGCCAACAACCTCTAACTTTCCCCCTGCGTTTCTTTGCGTTTCCCTCTGCGTTCCTACCCTGCGGGAAGGCGAAGCGCCTATGCGTTAAAAAAAATATCCCCCACCTCAGATTCCAAAAGCAGGGGTTTTATTAAATCTACTTAACAGAAACAGCATCAACATCAACGGTGCTTGCAGTAGAGGTAGAAGCTTCAGTGGTATTAGGTGCTTCAGTGCCCACATCACCCTTACGAGCTTTCCAGCCCTCAATTACTAGCCCAGACACCTCTGAAACCAGCAAAGTCAAAAGGAAAACATCATCAATCTGCCCGACAACGGGTATAAAATCTGGAAGAATATCAATTGGGCTGGCCAAATAGACTAGTGTTCCTAAAATTGCCCACCAACGGTATTTAGGGTTACGAAGCAAATCGCCATACCAGGTGTAAAGTGATTGGATTGAAAATTTCATATTTTGAACCTCCAGTTATCTTTAATTTTGGCAAATTATCCTAAAAATTCCTGGTGGGAATAACCGCCCTAGTTAGTCTGGAAGACGCTACTCGTAATCTGTCACCAAATACCTAGTCTGTGATTCTGCATAAGAGTTTAGTACCACAGGATCTGCTCGTTACGATCGCAAAACCGTCACGATTGATCATTGGGGTGTCAAGCCTCCAAAAAATGTCTCTACTTATGCAACAAATAATCAGGGCAATCGCACCCATATCACTACTATTTATGATTGGGACAACTTTAAGGAAACTTAGTATACCGAAGCCGTAAAAGCGGGTAAACCTATCTGGTTGCGGATTTTCACCTGGAATTATCCCAATCATCCATACATTGTTGCTTCAGCAGATCGTCCCATTTATGATGTGCAGAATCGATTCCTGGAGATGGTTGCGGCTGATATCCATTAATCACCGAAAAACATGGTGGTAAACTGGAATGTTTTTCTACTTTTGGTGAAGGAAGTGAGTTGATCATTCAATTGCCTTACCCAGCAGCAAGTTTGTGCAGCAGTCTAAGTCAAATACGCCATGCTTACACTGTCTTTTTAGGTTTTCGAGAAATTTATATTTTGGAAGTCCCTCATTTTGCATTAATCTCTAAAATTAAAATGCTTTAGCACATTTGCTCTAGTCATAAAGGGAGGAAATTTAAACAGTGGATATTTTAGATTTGTTTTATAAGGGTGGGCCAGCGATGTGGCCTTTGTTAGTTCTGTCGATTCTGTCTTTGAGTGTGATTTTCGAGCGTTTGTGGTTCTGGTTGCGAATTTTGACTCAGGAAAAGCAAATAGTCGATCGCATCCTGGATGCTGCCCAGGATAATTGGCAAGTAGCTGCGGACATTGCAAGACTTGCAAGCCATCAGCCTGTTGGACGTTTTCTCTACGCCCCCTTACGTTTTCCAAAAACTGATGCCGAAACCTTTCGACTAGCACTGGAGGCTACAGCAGAAGACGAATTGGCTGGAATGCGGCGAGGTGAAAAACTTTTAGAAGCCGTAATTGCCTTAGCGCCACTGCTGGGATTGTTGGGCACGGTTTTGGGTTTAATCCGTGCTTTACGAGCAATTCGGATTGGCGATTTGGGAACTGAATCTACAGCTGGGGTGACTACTGGTATTGGTGAATCCCTGATTGCTACTGCAACGGGGTTAATAGTTGCCATCATTAGTTTGATATTTTACCGCTTATTTCAAAGTTTTGTAGTCAACCAAGTCAAAGTTTTTCGGAAGGCAGGGAATGAGATGGAATTGCTCTACCGCCAGTCTCCGCCTGATTTTAGTAATAGTACATCAGCAATTGTGCCGGAAAATTTCACTCCACCCCGCAAGCCAGGAAAGACTAAGGTTTCTGAACCTCCTGAACCGCCGAATGCATCTAATTAGTCAAGAATTCAACCCCAAAACCAGGCATTTAAATTGAGAAAATGAAAGTTAATCTACATACTCCAATTGAAGAAGTCCAAATTCAAATCATCCCTTTAATTGATGTCGTTTTTTGTATTCTGACGTTTTTTCTATTAGCGGCTTTACAATTTACACGGCAACAGGCAATAAATGTTGATTTGCCCAAAGCCAGCGCCAGTTCAGTATCTGGAATAACATCACAGAGTGGAAGTCTGATTGTAACTATCGATGCTGTTGGCAATACTTACATAGAAAAACAGCTTGTCAAACGGGAAGATTTGGGAGCAAGGTTAAAACAGTATCTCCAAGCAAACCCTAGTGCTGTTGTGGTGCTGAATGCTTCGCGGACAGCAACTTACAATGATGTAATTGAGACATTGGATTTGCTGCGGCAAGTAGGGGGCGATCGCGTTTCTTTGGGAATTATTCCTGGCCCATCTCAATCACCCACAAACTTACTCAACCAGCCTAATATCCCCTCTTTCCCAATCAATCCTGGTGCTGCACCAGTTCCAGGCATCAATCCCCAAGGGAATCTTAACCCTAAATTTCCCTTAGCACCTAATTCCGTTCCCTTTCCTGGCGTAAGTCAACCTCCAACTGGACAAGGCATCAATCCTATCAATCCTGGTATTTCCAACCCACCAGCATCTCAAGCGCCTGTAGCACCTAAAAAAACCCAACCTCCTCTTAAAAGATGAGATAGGGCAAGGGGGAGCATACAACTCTTCTCTACGAGAGGCTGCGCCAAGGAGAGGCTGGCGCTTAGGGCGTAGCTATGCCGCAGGCTTTACAACTGCGCTCAGTAACCAGGGGAGCAGGGGAGAGTTAGAATTTCTCTCATCTTTCCACTCCCCTTCAAGCTCTTTCTTAAACCTAAAGATATCTAAAATAAAATTCGGTTAGAGAAAAATTTCCTGCTAATTTATAGATAATTGGTTGAGCTTTAAAGATTTTTACACCGATAAACTAAAGTAATTTATCACCAATTGCCATTCACGTTTCAGGGATTGTGGCATGAATATTATGACGCTTTTAATTGTTTGGGTAGTAACAGCTATCAGTCTGTTGATAATTAGCAAATTGCCTTTGGGAGTCGAAATTGACACTCCAGGTAAAGCCTTCCTTTCTGCCGCAGTGCTTGGTATCGTAACAGCAATAGTCAGACCGATTTTAAGTATCGTTTTTGCAGTCCCAAATTTACTCACATTGGACTTGTTATCCAGCATTTTCACATTTATGATTGCCGTAGTTTGTTTTAGTATTGCTGCTTTGTTAGTAGAAGGCTTTCGCTTGCGTTACGGGATTTGGAGTGCTGTTATTGGGGCATTTATGCTAACTATAATTAACAGCTTAATCTACAAATTATTGGGCGTTTAAAGTTAAGAGTTAGGAGTTCTTAGTAACTCCTAACTCTTACTAACTTTTAACTCCTAACTATTCGTTAGAACTTGGGGGAGCAACGGGGGTAGTTGATTGTTGTTTACGTTGCTCGCGTTTTTTGCGATCGGCTGAGAGCATATCTGCCATCACCACCAGTGCTTGCGCCATCTTGTCTAGATTAGAACGGTATAGCTCCAAATCTTTGTTGAGTTTCTCATCGGAAAGGTGCAAGCCAGCAGCGATCGCTTTCAGCGCCTCCGTGAGTTGCTTTTCATCTTTGACCAATTCCGGATCAGACTGTTCCAATAACGAAAATACACCAATTGCGAACAAACGGTTGTATTTAAAGTTAGGGTTATTAGCGATCGCTTGCAGTTGCGCTTGCAAGTCAGCATCTCGATCTAAGAAAGTAGTTTGGCCCAACCACGCGATTAAATCTTTAACTGGCAAACCTTTAGCTACAGCTTGCAATCTTGCGGCATCCCGTTGATAGTGTTGCGGATCTTGCTCTATAGCCCGACATAGGGCGTTAAAAATTGATTCTTGATCCCGTTCTGGTAGATAGCCTTGCATGAAGCGGTCAAAGGTAGTGACGACGCCCAAGGCATAAATTGGATTGTAGCTAAAATCGATATTTACTGACAGCAGATGCATTTCCACCATCAATTCTTCAACTACCCGACGATAAATAGTGTTGATCGGACGGGTGTGAAGATTGTAAAAAGTTCGTTTTGTATCAGAGACAGTACGGACGTTATTCACAAAGAAAATGTTAAGGGCGACGTATTCTTATTTTCTCGCTTAAAGGCTACTTTGCCAAGTTTAGCTTTTAGCTGGTGACGGTTTCATTTACAATATAGATAAATCAAAAGTATTTTCTCAGCTGGTAGCCACAGGGGATAAGACCCTTTCCGCTAAAAAACTAGCTAAAAATTATCATCTTTAATGATTCATTTTTCACATTTATGAATTTCTCGCCACAGTTAATTGCTTTAGGTGAGTACCTAGCTGGTGAATTTGATAATCGGGAACAAGCCATAGGAGAACCAGTTTGGTATGTCCACCTGCGCCTGTGGCAAAGACCAGTTAATTTGTTCACAGAAGATAGTATCACCCTATTTGCCGAACAGGCTAACGTTATTAACCTAGATAAACCTTACCGCCAGCGAATTATCCGGTTACGTCAGAGGAGCAACTCTGACACATCTCTGGAAGTGCAATACTATATGCCTCAAGATCCAGGTGCCTTAATCGGCGCAGGTCATAACCCGGCTTTACTAAACACACTGACACCCGAACAATTAGATTTTCTACCAGGTTGTATCCTAACAGTAACTCAGGAAACACTAGCCCGCGATCGCTATAAGTTTACCACTACCCCACTACCAGAGACTCGTTGCAGCTTCAGTTATCTTGGCAATAACGTGAATGTTTCCTTGGGATTTGAAGCCACAGCAGCAGAATTTCACAGCTACGACAAAGGAATTGATCCAGCAACTGGAAAGGCAACTTGGGGAGCGATTATGGGCCCTTATCGCTACACCAAGCGAAATCAGTATTCAATAAGTTAAAGTTATGATTCATAAGTCATGAAGTTTAAATTAACTCCTAACTCCTGTACAGACGCGATTAATCGCGTCTCCTAACTCTTTTTTAGCTAGCGATGCTACGAGGTACACCTTCTAAAGCTTCCTCTTCTGTTTCAAAGATTTCAAAGACAGTATCCATCATCGTCACTTCAAACACAAGTTTAGCTTCTGGATGTACATTGCAGATGCGGAAACTGCCCTTGATTTTATCAGCATCACGCATTCCAGCTACCAAAGACGTAAGACCAGAACTATCAATAAAATTTACCTGAGCCAGATTTACAACTACATGGCGACTGAGTTTGGAAATACACTCCTGTAACTTCAGGCGAAATTGCCAAGCAGTGGTGATATCTAGGCGACCTGCTGGCGTCAGGACAATAATGGTGTTTCCGTCTTGGGTTGTATAACTTTTTTGGTCTATCTGAATCACTAAAGCCCTCCCCGTGGCATTCCTCTTAAGATTAACTACTTACAGAATTTTCTAATGCTGTCACTAGAGATTAACAAGCTATAGCTAAAATTGTCACCTTTTTCTGCTAAGTGCTTACTTTTGGTAGTTTAACTCACCAAAACAGTGCTGAGTAGCAATTTCAAATGAGGGAGTGGGGAGTGGAGGAGATGAGGAGGATATGGGAGATAGGGAAGAACTCCTAACTCCTAACTCCTAACTCAACTATTGTTTCGGTGTCCAGTTGCTCCAATCTTGAGGCTTAAGGAAGGTTTCATACAACTCGGCTTCGGGGGAATTGGGTTCTGGCTGATAGCCGTATTCCCAGCGTACTAAGGGTGGTAGGGACATGAGAATTGATTCGGTGCGTCCGTTGGTTTGCAGACCAAAAATAGTGCCTCGGTCATAAACCAAGTTAAATTCTACATACCGTCCCCGGCGGTAAAGTTGAAAATTCCGTTGGCGATCGCCATATTCTATCCCATGTCGCCGTTCTACAATTGGTACGTAGGCTGGTAAAAATGCTCTGCCACAGTCTTGCACAAAGGCAAACAAATCTTCCCAATTGCGGGTTGCTGGTGTTCCTACCTGATTGCTATAAATAGCCGCTTCCCCATTCGGATTTGGCCCGCGATATAAAGCACCCTGACCATCTTGGTAATCAAAAAACAGACCACCTACGCCCCGTGTCTCATCACGATGCTTCAGGTAGAAATATTCATCACACCACCGCTTAAACACCGGGTAATAGTCTGGGTGGTTTTGGTCACAAGCCTGTTTTAATGTTTTGTGTAAATGTGCCGCATCTTCACCAAAGGGGTAATAAGGTGTCAAGTCAATACCACCACCAAACCACCATACTGGCCCCGCTTCAAAGTAGCGATAATTTAGATGAACTGTAGGCACGTAAGGATTGCGAGGATGTAATACCATTGAAGTGCCCGTGGCATAAAAGCCATGCCCTGCTGCTTCCGGGCGTTGGGTTAAAATTGAGGGTGGCAAATGGGAACCCTGAACTTCAGAAAAATTTACACCTGCTTGTTCAAATATTGCACCATCTCGCAGCACGCGCGATCGCCCTCCACCTCCTTCTGGGCGTTCCCAACTATCTTCGAGAAACTCGCCCACACGATCTAGTTTTGTTAACGCTTGCGTGATTTCGTCTTGCAGCTGTTTCATAAACTGACTGACCCTAGTCTGAGCGTCAGTTGCTGGCAAAGACTTCGATGATTCTGCTGCTACAGTTGGTATTTGCGAGTTGGTCAACATAGATTCCCGAACCTAAATTATAATTTCCAGAAAACCACAAATTTCTTATCTTCAAATTTGGGGGAAACACGCGCCAACAATCAAGCTGTATTTACCTAACCCGCTTTTTTATTACTGGTTAAGCATTTATCCGATTGATGGGCACCATTAGAGTTATTTTCCCTCAAATGCGTATAGGCTTATATATTGACTGAGTTTTATTTTGTTAATTTTAACTATTTCGCGCCCTCGTCCCCCACGCTCATTTGGTGCTCCAAATAAGTGGCGGGATATAAAGCGGTTATAAACGTAGCAAGATCCCGCAGGGTAACGCCCTTGTCACAAACTGAGCGTAGTTGCCCACCATATCAGAGTTACCAGAAAGTGTCTAGGAAGGAGGAGGATTAAAAAAATGCAAGGTTGGTTATCCAAATTCATCCACCGCAAACGTCGTCGGTTTTGCGCTTCTCTGGTGCGGACGTATCGAGAGATTAGTTCGGCTTCTGTAGATGAACTATGGCAAAAAGTGGCTGACTTAACAGATGTTTCTTGGCATCCACTACTTAAGAGTACTAACGTGCCCTACGGATTAGTACCCAAACCAGGATTAATTTTTCATGCTGTAACACGCTTTTGGCCGATTCCCATCCGAATTTTTGTGGAGCGCGTCAATCATAGAGAGATGCTGAGTATCCGAGTGCTGGCGATTCCTGGGATAGAAGAACGGGTGACTTATCAAGTAGAGTCAACGGTTTGTGGTACTTGTCTGTCTTATTCCGTAACCCTACGGGGTTGGTTATCGCCCCTGATTTGGTCTTTATCCCGTCCTTATGCAGACCGCGTAGCACGGTCTTTAGTAGAGGCAGTAGAAAAGACGGCATTATCAACGGTATCTGGTAAGAAAAAATCCCTTAATGACAGTTGCTTTGATTTTTAGGTGATGGGGACTGGAGACTTTTAAGAGGCAGAGGGGCAGTTCTTGTAAGTGAAAGGGGAAAATACTCCCCTCTGCTCCCCTGCTTCTTTTCCCATGCCCAATAACTAATCCCTAAAGAAAGTTAAGATTCTATTAGGTGATAATGCAATTTGCTAAGTTTTGTTACGGCAGTAACAGTGAAAACACTAAGCTGACCTTACTTAAAAAAGCATCCAGTTAATAACTAAGATGTTCGCCACGAGTGTATTTTTTCATTTTCAATTTTGAATTTTGAATTTTTATGTACGATGTCCTCGACTCCCGCTCTGTGTTAGAAGTGTTGCGACCAGTAGAAGACCCAGAACTCCGCAAAAGTCTGGTAGAACTGAATATGATTCGCAACGTGAAAATTGACGATGGTAAGGTTAGCTTCACTTTGGTGTTGACCACTCCTGCCTGTCCTTTACGTGAATTTATCGTTGAAGACTGTCAGAAAGCTGTCAAAAAGCTCCCAGGCGTTACAGATGTAAGCATAGAAGTGACGGCAGAAACACCGCAACAAAAAAGTTTACCTGACCGCACTGGCATTTCTGGGGTGAAAAATATCATTGCTGTTTCCAGTGGCAAAGGTGGTGTTGGTAAAAGTACGGTGGCGGTGAATGTAGCAGTAGCTCTAGCCCAAACTGGGGCGAAAGTCGGCTTGCTAGATGCTGATATTTACGGCCCCAATGACCCTACCATGCTGGGTCTGGCTGATGCCCAAATTACTGTCCGCTCAACCGAAACAGGTGACATCCTAGAACCTGCTTTTAATCACGGCGTCAAATTAGTTTCAATGGGCTTTTTGATTGACCGAGATCAACCAGTAATTTGGCGTGGGCCTATGCTCAATGGTGTAATTCGCCAGTTTCTCTATCAAGTGCAATGGGGAGAACTAGACTATTTGATTGTAGATATGCCACCCGGAACCGGAGATGCTCAGTTAACTTTAACCCAAGCAGTGCCGATGGCAGGGGCGGTAATTGTCACCACGCCGCAAACTGTAGCCTTGTTGGATTCTCGCAAGGGATTGCGGATGTTCCAGCAGATGAATGTCCCGGTATTGGGGATCGTGGAAAATATGAGCTATTTTATCCCCCCCGATCAGCCGGATAAGCAGTATGACATCTTCGGTTCCGGTGGTGGCTCCAAAACAGCCGCCGAATTGGGAGTGCCACTGTTGGGGTGCGTGCCGCTAGAGATTTCCACACGAGTTGGCGGTGATAGCGGTGTGCCGATAGTCGTTGGTGAACCAGATTCAGCTTCAGCAAAAGCATTAACAGCGATCGCTCTTACTATTGCTGGTAAAGTATCAGTTGCTGCTTTGACATAATTAATTTTAATTTCTATCTACTTCTTGGGCTATAGCTTGGGAATACTAGGGATTGGGTATGGGGACTGGCGCATGGGGACAAGGAAGATAAGTAGAGAAGTCTGAGATAAGACTTCCTTAAATCAGAACTTTAGAGGGACAACGAGAATAAGCAATACCCAATACTTCGATGCCGCCCAACTCTTGGAGAGGCTGCGCCCTAAGCGTAGCTATGCCGCAGGCTTTACGGCTCCTTTCGGCAACTCTTGGAGACGCTCTTGCGTTCGCTCAAGGCAAGCCGCTCAGGACAAGCTCAGTACAAGTACCCAATGACGCCACTTGCTTCTCCTAAGGGAGACGCTGCGCGAACAACCGGGGGAACCCCGGCAACGCAGTGGCTCCCCAATGCCCAACACTTAAAAAAGTCTAAACTGGCACAATGTTATTAAAACGATCGCTTCCCAAAATTCGTTGGAAGTCTTGGGTTAAGCCCTGGCAGGATGTAGATTGGCTACTATTTTGTTTACCAATTGCTGTCAGTATCTTTGGTGGCATCATGATCCTCAGCACGGAACTGAAGCAGCCAGTAACTGACTGGTGGTGGCACTGGCTGGTAGCGGGTATCGGTGTGCTTATAGCTCTATTTTTATCTCGCACGCGTTACGAACTCTTGATGCAGTGGCACTGGGTAACATACGCACTAACGAACTTTAGCTTAACCGCCGTGATGATCGCTGGCACTAGCGCCAAAGGGGCGCAGCGGTGGATTAGTATCGCTGGTTTTAACGTGCAACCCTCAGAATTTGCCAAAGTCGGCATGATCATCACCTTAGCAGCTTTGTTACACAGGCGCACTGCTTCTAGCCTGGAAAGTGTTTTCCGGGTTCTGGCAATCACCGCTATACCTTGGGGATTAGTATTTTTACAGCCAGATTTAGCAACATCAATGGTATTTGGTGCGATCGTTTTAGGAATGCTTTACTGGGCAAATGCTAACCCTGGCTGGTTAGTTCTGATGATTTCTCCGGTGGTTGCCGCCATTTTGCTGAGTATATCTTGGCCATTAGCAGAGCCGATAGTTTTATTCAAAGAACTATCTTTTGGCCCATTAGGGCTAGTTTGGTCAGTTGCGATGGCTATTGTAGGCTGGCAAACTCTTCCCTGGCGTCGATTTGGTTTCGGTGCTATCAGTGCATGGAGTCTCAATATACTGGGTGGCGAATTAGGAGTCTTCGCCTGGAACCATATTTTGAAACTGTATCAAAAAGAGCGACTAACTGTATTCATGGACCCCGATCATGATCCACTAGGTGCTGGGTATCACTTAATCCAATCTCGTATTGCTATTGGTGCTGGTGAAATTTGGGGATGGGGTCTGTTCAAGGGGCCAATGACACAACTGAATTTTGTACCTGAACAGCATACAGACTTTATTTTCTCCGCAGTAGGGGAAGAATTCGGTTTTGTTGGTTGCTTGGTAGTGCTGTTTGTCTTCTGCTTAATTTGCTTCCGTCTACTGCATATTGCCCAAACCGCCAAAGATAACTTTGGTTCCTTGTTGGCTATTGGCGTTTTGTCCATGATTGTATTTCAGGTGATTGTTAATGTTGGCATGACTGTAGGTTTAGCGCCTGTGGCAGGAATTCCCCTACCTTGGATGAGTTATGGGCGTTCTGCTATGCTGACTAACTTCATTTCCTTGGGAATAGTAGAATCGGTAGCAAATTTTCGCCAAAGACAGAAGTATTATTCATGAGTCAGCCCCTTCTCTACGGGACGCTCTTGCGTTCGGGGAAGTCAAAAGTCACTCATTCAAACATTTTGAACCCCATAAATAAATTTAGTTGCTCTGAGTCAACTGACGTAGTATTTCTTGTACTACGTATCTCAAAATACATTTTTTTTATTTTCCATAAGTAAATTTAGGGGCTTGTACCTTTTTGTTTCTGGTCAAGGGTCAAAAACTCCTAAACTGTGGACTTTAGGACTTACCGCACAAGAGATCCTTAAAAAGGGGGCTTTTGGTTCCCCCTCCTTTTTAAGGCTACCGTGTACACACAAGTCGGAAAACCTCATCCACATTGGCTTGAATCTCGTAGGGTGCATTATGGACATTAGTCCTAACGCACCGAAAATCTGGGATAGTGCCTTACCCTACGGCATAACACTAATTAGCGATCGCTTTCCTTGGATAAACCGAAAATCTGGGATGGTGCGTTAGCCATTAGCCACATTTTTATAACAGTTAAAATATTGCACTGATCCACATCCCGCCCAGAATTTAAGTTCAGCGGCTCAGAACTACTGTCCATTTAAGTGGACTAAAATTTTCCCTAACACACAGAGTTTAACCATCTACATGACTTAAAACCTTGTATTTAGTCTTTTTGAAAGGACTTAACCTATAAGCAAGAGGAATTTATTTATTCCAAGACGGGTTGGCAACGAAGCCAGAGATTAAAAAGAGATGGGTAACGACAAGCATTTAGGCTGGGGACTGTCAAAAGTATTAAGCTATATAACAGGAAACAAGCGAGGCTAAAAACATGATTCTGCCTGGAGCAACTGTTCGCGTCAACAATCGTGCAGATACCTATTACCGCTACGAAGGACTCGTGCAACGGGTGAGTGATGGCAAAGTAGCCGTATTATTTGAAGGTGGGAACTGGGATAAATTAGTTACCTTCCGCCTGAGCGAATTGTCACTCGTAGAGACCACAGCCGGACGTAAAAAAGCCAAATAAGATTAGTTAGGAGTGAGATTAGTTAGGAGTTAGGAGTTATGATTCCTCAACTCATCACTCATAACTTCTAACTCAGCACTCAGCACTGGCTCAACCATAGCTATCCACTAACAGCACTGGCTCAACAACAGCTATCCGCAACAGCACTCCCATGCGCCTTCCCCTACCACAGTTTGCTACTGGCGATCGCCATCCCAACCACATTGCGGAGGTGATTGAGACTAATAGTACCGAATTTTTGGCCCAGTGTTTGGAACCGGAAGATTTGAGCTTTCCCTCCATGCCACCTTTTGGTAGTTGGGTCTGTTCTGTAGATGAAGAATCTGGCAATCAAGTTTATGCTGTGGTGTATTATGCCACAACCATGCCTATAGATTCCGTACACCGGGCTAGAGCTTTGGGATTGTCATTGCAAGACTTACGCGAGGAACAACCCCAAATATTTGCCATGCTCAGAACTGAATTCCGGGCTGCGATCGTGGGATTTGAGCAGTCTTCCCAAAATCGAGGTTATAACCAAAGAATATATCAGTATCTACCACCCCGTCCCCCGCAAATTCATCAAGCTGTTTATCGGTGCGAACCAGAAGCAATCATTAAATTTACTGAAGAACTAGATTTTTTGCGGACACTGCTTTCTATAAACAGTGCGCCAGTAGAGTCTTTGAGCGCAGCTGCCATTCGAGATGTATACCAGTTACGCAAAGCTGACCGAGAATGGTTAATTAAAGCTGGACGTAGCCTGAGCGTGCTACTAAAAGACGACTATGATCGCTTGCGGTTCATTTTGAGTCAAATCCATCCGTAGATAGTTAGTTCTTAAATAATTGCCTAGTTAGTGTAAGTTAATATTTTTGATTTTTCGTCAGGTGGCTTCTACATTTATATCGCTCAGGCGATCAGCCCCAAGGTAATCGCAGTTTTACCATAGCCCCTTCAATTCCTACCTATGGAACTCATATCACAAGTTCTTGTTCTGGAACCAACTTCCCAAGTTCTTGGCAAGGAACCAATTGTTCCCTTTGCTATTTTGCTGGTGGTCATCTTAGTTATACCCATCATGTTTGAGCGGCTAAGATTACCAGGATTAGTGGGTTTGGTTTTCTCAGGGCTAGTACTTGGGCCCTCAGGCTGGAATCTATTTCAGTCTGACTCGCCGCTGATTAACCTGCTATCAGACATTGGGTTAATTTACTTGCTGTTTGTCACAGGGTTAGAAGTTGATCTAGAACAGTTCCGCCGCCGAAAAAGTCGTGCCTTTGGGTTTGCTAGCTTGACTTTCAGTGTACCCGTAGTGATGGGAACCTTAGTAGGGCTAATTTTAGGCTCTGGCTGGAATACTTCAATCTTAATTGGCTCTTTATTCGCTTCCTATACCCTTTTGGCATATCCCATAATCAGCCGTTTGGGAGTGGTAAACAATGAAGCTGTTACTGTCACCATTGGAGCTAAGATTTTTACAGATATTGGTGCAATGCTGATATTGGCTGTTTGTGTAGGCATCACTCATGCTGGAGCATTCAGCTTTGCTAAACTACTCACCTTGTCGGGTTGGTTAACTATTTACTCTGTTGCCGTTGTCACAGGCTTTGATTGGGCAGGCAAAGAATTTTTCAAACGGTCTGGAGACGACGAAGGAAACAAGTTTTTGTTTGTGTTGCTTTCTGTGTTTCTGGCGGCTGTGGGCGCTCAATTGATTGGAGTAGAAAAAATTGTTGGTGCTTTTTTAGCGGGTTTGGCGGTGAATGAAGCTGTGGGTGAAGGCCCAGTCAAAGAAAAGGTGGTATTTATTGGCAGTGTGCTATTTATTCCCATTTTCTTTGTTGACCTTGGCTTACTGATCAATCTACCTGCCTCTGTGAACAACCTGAACACGCTCAAGTTAACGCTGTTGATGATAGTCGGTTTGATTGTCAGTAAATTAATTGCAGCTTTGTTCGCAAAACTGGTTTACCGCTATAAGTGGCAAGAAATGCTAACTATCTGGTCGCTATCACTTCCCCAGGTTGCTACAACATTAGCAGCAACGTTAGTGGGATACCGAGCTGAGTTGCTGCCATTAGAAGTATTACACAGTGTCATTGTCTTAATGCTTGTCACATCAACCTTGGGGCCGTTGATAACTAGTAGAATAGCTGTTGGTTTGAATTCCTCGCCAGCCGAAGATCCAGCACCACCCCTACCTGACCAAAACGCACCAGAAACAGACAGTGCCTTTACTATAGTCGTACCTGTTTATAATCCTCAGACCGAGCAGTATTTGATTGAAATGGCGGCATTATTAGCGCGTCAGTCTCAGGGCAAAATTGTACCACTAGCGATCGCTGCTGCTGCTGCTCAGATGGATGCACCGCAGTTAGAAGCCTCTCTACAACGGAGTGAGCGGTTATTGACCAAAGCCACGGCCCAAAGTCGAGTATTGGGTGTAGCTGCAGAACCACTGCTGCGAATTGATGATGCCTTTGCTCAGGGAATTAGCAGAGCTGCTCGTGAACAAAATGCTAATTTAATTGTTATGGGTTGGGGTAAACGGACTGGATTGCGAGCGCGTTTATTTGGGAATGTGATTGATGGTGTGCTTTGGGCATCCCATTGTCCAGTAGCGGTGACACGTCTAGTAGAATCACCGAAAAAAATTCAGCGCATCTTAGTACCAGTAGAAAACTTAACAGCAC
Organism: uncultured Nostoc sp.; assembly: GCF_937863485.1. GTDB lineage: Bacteria > Cyanobacteriota > Cyanobacteriia > Cyanobacteriales > Nostocaceae > Nostoc. The sequence goes on along the minus strand of NZ_CALMFY010000014.1, from coordinate 50,267 downwards.
CTACATTACAGCCTGTGCAATTTGCCCAGATGCTGGCAGAGGCAAATCAGAGCCACATTACTGTGCTGAATGTGTGCGATCGCCGCACTAGTTCCAGTAAAATTGCTTGGAGGCGATCGCATCTCTCCCTATTGGTATCTAAATTAGCTTTGACCAATACCCCAGAAATTCAAATTATCGCTCATGAAAATGTTGCCCAAGCAATTTTGCAGGCAGCACGATTATATGATTTAGTCGTTTTACCTTTTATACGTAATCGTACCAGCCCTGGAGGGTTAGCTATTAGCGATGTCACAACCCAGTTAGCCAGACAACTCACCTGCTCCATTATCATGCTTGGAGAACCGCAAAGCACTCAAACCACAAATATAGTTATGTCTAACCCGGTTACCAGCATTACATCTGCTGTATGATACGAGCCAGAGTTCACTCTATCAATTTTGGATAATAGAATAATGGAATTTGGATTCACCCCAGCAAGATTGGGTGTGGGGCAAGCCGAATTTTGGATAATGGAATAATGGAATTGTTCCGCCCACACAATGTCAGGGCATGAACCGAAATAATTTTTAATTCTTGAATCTAAAATCTAAAATCTAAAATTGGCACAGTCAACAAGAGGATAGGGAAACAAAAAGACAGGGGGACGACTTGGGCTGCGATACCGATAGCGTACCCCTACGGGGATCTTGCTACGCGTAGCGTCTCTAAGAGTTGTCGAGATGCTCACCAGCCGCTCAGTGATCACCGGGGGCATCACATTCACAAAAATCTTTACAAAAAATGAATCGACTATAGGGATGTACAACTGCACATTTCTGGTCAACTTACTCTCTGCTGCTTTGCATCCAAGTGAGAACAGTAATAACCGTAAAAACACTTTATATTATTGAAGATTTGATGAACTTTAGGTGGAAGACTGACAATTTTGAGACTAAGTTTGTTATTTTGCTAGTTAAATTCCTAAGGAAGCAGGTAAAAATATCACAAATCTATAACCTAAGTAAGTTCAACAACACTTTTTGATTGAACCTTGTTCTTTTTTTCGTTTTGTATTTTTGTCCTCAAGCTGGGTAATCTAAAAGTAAGTGCAATAGCTACTGAAAATATTTGTAAGTAACTGGGAAACTATGAGAATTTTGGTGACGGGCGGTGCTGGGTTTATAGGTTCCCATCTCATCGACCGACTAATGACTGATGGGCATGAATTAATATGCTTGGATAATTTTTACACTGGTCACAAACGCAACATTCTTAAATGGTTAGGTCATCCGTACTTTGAACTGATCCGCCATGATATTACCGAACCAATTCGGTTAGAAGTGGATCAAATTTATCATTTAGCTTGTCCTGCTTCTCCAGTACATTACCAGTACAACCCAGTTAAAACTGTTAAAACTAACGTGATGGGAACACTGAATATGTTGGGGCTGGCTAAACGTGTGAAAGCTAGATTTTTCTTGGCTTCAACTAGTGAAGTATACGGAGATCCAGAAGTTCATCCCCAACCCGAAGAGTACAGGGGTAGCGTCAATCCCATTGGGATACGTTCATGCTACGACGAAGGCAAAAGAATTGCTGAGACTTTAGCATTTGATTACTACAGGCAAAATAAAGTTGATATTCGAGTTGCTCGGATTTTCAATACCTACGGACCGAGAATGTTAGAAAACGATGGTCGGGTGGTGAGCAACTTTATAGTTCAAGCCTTGCGAGGTAATCCTTTAACCGTGTACGGTGATGGTTCGCAAACTCGTAGTTTCTGCTACGTTTCCGATTTAGTGGAAGGATTCATCCGCCTGATGAATGGCGAGTACATTGGCCCAGTAAATTTGGGCAATCCTGGTGAATACACGATTTTACAATTAGCACAAGCAGTGCAAAATATGATCAACCCGGACGCACAGATTAAGTTCGAGACGCTACCTTCGGACGATCCCCGGCGTCGCCAGCCTGATATCACAAAGGCAAAAACTTGGTTAAATTGGGAACCTACAATTCCTCTGCAAGACGGGTTAAAACTAACAATAGAAGATTTTCGCGATCGCATTCAAAGCGATGTCAGTAATTCAACTATTTAAAGCGCCTAGCGTCGCTCTGAATTTTCATACAGGTTCGCTCTCGATAACTAATATCCTTAGTGGCTGATCCTGGCAGTGTATAAGTGTCTGAGAACTTCTTTTTAAAGACTAATCCCAAAAAAGTGAGGAGTTAAAAAATGCGTGTTTGCGTGATTGGTACTGGTTACGTTGGTTTAGTTACTGGTGCTTGCTTGGCTCATATTGGACATGATGTAATTTGCGTAGACAACAACGAAGAAAAAGTTAAGTTAATGAAGTCTGGACAGTCCCCAATTTTTGAGCCGGGACTCTCAGAAATTATGCAGTCCGCCATTCAAACAGAGAAGATTCATTTTACTAGTGATCTCGCTGCTGGAGTTACCCACGGAGAAATTCTGTTTATTGCTGTGGGAACACCACCTTTACCCACTGGTGAAAGTGATACTCGTTATGTTGAAGCTGTAGCCCGTGGGATTGGGGAAAATCTCAACGGTGGTTATAAAGTCATAGTAAATAAATCTACAGTCCCCATTGGCTCAGGTGACTGGGTGCGGATGCTTGTTCTAGATGGTACCGCTGAACGGCAGAAAACACTAATAACCGCAGGTGGGGTGTCGAGTGATGAGAAATTACCTGAGGTTGCAGCCCAGTTTGATGTGATCAGCAATCCAGAGTTTTTGCGCGAAGGTTCGGCAGTTCACGACACCTTCAACCCCGATCGCATTGTACTAGGAGGCAATAGTCAAAGGGCAGTAGCCTTGATGCAACAACTGTATGCCCCAATTGTGGAACGCAAGTATGCTGAGGATCAATCTTTACCCCCTGTGCCAATTTTGGCAACAGACCTGAGTTCGGCGGAGATGATCAAATACGCCGCTAATGCCTTTTTAGCCACTAAGATTAGTTTTATTAACGAAGTTGCTAATATTTGCGATCGCGTCGGTGCTGATGTTACCCAAGTAGCTAAAGGTATTGGTCTAGACTCCCGCATTGGTAACAAGTTTTTACAAGCTGGTATTGGTTGGGGCGGTTCTTGCTTTCCCAAAGATGTCTCCGCCCTGATTCACACTGCTGATGACTATGGTTATGAAGCCCAGCTACTGAAATCCGCTGTCAGTGTCAACGAACGTCAGCGGTTGATTGCTCTGGAGAAACTCCAACATGTTCTGAAAATTCTCAAAGGCAAAACAGTCGGACTACTCGGACTGACCTTCAAGCCAGATACCGACGACTTGCGCGACGCCCCAGCACTCAACCTGATTGAGCAGCTAAACCGACTAGGAGCCAAAGTCAAAGCCTATGACCCCATTGTTTCCCAAACAGGTCTACGTCATGGGCTTTCCGGTGTACTAGTAGAAACCGATGCCGAAAGACTAGCTGACGGCTGCGATGCTTTAGTACTCGTCACCGAATGGCAGCAGTTCAGCACTCTGGATTATGTGAAGATGGCAAAATTGATGGCTCACCCCGTTATCATCGATGGTCGTAACTTCCTCGACCCTGAAGTAATGATCCGGGCTGGATTCCAATATGTAGGCGTGGGAAGATAGATAGTTAGGAGTTATGAGTGATCAATGATGGATAAGAATTACTTACAACCTATAATCCATAACTGCTGACTCTAACTCTCTTAAAAACCCAAGAATTTATTTACAATACCGCCTAGATCATTTTAGGCGGTATTTAATTTTGTTTTAGAGCTTCGCCCAAAGAAGGCAGGGAGAGGTTCGTCGAACTGACGTTAAAAAAACTTTACTTACCTTGTTTACCTAAAAGTTTCATATCAAGCGCTATTTGGAATACGCTCAATTTCAGCATATCCACTGAAAATAAGTTTTTGACCTTCAGTTTCTAATCGGTTGAGCCGCATTTTCACTCCATCGAGGTCAAAGCGATCCAAATCAACCATATTATCCAAAATTTCTACCAGTGCCACGCTCAAGGTTTGCGAGATTTCCCGCTGGGCTTCTGGCACTTGGTCAAGTTCAATTTTCGGATCTTTGAAAGAAACTCGCCGCCGCCTTTCAATGCCTATAGTTAGAATCATGCTCAGGGGTACAAGTTCACCATTGTTTAAATCTGCTTTTGCTACGAGCTGTAAGCGATTTTCAGGTAATAGCTGTACCTGAACTTCCGTAAAGGAGACTGGTTCACCACCAGATAATGCCGTCAGGGATGGTACGGATAGATTAAGCAGGCGCTTTTTCACCAGTTCCGCATTAAAGGCTTGGTTGATGCCTGCTTCTGATAGAATTACTTGAGCGATCGCTTGAGTGGGTTGCTTGAGACTGAGTTTGCCACTTAAAACCGAGCTGAAGTCAATGGCAACCGCATCGGTTTCAAAAGACATCTCCTCTACCGCAAAATCTCTCCGAATCACCAAGCCACTACCGCTCATTTTGAAGCTATCAATGCTGCCTTGCAACAGTTTGCTGGAGGGATAGCAGCGCACAAAAACTTCTACTGACTCGCTTTGGGTAAACAGGTGGCGAATCGTTTGGCTGGCGACTGTGTTGAGCATCCGCTCTCCCCAATCTGTGCCTTTAGGATTTTGTAAACCAGTAAGTCCGCCGAACATGTGGTTTTAGGTCTCTAGAAGTTCTTTGTACTTTTGTAACAAACTGTGAAGAATACAGCAAGCGATCCCGTGATTAATTGTCCTGATGGATAGGTATGAGATCGCTGATGGTTATAAATTCAATGTATCAGATATTACTAACCATAAAGGTAGTGAAGCACATAAACGCGTGTCAAACACGTTTTGTTGAGGAATTTAAACGGGAAATGCAGCAGAAGTATAACATTTCTAGTGAGGAAAACTGAGTCAGATGTTGACATTGATATAAAATTTTTGCGAGGAAAGTTATCAATAACTGATTGGTGGGAATACTTGAACTAGGACATCAGACAGCTTCTTACCACTGCTAACGATGACACAGTTAAATCCAGTCTAGCTGATTACGTAAGAGCGGTTTGTGTTGAAGCTTTGATACCTACAGTTTTCCCATAAAATACTAAAACCATGAAAGCTACTCAAACCAAGTTTCTCAACTTCTTAGAAGGCAATAAACAATTAATCATCCCTATCTATCAGCGTCCTTATAGTTGGACAATTACCCAATGCCAGCAGCTATGGAATGATATTTTGCGTGCTGCTAAGGACAATGAAATTTCAGGGCATTTCATTGGTTCATTAGTTTACATGGTAGATACTGTGTATCTAACAGCAGTAATACCTAAATTGTTAGTTATTGATGGTCAGCAACGTTTAACCACCCTTTCATTACTACTTTCTGTTTTAAGTAAAGCTATTAGAGCAAGTAATGAAGAAATTGATATTAGTTCTGAAGCCCTAGAGGATTTTTATCTTTTTAATAGACATGCAAAGGGTAGTGAACGATACAAGTTCCTTTTAAATAAGAAAGATAGAGAAACTCTAATTCGATTGCTAGAAGATACAGAAATACCTAACGATAAATCTCAGCAACTTGTTGATAACTACCGATATTTTGAGAGTCAAATTCCTAAACTAGACATTGACCTCAATAGCCTGTACCGAGGTATATGCAAGTTAATGATTGTAGAAATTTCTTTGGAGCGCGATCGCGATGATCCACAATTAATATTTGAAAGTCTAAATTCCACAGGACTTGAGCTTTCGGAAGCAGATAAGATTCGGAACTATGTACTGATGGGACTTCAACCGGAGGAGCAGAACGAAATTTACAACCTCTATTGGCATCCAATGGAGAAAAACTTTGATAAAACCGGATATTCTCAGCTATTTGACCGCTTTATTCGGGACTATTTGACTATCAAATCTAGATCAGGAACTATTCCTAATATTAGAGAAGTCTATAGTAGCTTTAAGATTTATGTACAAGGTAAAAAAGATACTTTAATCAAAGAGATATTAGCGGATGTTTACCTTTACTCTAAATATTTTGTCAAGTTAGCTTTTGCTGAAGAAACTGACCAAGAAATTAAGCAGTTAATTACAGATATTAATACTCTTAAGGTAGATGTTGCCTATCCATTTTTAATAGAAGTTTATGATGATTACAATCAAAATAAGATAGCACGACAAGAATTTATCAGCATTCTTAGGCTTGTGGAAAGCTATGTATTTCGGCGGACTATCTGTGGCATTCCTACTAACTATATGAACAAGAATTTTGCCACTTTAAGTCGAGAAATTGACCGAGAAAACTACTTAGAAAGTTTACAGATTGCTTTGACTGGTAAAAAGAGTTATAAAAGATTTCCAGATGATGAAGAGTTTCGTCGAGAGTTCGTAGTTAAGGATATTTACAACTTTCGTGGTCGCAACTATCTACTTCGTAAACTAGAAAATTATGAGCGGAAAGAGTTAGTCAATGTTGAAGAATATAGTATTGAGCATATCATGCCACAAAATTCAAATCTTTCTTTAGAATGGCAGACAGATTTGGGAGAACAATGGAAAGAAATTCGAGCCAAGTATCTACACACTATTGGTAATCTAACTCTAACTGGATATAACCCTGAGTTGAGTGATCGCCCGTTTATAGAGAAGCGGGATAAAAAGAATGGTGGATTCGCAGATAGTCCTCTACGTCTGAATCGAGGGTTGCAACATTTGAAACAGTGGAACGAAACAGAAATCAATAAAAGAGCAGAATTATTAGCAGATATGGCTGTTAGAGTTTGGTCTTCTCCAAGTATGTGAAATGAGGCGATCGCAACCTCTACGCAAAAGCGCGTAGACGCGGAGCGGCTTGTCGTCAGACATCGCCTCTTTCATAATCATGAAGCTATCTGGTAAATAGCTGATCGATATCTCGTTTCAGGAATTGTCGTAAATACGTCTAAAAATAAGTTATTGATAAAACTTACTTGCGCGTGGTTGCCCATCTTTGTTATAAATCTAGCTTAAAATTAAGTGATATTCACCCCTAAGTTAGAAAATCTGCCCAATGCTGCTACTTTGGATAAAGCAATGCAACAAGGGCAGATGGTTACGTTTCAAGTCTAGAGTCTTACTCTAAGAAATTTGACTGGGGAGTAATGACACCTTTACGACCAACTGCGGGTATTTCCACTAGCTGATCTGTAGCCGTAGGAGTTCCATTAGTATTGCCACTGGCAGTCACTGAACTTTGATTGCCGGGATGTCCATTGGGGATGAACAATTGCGGATGGTCAAAGGGTGCTTGTTCAAGGAGGACTCGCTGATCGGTAAGTCCGGTTCTTAAGAACGCGACCAAATCAGCTTTTTTAGCATCGGTTAAGTTCAACGGTGCTGCACCAGGTCCACGGTCGTCACCTCGACCACGATTGTAAAAGTCTACTACTTGCTCCAGAGTTGCCTTCCCACCATTATGCATATATGGAGCTGTCAAGCCGATGTTACGGAGGGCAGGTGCTTTGAAAAGTGATGTGGTAGTGTTTCCGGCTCCTGGGTCATCTAAGGCAGGTCTGACACCGTAGTTAGGGAAGAAGCCGTTAGTTGGATTATTAATCAGCGGATCAGTTGAATCAGTTGAAGCTACTCCTGCGGTTCTTCTCACCGAAGCTCTGGTGAATTCTGGAATCGTATGGCAGATGTTACAATTACCGCCACCATTAGCCGGATTATTGACAAACACAGTCAGACCGCTTTTTTCCTGATCGGTGAGAGCATTGGTATTTCCCGCTTGGAATTTATCAAAAGGTGTCTGGTCAGACACAAGAGTAGAGATATACTTTTGCATTGCTAACCCAGAGAATAAGGAGAAATTCCAATCCCTAAGCGAAAACTGATTTGTAGGTAAAGTCAGTCCTTCCTCACTCTCATTACCATCATCATTTTTGCCGAGGACAGTTGGTACTCCATTACTGTCAACTTGAATGATTGACTTTGACTTCCACCATTGCTTCTTAAAGGCTTGCCGAATAAGCTTATCATAGGATGAGATATCCAGACCGGGCTTACGGTTTCGACTGTTAGATCCTAAAACACTGTCTTGCCGATCTACAAGTTGTTTACCTAAGGGTCTGAGGCTTTTGAGCTTCTGACCTTTTTTCCGCAGAAATTTAGCACCGACTTCAGGTAAGGTACGACCACCAGCAGATGTCTCAAATGGACTCAATAGTGGCCCGGTTACTAGGGAAGCTAGAGAGGAATTGTTGAGCGAAACGGAAACAGGAGTTAGTTGCCTTGATGTTGTAGCTATGTAAACTTTAGCATTAAAGTCTGCTGCTCCTTTTATATTCACCCCATTGAAGGTTTCCTTGGCGCGACCATCCCAAAACTGGAGTTTGTTGAAGATTGTATTAATTACCGTTGGAGTATTACGCGGCTCAACTCGACGCACATTAATTCCATTGACTTGAAAGCCGTCTGGATCTGGCACAGATGTAGTCGAATCCTCTGCTTGACCCGGAACAGTTTTATTAATAACACTGTTAAACACACCTTGGGATGAGGCGACATCGTTAGTGTCAGAAATAACTGTACTGGTTCGATCATTAGGATCTGCCAGTTTGTGAAATGGAAAATCTGCCGCCGTGAGTTGATAGTTTGCACCACCACCTACCTGGAAAGTTGTATCTTTCAGTGATGCCAAAAAACCAGGATTGATTTGATTCTTTGATCTATTATCAGCTCCGGCATGAAAGTGACAAGTAGCACAGGACTGAATACCGTCACTACCAAGCTGCATATCCCAGAATAGGGATTTTCCTAGCTTGAGTAGGGCTGTTTGGTCTTGAACAAAGTCTCCGAGATTGCTTGGTTGAGCCACTGCTGTCAGGAGTGGTGGGTTCGCCGGGTTAGGGTCTCCAGTTGTAGCCGCTGGTAAACTGGTTATATTATTTAGGGGAGCCGGGTTTGGTGTTACTGCCGATACAATACCTCCACCAGCGATCGCCAGAGAAACTATGACGAAAATTGCCAGAGGGCGTGAATATCTAGATCCTATTCTGGTTTTATACCTTAAATAAATCCAAAAAAGCATCGAAATTAGCACTAGTAACATTGCTAATGCACCATTTGAGGGTATCATTAAGACCTCGATATACGTGTGCGAATTATGATGTTGAGGCCATTCTTGACAGATTAAAATAAAATTAATTTTGTCAATAGTATTTACGCTGTAAATTAACTCCAAATGGGGGTATTAAATTCAATTTGACACAGAATTTTGAAGACAAAAATGAGTGATGCTTTTTCAGATGACGCATAGGCAGAGCCAGCCGTAGGCACTGCTAGTCCAAAACTTGTGTTTTCTACCCTCATTTTTGCGAAATTTTTAAGCACTATTACTCATTGACAAATTGATTATGATCTTAATCTTTCAAGAAGGGGTTGAGACTGACTCACAAAAACTCAGCCTTCCTTTAATTAGTACAAAATTACTAATGGAGGATTGTAACTATGTACAAAATACTAAGCAGTACTGATCTGATTTTCTAGGCATTTCGAGAACAAAGAAGTTTTTCCTACTAAACCAGATTTTGTTGTTTAAACGCAATACCTGTGAATGAAACTGTACGAACAATAAACTAATCAGGAAAAGATTATAAAAAATATAATATTGTAGTTATTAACAAGCTATTAACAAGATATTGATAAGTTATTAACAAGATATTAACAAGTTAATAATTTGTAAGCCACATTATGCAGGTTAGTTTTAAAATCTTGATATTTTATATTAACCAACTATTGTCTTAGGTTTCAGGCATTGAACTAGCTCGCCGCAGGCATTACAAAGAAAACAAGTACCAAAAGCTTTTTGACACTATTGTCAATAAATTTAGCATGTTGAAACTAAAAACTTTGCTCACTCTGAATAGATAATAAAAAGCGTGAATTGATTGCCAGGAATGATTTTTAGCCGTTTTTTAAAAATTTAGGTTTTGACAAAATAACGTGCAGAGGGCAAATTGTTGAGTACATTTACTCGTGCAGAATGTGGGTTGTAGTCTCAAATTAATGGCATTAATAAAAGCTGAAATACTTGTTCACCTCAAGCAAAAAATTATCTCTGGTTTAGAATATGAAACTACTGGTAATCATAGCTAGGTAGATTATATAATTACCCTGCTGCTTCGCTCTTTTGATGAGTTTAGTCTCTGGATTTAGACAAAATTTAGTTTTATGGAATAAAACTAAAGGCGATCGCAACTTCAAAAAAAAATGCGTAGACGCGTACTCCTACGGATCTCTGAAATCTATAGAAATCGCGCATTAATTCGCATCGTTAGGTACGCTTGTCATCCAAATCGGATGACAAACTTAACATACTTCCTATCTCGTCAACAACTTCCGGCGCAAATTATCCAATGCTGCATTTGCACTGACATGACGAATTAAATTTCGACCTCGCACTGTACCAAACTGATACTCAAAACTTGCCACTTCATCCTTTGGCCCAGCCAAACCAACGTAAACTAAACCCACTGGCTTGGTATCTGTCCCTCCAGTTGGACCGGCAATACCAGTAATACTCAATCCCCAGGTTGTTGCAAGGCGCGTTTTGACTCCAATTGCCATTTGCTCTGCAACGGTAGCACTTACCGCCCCAAATTTATCTAAATCTTCTGGGTTAACCCCCAGCAGCCCAACCTTCACCGAATTGTCATAAGAAATTACTCCACCCCAAAAGTAATCCGAACTCCCAGAAATCTCAGTCAATATTTGCCCCAGTCCGCCACCAGTGCAAGATTCTGCTACTGAAAGCGTTTCTTTTGATGCAAGCAACAACTGACCGACCACGGAAGCAAGAGTATCATTATTAACGCCGTAAAAATCTAGTCCGGCGATTTCTTTAATTTGTTTCTCAATGGGCGCAATTAAGGCTTCTGCTGCTGCTTCTGAATTTGCTTTAGCAGAAACTCGCAATCTTACTTCCCCCTTACCTGCATAAGGGGCTACTGTAGGATTTGGCAACTTCAAATAGGAAGCAACCTTTTCCGCCAAAGCGGATTCACCAATACCCCAAAACTTTAAACTCCGGCTATAAATAATTTCTTTACCCCAACCTTGACTTTTGAGAAATGGGACGGCTGTTTCTTCCCACATCGGATGCATTTCACTGGGAACACCAGGAAAGGTAAAAATCGTGATTTCAGGACGGGGTTGCCAGATGATACCGGGTGCTGTTCCAGTGGGGTTGGGTAGAATTTCTGCACCTTGGGGAATCAAAGCCTGCTTGCGGTTACTTGGTGACATAACCCGACCACGTTGGCCGAATTTCTGGATTATGTCTTCGATGATGTCAGAGCGTTCTACCAAGGGGACTTTAAAAAAATCGGCAATCGTTTCGCAGGTGAGGTCGTCTGGTGTCGGGCCGAGTCCACCAGTAAAAATGAGAATTTGCGCTCTGGAAATAGCAATTTCTATAACTTGCTTCAACCGTTCTGGATTATCCCCAACCACTGTTTGATAGTAGTGGGGGATACCTAGTTGCGCTAATTGTTGCGCCAAAAATTGAGCATTGCCGTTGAGGATATCTCCTAGCAGCAGTTCAGTACCAACACAAATAATTTCTGCACTCATTGGAAGGAATAGTTAGAAGTTAAGAGTAGAGACGCGATTAATCGCGTCTCTACAGGAGTTTAGAGTAGAGACGCGATTAATCGCGTATTGTAGAGGAGTTTGGAGTAGAGACGCGATTAATCGCGTTTGTAGAGGAGTTTGGAGTTATAGCAATTCTATGTGAGGTTGTGCTTTGTTTCGGTAGTAGGGGCAATTCATGAATTGCCCCTACACTGTGTTGTTTTGCGTAAGTCCTATAGGCACATCTTCATACAGAATTGGTATTAGGAGTTAGGAGTTCAAAACTTAAAACTTATCACTCCTAACTCTTAACTCCTAACTCCTAACTATCATCTCAGGCTAAGGCTGGTACAGGAATTTCCAGGTGAGAATATAAGGGGAAGCGATCGCACAATGCTGCTACCCGTTGCCGACAATCTTGGGTAACTACCTCGGAATCTGGAGAAAGCAGGCGATCGCTAATAATATTTCCAATCTCGGTAAATTCTGCTACTCCCAAGCCCCGCGTGGTCATTGCTGGCGAACCTAATCTTAGACCACTGGTAACAAATGGCGATTGCGGATCAAAGGGAACAGTATTTTTGTTAGCAGTAATATTCACGGTACTGACTAGCTGATCCGCCTGCTTACCCGTCATCCCGATAGAACGTAAATCCACGAGAATTAAATGGTTATCAGTACCATTTGACACTAGTTTTAAACCCCGGTTTTGCAGTTGTTCTGCCAAAGCACGAGCATTTTCAATCACTTGGGCAGAATAGGTTTTAAATTCAGGCTTCAGGGCTTCTCCAAAAGCTACTGCCTTACCAGCAATGACGTGTTCCAATGGCCCGCCCTGGCTACCAGGAAAAACAGATTTATCTAGCTTTTTACCTAGTTCTGCGTCACTAGTCAAGATTAAGCCACCTCTAGGGCCGCGTAGAGTCTTATGTGTAGTTGTTGTTACTACGTGACAATGAGGAATGGGATCAGGATGAAGACCACTAGCAACCAAACCAGCGATATGGGCAATATCCGCCAGCAAGTAAGCGCCGATTTCATCAGCAATGCTGCGGAACTTTTCAAAATCAATTACACGGGGATAAGCCGAATAACCACAAATCAGCAGCTTAGGACGCTCCCTCAGCGCCAGCTCCCGAATTTGGTCGTAGTCAAGTTGTTCTGTTTGTTGGCTGACACCGTAGTGGCTAACTTGGAACCACTTACCTGAGACATTTACAGGTGAACCGTGGGTGAGATGTCCCCCATGAGACAAATCCATCCCCATAATTTTGTCGCCTGGTTCCAGCAGGGACAGGAACACTGCAAAATTGGCTTGGGCGCCAGAATGAGGTTGTACATTCGCGTGAGCAGCACCAAATATCTGTTTAGCCCGATTGATCGCCAGTTGCTCGATTTTGTCGATAAACTCACAACCGCCATAGTAGCGTTTACCAGGTAATCCCTCGGCATATTTATTTGTCAGTACCGAACCTTGAGCCGCCAGTACAGCAGCGGAGGTAAAGTTTTCACTAGCAATCAACTCCAAGTGGTCTCGCTGACGCTGTAGTTCGTCGTTGATTAACTCCGCGATCGCTGGATCAGAGGAGGTAAGAAAGTCTGAATTAGTCCTAGTCACTTCAATTATCCTTGTGGAAATTTGTACAACGGCTGATTTTGGTTGAACGCAGCACCTAACAGCTTTACAAAGGCGATTAATCGTCTCCGTATTCTGGAGGTTTATTTGTGCCAACTTATTTATTATTAGACGCAAGCTCGATTAATGCATTAATTATCATAACGTTGCTTTTTGAAACTGGGCTAAATAAAGCTTTTTGCGATCGCTCCTCTGTCGGACAAAAAGCTGAAGCTTCTACAATTGACTGTGCGTTATACAACGCTTGCGGTACATAACTGCGAAGTTATCCGCTGAAAACTTTAAGCACTCAGTATGTTTTCCAAATGAAAAATTGTTTGAAACTGTGGGACAAAAAGCTGAAGCTTCGGCAATTGACTGTGCGTTATACAACAGTTGCAGAACATGACTGCGAAGTTATCCGCTGGAAAACTTAAGCAGTCAGTATTGTTGACAAATGAAAATTTTTTTGAAACTTACCTGTGGTAGCCGACAAACAGTATTAGCTATTTGAGTTGATCAACAAGCCGAGTTACCAAATGCTCTTGAAGAAATAGGGCTTGGCGGCACCGATGCTAAATTGAAAAACTGACCATTAAATATTTGACAAACTCTTGGATTTCTTCATTGGGAAAGGTATTAATTTCCAACACCATTTCGACTATGTAGAGTGCACTAAGCAAAAAAGTTATTTGTCCCAGACAATATCTGATTAATCAGATAGTATTTACAGGTGTGAAGATTGGATCTTTTCAATTCTCTTTTGACCTGTTTTGCTTGCCAAGTAAAAAAACTACATAGAAACGCTTTTTAATGAATGGGATATAAAGCCTGATATCCACAGCAGAACGCTTACTAACCCGCTTCATAAATACCTTTTGTAATTCTGTCAATTGAGCATCGGTAAAGGTAGCTGCTACTTGAGGAGGAATGCAGGCGAAAAACTGTTGTAGAAAAGTGCCACTTTTGGACGAATATTTAGTTAAATGCTTTTTAGGCATATTATTTTTATTGTCGAGGTGAATAGGCTTTAAAACATCGAACTGTGTTTATCATCCCAACACTTGTCATTACGCCAAGTTCTGTTAGTATATTCGCATTCAGATTTATCAAAAATCCAAGGAATAGATGTAGGGTAAGGCGAAGTTGAGATAGAAGTAAGTGAAATAACTGAAGACCATAAAAAACAGAAAATAGTGAAGCCACAACTCAAAAGAATGGTTACAAATACTGTTAATAATATGAAATTACCTGTATTTAAAAGAGGATATCTACCTTTTTTATATTGCAAACCCTGTTGCGAAAGACATTCCGAACCTGCTAATAAAACTAGATAAAATCGAAGTCTTGGAATCGGGAATGAAACTCTTATATCTACAGAATGACGAGTCCAAACATGAGAGCCAAAACCCCTTTGTATAGCTTTTATTTGCTCATCAGTAAAAGAGGCTGCTATTTTAGGATTAATCTTAGAAAAAAGTCCTTCAAAAATAGGATCAATATGTTCTAGACTGTTCATAATTGTGGTTGACTAGATGCCGCCGTTATCAGAATAACCCAATTTTCTAGCTCAGTCTTTGATATTTACATTAAAAAATTATCAATTGATAATAACTTTATATAAATGATTGATTTACGGTTTAATTACTTAATTTACTCAAGAAATTTTTAATTCTTCACTAGAGTTTAATATAAAAAAAGTTTTGATAAATTTTAGGCGATCGCAATTAGTAATATATAGCAATAAGTAAGTTGGTGCTAATATTTAAAGCTATATTAATAAATTTAAATCGTTGGTGCGCTGCTCGACAACGCACCAACGATTCAAGGTGCGTTAGCCTACGGCGTAACACACCCTACTTCAACTTTATATTTCTTCATATACAGGACTTACGCAAAATCATGAAAAAACGAACCGCATTCGCGCAGCGTCTCGTAGAGAAGGACGCAAAGGACACATAGACGCGCCAGCGGCTTCCCGCAGGGTAGGAATAAGGTTTCAGAGAGTTATTGCGTAAGTCCTAATATACATTGAATTTTTCTCGCCGACTCACTTAGATTCCTAACAAAAACCCCGATAAACAAGAAGTCAGAATTAAAAATACTCTCCGATGAAGTGATATTTTAGGATGAAGAATATTTAATACTGGTTTCACCCATGAGCAAGTGGCTCCATAAAGGGTGTTAGCGTGGCGGGACGAAGTACAGTTTTAAACCAATACTCATTACCCACTCCTACAGAATTCTTTCTGAATTCTGACCCCGACTTGTGATCTCTTCTTATAAAAGCAAAAGGTCTAATCTCAACCAACATGTAAAGGTGCAAAGCATATCTTTGCACCTTTAAGGACTGACAAAAAATAAATTCTCCAAAATTATTTGTACATTTGTAGGGGCGCAAGCCTTGCGCCCCTACGTTCGCGGAGCGTCCCGCAGGGATGCAATGTTTTTTTAACTGGAAGTCCCTTATGGGAAATCACGATCCAATCTTGGGTACAGTATCTCCAGGCCCGGCGGTGACAATTACCAGATTTTCTGGCTTAATTAAATCCTCAATTGCCTGTTGCATCTGAGCCATAGTGACTGCTTGAATCTTTTGGGGAAACTCTCGGATTTCTGCTCGTGAAAGTCCCAAGACAGCATTACTCAAAATGATGTTTGATACATCACTGGGATTAGCTAAATCCACGGGGTAACTATTAGTAATTGAGCGTTTTGCCGCATTGAATTCATCCTCAGTTATTCCTTGTTCGCGCAACTGTTTGAGTAAAGCCAGAGTACTGGCGATCGCTTTTTGGGTATCTCCAGGAGCAGTCTGCATCTGAATCAAGAACGGGCCAGGATTGATTCCGGCGGCAAAACCACTATAGATACCGTAGGTTAGACCTTGGCGATCGCGTACTTCCGTACCCAAGCGACTTGCTAAAGTATCACCACCCAAAATTTGATTTAGCACCAGTGCCGCATAATAACGTGGGTCTTTCCGAGCAATGCCGTTGTAGCCGATGTAAGTAACAGCCTCTGTCTTACCGGGAATTAGTTTATTTAGACGTGTTGAAGTTTGCGGTATTGACACGGACGCTATTTTAAGAACAGGTTGCTTACCTGTGGCTTGCCATTTGCCAAATGCCTCATTCAGCAAAGCTTTTACCTTAACTGGATCAAAGTCTCCTACTAAAGCGATCGTTGTTGTATCTGGTCGGTAGTGTGTCTGGTAGAAGCCAAGCAAATCATCACGAGTAACGCTCTTTAAGCTCTCGGCCGTGGGAAAGCTATGGAATGGATGATTTTCTGGGTAAATTGCTTGCTGAAATACTTGTCGTCCTAGTCCTCTGGGGTCATCTAGCTGGACTTTGAGACTTATCAACGCCCGCTGGCGACTCAGTTCTAACTGGTCGGCTGGGAAAGTGGCGTTTTCTAACACATCTGCCAGAGTTTGAATCAATATCGGCAGGTTCGCTGAAAGTCCCTCACCACTGACGCTAACTCCCTCGCGGCTAGCACCGAAGTTCAAATCAGCTCCCCGGTCTTCTAAGGTTTTTGCTAAGGTAAGAGCGTTTTTAGTCTGCGTCCCATTCATTAAGTTAGTCGCAGTCAGATTCGCTAATCCAGCTTTTTGATTGCCGTCAAATTCGCTACCGGCGTCAATTTGTCCACTCAGGTTAATCGTGGGGAGGTTGCGATCGCTCAAGAGCAGAACCCGCAAACCATTATTCAAGGTAAACTCTTCTGGTAGTGATTGTTTGCCCGAATCTGTAGCTGATGTGGCAGGTGGGAGATATTTGGCCAGTTCTGCTGGGTCTACAGGCTTACCGGGGCTGAAATTTTCCACTGTCCGACCAGAACCAGCGCTAGAAGTCCCTGGTTTACCATCTGGTTGAGTTGGCTCAAAGAAGCCGATGGTTTGTTTAGCCGGATTTAGGTAAGTTTTTGCTGCTTGCTGCACCTCGGCTGGGGTGACTTTAGCGATCGCAGCGAGATACTTTTCAATATAACGATAATCGCCGGCCACAGTTTGGTTATATCCCAGTTGGCTAGCTTGACTAGTGATGTCTTGGTTACCCAAAATATACGAGGCTTGCAGTTGCGTCTTCGCTCGGTTCAATTCTTCTGTGGTGACTAGCTGCTGTTGCAATTTTGCTAAAGATTCCTGGAGCACCTGGGCAATTTTCCCTAACTCTTGACCGGCAGCCGCTGTAGCATTAATTTCATACCAACCTGGTTCGATGAGTT
Organism: uncultured Nostoc sp.; assembly: GCF_937863485.1. GTDB lineage: Bacteria > Cyanobacteriota > Cyanobacteriia > Cyanobacteriales > Nostocaceae > Nostoc. The sequence goes on along the minus strand of NZ_CALMFY010000014.1, from coordinate 32,839 downwards.
CGGCTGCTCCGCCATTCACCGAACTAGCGAGTCCAGATTCCACCAACGCTTGGTAAAGTCTAGAGCTACGTCCGCCTGTGAGAATGGCATCCATCACATCAATTGCCGGCACATCAGGATGGTTGATATCTGGTAACGGGTACACCGCTTGCAATAGTGCCGCACTTCCAGGCTGCTTGAGGACAATCGGCGCTTTTTTAGCAACAGAGGTAGAAGCACTCACCTGGGCAGAATTTTTAGCCATAGCCGTCTTGGCTCGTTTTGGCAACTTCCCATAAGTTTCTTTAACAACTTTCAGTACAGGTTCTGTGGCAAAATCCCCTGTAATCACCAACGTGGCATTTTCTGGGCTGTAGTAGGTTTGGTAATAATTCCGCACCTGCTCCACCGTGAATTTTTCTACATCTGCTTTTGTGCCTCCCACAGGTAAGCCATAGGCTCTGCTTGGGAAAGCATCTTGCATCACTGCCCGACTCAGACGATAGCCTGGTGAATTTTCGTACCCCTGTAACTCGGAGATCACCACCCGCTTTTCACTCACGAGTTGTTCAGTCCCAACTAAGGAGTTTTCCATGCGATCGGCTTCAAGTGTCAACAATGCTTCGAGTTTGTCTCGCTGCACTGTGCCAAAGTAAGCTGTTTCGTCATAACTAGTAAAGGCATTGAACTGGCTACCCAAGGCACTAAACAACCTTCCAAACTGCACTGGACGGTCAGTTGTACCCTTGAACATCAAATGTTCTAGCTGGTGAGAAATGCCATTCTCTCCTTTAACCTCGTTGCGTGAACCAACTTTATACCAGACTTGTACGCTGACTACTGGAGCGGTATGGACTTCTTTGGTTAGCACCGTTAAGCCGTTGTCCAATACCGTTTTTTTCACCCCTTGGGTGAATGAGACAGCAGATACAGGTGCGGCTGCTGTTGGTGTTGCAGCATTGGTGAAATTGCCCGAAAGCGGCACAATACTTAAGAGCAGGCTGAGGAAAAACCCTACAAGCATATATGAGCGTAACTTCATAAGCAATGGGAAATGCAAAATTTCTAATTATAAAACAAAACCTTAATGCCGCTTTGTGCAAGTCAAAAGACTCACATTCTCGGCTTTTTTACCATTTTCAATGGTAGCTTTATTTCCGCCATGCCGTAATATTCGGTTTTCAAGCTTACCTATTTGCAAGACACCTACGAGCAATAGCCCACAACAAGGGTATAAAAATCCCTTCCCCTATTTTTTGCCACTTATTCCCTATTTTCAAGATAGATGTAACTTTACGCACTGTTACAAATTCTTGCAGGTATATTAACAAGGATTGCAATGTGTTCGATTTGACAAGTTTTTCGGAATATCCACCTTTATAAGTGGTTTAATTCTTATTGTCATCCCATCAGGGTAGATATCTTGATCAAACTAGCAATAAATTTTTGAGATATGCAAACAAGAAACTTAATTGCATCATTCACTTTAGGTATAACCTTAGCAGGAATACCTGTATTACAATCTCATGCCTTAGAAGAAAACACACCGGACGTGTATAGTTTCACAGGGTATAATTTAAAAGGTGAGAAAGTCAGTATTAATTACTCAACAACAAGCTTTATTGGTAAGCCCTCTTTCCAATATAAAGACCAGAAACAGACATTAAACTTTGAAGGAGAAAAGCAGATCCGGACTGTAGAAACGGAAATTGGTACACTAGTGACTGTGACTATTAAACAGACGCTAAATGGTGAGTACACCACATTTAGCTTGCTCATACCCCGTGTAAAAATTGGATTGGGCGAGGAAGTAAAAATTGTAACTAACGGAATCACAACATTGAATCGTTTTTCTACGATTCCTCAATCCAACCAGCAGCAGAAACAATTTTATACAATAATCAATCTGAAGGGTACAGCCCGATTTGTCGTGTTTTAAGCACAAAAGGGATATAGAAATTAGACTTCTTGCTCAGATGGAGGAAAACAGTAAGGGTGCAGGTAAATAATTGTTTATCTCCACCCTTATTGCTTAATCTGATTCCCTTTTAATTTGGCATCTGGGTGATAATATCTTTTGATCAAAAGCTTAGAAGTAGCTCAATGGCTTATTAGAACAGATTTTCTTTCCTTGTGATTTTTATGAGCGATCGCCTTTATAGACCAAATACGGTTCAGTTAAGGGTTTAATTACCGTTTAATTTGCTTAGGAAAGCTAGGAACTAATAAAGATTGCTCTAATTCCCCTTGCTCATTATAAAATTTCATTTGACCTTGTTCATTACATAACCATACTTCCACAGCTTGAGCTTCTAAATATAAATTTCTTTTAAATTCCATTTCTTCCAAAGTGTTACCACTGGATTTAACTTCTACACAAATTTCTGGTGCAATAGATGCTGATACTTCGTCTTCAATTTCAGAAAATCGTTCCTCTGAACACCAGACAACATCAGCAACTTTCACACCATCTGATGTGTTAATAGCACATTCGGGCATTACTTCTCCTGTATTCAATAAAGATTCTAATAAACGTTGGATTCTTCCTTGATAAAAAGAATGTTTAATTTTGACTGGACTCATTACGATTTGACCCCATTTATTTAATTCAATTTTGAAGGGTAAATCTTGTAATTGTTTGTGTTCACAAACTTCTTCCCATCTCATAGTTAATATTTGGCTAGAGTTATTGATTTAATTTTAACTCATCTATCAATATCGAGTCTTTTCCTCTCATTGCTGACATTTACCGTTGATTTATAGCAAAAACACTCACGCAAAAACGCAAACTTTATTTGAGCGGCTTGGCGTATTTGCGTGAGATAATCAGTTACATTATTCTAAACTTCAACATTCAAAGCACGCACCAAAAAAGCCCATTTATCTGCGGCTTCTTCGATAATTTTAGCCGTGGGTTTACCCGCACCATGTCCTGCTTTAGTCTCAATTCTAATTAACGTTGGCGCATCACCTACGTGAGCTTCTTGTAAAGCTGCGGCAAATTTGAAACTATGAGCAGGGACAACGCGATCGTCATGATCGGCTGTGGTAATTAAGGTTGCTGGATAAGCTGTATCTGGTTTGAGATTCTGCAATGGCGAATAAGCATACAGTGCTGGAAACTCTTCTGGATTATCTGCTGAACCATATTCGGAAGTCCAAGCCCAACCGATGGTAAATTTGTGGAACCGCAACATATCCATCACCCCGACTGCTGGTAAGGCTGCACCAAACAAATCAGGACGTTGTGCCATGCAAGCACCCACTAATAAGCCGCCGTTACTACCACCTGCGATCGCTAGCTTATCAGTCTTAGTATACTTATTAGCAATCAGCCACTCAGCTGCGCCAATAAAGTCATCAAAGACATTCTGCTTTTTATCCTTTATTCCTGCTTGATGCCATTCTTCGCCGTATTCTCCACCGCCACGGATATTGGGCATAGCATAGACACCACCCATCTCCATCCATACCAAAAGACTCACAGAGAAACTAGGTGTCATTGACGCATTAAAACCGCCATAAGCATAGAGATAAGTCGGGTTATTTCCATCTAATTTAATGCCCTTTTTATGGGTAATAAACATTGGCACTCTAGTACCATCTTTGCTATCATAAAAGACTTGTTTTGTCTCGTAATCATTAGGATTAAAATCTACCTCTGGCTGGCGAAAAATGGTACTTTTACCAGTTATCATATCGTAGCGATAGATAGTTCCTGGTGTGGTGAAACTGGTGTAAATATAAAAAGTTTCGGTATCATTACGCTTCCCTCCAAAACCTCCGGCTGAACCAAGTCCAGGTAGTTCTACCTCGCGAATAAACGCGCCTTTGAGGTCAAAAATTTTAATTTGGCTGTGAGCATCTTTGAGGTAATCTGCAACAAATTGGTTATTAAGTATGCCTACACTTTCTAACGTTTCTGCTGATTGGGGGATGATTTCTTGCCAATTTTCTGGCGCAGGATTTTTGGTGTCAATCGCAATAACTCTTCCCCGTGGTGCATTTAAATCCGTGCGGAAATAAAACAGGCTATCATCATTGTCAATAAAGCTGTAATCTGCCTCAAACTGGTTAATTAGTTCTACAACTTCAGCATTAGGGTTAGTCAAATCTTTGTAGAAAAATAAATTCTTGGAGTCAGTTCCCAGCCAAATTGAAATTATTAGATAGGTTCCATCTTCAGTAACACCGCCACTAAAACCCCATTCCTTTTGGTCAGGACGATGATAAATTAGTACATCTTCTGATTGGGGTTTACCTAGTTGATGATAGTAGAGCTTTTGATAATAGTTGACATCTTCTAATTGAGTTTTTTCATTCGGCTGATCATAGCGACTGTAAAAGAAACCTTGATTATCATGTGTCCAGGATGCACCAGAAAATTTAATCCACTTCAGGTGGTCTTGCAGGTCTTCACCAGTTTCGACATCGCGGACTTTCCACTCTTGCCAATCAGAACCAGAGGCGGATAGACCGTATGCTAAAAGTTTACCATCTTCGCTAATAGACAATCCTGAAAGAGCAACAGTGCCATCTTCTGAAAGTTTATTGGGATCGAGTAAAACTTTGGGTTGGTCTTCGAGGGTTTTCAGAGTGTAGAAGACACTTTGGTTTTGCAGTCCGTCATTTTTGAAATAAAAGTAGCGTTCGGTGGAACCGTCTTGCAGAGATTCACCTTCTTTAAAAGGGATACCATATTTTTCATAATCCCAAAGTTTGGTGAGGCGCTGTTTAATTTTTTCCCTGGTAGGAATTTCACTCAAGTAGCCAAAAGTAACTTGATTTTGTGCCTCAATCCAAGTCCTTGTTTCTTCAGAGTCAGGATCTTCTAACCAACGGTAAGGATCTGCGACTAAAGTCCCGTGGTAGCTATCGACTTGATTGCTCTTGTAGCTGGATGGGTAGGTGAGGGGTTTTTCAAAGGAGGGCATAATCTCAGGTCAAAAGTGCTTCTTTACATACTACAAAGATAGACCCAAGACGTGGAGCATACACAGACTAAACCTGCGGGAAAATTCTAATTGGAAAGAGTACCTGTTGGGGTATTACTAAGTAATCAAGCAGTCCCGTTAGGATTTTAATCAGCAAGCAAGATAAACTAATCCGCTTGGGTTAGGAGGATCAAGCCTTAATCCAAGCGGATTGAAGTATAAACAAGCGATGTCTCCGACGGGCTACGCCTACGCTCATTTAATTTGCATCAGTTTTAAGCCAAACCCCTTATCTGGTATATTTCTATAGCGTTTCTCAGTTGAGTCCAATAGAGACCTAACAAGAGCAGCTGGTTCCCTTCTAGCGTGGGGAGTAAGATTCAATATCTCTCCGAGTCAGAGGCTAACAGCAAGATTTAGAAGACTACTTGCCACCAACCGAAGGCTGGGCCGATAAAACGGATAGTTGCCCATCCTACAACCATAAGGATAATGCCTATCCAGGCACCACGAGTTGTCCAACTGACAAATAGTTCGGATTGAGCTTTTGTGATGGGAACCCAAGGCAAGATCCGAGTTTCTTGACCGTATGTTTCCCCTTGTCTGGTTTTACGACGCTTTGCTTCACCCATAATCAGCAACTCAAATTTTACTTAGGTTCTAAACTTATCTTGCCAGGAATCATGGCTATAGAGAGGCAATGAATTGCATTACCTTCATAAAATGTAAATTGGGTGACAAATGACCTTAAGCGGAATTTTCTTCACTAGTATTAGAAAACAGGCTTGGATCGAGATAGTTAATCCGTGCCAGAGGACTTAAGGCAGCAAGAATTTGAGCGCCATAGCTACGATTAACTACACGACTATCAAGTAAAGCAACAATGCCTTGACTTTCTCTGACTGGAGCGATCGCTCTTTGTAATTCATTCAAGGCTGCTGGCAACAAATATAAACGGAACCAATCTTGATGCGATCGCTTATAACGAGCTACCCTACCAGCTACTAGGGGATTTTCCAAAGATGGTAGGGGCAAAGTAGCAATAATTAACAAATGAGGTGCTGGCAAAACTCGTTGATGTTCCCGCCAAAATTCCCAACCGCTAATCAAAATCCCATTTTCATCTAAACAAGTTTTTTCTACTTGCACCCGCGAACCAAACTCTGAGGCCAGAATTGTCGCCACTTGAGACTTGAGTGGTACATCCCCCACCAAGACAACCGTTAATCCTGGTGCTGTAGCACTTAGACAAACCAGTGTGCGGACTTTGTGAATAAATGCCGCTTGAAATTCTGGTGTGTTAGGTAGGGGCAATTTATAGGGTACATACAGTTGAATTGCTTCCGCTTGATTTTCCGAAGAGAAATTCAGACAAGTTAAATCGTCCAAACCCAGGCGCTGTCGGAAAAGAGGAGCATCAGTTTCCGGTTCTATGGCGCTGCCAATTAAAACTACTGGTTGTCGCTGCCAAATGGGCGAGAGGATTTCCCCTAATTCCATTGGGGCATAGTGCAAAGAAAATAAACCTTGTCGATGGGCAATAGTCGCCCAGAAGAGAGGAGGGGAGGCAGTGCGCCCTTCTCCCAAGGGGAGACGCCAAGGGCGATGCGGTTCTCCGCGTTGTAGCAACTGCCGTGAGGCAGGGGGGGAAAGATTTTCATCAAGGATTTGTAATTGCTGCCAAAATTGTTTCCAAGGTTCTGGTAGTGCTTGTACTGACTCTAAAGCAGAATAGAGACGGCTTAAAATCTCTATTTCTGGCTGGGAAATTAGATAGCACTCATAAGGATTGGCAGGATGCTGAAAAAGTTCGTGTGTTAATTGTATCCGTGCTTCGCTAATTGCCTCAGCTTGGTTTGGGCAAGCTAGCATGAGTTGATCCCAATCATGGGGTTGAATATCTTGGGTAAGTTGATCACGCACCCAATCTTCGAGATCATCTACCCCATCAATAATTGTAGGGATGCCTTGGGGAAAGCGATCGCCACCAGCAAATTGTCCTCTTAACCAAGCTTCCGGGGAGGTTAACAGTAGCCCTTGAAACTCAGCATCAGGCCAAGCGTCACCTGTTCTAATCGATTTGTTGGCTGGTAGCCACTGCTGTAGACGGGGAATTTCTACCTGTAGCAGAAGTTGCTGCACCGCTTCTTGAGCAACAATAATTACAGGGCCATGCCACATTAGGGCTGATGCTACGAAACTGGTGCGATACCGCCCTTGATAGCCACAAACCGCCCCTACTTGAATTAGGGCACTACGTCCCAGGCGCAAGGCGCGTGCTACCAACCGTGCCATCGTCAAATGATGGGGCCAGGAAGGGAACCCCGCCTGCGATCGCAAAAAGTTATGTAGTGACAAGTGAACTTCTGCCTCAATCACACGCTTTTAATTCCATACAAAGTGACTTTTACTTCCAATTGCCCCATTTCTATTATTCAGTTCTCAGCTCTCAGTTACCAGTTAATAGACTGTTTATTGATAACTGTTCACTAATAAGTGTTCACTGACCCAATACCCTGAATTATGCCAACTTACACAGGAATTTCCAGCGAAGCCTTTAGGCATCCACTAGATCGCCAAGCCGAGCAAGCTTTACGAAATTTACCGGGATTTGATTTAATCGCTCGTAAATTTGTGGAATTTATCTACGAACGCCCTCAATTAGTCTATCTAATGGGTAACACCATCCAAGTCGGGCCGCGTCAATATTCCACTATTTACCAGATGTTTCGGGAATGCGTCCGAGATTTGGACATTTACCCAGAACCGACACTGTTTGTCTCGCAAAATCCCCAAGCAAATAGCTATGCACTGGGGCAAGAGAATCCTTACATAGTCATAAATACAGGGATACTAGACTTACTAGACGAAGCCGAAATTCGGGCGGTGCTAGCCCATGAACTGGGGCATATTAAATGTGGTCATACTATTTTAATTCAAATGGCGATGTGGGCGATGAGTGCTGCTTCTGCCTTGGGAGAATTGACCTTCGGCATCGGTAATCTTGTTACACAAGGCTTGATTTACGCCTTTTTTGAGTGGCGGCGGAAAGCCGAGTTATCCTCAGATCGTGCCGCACTTCTGGTGATGGATGACTTGAATCCCGTGATGTCAACGATGATGAAACTCTCTGGCGGTAGTAACAAATATGCCAATGAATGTAGTTTACAAGAGTTTATCAAGCAGTCAGAAAATTATCAGGCACTGGATGAAGATGGACTGAATCAGGTGTATAAATTCTTAATGTACAATGGCGCTCAGGGTATGATGTTGAGCCATCCTTTCCCTGTTGAACGCTTGCATTACTTACGGGCGTGGGCAATATCCGAAGAATACCAGCAAATTCGCCGAGGAAATTATCAGCGATCGCCTGCTTCCGGATCAGTAAATGTTGCAGCCGAATCTTCCGCAAATGAAACAGAAGCTTTACGCCAACAAATTGAAGAATTACAACGAGAAATCGACAGATTCAGAAGGTCTGAGTAAATTGTTTTAGGGTGCGTTAGACAAGGTTAACGCACCACATCCAGCTTATCCAATAGGTTACACGCTCCGTAACACTACCTTTGTTCGGTAATTGCTACTTTCTTTTATGTTTAAGAGCTAACCTTGAACTGAGTATACCTAGTATAATTAGAACGCCATGAATGGAAGTGGGTTCAGGAACAGGTTTAGCACTAGGAAGTTCACGAATTGTGAAAGAAGAAGAGAAATCGTTTCCGTCTAAATCATCGGGAACATCAACAGAAAACGTGAAATCGACGGACTCGCCAGGAGCAACCGATCCCCCAGACCACTGCAAATAGAAAGAACCATCCTGGAGCAGTTGCGTAAATTTAGACGAGGTAGGCTGAGGGTCAGAGCTTGAACCGTTGAAGTCAAAATCTGGAATCGCAAAGCCATAGGGGACTAGAATTAATTCAGGCGGTCCGAAGTCATCATTAACTCCGAAGCCAATCTTAAAACTAAACCCGCTCCAAGTAGAGTTAGTATTATTTACACCTGTTTCGGTAAAAAAATACTCTGTTGTCCCTGCTGAAGGTTCAACGAACAATTGAGTATCAATCGGGGCTATAGCTTGAAAGGTTTTAGGTGTACAAGATAAGCCAGGGAAGTTGAGAATCTGATTCGGGCTTGCAGCTGTGCTGTTGTCGTTATTAGGAAATGGCGTATTAACGGGAGTTTGAACTTGTGTACAGAATATATCGCCCTGACCTGGCCCCGTAGGCGGACTTATGCTAATAATGCTACGAGCCTGTGCTGCTCCACCAAAGCATAGATAAAATGCCAAGGTAGTTACAAGGATTTTATTTATTTTTTCATTTTCTCATATCTCTTTGGTTGTTGGGAATTCCAGCAACCAAATTTTATCAGCACTTACGCATTGACAGATTAACAGAAATGAGCAGTCAAACGATAATTTTGTACAAACTTGGATTTGAGTCTATATTTTGGCAAACGTAAAACTCCTCTTGCTTACTTGGATAAACTGAAAGTACTGCTAATCCAGTTAACTTTGCCACTCTAGTTTTTTTTGGATTCTCTCAAAGCGGATAATATTTTCTAGCTGGACTACCATTCTGTTGGAGGTAGGATAAATTCAAGATTCAAAATTAAGACTTGAAAATTGCTTAACTATATCTCAGCATTAAATTAGATGTAGGCATTTCTCAATATGGCAATTCACTTGACAAAACGGCTTTCTGTGTTCGCTGCTATTCTAGCTCTTGTCCTTTTCATGCCTGGAATTGCCTTAGCTGCACCCGTTCAACTCCATACTACTTCTGGTGTCATTTTCACCCAAACTACCAAAACTACAAGCTACTCCACCTCGTCGAAGATTAACCTGACTCCCTTACAAAGCCAACAACTCCAGGCTGTGCGTCAGAGAAGAAACAGGGAAATTGAGGCAGTCTTAAATACATCGCAACGTGCCCAACTTACTCACAATCTCCGGGCTGGTAATAATATCAATCAAGCCTTAGTAAAACTGAATTTGCAACCAGAACAGCAAGATTTAGTAAAGGCGATCATGCAATTTACTAACTTGAAAATGAAAGCTGTTTCATCTAGGCATTCGCCAAAAATAGTAGAGAAATAAAGGTTTGACTTACAGAGTAAAATTTTGAGCCTTTGTTATAGAAGATATCAATAATATTTTCTCTGACAGCCTTTTGGATAAAATGCGATCAAGCGATCGCACTTTTTCTTATAGGTATTTCACCTACTCAACACTTACGCAAGAACTCTCTGAAACTCTTATTCCTACCCTGCAGGTTCGCTCTTAGCGTTCTCGCAGAGTAGCCGCTGCTGCGTCTATGTGTCCTTTGCGTCCAACTCTTGGAGACGCTGCGCGATTGCGGTAGCCTGCGGCGGACTACGCCTACGCACATCACTTTTAGGCGATATGATCATCTGCAAAGTGCAAATATCTCTTACTCTCAACTTTTGCAACATCTATAATTAATGTTGCCCTATTTAGTTCGTTACCATGTCGGAAGAAGATATCCGAGCCGCAAGGCTGGAGAAAGTAGAACAACTCAAGCAGCTAGGGACTAATCCCTATGCCTATCGTTGGGAATCTACCCATCATGCAGCGCAGTTGCAAGAAAAATTTGCCAATTTACCCAGTGGTGAAGAAGTTGATTTAGAAGTTGCTATAGCCGGACGCATTATGGCGCGTCGCGTTTTTGGTAAATTAGCTTTCTTCACTTTGCAAGATGAAACCGGCACAATTCAGCTTTATCTGGATAAAAATCGCATCCAAGAAAGCATGGCAGATATTGATGCTGATGCCTTTAATCACTTGAAACAACTCACAGATGCAGGTGACATCCTGGGAGCCAAAGGTACTATTAAACGGACTGAAAAGGGCGAATTATCTGTCTACGTTAAACAATATACTATCCTCACTAAATCCCTGTTGCCCTTACCCGACAAGTGGCATGGATTAACGGATGTTGCCAAGCGCTACCGTCAGCGCTACGTTGACTTGATTGTTAACCCGGAAGTGCGGCAAACTTTCCGCCGTCGTGCCCAAATTACTGCTGGGATTCGTCGTTATTTGGAAGAACGGGATTTTTTGGAAATTGAAACGCCGGTTTTGCAAAGTGAGACTGGGGGTGCAGACGCGCGTCCATTTATCACCTACCACAACACTTTAGAAATGGAGTTGTATCTGCGAATTGCCACAGAACTTCATCTCAAGCGCTTGATTGTGGGTGGTTTTGAAAAGGTGTTTGAATTGGGGCGGGTTTTCCGCAATGAGGGAATTTCGACTCGACACAATCCTGAATTTACGACAATTGAACTTTACCAAGCCTACGCCGACTACAACGATATGATGGCGCTGACAGAAGGGATTATTACCACTGTCGCCCAAGAGGTACTCGGCACATTGCAAATTACCTACCAAGGGGAACCTATAGATTTAACACCACCTTGGCGGCGGGTGACAATGCACGATTTAGTTAAAGAAGTTACGGGTTTAGATTTTAATTCTTTCCAAACTTTGGAAGAAGCAAAAACAGCAAGTAAAAATGCTAGTATTCCTAGTGTAGATGAAGCCCAATCAATTGGTAAGTTACTAAATTTAGCCTTTGAAGAGAAAGTAGAGGCCAATTTAATTCAACCTACCTTTGTAATTGATTACCCTGTAGAAATTTCGCCCCTAGCAAAACCCCACCGTTCTCAACCTGGTTTGGTAGAAAGATTTGAGTTATTTATAGTAGGGCGGGAGACTGCCAATAGCTTCTCAGAACTTACCGATCCTATCGAGCAAAGAGAACGCTTAGAAGCACAAGCTGAAAGAAAAGCTGCTGGTGACTTGGAAGCGCAAGGTGTAGATGAAGACTTTTTGACAGCCCTTGAATATGGAATGCCACCTACAGGTGGTTTAGGGATTGGGATTGATCGGTTGGTAATGTTATTAACTGATTGTGCCAGTATTCGGGATGCGATCGCCTTCCCTCTACTCAAGCCCGAAGGCAGCGTTATTAAGGAATTTAGCTACGATCCAAAAACTCAAACACTGACTATTGAATTTGATAGTGGAAGTGTTTACGAGTATTTCAAAGTACCTCCTAGTGTCAAGGAAGACTTAGATAATGCACCGTCTAAAGGTCAATACTTTAACAAGTTTATTAAAGGGAAATTTAAGTTTGAACAATTGAGTTGAGTTAGTAACTGCTATTCAACAGTAGGGTGCGTTAGGCAAAGCCATAACGCACCATTTTTATTGCCTAAGTTGCACTCACTTATTCTATCTGATATTCCTTTAAAAGAATAATACGATTAACATTCCTTATAAGGAATACTATACTGTGAGCTAGGAAGTGACCTGGACTTGGGAACTTTATCTAGATATCAATGGGGAAATCCCCAAAGATTTGCTGGCTTTTTTCATCAGGATGATTCCTGAAGAGGAGCAACCAGAAAATCCACCAAAACCATTACTGAGTAGTTGTTGGATTTAGCTGAAGAATTGCTAGAGAAGTTGGCAGAAATTTTTGATAACTATAAATAAAAAATAGCTGAATTCAGATGACGAAAGGATTCGATACTCAAAAAACAAAAGGAAGACAAAACCACAAATACTATCTCGATTTCTTGCTTGAGGTATTGCAGGTAACACACGACAGCAATGGCAACTCCCAGCTCCAAAGCATATCAATAAGAATGGGCTACTGCCCAAAATAGTCTTGGGAATGCATACTGTAGAAGGCTACGTGGAGAACGAGCAAAAAATTTGGAGACAGCGATTATTTGCTATCAAAATGCCTTGCAAGTGTATAACCGTGAAAAATTTACCAATATGGGTATTCCTTCTCTAACTGATGATATTCTGACTCTCTCCACTGGCTTTTTGTGTGCTGGTGCTAAAAGTGTAGTTAGTACTCTGTGGTCAGTTAATGATTTAGCCACAGCATTATTTTCCATTTTCTACTACCAGCAGCGACAAGAAGGTAATAGCCGTCCTGAAGCTTTACAGCAAGCCCAAATCAAACTGCGCGAACTTAAGAAAGAGGAATTGCTGAAGAGGAAGGATATTAAAAAACTATATAATCACGCAAAAACGGAATTTGAAGAAGCCCAGATTCAAAAATCCCAATACGAGCGAGGTTCAACAGAGCGGTCGGTATCTAATTGATCCCACTGTTGAGTTTTGAGCAAGCTAACCTGCTCTTGAGTCCAAGCATAGAAATCTGTTTCATATAGATGATATGTGTACATCTTTTCAACGGTCATAAGCTTTTATTTAGCAAAACCCCATAATGACTTTAAATAATCAATGGTAGAGCGATGCCTACGGCGGCAAGCTACGCCTCACCTGCTATATAAAAATATTGGGTGGAGCGATGCCTACGGCAGCAAGCTACGCACCACCCAACCTGAAATAATCTAAAATCTAATGACTAATTCGCTACCTCTGCTACCTCAATAACGCGCCCTTCATAGTCCTTGACCAAAAAATTCAGGGGCTTGTGGTTGCGAATCTTCAATTTCAAACCGCGCATTTCGACTCGCATTAAAATCATTTCTAGGCAGTCATGGTCAAAGCAAACGTGGCGTTGCTGATTTTTGCTACCTAAACTCGCGCCAGTAATAATGTGTAACTGGGTGTTTTTCTTTAATTGATACCACAGCCCATCTGTGGCATTATTCATCATTTTGTTAGACAAGCTCGGCCCAGTAGACATATATAGTGGATCAATGCCAGTTGCGCCTATAGTTTGTTCGTAGTTGTAGTAATAGTGCAAGGGCACCTCAGCTGCTGGCAAATCTAGCAGCCCTTCATACAACTGTCGGGCAATCTCCAAATCCGACACCATTACAGTGTGTACTTTTGGGGCACTGGTGAGGAACATCCACATTGCACCAGCATAAGCTGCTAGCAGCATCACCATAATGCCTTGGGTGGAGAACAGGCTATCTAAGGGCAGGGAAGGGAGAAAGGAGCCTAAGGTAAGGGGACTGAGCAGGAACGATATCACACTAACTGCTATAACCATGAACAAATAAGGATTCTATAAGGGAGCCGATTTTATGATTGTCGATTAAGACTAAAATTAAGTCTTTGTTTCTAGTTTATCAATACTCTAGTAGTCTAAATGTGGGCTACAAACTGGGCAACACCAAGATATTATGCGATTAATTACGGGAGTGCAATTCCCAAAACTATTTTAACAACTATCAACTCAAAAACTTGTGCAAATTCCTCATTTTCCCGAAGCTAATCACCCGCTGGTGAAGTCGCTGTTCCATCACAGTGACGATGAACTACTGACTCTGTTTCAGCGCTATCCAGATGCCGGAAAGTACTTTACGGTGATTTTTTGCCGCTATAGTCCCATAGTGTATACCTTAATTCGGCATTCAGCGCGATCGCCTGTGCAAGCAGATTATCTGTTTGCCCTTACCTGGCGACATATCTACTACGAACTCGGTGGACTAAATTTAACCGACTCTGAATTAGGTAAGGAAACCTTAACCTTGCAAAATTGGTTAATTAATATGACAGCTTTCTGTATTAACGAGATTAAGCTACCACCCACAGAAGCAATTCATTATTCTCTTCAAACAACTTCGCCGCCATTATGGTGCTATGTACAACAGGCATTAGACCAATTACCACCTGTTTTGCGATTGATGGTGTTAATGGCTCAAACTTTCCACTGGAGCGAAACTAGAATCGCCGCCTATTTGCAAGCCGAAGGAGAAGCGATCGCCCCAAGTGTTGTAGCCAATTCTCTCCAGGAAGGCTATCGTATGCTAGAGGACAAATTACCCACAGATATTCGCACTATTTACTTTGGGGAAGATTTAGTTCAATCTTGAATTCATGATAAATGCGTAAATTAATTGTATTTAATTTAACAATTTAAAACTTCTTTTTAGACTTTCTACTTAAACCTGTAACTTTACAGGTAAGTTTTATCAAACAATGGCTTGTATTTCCAAGGCAAAAGGTAGGCTTAGTTTGGGCAAGTGCGATTTTTACAAAAGGGCGATTATACTGGCGCGGACATTGGAAGACAGCAAACAAGAAGTGCAATTGCTGGATCAGCTAACTAAAATGCTTCAGCTGAAGTAGGAGGACGGCATCGGAAATCTTTTGCATCGTTGAGAGTAGGGGCGTACAACTGTACATTGGTGTCAACTTAACGTTAAATCGGTGGTTAGAAACCGCGTCTACACAAGACTTTACCTCCAAAAAGCTTGACTTTCTCTTAGCCCACGGAGGAAAGCTCTGTTTGTGTAGCCGCGAATTCTATTCGCCAGGGCTTAAGTTGACTGAATTGAGAACAGCTAAAACTTAATCTACCCCTGCCTTTACTAATTCAAGAAGACAGAACCGTTTCGTTCAATTCTCATGGTACTTCTGCCTTGAGTTGCATCCGTGGCTTCCTTAAATGTAACTTCTAAGCTTCCTGGCTCGGAAGAAGGTTGTGGAGTCACGGTCAACTGTCCGCCATCTTGTCGTTCAAATGTTACCGTTACTGGTGCCTTTAGACCTTGCAGTGTTACATCTGACTTACCTTGTAGCGATCGCGGTGCTGTATCGCCAATCACTTGGAAAGTTACATTAGCCGCAGTGTTATTCACCAACCTGATATTAACTGTACCATTTGCTAGGGCGATCGTAGCATTGGGAGTTTGACGTGGTTGTAGTAGTTGTGGTTGGTCGCCAGAAACCGCGCCTGGTGAGGGCTGTTGAGTTTGCTCGCTAGGAACTGGGGGTGGTGTTGTGACACCTGATCCTGGAGATTCACCGCCGACACTCAATCTTGTTTGCTCTGGTGATGGGGTAGCAGGGACGGGAAGAAGCCCTTGAGCAGCTAGTCTTTTAGTTAGGGCATTAGGAGGACATCCCGGCGGCACCACAACCTGATTATTATGTGGTTCTTCGTAAAAAATTCTTGGACAAGGGTTAACCTTGGGAGGAGACTGCTGTGCTACTACTTGAGGAATTACTGGCAGACTAATCAGTAATCCCCCACAAATAGCGCCAAATAACTCAGCGGACTTGCGAAAATTTTGAGATTTCATATTCTTTGTGGACTCCTAAAAAAACACTTATTTTTTTAATAGTTTTTAAACAGCAAATTTAATGCGGCTAAATACTGCAATTGTTATTATATAAAGTAGTCAATTTATTTAATTTTCTACATCTATCACAGGAAACAAATATTTCTTGCCGAATTAAGACTCAAGAGTTATTGGTAAAGTTACAGTAAACGTAGTGCCAATGCCTTGGATACTTTCAACTTGAATATGACCTTGATGATGTTCGACAATAGCTTGAGCGATCGCTAATCCCAATCCTGAACCAGTCGCACTGGCTGTAGCTGTATTCCCAGTTGTATGAGTCCGTGCCGGATCTACCCGATAAAAGCGGTCAAACAAGCGTGGTAGTGCTTCTGCTGGAATTCCAACTCCGGTATCACTCACTTTAACTTGCAACTGAGCACTGGTGTAACGTAATCCAGAAAGGCGATTTATTCCCTCTATCCGCGCCAATCCCACTTTCACCCGTCCACCTGCTGGAGTGTAATGTAAGGCATTAGCAATTAAATTTGTGAACAGCCGCACCAGTTGATCCCAATTGCCTACAAGAGTAAACCAATTTTCCAGTAATTCGGGGCTTGTTTCTGAGGCGGGAGGGTCAACTAAATCTAGAGAAAGGGTGATTTCTTTTTCAGGGACTAACAATTCTTGTTCTTCAACCACTTCCATCAGCAAGGCATCCAGCGGACAAGGTGAAAAAATATCTTTGCTAATACCACTATCCTGCCGTGCTAGAAACAGTAAGTCATTGACTAACTTACCCAAACGCTGCGTTAACCGTTCCACCACCTTTAACTGTTGGCGATACTGCATAGAAGTAGTTGCTTCTGTCTCTGCTAAATCCAAGTCAGCAAGGGCAACTTGCACATTTGTTTGAATCAAAGTAATGGGACTTCTAAGTTCGTGGGAAGCATCAGCAGTAAATTGTTTGAGGCGTTGGTAGGATTCACCTACAGGTTCCATCGCTTTACCCGAAAGAAACCAACCACTTGCTCCGACACAAAGCACCATTAACCCAATACCTAGCGCTAAATCAAAAATTAATTGGCGACTGGGTTTAGTGACTTCAAACCAGGGATGGCTTACACGCAGATATCCTAATACCTGCCGTCCCATTTCCACCCGTTGGGTAACTTGTCGCAATAACAGTGCTGAGTTTTGAGTTTTGAGTTTTGAGTTTTGAGTTTTGAATTTTGAATTCTCACTCTCTTCCTTGACTACGCGTACAGTTTCGCCAGTGCGGTTAGCACGAATGGGAATATTTAGTGGTTCGGATAGCGTTGACCAAACTAATTCACCAGTCGGACTAAACCATTCTAGGTCAATATGGTCATCTTCTACAGTGTCGGCATTATCACGAAAACTGGCTTCTAGATTAATGCGAAATTTGTCAACATCATTATTGATCGGCTCAACTACAAGCGATCGCTCTACAATTTCCACTACATGATTGAGGGTATCGTCAATCCGCTCGATTAATGTACTGCGGACATATAAATATACTCCACTGGCGAATAATAGTAGTAATACAGCGGTGATAGCAGTGTACCAGACGGCAAGACGGCGACGAGTAGTTTGAAACATATTACAATGCAGAAGAAACTGCTTTAAATAAGCGAGTTAGGGAATTTGCCAGAAGGAGTTTATCTTGTTGAACGGGTTCCTATCCAAAATGGCATCACTAACAGCGATACTTTACCCAATTTAGAAGTAGCAGTTAACAAAGAGTTAGTCTACAACCAAAATCTGCAATTGCCAATTGCCACCGCAGCTAAGGAAACTGAAGAGAAAAAAGAAGCTCGAGAAAAATAACTGTTTTGATATTTTAATTTTTTCAATCGATAAAAGCGATAATTAAGGACAAACCGCTTCACTTGGATGCCCGATTTAATTTACTATGTGTATTGTTATCCATCTGTATAGGCTACATCTGGCTACCCTAAGATCGTTATGGCAAAATCGAAGAAAAGCGCCAATCCCATCAATTTAAACGATCCACAATATTATCTTAACCGAGAGTTAAGCTGGTTAGAATTTAATAGCAGGGTGTTACATGAAGCCTGTGACGATCGCACCCCCCTTCTCGAACGCCTGAAGTTTTTGGCAATCTTTAACTCTAATTTGGATGAGTTTTTCATGGTGCGCGTTGCTGCTTTAAAGCAACAAGTAGAGGCAAAAGTCAGCCTGTTAACTCCCGATGGTCGGACACCACAACAACAGCTAGATGATATTAGGTCTACCCTGATTCCTCATGTAAAAAAACAGCATCAACATTTTGAGCAAGTACTTCGTCCCCTACTTATAAATCAAGGCATCCATATCCTGGATTACATAGATTTGAATCAGAAACAGCGGACTCATCTCAACAGTTATTTTGAGGAACAAGTCTTTCCAGTTTTGACTCCCTTGGCTGTTGATCCTAGTCATCCCTTTCCTTTTATTTCCAATCTCAGTCTGAATCTGGCTGTTGTGGTCAAAAACCCAGACACCGAAGAAGAATTCTTTGCCAGAGTTAAAGTCCCCAGTGTTCTACCACGATTTTTACCAATACCGCCTGAATTGGGAGATCAGAACAACGAAAAACCTGCCCACTGGACTGGAGTGCCTTTAGAACAAGCGATCGCTCATAACTTGGAATCTCTATTTCCAGGGATGAATATTCAAGAATATCATCCGTTCCGCATTACCCGTGATGCCGATTTGGTATTAGAAGAAGATGAAGCAGATGATTTGTTGTTAGCGATCGAACAGGAATTGCGAAAACGGCGGCTAGGTGGGAGTCCAGTCCGGCTAGAAATTCAGTCCCAAACTCCTGAAATAGTGCGATCGCGATTATTGCATGATTTGGAATTAACAGAAAGTGATCTTTACGAAGTAGACGGTCTTTTGGGCCTGCGAGATTTGATGTATTTTATGGCATTACCACTGCCGGAACTCAAAGATCCACCACGTCAATCTGTTGTACCATTACGCCTGCAAAGGCTGAGGGAACCGAGTTTAAACCCAGATGCATTGGAGACGGACGAAGGAAAAGACTTTTTTGCTGTGATTCGGGAAAAGGATTTGCTAGTACACCATCCCTATCAATCCTTTACGACTACAGTGGTGCGCTTTATTACCCATGCTGCCTATGATCCGAATGTGTTAGCCATCAAGATGACTCTTTACCGGACTTCTGGCGACTCGCCCATCGTCAACGCCTTAATCGCCGCTGCCGAAAATGGCAAGCAAGTATCCGTGCTGGTGGAATTAAAGGCACGGTTTGATGAGGAGAATAATATTTACTGGGCAAAACGACTAGAAAGAGTTGGAGTTCATGTTGTCTATGGTCTAGTGGGACTAAAAACCCACAGTAAAACCGTCATGGTAGTGCGACGGGAAAAAGACCGGATACGTCGCTACGTGCATATTGGCACAGGTAACTATAACCAGAAAACGGCACGGCTGTATACAGATTTGGGATTGTTTAGTTGTCGTGAGGAATTGGCTGCTGACATCACAGATTTATTTAATTTCTTGACAGGATACTCCCTGCAAAAGTCTTATCGAGAGTTGCTGGTTGCGCCTGTGAATATGCGCGATCGCTTTTTGGCACTAATTCACCGCGAAATCGAAAATGTTCAAAATGGATTTTCTGGACGCATTGTTGCCAAAATGAATGCCTTAGTCGATCCGCAAATCATCGCCACTTTATATGAAGCTTCCCGCGCCGGAGTGCAAATCGACTTAATTATCAGGGGTGTTTGCTGTTTGCGCCCAGGACTCAAAGACATTAGTGAAAACATTCGCATAATCAGCATTGTCGGTCGCTTTTTAGAACATTCTCGGATTTTTTATTTTCATAACAATACACAAGAGGAAATCTATATTGGCAGTGCCGACTGGATGCGCCGCAACTTAGATCGCCGAGTGGAAGTAATTACCCCAGTGAAAGACCCTGATATTGCAAAAGATTTGCAAGAAATCATGGGAATTATGCTCGCAGATAATCGCCAAGCTTGGGAATTACAAGCTGATGGCACTTACATTCAACGCCGTCCCTATGATGATTCTCCAGAAGCTAATTCACAAAAAATTCTCATGAATATGGCATTACGCTCAACTGGTGTAGCCTCAACCTGATTGATTAAAAAATCAGTTACTTCTACCTTGACAACTAACTCAGCTTAGTTTTTTTTTAGAAAACTTTAATTTTTTGAGAAGTTATCTAAGTTGTTTGTCACGGGTTCACACAAGTTATTCAACCATAAGATAGAGTAAGTGCTGGCACTTATTCTCATAAACTGGAGACATTATTTTAAATAAAATTGTCTTTTTTCTAAATGTTAATGTTATCTTGTGAGCTTTCTACCTTGCGTGTTCTAGTAGTTGATGACCACGAACTGACTCGTTTAACCTTACAATTAGTTTTTTCTTGTCAGGAAAATATTCAAGTAGTAGGTTTAGCTAGTAATGGTGAAGAAGCTATAGAAATGGTTAAACGTTGCCATCCAGACGTAATTGTTCTAGATTTACAGATGCCAGTCATGGATGGCTGGAGTGCGTCTAGTCGCATTAAAGCTATATCTCCGAACACCCAGATCCTTGCTTACTCCTCAGTGGAAGACGTAAATTTTCAGGGGACAAAGGCAATGTCTAGCTTTGATGACGTTTGCAAGAAAGATGTACCTACAAGTGAACTTATTGCCTTAGTTAAGCAGTTGGGTCAGCGTGCAGGAGATGGTTCAGTTGCAGGATAAATGATACAGGTATGTTGCTTTGCCAACTTCAGCTTAGTTCAATTCTGGGGATTTGAGGAAATAATCCTACTCAGGAGCGTCGGTATAGCCTGAAGTTGACGGTTAGACCGACGCAGTTCTTGATAATTTCTACTCTACCGGAATGGTGCGTCTAAATTCATCAATTAATTCATCCAGTTCTTCCAAAGCCTGATTTACGTCAACTCTTAAAGTTCCCAGGTTAGGTTGCTCTAGTAGGCTTAACAGGTACTCGCGTTTGCTTTGAACTACGATAATTCGTTCTTTTATAGTCTGTACATCCATTATTTTTTCCTATCTTTAACTACCTTTAAATTTAAAGTTAACTCAAAATCCAACATTCTGGGGCACTATCCGCCCTTAGTAATTCTACTACACTAACTTTCACTCCCTTAAAAACTCTCCGTGTCTGCTGTACCCCTACTCAAAAGCCAGCTAGCAAGAGCGTCTCTGATCGGAGAAACCAAGCCAGAAGCTCTTGACTTCTCTTTGTGTCAGTCTTAATCTGGCAATTTTGAGTTGGTTGAATATTACCACCTGGGGACGATGTTCTTTCCTAATTTGTTACTCATAGCCGATGATAATAAAACTGAGGTATTCAGACTTTATACTAATTTAAGCTCATGCTACGCCAAATCTCTTTGGGAACACTCGGTTTAACTATCGGTGGCATATTAACCATCATTGGCTTCGTCGCCTATGCTGGTAATAATGCCACACTCAATCTTGTTGGATTTTTTTACGGGATTCCTCTGTTGTTAGGAGGGCTAGCGCTGAAAGCTAATGAACTTAAGCCAGTACCATTTAGCCAAACTACATCACCGTCAGCATTGATACTGCGCCAGCAGCAAGCAACTGATACTCAAAATAAAATTCGCAAAGACATCACCCGATATTGCTATGGTCAAGATTCTCATCTAGATACAACACTTTCTTTTCTGGGTTTGAGTCCCACAGACCAGGAAAGACCAACAGTCACAGGGTTGCGAGAAACAGAAGTTAATGGCAACTATGCCCTAATTTTGGAATTTGATTCTCCGCTAATACCAATTGATGTGTGGCAAAAAAAGCAGGAAAAAATGACCAACTATTTTGGCCCTGGATTGGAGATTCAAATAACGCAGCCATCTGAAAATACAATTGAGTTAGCGCTGATCAATACTAAAAAAGAGTCACTAGTCAGTAGTCAATAGTTAAGAACAAAAATTATCCTTACCCAAACGCCATACCTTTATGGCTTGTCGTTACCCACATTTATGTAACAGTCAAAGTGCTGTGCTAATTGACATCCCACCCATAACTTAAATTCTGGACTAATAGCTTCTATTTACTAAGCGTGAACTTCAATTTTCACTTTCACAAAGGATGTCCATATAGATCGCTTAAAATATTGTATTTAGTCCTTTTGAGAGGAATGCAAGCTATTAGCCTCAGAATTTATTTCAAGGCGGGATAACAACGAAATGGAAGATTTATTTGATATTGGTAATGACAAGGTTTTTAAGTATAGGGTTTCTCCCCTGCTTCCTCTGTTCGTGCAGTGTCTCCGTTAGGAGAAGTTCTAATGCCTACGGTGGTTACTGAGCAGCTGGTGAGCGCATTTGTACTGAACTTGTTCTGAGCGACGCCGTAAAGCCTGCGGCATAGCTACGCCCTAAGCGCCAGTCTCTCCTTGGCGCAGCCTCTAGTAGACAAGAGTTGTAGCGAAGCCGAGGTAAGCCCAAGTAGTTGAACCATGCCGTACCCCTACGGGGATCTTGCTAGCAAGAGCGTCTCCAAGAGTTGTGCGGCCTACACCAACGGATAACGCAACGTTAGGAAGTCATTGAGCATTGGAAGCTACTTCTTCGTTAACTTCTTTTCTGCTAAACAACTGACCAAAAAGTTACTTTTCTAAACGAACTGCATACCACTGTAAATATTGCCCAGGACCAATATCTAATTCGCAGCTGGTATCGAGTAAATATTGTGCTTGAGCTTCCACAGAATCAAACTTTTGCAAGTCAGGCGGCAAATCTTGAATTATGAGTTGTTGGAGAGTTGTTTTGAGCTTTTCTAATAACTCTGATTGTGTCAGAAATTGTTCGGGCTGATTTGTTTCTAGAACAACAAAATGATCCTGCTGATACATTAATGAGTCTGGCATTTTAAAGATTTAGTAAACGTAAATAAGTTTTGATTTCTTATAAAAACATCTAGTTGTTTGTATCGTCAAAAATATGGCGGTTTTATCTGCTGTCTGTAAACAAATTATCGGGTTTAGTTGTTAAAGATATTAATTTTTATTTAGTATATATATTTAATATAACCTTAGTAACTAAATTGCTGTCTTTCCGAAGAAACAAACTATTTTTTAATATAACTAGATATACTGAATCGAATTCAAGAAGAATTTTTACTTAAGTTATTCACTCAGAATGACTTGAGAATTAAGCTGAATGCAAAGCTTAACTTAATCTTATGTAATTATACTAAACCTCTGCAAGCCTTGTGAATAGACTAAATAAATTTAAGCCAGGTGATATTAGTCTTTAGTATTAGCTATCTTCTGAGCACGCTTTGGCAATTGCTTTGCCTTGTCTCACCAAGTTTATAAACTAACTACAGAACTCAATAATTAAGGTGTGCATTTGCAATTTTCAAAAAAATTGCAATTTGACTTTAAGAATGGGGAAATATAAAAGTAACATTTCCTTCCATAACCATAGCCGAACAAAAAGGTAACAATTGCCTTCATGTTCCAATTATAGATTGTCTATGCAACTTAGTTATCTACCGCTTGCTTGGCTCACTAATATTGAACAGTCTAGTGTCAAAAAACAGTTGATTGTGAAGCCCGACACACCTTTGCCGCAAATCCTGGCATTGATGAAAAGAGCGATCGCCGCCATGCGATCGAGTTGCACAGCCTTTTTCAGGATAGTCCTGCAAGTGGAAGGTAACTCATGTCAGGCATAAGCCCATTTTCTAATTCTAAGCAGCAATCACAGCAACCACCCCTGATTTTAGTGGCTGATGATGACAAGAGTGTTCGAGTATTCTTGCGTAAAGCTATGGAAAAAGAAGGTTATCGAGTGGTCGAGGTCAATGATGGTAAGCAATGTTTAGATGCTTACGAGACTATCAAACCAGATATAGTTTTGCTAGACGCTGTAATGCCTGTAATGGATGGCTTTACCTGCTGTAAGCACTTGTTCCAAATTGCCAAAAATAAATTAAAATCAGCCGTTGAAACCTTTGATACTGACTCAACCCTTAACAATACTGTGATCTCCAAGATATGGGAGCGCACTCCCATATTAATGATCACATGCTTGGACGATGAAGAATCCGTAAACCTTGCTTTTGACGCAGGGGCAACTGATTATGTCACTAAACCAATTCACTGGCCTGTATTGCGCCAGCGGTTGCGCCGACTGCTAAAGGAAGCGCAAATTTACAAACAATTAGAGGCGGCAAACCAAGCTTTGCAGCACCTTGCCAATGTAGATGGCTTAACTGAGTTGGCTAATCGTCGCCGCTTTGACGATTATCTCAATACTCAGTGGATTAATCTCGTACAAAAGGAATCTCCCCTGTCAATGATTTTGTGTGATATCGACTTTTTTAAATTTTATAACGATAGATATGGCCATCCTGCTGGGGATATCTGTTTACAAAAGGTGGGTGCTGTCTTAAGCCTTAAGGTACAAAAACATCAGGATTTAGTAGCGCGTTATGGTGGCGAAGAATTTGCTGTGATTATGCCATACACCCCTGCATCTGGCGCAGTTCACATTGCCGAAGTGATCCAAGCTGGAATTAAAGATTTGCAAATTGTTCATGACGGGTCTGTAGTGAGTCAGTATGTCACCCTGAGTATGGGCGTGGCGACTGTTGTCCCTACTTGGGAATCATCACCTTTAGATTTGATTGTGTGGGCAGATAAAGCACTCTACGAAGCTAAGGCAGGGGGGCGCGATCGCTTTGTCTCAACTTCTTAGTTCTGCTTTGACCAATGCCCAATACAACTTTTGGAGAGGCTGGCGCTTAGGGCGCAGCTATGCCGCAGGCTTTACGGCTTACCTCGACTTCTCTACGTTCGCGCAGCGTGTCGCAGACAGACGCTCTTGCTAGCAAGATCCCCGTAGGGGTATGCTCGGTACAAGTCGCTCAGTACAAGTGCCCAATCCCTAAGAAGGATAAACTGGCAGTGTGAAGTGGAACCATGCTCCATTATTCGGGGCAGAGTCTACCCAAATTTGACCATAATGTGCGAGGATGATGCGTTGGCATAAACAAAGACCAATGCCATAACCTTCTGTACCTTCATCCCGTTGCAGGCGGAAGTGGTTTTCAAAGATGCGATCGCGATTCTCTACAGGAATACCAGGTCCAGTATCGCCAATACTGAACTGAACTTTTTGGGTAGTACGGTGCAATCCGGCAACACTGATCTTGCCACCTTCTGGGGTGTATTTGATGGCATTATCCAACAAATTTACTAGCACTTGGCGGATGCGTTCTGGGTCAGCATATACATATGGCAAGTCATAGGGAATATCTGTTTCTACCTCTTGGCATTTGGCGGTGTAGCGATCGCACAATTCTTCTAATACATCTAAACACAGTTTCCCTAACTGTACCTTTTGTGGTATGATAGGAAACTCTGTATCTTTCCCACGACCTACCTGCAAAAGGTCGGCAATCATCCGATCAATGATCTTAGTTTGATTACGGGCTTGTTTTAATAAATGTACCGTCATCGATGGTTTGAGGCGCTGAAATTCCCCTTTCTCTAAATTGTAATTAGATTGGAGAGTTTCTATGGCGATCGCGACAGCAGTTAAGGGATTGCGAAGATCGTGTGCCAGCATAGCAATCACCCGGTCTTTAAACTGTAGCTGCTCTTGGAGGTTATCTTTTTCCTGTTTCAAGCGAAAAATTTCGTCTGAGAGTCGGATTAGTTCAGCAGAAACAGCAACTGAATGGATAGTGGATTTGGGTAATGTCGCCCTAGCTTTGTCCTCTATACGTTCTTGCAAGTCATCCTGTAATTTTAAGTAAGCGTCTACAGCGGCTTGCCAGCGAGGCCACCAGTTTTTCAATTGTGCTATTATATTACTCCCAGCTAAAATCTGTCGTGGTTCCGGATGGATTTTGATTAAAGCTGGCGTTGCGATCAATTTAAAGTGTTCTGCTAAGTAAGGTTGTTGTCCAATATCGATAATTTGAACTTCAAAAGTATACTCAGCCTGCAATTCTTTTAAGTAAGCACGTATTCGCTGCACCTGTTGTCGGGACTTTGGGCGTTCATCGACAAATAGTAACAGTTGGAGTGGAGCCTCAGAATAAATAGGCTGATCCTGGGAGACTTGCATGTAATCGTGTTTCAGCACTGGTAACAACCTGGCGACGTTTTACAGAAAGTAAAATTGACTGACGGTTGTCGATAATCGTTGTTTTTTCTTCATTCATACTCCGATTAGATCTGCGTTTTTGACATCAGACATATTTTTTTCAGCCTTTTGCCCCTTTTTGGCTAACTTCACCTCCAAGAAACACCTTTGCCCTTGAATAATATAAGTCTTAATTTGCCCTGAATCAAAAATATTCGCCAGAACCAGCAGGTAGAAAGGTTTAATACTATGTCAAATTGGCTAGTTGAGCAGCATGTCAATTTGATTACTCGCCTTGAACTAGTGATCACTGTACCAAACGCAGATGCTAATTGTATCTAATCTATCAGGAAGCTGTTAACTGTTCAGACCAAGTTTGTAGAGGGTTTTCTCAACCGCCAGTGCATCCGATGAAGTGTCTTTTTTGCCTCTACCCAATCATTAGTAGGATTAGGAAACAGCTATAGCTGACTATGTACTGCCTCTATAACTTGCAAAGCGCAGCCTGTGCCCAGCCTTTCCTAAAAGAACCCCTGCTCTATCCCAGAAGAACAGGAGATGGATTGCCCAAGAGAAAGCAATGGAAAACATAGAGGCGATGCCTACGGCGGTAAACTACGCACTTTTGGAGTCAGCATTCACTGCTTTCGAGGCTGCCAAGAAACTCGTGGCTACAGTACAAGTAGCACTTTCCCTAGAAAATCAATTTATAGATATTAGGGAAACTGCTGCGACACTTGACTGCTTTGCCTATGACCCCAGTCGCCAAGAACCACAAACTTAGGCCGCTAAGTTCCTGGAATTGCTTAACATTGGCATTTTCCACCTATTACCTTATTCAGCTTACCATCGTCAGATGAATAATCTCCAGAATCGATTGTAAGCGAACGTTAGCAAACTTAATCTATTTCCTTGCTTGGGTGAGGCTAAAGGGGGCTTTAGTCTTAGTCTATCACTTCAGTTGCTTGGTGTAGGCTTTGCCCGCCGTAGGCATCGCATTACAACTACTGCATCTGGAAGGAGATTAAAGCTTTTGCTAGCTATGCTGTTCTTTGGCAAGTTCTCAATCAGTTATCCACTCTGTTTAACTGAATATTTCCACAACTATTTAAAAAATTGATTCTCAATCTAATGCTTTGATAAGGCAACAATTTCAGCGCTCAAATCAAGGACTAAAGTCCCGACTACGAACTGATTCACCCATCCAACTTGGTGTGGTGAACTACTAACTATGAGGAGCAAAATTATAAAACTCTTATCTAGCAAGTATTTCAGGTTTATTTCTGTTTTTTTTTCCAAAATGTTAGTTTGCCAGAATTTTAGGGAACTCTATAAATAAGCATGGGAATTATCAAAACCTAATGGCTGTAAAACAAAGACAATACGGTAGCTTTTGCTACCGTTTACTCATTTTTAGAGATAGGGCTTAGTTGACATTTAAATAAACAAACCTATAGCAGTCCTAAATCATTTGTAAAAATAAATTAACCGCAGAGGCGCAGAGGAGGGCAGTTGCATGGGCGGGTTTCCCGACTTGAGCAAACTGCCTGTAGCGCAGAGAGAGGAATCGGAGATTTTTACGACTTAGGATTGCTATAGCAGATATCATCATCACCAACAGAGATATTTACCAAGAGGACGTGGTGAGTTGGTAGTGTCTTTTGGTGATATGAAGAGGCACAGAAGTAGAGGAAATGGGGTTTTTTCAATATTCCAGTCCCCAATGCCCCATACCCATTTAATGAACAGTCTGCGCTAGGGTAGGAATTGAAACTCAATTTGTGATTTCCTGTGCTTCCCTGTAAACGTCCAGCTGTATTTCTAATTTGGGCTGTTCTACTGACTTCGTTAACAGCCTGTGCTAACAGTCCAGTCGCCAAAAACCTTGAGCAATCTTTGGCGGCAGATCCTAAGCTGCAAAGCAATCCAGTTGTCTTTGGAGAATCTCAGGGTAACCAACCACAAGCACAGCAAAACGAATCAACAGTTCAGTTACCATCTGATTTTCCCAAAGATATCCCACTATATTCCAATGCCAAACTACAGGAAGTTACACCTGCTAACGGCTCAGAAAACAGAGTCTCAACTCGTTGGTTAAGTTCTGATCCCAGTAACTTTATTGCTAGCTTTTATAGCAGCCAGTTTCAAACAAATAACTGGCAGATTTTGCAACAGCCAACAGATAATGCAGCAGATGTCTTTGAAGCACGTCGTAACGATTTGCTATTGAAGGTTTCCATTCAGCCTAAATCAGTTACTAACGCCACACCTAATCAACCCCAAACAGCCACTGAATTACTGATTGAGTACGTACCGAATAGTACCGCTACAGCACAGCCTACCCCAACTACAAATCTTAACGAAACTACTAACGCCATTCCCCAACCAGGAGAGCCACAGTTCATTGGGCCGATACCACCTGCAAACTTGGCAGTACAGCCACCAAGTACGGCTAACAACCAAACAACTCCTACAGCCACACCCGAATCTCAGGAATTCAACGATCTCAATCAGATACCGCAAGAATGGCGGCAACACATCCAAGACTTGGCTGCATTAGGTGTTTTATCCATAGAGCCAAAGGCAACTAAGAGCAACTCTACTACCACAACTAACCAGTTTGAACCCGGTAAAATCGTTACACATCGGGAATACGCCCGTTGGTTAATTGCTGCTAACAATGCTATGTATCCCAGCAATCCAGCTAAACAAATTCGCTTGGCATCAGAAAGTACTCAACCAGCTTTTAGTGATGTGCCCGCAAAAGACCCTGATTTTCCAGCAATTCAGGGATTAGCCGAGGCTGGATTGATTCCCAGTCCTTTGTCTGGAGATTCTACAGTAGTTTTGTTTCGTCCTGATGCACCTCTAACTCGGGAACAGTTGCTGCTGTGGAAATTACCCCTAGATACTCGCCAAGCTTTACCCTCTGCTAACTTAGATGCGGTCAAACAAACCTGGGGTTTCCAAGACGCAGCGCGAATTGACCCTAAGGCTTTAAGAGCTGTGTTGGTTGATTACCAAAATAGCGAACAATCGAATATTCGGCGGGTATTTGGTTATACAACTCTGTTTCAACCCAAAAAACCAGTAACTCGGGCTGAGGCTGCTACAGTTTTGTGGTATTTCGGCAATCAGGGTGAGGGTGTATCGGCTGCTGAGGCTTTGAAATTAAAGCGAAGTTAAAGCGATGTCTACGAAGGGTTAGGCAATTCTCTTGCGGTTAGTTGATAGCCAGCCTGCATAAAAGTGGGCAATTCCATCTCTAGGATGAAAACTTTGCTATTTCTTTTTAATACACCTATCTTTATCAAGAAAATGTAAATCTAAGTATTTACAGCGTTTTTACCTGTGTATGATAAATTTTTAAGGCATAGTTAGGTGTAATAACGCAAATTAACTCATTAAATATGCCTAGTTTTAAAATAACTGAAGAAAACATTAGTTGTCATATTGCCTCTTGATTACTTTTAAACAGACTAAAAAATACCACAGGTAAAATAAATATGAAAAAACAAGCTGTAGCGGCAGGATTTGTTCTATTTTCTTTCATGTTGCCAACCAAAGCCTCTGCTGCGAGTTTTGATCAACTTTATGTATTTGGCGATAGTCTTTCCGATACAGGCAATATATACAATCTTACTGGGAAAGGATACCCTCAAAGCCCACCTTACTTTGAAGGACGTTTTTCTGATGGGCCGAACTGGGTAGATTATTTTGGAGATCAGCTAGGATTAAAGCCTACTTTATTCACTACTATTCCTTCCACACCTCCTACCCAAGGAATAAACTTCGCTATCGGTGGTGCTAGCTCTGGTTTAGGTAATGCTGTCCTTCCCGATTCAAATTTACCGGGAGTGCTCAAACAAGTCCTTGATTTTACTGGAACTTTGAAAGCAAATAATCAAACTGCTAATCCAGATGCACTTTATACATTATGGGGAGGTGCGAATGATTTCCTTTTTCCTAACCCCAAAGACTCGACCAAGCCAATCAGTAATATATCTCTGGCGTTGAATACTCTCATAGGAGCCGGCGCAAAAAATATTTTAGTGTTTAACTTGCCAGATTTGGGACAGCTACCAGCAGCTAAAACCAATGGTCGCAACCCTACAACCCTTAGCAAATCGAGTAGCGAGTTTGACTTGGGTTTAGCAAACACTGTGAGCGCTTTGAACCAAAACCCGAATCTCAACATCGTCTCTGTTGATATTTATTCTTTATTTAATCAGGCAAGTGCATTGGGTTTTACGAATGTAACCGAGTCTTGTCTATCTAGACCAGATATATGTGACCCAGGAAACAACAAGTTTCTTATCTGGGACGGTGTCCACCCAACCACCGCTGCTCATAAGGTGATAGCAGACACTGCACTGGCTGCGATTGAGGCTAAGTCTGTACCTGAACCCTCAATAAACTTAGGAATTTTAGCGCTCGGTGCTTTTGGTGCGGTAGGAGTGCTGAAGCGTCAACAAAAAAGGTCAGCACTTGTACCAGCAGGTCGGGTTGTTGATGCACAATTGTCCCATAATAATAGTTGAAAATTAAACTAACTGTATTGATGTGGGATTACGATCGCTTATTTGAAATTATTGAAGAATTGGTCATGCACCATTCTCCTAGTGGTGCAGAAGCTGAGATTAACCAGTTGTTGATGCAACGATTTGCGGCGCTGGATGTAGAAGTCTGGTGCGATCGCGCCGATAATATTATTGCGAAGATTCCAGGAAAAAATCCAGACCGAGCGATCGCTATCACGGCACATAAAGATGAAATTGGCGCAATTGTCAAGAGTATTGGTGATGAAGGTCGTGTCAAAGTCAGCAAACTTGGCGGTTCTTTCCCGTGGGTTTACGGCGAAGGCGTTGTAGATTTACTGGGAGATAACGAAACTATCAACGGTATTCTCAGCTTTGGTTCCCGCCACGTTTCCCACGAATCACCCCAAAAAGTCCAGCAGGAAGATACTACTGTTAAGTGGGAAAATGCCTGGATCGAAACCAAGCTGACATCTGCTGAATTAGAAGCAGCTGGTATTCGGCCTGGAACTAAAATGGTGATTGGCAAACATCGCAAGCGTCCAATTCGGTTAAAGGATCATATTGCTGGTTACACTTTGGATAACAAAGCTTCTGTTGCGATTTTGCTAGCTTTGGCTGAAAATCTCAAACAGCCAGTAGTCGATGTTTATTTAGTAGCGTCGGCGAAAGAAGAAGTGGGAGCAATTGGGGCGCTATTTTTCACCCAAAACCAGCGTTTGGATGCCTTGATTGCTTTAGAAATTTGTCCCTTATCTGAGGAATATCCGATTAAAGATGGCGAAAGTCCTGTACTTTTATCTCAAGATGCCTATGGAATATATGATGAGGGGCTAAATGGACAACTGCGCCAATCTGCCAAGCAACTTGATATACTAGTGCAGCTAACGATACTGAGTCAGTTTGGTAGTGATGCTTCAATTGCGATGAAATTTGGTCATGTTGGGCGTGCTGCTTGTTTGGCATTTCCTACACAAAATACCCACGGTTATGAAATTGCTCATTTAGGAGCGATCGCAAATTGTATCGATTTGTTAAAAGCTTTCTGCGAAACTGAGTTTGAGTGATAGTTTGAGGCTTTGATTGGAAGGAGCGATCGGATATCAACCCAAAATAGCTAACATGACCAAATTCGTAGTGTGTCATATTCTGCATTATCAGGGTTATCCCAGATTTTAAGCAGAACTGGTTCAGAAAGTTTTGCTGCTGCAAAGGTAAGGCTATGGTCTGTATTTTGCTTCTTCAGAGAATCAATAAAATCTTCAACTAGCAAAACTTGTTCGGGAGATAGCTTTTGAATTTTTTCAAGTAGCCTTTGCTCTGAAATACTATCAGCCTGCATTATTTAGATTCTCCTTGCTGGTTAGCAATTATTTGTAACTATTTTGCCTTTATTAGTTGTACCATGCGTTGATTATAGTTTTTAGTTCTCTCTCTATCCACGAAGGCGATCGTAAATTGTATTGATTTGTTAAAAGCTTTCTGGGAAACTGAGTTTGAGGCTTTGACTCGAACGAGCGATCGCATTTCAACCCAAAATAACCAGAAAAAAGTTTTGCAAAGTCTGAAGGTCTGGCTCCTCAAGAGTCATATTTAGGCGTGTTTTTAATGATTTTTACACCAATTTGGCTAAATGCTTAATTTATGTCAAACTTTAGTATTGAGCAATACTTTTATCAAAGCCGATGATGGGATTTGAACCCACGGCCTGCTGATTACGAATCAGCTGCTCTACCACTGAGCCACATCGGCGTACACAATCTAAGAGTTTAACATGATTTAATCATGGCAGATCAAAATTCTAAAAATCGCCTTAACTCTGAACAATATGCCAGCCTCAAAGCAGAAATAGCCGCTCCTTATCGCGGCTTACGACAATTTATCTACATCGCTTTCGGTGCTTCTGGCTCGATTGGCGCATTTGTCTTTTTTTTCCAAGTGCTTGCCGGACGGGATGTTGAGAGTGCTTTGCCTAGTTTAGCTCTCCAAGTCGGAATCATTGCCCTAATGGTCTTCCTCTGGCGCTGGGAACAGCGTCGGCAACAACGCCCTCAATCGGGTAAAAATCCTAATTCCTGAAGGGAGAAATTTTAGCTGTTAATTTTTATTGTTTTCGTTTTATATATCTTAGGACTAGCCCTTTCAAGGTGTGTTATTTTTCAGTTTTTTCTGGTTTAGAATCTTAA
>NZ_CALMFY010000013.1 GCF_937863485.1 uncultured Nostoc sp. | reverse complement strand
ACCCGTTAATGTACTGATATCACTGTACCTCAGTTACCTGCAATCTGCTGTATATCGATATGAAATTCTTCTTATTTCCCCTAGCAATCATTTTTCAGTTCTGTTATATGGCACAGACATTAGTTGTGCAAAGTTTTGATTCTATTCCCACTGTTTTAATGATTAGCAAAAGTTTACCTGAGACTGAGTGCGATAACCAAACCGTAGATTTTGTAGTCAAATATTCGGCACCTACTGTTTCAATTACAGTTGAAAAGTTGTCACTAATTTGGAGTGAAAGAATCGAATCATACAAAAATCCCATATCTGCAACACCCAGTCAAGTCACAACTCATATAAAAAACAAAAAACTTACTAACTATCAGTTGGAGCAATTTAAAAAACTGATTCAATCAAGTGAGTTTATGAATTTAGCAGCAGAGTATGGTGCAGCGACTAATCAAAGGTATTATCCTTATTCTATTTCAGTATGTTTAAACAATCAAGAGAAAAAAGTATTTTTAAGAAGTAATCCAAGTTTAGATAAAAGTCCTGAAGCATTCCGATCTGTGGAAGATTATTTGCGACAGCTAATTAAGTAGTACACCTACCCCACTATCGTTTGGGATAAAGCCGAAATTTATGCCTTGATAATTCGTGCCTTATTATACAGCGTAAATGATTGCTGTAACCCATTTGTCAGAGACGGCTGGTGTTAAACAGTAGTTAATGTCCCAATGTCATCGCCACTAAAATGGGCAGAAGAATTTTGAGTTCTGTAATCAAGCTGTGGAACTCCATTTAAAATTAAATATCAAGATGTGAATACCTTTGCCCTCAAGTTCAAACTCATTTAGTCGTTGCACAACAATTACTCGTGCTTTTTTTTGTGGATTTAGTAATTAAAAAAGATAACACTGATGTCATGGTTAAGCCAGTCACAAAACTCAAACCAGTTTTGAGGAGGGAGCAACGCGATTTTGTGAGGTGCTGCAACCTGGGACGTATATAGCTTGTTTCGGGATGCGATCGCAACTAAAAAACCAAGTTTTGTTGAGAATATAGAGGTATAATTGAGAACTAAACCCCGATCTCACTTTTTCGCGTTGCTCCCTTTTGAGGATTTGACAACGCTTAGGACTCTTAAATATATTTTATAAATTAGGCTTTATAATTGAGAAACTCCAGAACTTAATAAATCTTATTTTTTCAATTTGAGCAACAATTTTCCTGATGAAACCCACAAAATATTAAACTTTTACCTTTCACAAATATAGTACTGGAATCTCAATTTTTGATCAGCTAGATGATTACAGAACTTGTTACTTTTCCTTGCTGATTAATCTCATAAACAATCGGAACACTAGTCGCAAGTTCGAGGTTGGGTATTTCTTCAATACTAAGGTTATCTATATACATGATGATCGATCGTAGAGAATTGCCGTGGGCAGAAACCAGGACGTTATCTCCATCTTTTATATGGGGAAAGATTCGATTTTGAAAAAATGGAATCGTCCTTTTGGCAGTGTCTTCAAGACTTTCTCCTCCTGGTGGTCGTTTGACAAATGAACGCCGCCATTCATGTAGCATGTCTTCACCGAACTTTTCTGTGGTTTGAGCTTTGTTTAATCCCTGTAAATTACCGTAATAGCGCTCATCAAGTTTTGCACACATAAAAATAGGAATTTTCTGACTTTTATCTCCTTCATAGTTATCCCAACCATGCCAATCGTGATCTGAGGCGTTATGTTTGAATACAGGGCTTTTACCAGCGCAAGTTTTTTCGCATTCAGTTAGACAAATAGCACTTGTCTCAATGGCACGAACCAGTAGGCTAGTGAAACACACGTCAATTCGATAATTTCTAATTTTTTTTGCCGCCGCAATCGCCTCAAGGCGACCTAGATGACTTAGGGGGACATCAACCCAGCCGCTAAATCGGTTAGCTGCATTCCAAGTACTTTGACCGTGACGAATTAGAATGAGTTTTGCCATTATGGGTTGAAGAAAGCAGTAGACTTCTTGGCATTGTGGGGGAAAGGGGAAGGTGGGGCCGCTGAAGGGGAT
>NZ_CALMFY010000012.1 GCF_937863485.1 uncultured Nostoc sp. | reverse complement strand
ATAATACCAATTTAAAAAAAGAATGCGACAAATAGACCATTTGTAGAGACGCGATGAATCGCGTCTTCACCCAAAGATGTGTTGCAATCATTAATTGAATTGGTATAAGAAGCCAAGAAAATTTGGCGCAGCCTCACAAAGAAATGGTATCAGCTACAAAGCAGACTAAAAAGGGGAACAACATTCTTGTTCCCCTGTGAAGGCTCTATATTCCATGTAATTGAAAGTGGCTAGAAATTTTTAGCGATCGCAAAATTTCAGATAACTGCAAATTAGTTTTCGTCTCGCCCGTGAACTTGAGCGGGTGGACTGGTTGCCTCAACAGCAGTGAATGATTCTAAAATTTTATAGGTGTGGCTGGCTCCTTTTGGTACTACCCACGAACTTCCAGGCTCCAGCAAAATCGTTTGTCCTTCAATATGCAATTCTGCACGACCAGTGATTACATAACCAACAGTTTCATATTCTCGCGCTGCTGGCTCTTTAGCTTCATTCGGTTGCTCATTCTCCCACAGGCGCATGGAAATGGTTTTGCCAGATGCAAGATATTTCTGACCAAGTTGACCTTTTGGGGAATGGGTAGAATCTACTTTGATAACGGTTTTATCAGATGTATCAGACATATTTTTTGCCTCTTTTAGTTTTAAAGTTTGATTATTTTACCAGTGTGAACTGCTTGGTAAATGAGCTGCATTAGCCTAACACTGAACTTTTAGCGATATAGGCGTTGAAAAGATGCAAATCATAACCACAAATTGCCGTGGAAGTAATTTTAAAAATGGCATCACGCGAGTTAATAATTTTTGGGTAGGTAACTGTTTTTACCTGCACATCGTCTGCTCCGTACCAACAAAATTTTCATAATTATTTAGTCCTTAATTATGATTTCGGCTGGTTAATATCAAGATAAATACTCGATTTATCTTAATACTGAGACGCAATAATTATTACGTCTCAGTAACTACTCAAATCTTATTCAACAATCTACGAGTCAAAAATTTAGACTCAAAATTTGCTACAAGTCTAGCTTCTCTATCTCAGCTTTTTGCTAGAAGGATTTTGGTAATAACCTTCTTTCTCTCCAGTCAATGGCTCAACTGTTTTTTCGACGTTCTTTTCTGTAGATTTAAGAAACTCTTTTGTAGCTCTAGGAGTTTTTTCATCCAAGTTTAGCTTTTCACGGATATTATCAGCAGCGTTTTTTAATGGATTTTGAGAATTTGTTGTTTGGTTCTCGTTTCTAATTTCACCTTGCTCATTTGGGATTACTTTATAATAAGTACCCTCTGGAGTTTTAACATCAGCTTGGGCTATGTTAGGGTAGCTAAAAGCCTGACCCAATAAAAACATGAATCCTACTAGAAAAACTACAAGGATTTGGGAGATGCGAATATTCCGCAGCCATGAAATTACTCGATTCATAAAAAGCCTCAATTACATTATGTTAGGTGGACAATTTAAAACGCTGAATGATTATTTACCATTCAGGGTTTAAGAACAACTTTGATCCAGTTATCCTTTTTTTGTTGAAAAATGCGGTAGCCGTGGGGTGCTTCCTCTAAAGGCAATTGATGGGTAACAACCAAGGATAGATCAAGTTTTCCATCCCAAATCATCTGCAATCAAAAATATATATATTTATTGATATATTTTTGTCCATGCATTTGTCCCATCCTAAAGGTTAGTCCCTTATTAAAGGCTGCACCAAATGGTATTTTATCAACAAAAGCACCATTAACACCCATAATTGAAAAAGTCCCGCCTTTACCACAGGCCACCATCATTTCCCGCAGAACGTGGGGACGGTCGGTTTCCAATCTGAGCTTTTGTTTTGTCTGGTCGTAGAAGTCTTCTAAACCAACGGCATTGATGCAAGCATCGGGGCTACGGCCACCAGTCGTCTCTTTCAACGTTT
Organism: uncultured Nostoc sp.; assembly: GCF_937863485.1. Classification (GTDB taxonomy): domain Bacteria; phylum Cyanobacteriota; class Cyanobacteriia; order Cyanobacteriales; family Nostocaceae; genus Nostoc. The sequence goes on along the minus strand of NZ_CALMFY010000012.1, from coordinate 17,721 downwards.
CGCCAGCATTAACTTTTTTGTAGTTAATCATTTCTGCTTTGGCAAACTTTTTCGCCATTTCTAGGCGTTTGGGAAAGCGATCAATAGCGATCGCTTTTTCGGCTCCCATGATGTAGCCACTAATCATCTGGCGTCATTCATTGGGCAAATAACTACTTGCGTCCACTTGTTTGACCTTCGGTAGTGGCAATTTCGCCTGCTTCCATTAGCATCTTGAAGCGGCCCAATTCATCACCAATTTGCTGTTTTGGTTCCTCACCAAAAAGTTTAGCTACGGTAGCTCCCAATGCTCCACCTGGTGGGTTATACTCCAAAACAACCTTCACTTCCGTGCCGCGATCTGATACTTCTTTGAAGCGGACAAAACCAGAATTATCAACATCGGCACCTTCTACAGAAGCCCAAGAAATAAATTCATTTTCCCGGTCTTCGAGAATTTCTGCATCCCATTCCACACTGCTACCCAAGGGCGCATTCGCAACCCAATGAGAACGTTTTTTGTCATGTACCTTGACAGATTTGAGATGCTTCATAAATGTAGGCAAATTCTCAAAGTTGTGCCAATAGCGATACAGTTCATCTGCTGGTTTATTGATCGTTACCGTCTTTTCAATTTTGATGGGTTGGTTTATACCTATTGCTTCCTGTGCTTGCTGGATTGTGCTTTGTTTAGTTGCACCTTGATAGATTAAACCGCCACCGGCTAAAGCCGTCAGCACTCCCCGCAATGAACCTTGCTTTAAACCCATCAGCACCATAGCACCGCCACCGAGAAGAGATCCCCAACGCTCTACTTCACTAGCTTCAGGCTGGTTTGTACTTGGTTTATCCCCTGAGGTCGAAGTCACTTTTTTTATCTCCATTACAGTAAATTAACTACAGAGGTGCAAATACTCTCTTCTTTCTACCTCTGTGTCCTTTTCTACGAGACGCTATGCGAATTGGCAAGCCCTACAGTTCCCCAGTTCCTTTATACTGGGGAACCCGTCCACCGGACTGGCTCACCGCTTTCGTGTCTACGTTCAATAAAACCTTATATTGACACAGCAGCCCCTGTTGTCGGCTTAGGAGGCTGAACCTGACCGGTTATCCGCGCCCGATATAGTTCTACCAATTGCTGTTCGTATTTCGCTAAATCTTGGTAAATTTCTTTGAAAATAGCAGTTGCTACTGGGTCTGTGTACATTACAGACAAATTGCCAATATCGCCGATACCAGTTTGCACATCTCCTAAAGCAGAACGTAACTGATATATGTCATCACTTCCTGTCAAGGCAGTTTTCACTTTGGCATACTGATTGGCAATATTTGCCCCTAAAGAGGGTTTTTCGCCTAATCGTTGAAGATAGGTTTCCAGCTTTTTAATGTGGCGCTGTTTAGTAGCAATGATTTCTTGAAAGACTGATTTTACTTGGCTATCTGATTCCTTTTCCAAGTAGTTCTCAAATGTTTCTAGCGAATAACGTTCACCAGTAAGGGCAGTATTTAAACCTTTGCTGATATCACCTTTAGTTGAGCCACCCCAAGCATCAGCCAGCTTCCACCATTCAGCACTTGTGTCTTTTTCATTAGGTAATGCAGCATCTTTGCCACCATAACCCAAACGGCTTAAAATAGCTGTGGTGAAAATTGGCAAGTCTCCGGGTTCACGAGATGTAATCAAATTTCCATCAACTACCAGCGACTCATCTAGATAATTTGCGCCAGCGTTAATGATGTCCTTGGCAATAGCGCTAAAGCCGGTAACTTGCTTACCTTTGAGCAAGTCGCCTTCAATCAAAACTTGTGGGCCGTGGCAAACCGCAGCTACCAATTTTCCTTGTTGGATAGCTTCTTGTACAAAGCGGACTGTGTTAGGGTTGCGCCGCATTTTATCGGGAGCTACCCCACCAGGAATCACGACTGCATCGTATTCGGCTACGATCGCTTCTGTGGTAGTACCATCAGCTTGGATGCTAAGTTTGCCCTGTTTACCCAAATATTTTTCATTCACTCGGGAACCGAGGACTACTACCTCAATTCCTGCTTGTTTTAGTCCATTATAAGGAACTGTAAATTCTGCATCCTCTACTGCTTGTTCAATGAGGATGGCAACTTTTTTACTAGCGGAATTATTGTTATGGTCAGTCATAGATGGTGTTCCTTGCTTATTCCTAGTATTTAACTAACTACAATGTTCATCAATTAGGACAGTTCAACATCCAAGATTTTTCTCGGAAAAAAATTTGCTGCTAGTTCCTGTGCTTCGTCACCTGCTATCTGTTCTTTAAGGGTTTCTAGTATGGCACGAGTAACAGATTCTGTTTCTTCACGATCATCTAATTGGGTAAGCCTTTATACATCTGTAATCAACTTGTCGTCTTTCACTGTCTACCTCCGCTGATCAAAATTATTGAATGTCTTGTCGTTTAGCATTCAGGGAGTTAAAAGCATGAAGACTAAATTAAAATGGCTAAACTTGAATTTTTATTTTCCCTCTAATTAATAAAAAAAATAGTTATGAGTGAGAAGTTGGCTAATGAATAATTTCGGTTTGATAACCCCTAACTCATAACTAAAAATTTCAACTACAAGTTGTTTAACCATGATTTCATATTTCCAATCGTATGGTGCGATCGCTAGTTTAGCTTCGTTCCAAGGGGATAGATTATTTTATTTCTAAAGCTATACATCTCTAGTAATACAAATTATTGACAGGAAAGCGTTATTGTGAGAATGCAGAAAATGGCTAGCATCATGGCAGAAAAAAATCATAATGACGAAATTAAAACCAATGATTTGCCGCAGGAAATTACCGAATCCTATGGCACTGGCGTGAAAGACTTGCTAGGATACAATATTGGCGGGCGTTCCATGCAGGACGAAAGGCGCGAATATACAGAAACTAGTCCTGAACTCACTGGTGGCGATGTTGATGCTTATTGGCAAGATGCAGATGCAGTTGGGGATGAAGCTGTTGGTGGTAGTACTTCCACTCCCGATCAAAATGTAACTGAGGAGCTAGAAGCAGCAGTGGGGCTAGAAATGGCTGATTCTGAGTTTCTGCATACCAACGATATCTTAGAAGACCGTGACGGCGATCGCTGGGAGTTAGATCCAAAGTCTTCTGAAGATTATCAAGATCGGCGAGAATAAGCTCAATAAAAGTAGAAGCCGTATTCCTACTGTATATTCACAAATTGGATGTCGCTGAATTGGGCAGTGCTTTTCTAAGCACTGTCACAAGAAAATTAACATCTATCTACCGACATACCTGGTGAAAATCTCTCAATTTTATAGTATTCCAATTGTCAACTCTTCACCTTACCTAAGGCAAGCATTATTTTGGCTTTTGTAGAGTGCTTATCTAACTACAATGCTTTTAATGCAGGACTACAGCCCGATTTATATTTTGTTTATAATTGTTATTCTTTATGATTCCAATACATCTGTCTTCAGTAGGTTAAAAGTGCAGATGTACATTTGATAATCTTGCTAGTAACACTGATGAATTGCAATTGGAGTTAATAATGACATCTACCCAAACAGGCGATCCAACTATTCGTGAACATGTTCAAGCTTGGCAACAGTTGGATGTGGATCAACAACTGGCTTTGTTTTGGTTTATTTACAAAGAAATGGGTGGCTCAATTACGCCAGCTGCGCCTGGTGCCAGCACTGCTTCCCCAGAAATTGCTGAAGGTTTGTTTAATCAAGTTAAGGAATTATCTCACGAACAACAATTACAAGTTCAGCGTGACTTGATTAATAAAGCTGACACCGAAATTTCTCGTGAATATGGCTCTTTGGGTGATACCACTAAGCTATTGTTTTGGTATCGATTATCTCAAGGTATGGATGATGGTACTATCATTCCTGTACCTTCTGATTATGAACTTCCCTCAGAATCTAAACCGTTGTTTGGCAAAATTCAATTATTAGAGTTTGAGCAACAGATGACTCTTTTCCGTGATTATGTTTCGCCACTGGGTGCCGAAGCAGCAGCGGTTGGAATTTAGAACTTTTGAACTTTTTAGGCTACTTGAGGCTACTTTTTTAGTCTCCGGATGACGATGGCTATTATACCAAGTTCATTCGGTTGTAGTAGGAGGATTCAGAAATCATAATCTCCTTACTCTCCAACAGGTTTTCTAAACGAGGTGATTGGTGTTAAGTCTAGCCTTAGTAACTCTTGCCTCCGATACGTAGGCAGCATTGCTACCAGCAGAAGGGTAAGGGAAGGGTTTTACAGCAAATTTGAAGTTTTTGAGGTACAAAAATACACTACCCGTACTGTCGCGCAGCCTCCCCGATGTCTTGGGGAAGATTGGAGAGAGGTGTACTTCAGTTACTTACAAAGTGCTGTATACCCCTTTTCTTAAAACTCGCTATATCCGCCAATCACTTAATATAAAGCTGAATTTTGATGACTGGGGTGTTTATTTTTTCTTAAAAAATAAACACCCACTAAAAATTAAAACTTTTACTTTGTGATCATCTATATCCTTAGGTCAGTTATACACTACACCTGAAAGGTTTTTAGCGCTAACCCAACGGTATTGTGTTATAGTATATTCTCCTAAACAGAGGAAAAACGTAGATTAGAACTTTAACAGATTTTTATTAACTGATATTACTGGTGCTTTGGATGAACCACTGAATATCGCAAACTTAGTGAAAGCGATCGCCTTACTTGGTGGTAAGCATACAACAATCTACAAGTCACTTTAGATAGAGATATAACTGTGAGGAAATCGTACCTTCAAAAAAGGTGATATCTTCAATACCGGACTGGATATTTTCCCAGGTTCTCTTTTTCCTTTAGGACTTATTGGCCGCATCAATTATGTAAAAACTTCTCATTTGCCCGCTTCACTTTTGCAATCCAATTTTTATAGATATTCAAAATTTCTGAGTAGGGAACCGTGCTTTCAGAAGTAAGTTGCCAGAATGAAGGTGAGAAGTATTTAGGAAATAGTTGATGCAAAATTTGAGCAAATCGTAATCTGATAAAAAACTCTAAAAATAGCAGTTTACCGGATAATGGATAGGCATTGTCACTTAGCTCGACTAAGGCATGAGCATCTGGCTTTCGACGTAGAGAAAATTGCGCGATCGCTTTCGCAATATCATCAGAATATTCATCTAATAACTTATCAAAGAAAGCTACATCCTCAAAGGAAGCATTGCAACCTTGACCCAGCGAAGGAGAGGTGGCGTGAGCTGCATCACCAATCAATAGAACACTATCACCATGATGATAGCGATTACAACGAATTGTTATAATGCTTGAGATTGGTCGATTTAGAAATGCTTCGGCTTCCGATTCTGGTAAAATCTGAGCAATTTCTGGAAACTGATCGCTAAAGAATTGCGATACTTCCTCTGTAGTAGAAAAATTTTCAATCGGGTTATTCTCTCTGGGAAAATTAACGGTTCCACTCAGGGAACCGTCTGTACGATGCACCAGTATGGCTGCGATTCCATCACTCCCTCTCCAATTATGAATGTAGCCTGGTTTGAGGGATATTACATTCGCAGGTAAAAAGATAGATTTGTAAGCTAAGGGAACATATTTTTGCTCCACCTCAAATTGATCTGTTGAGAGAAATTGCTCTCTCACTTGCGATCGCGCTCCATCTGCACCAATTAATAAGTCATAATTAACGGTAACATTTGTTGTATCATCTGCATTGACAACCTTTGAAAATATTACTGTTTTTGCCTCAAAATCAACCACATTGCATTGATTATCAAAATAAATATTGAGACGATCGCTATTATATTTTGCGGTCAGCGTTTCCAATAGCATAATAACTAGTTGAGTCCGATCAAGAATATAAATAGGCTGATTCCGAGGTATTAATTGCGTTTTTCCATTTTTATCATGATTTAGGGAGCCGATACTCTCAAGACTTGTAGATTTGAGGATTTCTACAAGTCCTTTAATATTGCTGAGTGCAGTAATTCCTCGCTGATTAATAACAAGCGGAAATGTTCTAGATTTTGACAGGGAAATTGAGCGCGGATCGTTACGTCGCTCATAAATTTCCACCTGATAGTCTTGATCACGTTGCAACAAATAGTGAGCCAGAAGAACTCCACTCGGACCAGCACCTACAATCACAACTTTCTTAGCCATTCTCAATCCTCGTTTCCTAAACTATTGATAGAAAAATCAGACTATTTTCTAATTTCAATGTTTAATTTCCACATTTTACTTCTGAATCCTATACAGACGCAATTAACCGTGTCTGCTGAATTCTAAGTTAAATTGTAAATCACCTTTTGATAACGACCCAGAGCCATCAAAGGAAAGTATTGCTGATACATATGATATTTGAGATAAAAATGGCAAGGGAAGCCAGTACCTGTAAAATCTGCCTCAAACCAAGTACCATCAGGCTGTTGAGTTGCCACTAGGTAGCCAATTCCCCGCTCAATGGCCTCAAGAGCTAATTTACCAGTTGCTTCACCTGCTGCCAAGAGACCAATTAAAGCCCAAGCAGTTTGAGATGCAGTACTATTTCCTTTTCCTTTGAGACTGGGATCATCATAGCTACGGCAAGTCTCACCCCAACCACCATCTGGGTTTTGACATCCAACTAACCAAGCTGCTCCCCGTTCTATACTGAGTTTATGCCTTTGAGGGTCAATCAAGGCCAAGGCTGATAAAACGCCACTGGTACCGTAGATATAATTTACACCCCAACGACCAAACCAACAGCCTTCGGTTTCTTGTTCGCGCAGAAGATAACTAAGCGATCGCTCTAAATTATCACTATCAATTGCCAGGTTACAAGCACCAAGCATTTCTACGACTCTGGCAGTAACATCTGCGGTGTTTGGATCAATCATCGCTTTCAAGTCGCCATAGGGGATGGAATTGAGCCAATTTTGGTCGTTGTCCAAATCAAAAGCAGCCCACCCGCCTGGTTTACATTGCATAGATGCAATCCAATTTAACGCCCGACCGATTGCAGCCTGCTTGATTTTTTCATTAGGGAGTTTTGCTACATGTAGTGCCATCACCACAACAGCCGAGTCGTCTACATCAGGATAAAAGCGATTGTCAAACTCAAAAGCCCAAGCCCCTGGTTTTCCCTGGCGATTTTTGACAGCCCAATCTCCGTAATCCAAAATTTGTTTTTGCAATAACCATTCTCCAGCCTTTACCACAGCCGGATGATCTGGTGCAAAACCGGATTCTACTAAGGCCCGCATCGCCCAAGCAGTATCCCAGACGGGCGAAATACAGGGCTGTACTCGGTAGCTATTCTCTGTTTCAATCTCAAAGTTATCAATTGCTTGCAAACCTCGTTCCACAATCGGGTCGTTTGGGTGATAATCCAGACACCGCAAAGCCAGCATTGAATTCAGCATCGCCGGAATAATGCCGCCCCAATCGCCTGTAGCTTCTTGCCGCTCTAAAATCCACTTTTCGGCAGCTTTGATGCCTTCTTGGCGCAAGGGTACTAAATTCAGGCTTTCTGCCAACTTGAACCCATGATCAAGGGTGAGGAATAAATCTGTCCAATCGCCACTCTGGGGTAATTCCCACCGGACTTGATCAATACCTTCAACGTATAGCTGATCTAGGTTGATAGTTGGGTTGGTGATAAAAACAGGTTTGCGATCGCATACAATCAGTAATGGTACTGTACTGCAACGTGCCCAGCTAGACATCTCATAGATATTGACGGGGAAAGCTTTTGGCAACAGCATCACCCAAGCTGGTAGCGAGGGAATACCGCGCCAGTTGTAGCAGCCAATCAAGGCTAGGTGCAACTTGGTAAAAATCCGAGTTTTGCTGATACCACCCCGTTGGAGAATAAAGGCTTGCGCCCGAATCATCGCCGGATCGGTTGCTGGTACACCTAGTAGTCTTAGTGCCATGTAGGCTTCAACCGAGGTGCTAAGTTCTCCGCCATCACCGTAGTAAAGTTCCCAGCCGCCATGCTGCCGTTGTTCTTGACGTAAGTAGGCTTCAACTTTGTGCAACGGTCTTGCTTGGTCTGTTCCCCAAATTTTATGGAGGAGGACGACTTCAGCAGTGATGGTGACATTAGATTCTAACTCTGCCCACCAATAACCTGCCAGATTTTGAATCGAAAGCAAATATTGTTGACTGGCTGCGATCGCTTCTGCAACTTGATTGACTTTTACCCTGTCTTGTGTTCGCATCAAATACTATTTAACCTCAACACTCAACACTAGTTATGAACACGGCAATACAATGAAAAATTTTTTTCCTCTATTTCAGTAGACATAGTATTCTGTCTGAGTTACTGAGAATTTGCAATAGCTCATGGGTGTAATTGTATTAGGATTGATGCTGTTATCCTTGACAATTTGGTTGGGATTACTGTGTTTTTGGGGACAATTTTGGCGGACAGACCAGCAATTAGAGATTGGAGAAACTCAGCTACAGTCGTTACCGATGGTTTGTGCCGTCGTTCCAGCCCGTAACGAAGCTGAATTGCTACCAACCAGCTTGCGATCGCTCCTACTCCAAGATTATCCTGGTTCTTTAAAGGTGTTTTTGGTAGACGATCGCAGCACAGATGGGACAGCAAATTTTGCCGAAGGGGTTGCACACACTCTAGGTAAACCTGAGCAATTGCATATTATCTCTGGCGTTTCACTGCCTCCTGGTTGGTCAGGCAAACTTTGGGCAGTTGAGCAAGGTATAAACAGCGCGAGTTTATTTGCACCTGACTATTTTTTGCTGACCGACGCAGATATTGAACATGATCCTGGTAATCTCCGCCGACTGGTTGCCAAAGCTGTCCAAGAAGATTTAGACCTGGTTTCGGTAATGGTGCGACTCAGGTGTGAGAGCTTTTGGGAAAAACTTTTGATTCCAGCTTTCGTCTTTTTCTTCCAAAAACTCTATCCTTTCCGCTGGGTTAATAATCCAAACAATCCTACAGCCGCAGCTGCTGGGGGATCTATTCTGATTAGTCGAGAAGCTTTAGAGCGAATCGGGGGTATTCAAGTCATTCGTCAAGCTTTAATTGACGATTGCGCCCTTGCTGACGCTGTTAAGCAGATTGGAAGACAAAGTAATTCTTCTTTCTCCCCTGCCTCCCCCGGCCGGATCTGGCTAGGATTGAGTACATTAACTCAGAGTCTGCGTCCTTATAACTCGCTGGCGACGATTTGGGATATGGTTGCCCGTAGTGCCTATACCCAACTGAATTATTCTCCATTACTACTATTGGGAACTTTAGTAGGAATGCCTCTGATTTATCTAGTTCCACCTATGTGTGTAATTCTGGGTGCAGTTTGGAGCAATTGGGCGATCGCACTTACAGGTTTATTAGGATGGTTTTTAATGACTTTCGCTTACTACCCGACAATCCGCTTTTATAAATGTTCTCCCTGGTTAGCATTGAGCTTACCTGCGATCGCTTTTCTGTATACCCTGATGACTCTAGACTCAGCACTCCGTTACTGGCAAGGGCGCGGCGGCGCTTGGAAAGGAAGAGTTTACCCTAACCCAGATAATTTCTAGTTGGGATAAAATTAAATTTCAAAATCGCTAGTGCTAATCTAAAATCAAAGTTAAGCCTAAAGTGATTGATTAAAAGAGTTATGACACTGACTGGCTACGCTGATACTGATCCCAATGAATTAGGAATTAGTATGACTTGTAATCATTTAAACCAAATTCATCCAGTCACTCCCTCAGCGTCAGGCTGCGAAGAATGCTTGGCAATTGGCGATCACTGGGTACACCTGCGAATCTGTCTAAGCTGTGGGCATGTAGGCTGCTGTGATTACTCAAAAAATAAACACGCAACCCGGCACTTTCACGCAACGCAGCATCCGATTGTGCAGTCCATCGAACCTGGCGAAGACTGGCGGTGGTGTTATGTCGATCAAACCTATGTATAATAATGTTTGTGCCGTATTCTATCAATAATCCACCCTCTCTAACCTCTACCTGACTCAGCCGTTGGCGATCGCCTTCACTCTGGGTTGGCTGGTGGGATTGCCCAGCTATGATAGCGAAGTGTTGGCTCGATCAAGACCAACATTGTTAGATTTGGGAATTGTGGTAGCTGCTGGTGGTATCAGTGGCTACGCCAAAATTGAGACGAAAATCCCTGGTAGTTTAGCGGTAACTGCGATATCTCACAACAAGCCGCTCTGCGTCTACGCTATTCCCCTCATGCCCCCATCGGTGTGATTGGCTTAGGCTCCGGGCAAGAGAACCTGTCACACCTCAACAAGTAGAGTTATTAGAGAATTTATCGAACGAGAAATGGGGCAACCATTCACTCTAATTTTTTTTGAAGTTGGTCAAGTGGAGGAAATTCGACATTCCGAATCCACACGCTGAAGTTGCTAATTTGGCATGAATGAGGAGAGAATCTATCAGTCAAGTCAAACTAACTTTCCAAAACGCAATAGTGGATGTTACAGAATTAGTCAAAGTTTTAATTATTCTCCTAATCGTTGCTACAGGTGTAGCTTTGCTATCCCGGCGGTTGCGAATTCCTTATGTTGTGGGTTTAGTATTAGCAGGTTTGCCGATCACTGAGCTATTATCTCGTCCGATTGGTTTAAATCCAACCCTTGTTTTGAATCTTTTCCTGCCAATTCTCCTCTTTGAAGCTGGTATTAATACAGATGTCAGCCGCCTACGCAGCACCTTTAAACCAATTGCCCTTCTAGCTGGCCCAGGGGCTGTGCTTTCCAGTGGTATTATTGCCGTCCTGTTGAAATTTGGGCTGGGACTGAGTTGGATACCTGCCTTATTTGTAGGAGTAATGCTGGCAAATACTGATACAGTTTCAATGATTGCCATCTTTAAGGAAATACCGGTGCCCTCCCGGCTTTCCACCATCGTTGAAGGAGAAACCCTATTTAACGATGCTGCTGCCCTAGTTACGTTCAACCTGGTTTTGCAAGTATATTCGACAGGTTCACTCACCTTACTACAGGGAATCCAACAATTCCTATTTATCTCTCTAGGAGGCTGCCTGGTGGGGTTAGTCTTAGGCTACTTAAGCATACCTGTATTCGCTCGTTTGGATGATCCCCTTAGTAGTCTATTACTGACAGTAGCAGTTGCATTAGGCACTTTCCAGGCTGGAGAATTTCTAGATGTATCAGGTGCTGTCGCCGTAGTTGTAGCTGGATTAATTTTCGGGAATTTAGCGCTTTCTCGCAATACTTCTGCTTCTAGTCGCATCACCTTGTTGAGTTTCTGGGAATATGCCAGTTTTACCGTCAACACCTTTATTTTTCTGTTAATTGGTGTAGAAATAAACTTGGTAACACTCTGGAATACTTTACCTGCAATTCTACTTGCAGTTTTGGCTTATCAAGTCGGGCGAGTTCTTACAGTCTATCCACTGCTAGCAGTGGTTCGTTGGTTTGACCGCCCAATTCCCCTGCGCTGGCAACATTTACTCTTTTTAGGTAATATCAAAGGTTCACTCTCAATGGCTCTGGCATTGAGCTTACCCACCACATTACCAGGGCGAGAAGTCCTCATAGCTATAGTCTTCGGCAGTGTGCTGGTGTCATTAGTCGCACAGGGTTTAAGTTTGCCTTGGGTGGTAAAACGCTTAAAATTATCTAAATTTTCAGAAGTTCAACAACAGGTTGAAGAATTACAAGCCCAGTTGATGACTGGTAAGGCAGCACAGGATGAATTAGATAGCTTGTTGAAATCAGGCGTGTTACCAAAAGCCGTTTATGAAGAGATGCGTTCAGCTTATCAGGTACGAATTGCAGGTGCAGAAAAGACACTGCGGGAACTTTATAATCGTCGCCCTGATGAGTTGTCAGGCAAAAGTAACAACAGCAGTAAACTTGATGCCATTCGTCGCCGTTTGCTACTGGCAGAAAAAGGAGCGCTCAATGAGGCAATGCGGAAGCGAATTCTTTCAGAAGAAATTGTGCGTGGGCGGATACAAACTCTTGATGAACAATTGCTGAAGCTAGAAGATGATTGAGGTAATTCATAATTCATAGTTATGAAAATAGAGATTTAAAACCTACGCTTATTCATGATTAAGGTAAACACATCTAAATATTGACGAACTTGGATAAGAAGGGAATGCACCAAGACCGCAATTACATAGAACTTTCAGAAAATCAAATATTCGCTTTCATAGTAATAATAATTATTATTAGAGGGCGAAGTTAGAGGCAACTGACAGTTACCTCTCAAATAACGTAGTATTCTCACGCCCAGTAAAAGCAGAAAAAAGAATTATAGCAATCCTAAATCATTCGTGAAAAGTTAGATCCCCGACTTATCATAGAAGTTAGGGATCTGGACACCGCGAATTTGAACGAAATCAGATAAAACTGCTATATATTAATTACTTTAATAATTAGTCAGGAGTCAGGAGTTAGAACTGCCTCCTGTTCTATGTATCTACAACAGCCCCTCTATCAATTGCTCGAAATTGCGGCGATACACCTGTTGGGCGTATTCTTGCCACTCTTTGTCTGACGAGTAGGGTGAGCGTTTTAATGTTGCCTGTTGGACGTATGCCATCAATGGGCGACGAAGACACTCATATTTCTCGAAGGCTTTGGCTATAGCTTGCGGATCATCCCAGTTATTCTCCTCGGCAATTTTAGCGATGAGTGTTGTAACTACTAGTGCATCTTCAAATCCTTGATTAGCTCCTTGAGCCATAAACGGAGGCATTCCATGTGCGGCATCGCCAACTAATACGATTCGTCCTACACTCCAGGCTGGTAGAATTTTGGCAGGATCAGCTTCAGTATTGAGGTCAGTTGGGTTAGAAACTTGTAGAGAATCCGAAATGGTAGCGTGGTGGACATAGTATGGGCGCTGCTGCATCTTGGCAGGAGGAGATATACGTACTAATTCCTTAAGTGCATCAGGAAAGCCTGCCTTCTCCAACTCCTGCAAAGCTAAGTCAATTAAAGAACTTTCGGACTTTCCTTGCAACGAGTCTAAAGGCAAAGCAAGATGTATTATGTACCCTAGTTCACCAGTTGGTCTATGAAATAAAATTATCCTGATGTTATTTATACAAACAGAATTTCCAGATATTTCATCATTAGTGATTGTTACAAGTGGTGAGTTTTGAAAGAAATCTTTTTCTAATTTCATCCGTAGTTCTTTTGCTATCTCAGCAATTTCCCTACAAAATATAGCTGCAAAGCCAGAGTATTCAGGTCGCGCAAAATTATGGTATTGACTATCTGTGTAAAGCAGCCTCCGAACTGTAGAATTAATCCCGTCTGCTGCAACAATTAGTTTAGCTCTAATCGATTTTGTTGCTAATTCTTGGGGGGCAATATCTGAATTTTGGGGCTGCGTTTCATTATGTTTCTGCCCATCTGTCCAATACGCATAGGGGTTGGCTTCTATTCCTGTGTTAGCTACACAATCTATCCGGACACAACCGTTTTCCGGCTGATTCACAACATTAATACAACGATGATTAGCTTTAACTCGATCTTGGGGAAGTAGCTGTCTGAGGGTTGTCTGCAAATTGTACCAAGAAATTGACACTCGCCCCTCGCCATAATCTTTAAACCAGTCATCGAAACTAAGCGAGATTGACCGAATTATCTGCCCCTGTAAATCTTTGTAAACCCATTGAGGTGAAGTCTTCGTCGGTTGTTGCTCTTGAGTAGGTTCAATAGTTTTCTGGCCATTAGACTGCTTGAGATTCAAGAAATCAAGTCCAGTTTTTTTGACTTCTTCGTAAGCATTAGGATCTAAATGTTTGAGAGCTTGTAATCCATTGGGGAGTAGATCCAATCCTTGTCCAATTTCACGAAAGGCGCGAGTTTGATCGACAACAAGGACATTTTCAATACCACGTTTACGTAAGCCAATGGCAGTTGCTAACCCAATAGGACCAGCACCAACCACTACAACATCGTAGATTTCCTGATGAGCAGAAGAGGAGACAACAGAGTCAGCCAAGGTATCAGCTTTGGTTGATGTGTTTGTATGTGTATGAGGACTTGATTTAGTTTCTAGCATATTTATACACAGGAATCTTGGATAGAAGCTGGGCAATGTGGAAAGCTATAGCCATCAAGTTACATAGCAGCACATAACAATATTAAAATCAAATACAAAAAGTTAGATATTTTGCGGCGATCAAACGCCGCTAGTCCTGAGGCGGAGCCTCTGATTAGGCATTCCCAGTCGGAGACTGGGAACGAGACACCTCTAAAAGCTTTTTCAAGGCAGGCTTGCTTTTACGTTAAGTTGACATGCATGAGCAATGCTGTGCCCCTACCAATGTATTTGTATGATTACTCCACTATTCGTCTTTCAACTACAAATTACGATATATTTTCTACTGAGACAAATCCATCAAGTTTGCCAGCTTGTAAACTACCCGCGCTCCAACATTACCATCCCACTCAGCATCACCGACTTCGCAGATATCAAAGCCAATAATTTTTCTCCCACTATTTACCAATTCTCGGAACAGACAAAAAGTCTGCTCTAATTCCAACCCACCTGGAACAGGAGTACCTGTACTGGGACAGAGTTTTGGATCTAAACCATCTGCATCAAAGCTAATGTAAACGGACTCAGGTAAATGACTGATAATTTCTCGGCATAAATCAATCCAAGTTGTTCCAGAGTAAAGCTTTTGCTTAATGGCTGGGTCGTAATATGCAATAATGCGATCGCTAGATTGGTCAATCATTTGCACTTCATCATGACTAATATCACGCAAACCCACCTGCACTAGCTTGGAAATTTGTGGGATTTTCATCGCATTAAACATAATAGACGCATGGGAAAACTCAAATCCTTCATAGGCATCGCGTAAATCTGCGTGGGCATCAATGTGCAAAATGCCATAGTTCGTGTACTTAGCCGCTAATGCTTGGAAATAACCTAACGGCGAACTGTGATCTCCACCAATGACTGCAACTCGCTTACCATTGTTAATTGCTTGTTGACAATTTTCAAATAGCCATTTATTAACCTGTTGACAAGCCTGATTAATTTCTGTCAGCACAGGTGTTAAATCTGGTGTATCTGAGAGTTGTTTCCCTTGGGCTAATCGCTCGATAATTTGTGCTGCCAAGGCGCGGTAGTATGTATTCTTCTCTAAAATATCCTGGGGGATTTCCACCATGAAAATTCCCTGCTTCCAACCATTAGGGTTATCGAAATCGAACAAATCTAGTTGAGTCGAAGCATCTAGAATTCTCTGTGGGCCGTTAGCTGTACCTGCGCCATAGGAAACAGTGACTTCCCAAGGCACACCAAAGACAATCAAGTTTGCAGACTCGTAATCGCAGGGCAAACCTAAGAGGTTGCCATTTATTTCACCTACGCCGCTAGGATTGTAGTCTTGTAGTTGATTACTCATCGATTATCTTCTGGATTTACGTGGATGGACAGCACAGTGGACATCTGTATTGTAATAGAGCTAATGCTTGAAGGGGACATAAAGATATCCCTGTTTGCGTCTTCGCGCCCCCACATCTTTTTTAGTTACCTCTTAATCTCTCGGTAAAATTTGTCTCAATTGTTCCGGTAGTAGGCCTTCAAAGAAACGCTCAATAGCTTGGCTGTTGCGTTGATACAAAATACCCAAATAGATCACAAATATTCCCAGAATAGTCAGCACAATCGGAAATAGTACAGCATTCTTAAAAACTGTAGAGGCAAGGTATCCAAAATATCCAAATATACCTATTGCCCCAAAGACTATAAAAACTTTTCGTCTCAACAACACCGACAGCACCATTAAGCCTAAATTAATTAAACAATATATAAAATTTTGGAATTCGTTACTGTCTCCCATGAAAGAAAGACTAAACCAGAAAGGGATTAATCCAAACAGATACAGCCAAAAAGCAAAATCTCCATCCCGCCTGCGAGTGCGAATATCGACTAGGTACGCAACGATTAAACACGCGATACCAAACCACATAGAAACTAATAGTCGTTGCTTCCAATTAAAATCAGTTTTACCAAATAGTAGTGGTGTTAAATCCATCGATATGAAGTACAGCGAAAAAGCAATGGGAGCAGTCAGAAACGGAAACCGCACAAACTTGAGTGCAACTAAAGCTACAATGATAGTTCCCACTTCCATGAAAAACCAGCTGCCTTTGATCCAATGATAGTAATCACGATACGTACCTGGGTCGGCTTGAATCCAAAATCCCGTCCATCTTTGCAGTCCATAAATCGCTAGGGGAGTCATGCAAACTGCGATTGTAAATAACAGTCCTCCAGGAACTTTTAGATTTTGGTTGAACCACAGCCTTCTACCCATGATGACGAAGCAAAAGGCATAAATGCTGGCTAAGAGAAAAATTCCGCCACCGCCAAACGACTCCCAAGCCAGTACCACAAACCAAGTCATGGCGGAGATCACAATCAACGCGCCAAAGTAAAAAGCTACATTGGCAAAATTAAATTGAGGCCGATCGCTGTTACGCTCAGATAGTGCATCCCAAAGTGCATCCACTTGTTGCGGGGAAATTAAACCTTGCGAAGCAGCCGATTGCAAATCTTCTTTATAAATTTTCATATTTAAGATTTGGTTCGATTTTCTATATCCAATGACGCCAGTGGTTGACAAAAGTCACCACTTTTCTTTTATGGTATCGGGTCAAAGCGATCGCAAACCAAATAATAAACAAACAAACCACAAGACGTCAGCAATGTCAAAAACGGGCGTAAATGCCGCCCGCTAACCTTTATCAAATTGAAAAGCTGCTAATTGACATCATCATGGGCAAAGCGATTAAAGAGGAAATCTAGGGCATAATTACGCAGTTGGTAGTATTGTGGATCTTCCATAATCCGGGCGCGATCGCGTGGACGAGAAAAGGGAATTTCCATGACTTCGCCAATTTTTGCATGAGGCCCGTTAGTCATCATTACTAATTTATCTGCTAAAAATAATGCCTCATCAATGTCGTGGG
Organism: uncultured Nostoc sp.; assembly: GCF_937863485.1. Lineage (GTDB taxonomy): Bacteria > Cyanobacteriota > Cyanobacteriia > Cyanobacteriales > Nostocaceae > Nostoc. The sequence goes on along the minus strand of NZ_CALMFY010000012.1, from coordinate 819 downwards.
TAATCATTAGCACTGTGCAGCGATTCTCATTCCAAATTTTGAGCAATTCTTCCTGTAATTCTTCTTTGGTGATTGCATCCAAAGCCCCAAAAGGTTCATCTAAAATTAAGACTTTGGGACGAATCGCCAAAGCACGGGCAATAGAAACCCTTTGTCTCATACCACCTGACATTTGCATTGGTTTCTTTTCCATCGCATCAGCTAGTCCCACCATTGCCAAATGATCGCGCACGATCGCTCTTTTCTCAGCTTGTGGTTTGTTGGGATAAACGGCGTTAACAGCTAAGTAGATATTTTCAAAAGCTGTTCGCCAAGGTAGCAAGGCATAGTTTTGGAAGACAACCATCCTGTCTGGGCCGGGTTGGGTGATTGGCTGTCCTTCTAGCAACACTTGCCCGGAAGTAGGAAAGTTAAAACCGGATACCATATTTAGTAGCGTCGATTTGCCGCAGCCAGAGTGACCGATGACGCAAATAAACTCGCCTTGTTCGACGTTAAGGTTAACGCCATCGAGTACGGTGAAGGGGCCTTTTTTTGTGGGATAGACTTTGCTAACGTCTTTAATTTCTAGGAAAGGTTGGCGGCTGGTGGTTGCAGTGGCGAATGGTTTTCCTAGTGTGTTTGTAGCTTTTGAGTTACGGTTTTGCATGGTATTTGGTATTTGGGTATTGAGGCTTGGGGGCTGGGAATTAGGGATTGGGGACTACTCGCCGCTACCTAGAGGTTTGTTAATGAAGTTCAAAGGCTCATTAATGGAGTTCAAAGGCTCATTAATGGAGTTCAGAGCCTCATTAATGGAGTTCAGAGCCTCATTAATGG
>NZ_CALMFY010000011.1 GCF_937863485.1 uncultured Nostoc sp. | reverse complement strand
ACTCAAACTGAAATATAGATTATAGAATCGAATCATAAGCAACTATACCGAACCTTTTATAGACTACCACTTATGTGATCCCCCTAGCTGGATGAAAAATACGGCTAGGGGGATCTTGTTTTTAGGTATTGGGTATTGGGCATTGGGCAATTCAATTTTGGATTTTGGATTTTAGATTTTGGATTAAATTTCAATCTAAAATCCAAAATCTAAAATCTAAAATTCTTGCTCCCCTGCCCCTGTGCCCCTGCCTTGTTCACCGCCACCCAAAAAAGCGCAATCCAGGCACAATTAGGTAGTAACTCACTCCTAACCAGAAGCTGATCAAGAAGCCCACAGAACCAAAAAAAGTCAGAGGTAAGTATAACTCTGACCAGGCTGGTTGACTAGAAAATTGGAAGATCGGAGGTGCTAACTTCAAAAGAATCAAAACTGCATAGGCGATCGCACTGCCAAAGGCAGCGAACACAGCGTACACTATGTGATGGCTGCGAAGACCTAAACTCAAGGTGAGTAGGCAAACTGCCACCAAAATTACTGCCACTAAGCCCTCGCCGCTGTCTTTTGGTGTGATTAATTGCAAAATCAACCAGCCAAAGCCATAGCTAATCATGCCCATTAGCGACGCCACTAAAAAGCGCCGCCGTTGACCAAAACACCCAGATACTGTTAGTCCCCATGCGGTTCCCCAGCCTGCGGCGACGAATACCAAAATATCTGCCCCGAAGACTGGTTGAGTATTTGGCACTAATTGGTTTAGCTGACTCAAAATCAATTCCACAACCTGACGACCCAAGCTGGTGCGATATGCCAAAATAAAACCAGCGATCGCACCAAAGCAAGCGCCGATACTAGTCAGGATCATCGCCCAAATCGTCGCTAAACAAGCTTGGAAAGTTTTGATGATTGCCTGAGCAATAAAAATAACGGTTTTAGTTACAGCTTGGCTAAAGTTAGCTAAAGCTTGTTTAATAGCTTGTGTTAGTAGTCTAAATCTCTGGGAAGCTTGCGTTGAGGCTTGCTTAACGTTGTTCCGTAGTTGGGAAAATAACCCTGACGGCGGTAATGGTCGAGAAATCTTCGCCAACCGTTTTTGAATCATAGCTGCATTTGCTGGACGCGATCGCACATCCTCCTGCACCATTTCATCAAGCAAAGAAGCTAGTTGCGGGTTGACATTTACCGCAGTTCGCCAGCGCAATTTCCCCGTTTGCTGATCTTCCAACTCTAACGGGTATTTGCCTGTTAGTAGTTCAATCACCGTTCGACCGAGGGCATAAAAATCAGCACTTGGCCCGACAATACCTCCAGTCACTTGTTCTGGTGGACTGTAGCCCGAAGAAAATAATCGGGTGGAACTAGAGTGACGTAGCTTTGAGGCGCTAAACTGTTTTGCCCCTCCAAAATCAATTAGTACCACGCGATCGCCCTCTGTTTGCCCTTGAAGCGGGGTTACAGATGGCGAAGAGTCCAACATTAAATTAGAAGGTTTGATATCGCGGTGAATAATCTGACGTTTATGTAATTCCTGTAAAATCTGTACAGCTTGGGCGAACCAGTTTAAAACCAAATCCTCTGGACACCCTTGGGGAAACTTTTTTAATATCTCCTCTAAAGTCCGCCCATTGATTTTTTCCATTACCAGACAAGGCAGTTGGCGTGGTTTGGGATTAAACAATTTTACGTGAAAATACCCATCGGCATCAACTCTGGGGACGCCTGGATGCTGCAAGCTAGATAAAACTGCCGCCTCTTGGGTAAATAATTCCAGTGCCTTTGGTGAATCTTCTACCAACACTTTCAGTACTTTTTCGGTTTGAGTTTTTTCATCCCAAACCGTGTAAATTTGAGCAAATCCTCCCGACCCCAAGGGCTGAAGTGGAACATAGCGGTCTAACAACTCTAGCGGTGCGCCACAGCTGTTACAAAATTTGTTTCCCCAAGGCTGAGGATAAGGACGTTGACAATCAGGATTTATGCAGTGAACCGCACTCTGAGTGATGTGGGACACAACCGCTACAATACAAAGGCTGACTTGATTTTAGCGTTTCTTTAGGTTTCCTGATTTTAAAATAGGCAAAAGGAAAACCCTCATAAAATCTATGAGGGCATTCGTTTAGATGTATGTCAGTCCTTAATTACGAAAACTTCTCTTACTCTGCCTGTGCTTGGCAACTTCTTTGCGCTTGCGTTTTTCTAGGGGTGTTTCAAAATGACGATGCTTTCTCATGTCTGGAAAAATTCCAGCCTTGGAAACTTCTCGCTTAAATCGTCGTAAGGCTGACTCAATGTGTTCATTGTCACCTACAATTACTTGGGTCATTATTTCTCCTACTAAGTTGACTTCATCAATAGCTATGCAGGCAGTAGCAGTACAAAAAAAAGACAGACTCTTCGTCTGACCTTAAGACTCTTGGTAAATTTTTTTTCCAAGGTTAGTAGCGGGAGCGTCCGCCACCGCCACCGCCGTATCCTCCTCGGTTACCACCAAAGGAACCTCTATCACCTCTGTCTTCTTTAGGTTTAGCCTTATTCACTTTCAGGTCACGACCCATCCACTCAGCACCGTCTAGAGCTTCAATGGCAGCTGTTTCTTCGGCTTCAGTTCCCATTTCCACAAAAGCAAAGCCTCGTGGACGACCAGTTTCACGGTCAGTAGGTACTTGAACCCGCTTTACAGTACCATATTCTGCAAAAATACCACTTAAATCCTCTTGTGTAACGTCATAAGAGAGGTTACCTACATAAATTGACATCGATTCTCTCCAAAATCATCACTGTGTAGAGATTTTAATTTCTCTGAGAAGTCTGTAAATACTAAAAGGAAAAAGCCCTTCAATACTAAAACCAAAGACATCACCGAATTAACTCTCCTAAATCTAGGATGACATAGGAGCCAACTCTCTGCATCCAGTAGATAGTTAACCAGTGATGCGATCGCTTAGGTGCGATCGCCTCCCCCCACCTACCCTAAGTACAGCCCATTGCAAAAAAGGTTTGGAAATGCAAGAAGATAAATTCTGTAGGGTGATAAAGGAAATCAGACATGGAGGGGCGCATCTTTAATATCCGAATTGAACGTTTGACTGCATTAACCATGAAGCATTACTCCCAAATTTTAATATGAAAGGCAAAGTCAGGCAACAAATAAAGGCTATGTCGGCTTGTACTTCTTTGGATAACCCGCTATGAAAGCAACTGCGGTCTTCTCCCAGCTTGAAGGAGCATCGTCCAAAAGTTGCGGAGCAAGTGGCGTGAGAGGCTAAGGGTTGAACTTCTCCTATGGCCGCGGTTACGCAAACGATGATTTTGAATTTTTGGCGTTGCATAATTGAAGTATGAATTCAAGCGTAGGCGTAGCCCGTCGTAGACATCGCTATGCAATGTCCAAGGTGTGCATCAACTCATATTCGCTCATATTGGCAAAAAAGCAAGTAAACTTGCATTACATTTGTGCTCAGTGTGGTCGTCAGTTTATAGATTCTTATGAGTTGCAAGGTTATTCTGAAGAAATAAAACGTGAGTGTTTAGAAATGTATGTGAATGGTCTAGGCTTTCGAGCTATAGAACGGGTCAAGAATGTGCATCATACAACTGTAATAACTTGGGTAAAGAAAACGGGTGAGATTTTACCTAATTCACCAGAAAGGGATGAAATACCTGAAGTTACACTCTTTTGATGAATTAGAAACTTTTGTCGGTAAAAAAAACAAAGTTTGGTTGTGGACAGCAGTAAATAAAAGCTATCCAGGGATCTTAGCCTGGGTTTTAGGAGACAGAAGCTCTGAAACATTTAAATTACTGTGGTTGATTATTAAATGTTGGAATTCGGATTTTTATGTAACAGATGGTTATCCAGTTTATCCTAGTTTCATTAGTAATGAAGACCACATTGTTAGCAAAACATATATGACAAGAGTTGTTCGCGCAGCGTCTCCCTTTGGGAGAAGGTGAAAATAGTAGGTTAAGGCATTATCTTGCTCGTCTACATCGTAAAACTTTCTGCTACTCTAAAACCGAAGAAATGCTGAAATATTCAATTCGATTAGTAATATATTATCTCAAGTACGGTTCGGTGGCGCTGCGGGCGCTGTGCGCCCGCAAGCTTGAGGCGATCGCTTGATTCATACTTCGATTCAGCAACGCCGAATTTTTTTATGACATTTTGGCTATGTCTGCTTATCATCACCTTTCCAAGCCGTTTCCAATTCGGCTTTGACAACTTGAGCGGCCTCATGTTTGCCTACTGCCTGCAAGCCAAATAAAGAACGCCCATAATGGGGATACTTTTTTAAACTCTCTATAATTACCCTTAGCCAAAAGCACACTGCCTAGAGATTCCCGCGTGGGAAAGTAGAAGTCTGGTGATTCCAGGTAATCAAGTCCGGTATGATTTAGGTTACGTTTGAGAACAGATTCCAAAACAGAATTAAAACTTGTCTAAAAGTAATCTATAAAGATTGCAACGCTTTTTTAGCAAGCAATAACTAATCAACTGCAATGATTACTATTATAACATAAACTTATTTTTGCATTTACTATTGCTACTTCCTTTTATAGTCATCCACTAGTGCAACTTTTGATAACGTTTATCGGACAGCATTTTTATAAACAATCCAAAAATTTAATCATTTCATACAACGAATGATGAGTGTACACACTCTGGCTGTTTGTGATTTTCCACAAAACTTGTTTAGATTTTGTTATCACTTCTACTGAGATTGGTAAGCTATTTTTATTTTGATTAACTTGGAAACCTGCACGTTTTAAAGCACGAATAGTCCACACAGACGCGATACCCTCACCCTCACCTATCAAATTAATTTCTCCCTTGTCGGATGTATGGAGATGAAATTCGCCAGAAGCAACATCAAACTCTACACCTTCACTCTCGAAAGTATCAGCAAACGCACCACTCAACACTAAATCTTCCGGTGCACCAACGTGTAAAATGCCATTAGTTGATAATAGCCAAACTTTATCTGCAATCCGCAAAGCTAAATCTAAATCATGGGTAGAAAGGAGAATTGCTTGATTAGTTTCCCGTACTAACTGGCGCAACAATTGCATAATTTCTACGCGTCGCGGTAAATCGAGAAATGCTGTTGGCTCATCAAGTAACATAACAATAGGTGATTGAGCCAAAGCACGCGCAATCATAATTTTTTGACGTTCACCATCACTTAATTCGCTAACTTGGCGTTGTGCTAAGTGTACTGCTCCTACAGATTTAATTGCCCAATGTACTATAGCTTCATCTTGGGGTGTCAAATTTCCCCACCAGTCAGTGTAAGGATATCGCCCCAAACTCACCAAGGTGTAGGCTGATAGCATTCCCACATCAACTTTCTCAGTGAGTACCAAACTCAGACGTTTTGCTAATTCTTGTGGTTTTAAATGATATATGTTTTCTCCCAAGAGTCGCACTTGGCCTGCTATGGGTGGTTGCATTCCGGCGAGCGATCGCAGTAATGTAGATTTACCCGCACCATTGGGGCCAAGTAAACAAACCAGTTCCCCAGTTAAGAGAGATAGAGAAATATCAGACGCAACACACCGAACAGTTTTTCGGGATGTCTTGTAACCAATAGTCAGGTTGTGAGTTGTTAAAATTGCATCATTCATGAGGGAAAAGATTTTTGGGAATTACGCCGCAGAATTACCCAAGTGACAACAGGAGTTCCAATTAAAGCGGTGACAGCATTTAAAGGTAAAACCATCTGACTTACCCAAAGTTGGGAAAACAAATCTGCAATTAGCGCTAATATTGCACCCATGATTATTACACTAGGGATTAATATTCGATGGTCGGAAGTATTGAATAGACTACGACACAGATGAGGAATTGCCACACCTAAAAATGCTATAGGGCCACAAAAAGCAGTAATTCCACCTGCTAACATAGATGCACTAGTAATAATAGAAAATCTGGTTTTTTGCACCGTTAAACCTAGACTACGTGCATAAGATTCCCCAAGTAAAAGTGCATTCAAAGATTTTGATTGCAGCACTGCTAAGAATAAACTCAAAAGGATCACTGGAATTAAAACAACTAACTGTTTCCAAGTCACCCCAGCAAAACTACCAAAAGTCCACATTATATAACTTTGAATCTGTTCTTTTGAGCTAAACTGCAACAAAATACTAACAATTGCACTCGTAGCATAGCCAAACAATAAACCTAAAATCAGTAGCGTCATTGTATCTTGCACTCGGCGAGAAACAACTAACATCATTCCTAAAACTGATGCTGCACCGAGACTTGCAGCTATGACTAAACCAAAATCACCTAAATACCCCAAATTTGCTAATAATGTTGGTGTACCGATAGCACTTGCTGTCAGCATAACTAACGCTACACCTAAACTTGCACCAGAACTAATACCCAATACAAAAGGCCCTGCTAAGGGATTTTTAAATAAAGTTTGCATTTGCAAGCCACTTACACCTAAAGCTGCACCAGCTAAAGTTGCAGTTAAAGCTTTAGGTAAACGAAATTTGAGAATAATATTAGCCCATGTCGTTTTTTCTATTTCTTGTCCTAGCAAAATTTGGACTACTTCATTAATAGGAATATCAACTGAACCTAAAGCTAAGTCTAATAAAAAGGCAAATATTAAACCTATCAGTAAACTTGAGAAAATAACAATTTTTAGAGCCAGAGCTTTTTGGTTTAGTAAGGCTATTTTAAATTTAGATTTTTTAATTAACATTATTAAATAAGTTTGCCGTAATAAAATAGTTTATGATTAGGTAATATATCTGGATGCAGTATCTTAAGCAAGTCAGATAAAACGACATCTGGGTTACTAATACCATCTTCCCAGTAATCATTACCCCCATTTTCATTGACACGGGCATTATTATTATAAAGATTTCCCTGTTTCACAGCCTTAAAATCAGCATAACGATTATCTTCTGCAACTAAATCTTTTAAAGTATTCCAAGATTGACGAAAATTTAACCAGTAATCAGCATTGGCTGCACGTTCCAAAACGACTTCAAAAGATAGAGGTAAACTACCAGATGATTTATCATTACTCCAGAGGTAGTTTGCTCCTGCGTCAGCCAGATATTTGGCTACGTAACTTTTGCCCCCAGGTGTATACCAAGTTCCTTTAAAGTTAAATCCAACAAATACAGTCGGACGATTTTTTACAGACTTGGCTTTTTGAGCTATTTGTTCATATTTATTAGTAATTTGATTAAAGATTTTTTCTGCTTTTTCTTCCTTATTAAAAAACAATGCCGTAAATTTCAGCCATTCACTTCTTCCCAATGGTGTGTCTTCCATATATTCTGCATTTATCCCCACTTTCAAACCTGCCTCTGTGAGTTTGGCATAGCTATCAGTTTGGGGATTTCCACTACCATAAGTTGTTACCAAGTCAGGATTTAATTCTAATAATTTCTCTATATCCACATTTTCATTATTACCTATTTGTGATATTTTCCCAGCTTTGATTCTTTCTACCACATCAGGGGTATTTATTTGCTTACTATTACTAACGCCAATCAATTTATCAACTACTCCTAACTTTGCTAAGTGGGGTAAATGAGTAGTAGAAAGAGAGACTATAGAATTTACTGGTACTGTAATTACCTGTGTTTGATTAAATCCTTGTGGCGTAGGAGTTCCACATTGAACTAGAACATATTGAAAACCTGTCTTAGCATTTTGCCAAGGGTTTTTGATTGTGACGACTTTGTAGTGTTTATGATACTCTACTGCCAAGCCTGTTGCATGGGTAATCTTGATTTTATTGGGAAAATAATCAGTTTTTAGGTCATATTTTTGAATACAGGCGTTATTGTTGGTATTAGTAGATATATTAATTACTGTACTATTGCAGGCAATTATTAAAGTTGCTATTAAAAGTAATTGGCATAAAAAAATTATGGGTTTTGGATGAGGGTTTTTTATCAATTTCATGGGTTAAATAAAAATATTATTTTTTCCCGCAAAGAGTTAGAGTAAAAAAGGATGATATAAATTAAAAGTGCTTTATATCTTTGCGTGAGATTAAAAAAAAGGAGAAATTAGACGGAATCTGGTGGATAGCGGTATTCAGTAACTTTGTTACCTTTTACTAAATGTTCATTAACAATAGTTTCAGCTACATTTGGGTTAACACGAGTGTACCAAGTTCTATCATTTGAATAAAATACAACTGGCCCTAGTTGGCAAACTTCTAAACAGCCAGATGTCCTCACTTCCACTTCCACACCTGCTTTTTCCACCGCTGATTTTAAAGCATCAAATGTAGGTTGCCATTTGCGGGAAGGAAGACAGCGAGTTGAAGTGCAAACTGAGATATAAGAATGTTTTAGGGGATTTTTGGTAAATGGTATAGGTTTGTTTCCCAATACATAGATATCTCGCAGTTCCTGATAAAGAGCTAACTTTGATAAATTAGGCTTACCTTCTGGTAATAAATTTTCACCTTCTACATATGGATTTGGCAAGAAAATAGTCATCAGGTTTTCATCTGCACCATTCCAAAAATCGATTCCCCAACTTCTAGGGATACCTTCTGCATTAAACCGTCGATAAAATGCAGCACGATTTACTTGACGTTGTTGCCTTAATTCTAAAGGAGTCTTACAATAAGGGCCACCTAAATTAGCCTCAATACATAGGTGCAAATGCCAGCCTTCTGTGACTACTGTGAGATATCCATCATAGAGGATACAAATTTTGGGTGGAGCATTAAATTCTAATTCTAATACACCTCCTTGAACAATATGCCCTACCCCTACCTGCTGCCAATTGTGCTGAAATAAAGTGTAAAGTAACGATGACAAAACATCACTCCCACAATCAAAATATTCATATTCAATAGACCCTTCCGTAGATAAAGTCTCAGTGACAACTTGATTTAATGGTGTTACCCAAGAATTGAATTCAGCCATGAGATATTCTCCTTATATTAGTCACCTTATTCCATCAGAATGTTGAACTAAAACCAACTTGAAAAACTCTCCCCCCATCAGGAAAACCAGGGAATAATTGGTATCTCTGGTTAAAGATATTATCTACACTGCCTGTTAACACTAATGTATCACTGAGACTAACCCGCATTTTCCAATCAAAAGTAGTGTACCCAGATAAAGATTCTGTATTGGTATTGTTTATTGAATACGCACCTAAAGAATGCATTAGTATTCCAGTATATAAACCTTGGCGAGTTTCGTAAGAAAGTCCTGCATTTAAACTATCTGCACCGGCGAACCGTAATTCTTTATCAACTTCGGCAGAATTTGTACTTCTCAAAATCCGCGGATCATTTGCTGTATAATTAACAAAGGCATAAATATTCTTCGCTAGCTGCAAATTTAAAACTGCTTCGATTCCTGTAGTACGAACCTTACCAATATTTTCGTAAGTAGCTACAGGAACATCAAAGTTATAGGCGATTAAATCTGATATTGTGTTGTTGAAATAGGTCAAGCGTAACAAACCAAAATTACCTAACTTCTGGTCAATTCCGATATCATAACTATCGCCTTTTTCTGGACGGAGATTAGGATTACCAACGTAACTACCACCATTCGCATATAAACTAAAAAGATTCGGTGCGCGGAAATTCTTGATATAATTAGCTCTCACAGTGGTAGAGTCGGTAAGCGCAAATTTTGTCCCGACACTCGGTGATGTAAATGAACCATTTGTCAAGCTGCTAAAATCCTGGCGTAAACCTAAGTTGGCAGTGAAGCTAGGCGTAAAGTTAATTTCATATCTAGCAAATAGCGCCCCTTGACTAATACTATCGTCGTAAGTGACTGTTTTTGTATTAACAGAAAAGTCAAATGTACTGTTAGTAGCTGCTACATTGCGGTAATCAAAGCCATAAACTAGGGTTTGATTATTAGCAAATTTCCAACTGTGTTGTGTTTGCAATCCATAAGAAGTTTGCCCGTTATCATATCGTGCTTGGGATGAATTGCGACTATCATAGCGAGTGTTAAGGAAATCTGCGTAAACTTTTGCTGTTAGCAGTGAATCATCCCCACTTCCTAGTTTTGAGTTCCAGGTTAAATCGGTGAGAACTTGGTCTGTGTATTTGCGATCGCTATCCGTCAACGAGTTAAAATAACCTTGACCATATAATGGTTCAGGAATGGGGACTCCTCCTGGTACTCCTTGGTCTTTGCCTAAATATAGGGTTGAGAGGGTTAGGGTATTGCGAGAACCTAAATCCGCCTCTAACTTGACATTAAAGTTATTGTAGAGAGTATCATTATTTTCCCTGGTTCCCTCAAAGTTCGCTTCTGGGATGGAAAAAGGATAATTATTTTCGGCTTCGGTACGGTTGTAACCTACAACCCAAGAAATATTCCCTACTTTGCCGCTATTGTTGATAGTCTGCTGATTTAGCCCATAAGCGCCAAGGATGACTCCTACTTGTGTTGTCACTTTTTCTGTGGGACGCCGAGTGATAATGTTAATCACTCCCCCAATCGCATCAGAACCATAAAGGGTAGAACCACCACCTGGTAATACTTCCACTCTTTCAACAATATTGGTAGTAAATTCTGAAAGGTCAAAACCACCGGAACCTAGATCGTTAATCGGTCTACCATCAAGCAAAATCAAGACTTGTGCAGAGTTAGAACCTCGGATAAATTGACCGCTTAAGGCGTTTACTTCCGTGCCAACTGTACCATCAGGCAAAATACCAGGAAGAAATTTTAGTGCTTCTCTGACAGTTCTAGCACCTTGCGCTTCCATTTCTTCACCGGTAATGACGTAAACCGGACGGGTGGAATCTTTCACTGTCCCCTCGCGGCGAAAGGGTGAGTAAACGGGTTCATTCAATAGCTTGTCGATGACTGTTAATTCAATATCTGGTTCTTCTGTGGATGCTGGAGTCTTCTCAGGTGTTATTTGTGCAACTGGTTGTAAGTCTTTTGCAGTACCTTCGTGCTTGGAAAACTCAGATATTTGTGGAACTTGATTAGCGTAGGCGTAGCCCGCCCCAGGCATCGCTACATTTCCTTTACATACCATCCCATAGATTGCGGTAAAAACGAAGATTTTTGAGAAAAATTCACAATAAGTAACTATCGGGAAAGTGGACATGAAAAAAGTGGACATGAAACTCCTCGTTTTCAGTAAATTCAGGTATTTATTTGTGCTATGAGTTTTTGGGATTTAGGCTTCAACTAGCTTGCTGCAATGCTGCCATACCTAAATCATGGTGGATACTATTTGGATAGCAAAAAAGACATTGTGGTATTCTTTATGGATACCAAAATTCCTACAAGATTATCTAAAATTGAGTGTTGCTACTAACAGCGAAGCGAAGTAGTAAAACTTGCAGAGGGTACTGTCTTAAAACGATACTTGTACCCATGAAATTCATTAATTATATATATCATCTGTACCTCGCAGATAAGTGTTTTGTGTCTAGAGTGAGTCGGCGGGTATTCTGACTTTGAGACACGTTACATTCGTCTCATTACAGCTGCGGGACAGCGCCGGATTTACACCGAACTTTCCCCCTTGCACCTGATGGCTGCTCCCCATCAGAACCGACAGTTATGTGTCAGATTACCACACTTACTGTCTGCATGTAAATTCAGTTGATAACAATTTTGATTATTAATATTACTTACTGAATATAGACAAAATTTAATCAACCACTGTTTGAATAAATAATTTTGAAGTTTTTAAGGCTAAGGTATTTGAGTTTTTAACTTTGCTATTAAAACTCTATATATCACAATTGGGACAAGGTAAGAAAACCAGAAAAATTCTTTTTTATTTTGGATGAGTCTCACTGTATTTTTGTTCCTAGTGAGAGGGGATGCTGAGGTTGGAATTCTGTCCATTCTTTGCATACAGTTTGGTAACATTGCAGTGGTGTAATTGGTAGATTAGTTAAATAGAAAAACTCAGCTTGATGACCATACTCTAATAAAAATACAACATCAGTCTGCGGATTATACTTATCTACAGCTTCGAGAATAATATGAGCATTCATGAAGTGTCTTTGCAACAGTACGGTATCGGGTGCTACTAACCAAGCATTTAAGAAAGCTGCGAGATTTTTACGCGGGATAAAATGCGCTTTAAATGTTTCGCCAGCCATACTTAAATGCGGAGAGTTGGTACTGCAAATTATGACACCACGTTCTCCCCCTAAATAACCGATCCAAGCGTTGTAACCAATTGCTAATATATTGGTGGCGATAAAAGCTTGTTGCCAATCTTTGGTGTTTATTTCTGGGGTCATCTTGATTAAACTCCTTTTGATAACTGCCAGGAATTTGTGAGTCCCATGTAATAATCTATCGTCGCATTTTGGTAGTGAGTAGGTTTGGGAGTATTGCTTGATTTTGGTTTGAGCATTGGCAAATAAAGTAAGTTTTAGGGCATTAGACTTGGATTAAACTCTGACCAACGCTTGCAAACTTGTTCGTAGCAATCGGGTGGAGTAATTTTTAGTTGGTGTAAGAAATTAACCTCAAATTGAGGTTCAGCTTTTAGCACCAGAAGAATATCTTGATGGGGATTGTATGTTGCGATCGCTGGGAAAATTGATGAAATCATCGATGAGCAGATTGATTGTGATATAAATCCGCCATCCTGAAACGAACGCAAGTAAAACCTAATCAGATCGGAGGGGAGAAATTGGAGGGTGAAGGGAACTGCATCAAGACTTGTAATTGTAGGGTGAGTAACTTGAGTATCCAGATCACAAATAACAACTCCCCGCCCAAATGACTGAAATCCCTTCCATCCTGTGTAACCGATTACCAGCAGATTGTTATGGATAAAGCTGTTTTGCCAGTAACCAAAATTTCCTTCCCAGACACTCTTAGAAGGTCGCATTCACTTCCTCCCCCAACACCAATGACTCAATGCGAACCTGCTCAAGTTCCCGTCCAATCAACACTAATCGTGTTTGACGGGGTTCATGGGGTTGCCAAGTCCGGTCATAAAAGTAGTCAAATCGATTACCAACACCCTGTAATACCATACGCATGGCTTTATTCGGAACTGCCACGAATCCCTTAATTCGGTAAATTTCTTGCTGTTGTACCAATGTTTGCAAGCGTTTAACCAAGACAGCCGGCTCAAATGCTTGGTCTAGCAGTAGTTGCACTGCATTAATCCCTTCATCATGTTCGTGTTCGGCTTCGTTGTCGTGGTGACTGGGACGACTATCTAAGTTATCTTCTACCGCAGCGTTGAAACCGAGTAACAAATTGCTACTGATTTTACCGTCCTGACAAGGAATGACTTTTACACCAGGAGATAAACTCTGCTTTAGCCAATCCTGCACTCTAACTTGCGTTTGTTCATCAACGCGATCGCTCTTAGTAAGCAACACTAAATCAGCACAAGCCAACTGATCTTCAAATAGTTCCTCAATCGGTGTTTCGTGTTCTATGCTAGAGTCGGCTTGTCGCTGTGCTAAGAGGGCTGCTAAATCGCTTACATATTGATTAGTTGCCAACGCTTCACAGTCCACCACAGTGATTACGCCGTCCACTGTAGCCCCTGTACGAATCTCTGGCCAGCGAAATGCTTGCACCAATGGTTTTGGGAGTGCTAGTCCAGAGGTTTCAATTAACATACAGTCAAGGTTCGCCCGTCGCTTCAGTAATTCTTGCATTGCTGGTAAGAATTCCTCTTGCACCGTGCAGCACAAGCAACCGTTAGTGAGTTCAACAATATTACTGTTGGGGTCTTCTTCATCGTCACAAACTTGGCAATCACGCAATAGTTCGCCATCAATTCCGATTTCTCCAAATTCATTCACCAAAACAGCAATGCGTCGCCCTTCATTGTTTTGCAGTAAATGGCGAATTAGTGTCGTTTTACCTGCGCCTAGAAATCCTGTAATTACTGTGACGGGAATTTTGTGCATATAAATGTTGTTTGTTGATTAATTTTGCAATCACAAGAAAGAAGTTTCAACCGCAGATATCATGCTGTAGAGACGTGGAATTTCCCCTCTCTACTAATTTGCAGGTGATGTGGAAGGTAATTGAATTTATTCGGCGTGAACATTAGCTAAATAAATAAGCGTATCCATCTTTTTCGTGAATAGTTACGCCAAAGAGAATTAGTGCGAGCGATCGCGCAATTTATACCCAGAATTAACAACCTACCATCTCATAGAAAGCTGTAACCTGTAGCGTTTTGATATGTGTGGCTATGAGAATGTAAAGTCTAGTAGTTGTAGAAATCTTCATAAAAATACCTATCTGTGCCTCGCAGATGTACAAAATTTACAAGTCAACTTCGGCGGGCATTCTGACTCACAAGGCAAGCCTTGATTACAGCTGCGGGACAGCGCCGGATTCACACCGGACTTTCCCCGTTTCCTCTAATGGCTGTTCCCCACTAGAACCGAGATTCTTTTGCATATTAACACAAAAGTGCGCTCGTGTTGAGTCATAAATGAATAAAGAGTGCTGAGTTAAAAAATCGGGTCAATTACTCAAGACTGTGGATTCTTCACTGCAATAAGTAGTGAGTACTTTCTACTTCACTCAGCATTTCTGAAAAAATAGCGATCGCGGTAAGCTAAATTGTATCTGGGTCGATATTTAACTCCCGCAATTTTGCTGCCAAACGTTGTGCTTTTTGAGCTTGCTGTTATGCAGGCGATCGCATACGCAGCGTTACCATCCGTTGGGATGCTGAATTTTTATGAACATTTGTAGGGAGTAGTCATAGCTTACTACAACGGTTACATCCATTTTTGGAGAGCGATCGCAATTATAAATAGACATAGGAGTGAAAATTAATTCTGCGTAGACATCTAAGGCCATTTTGCACATTTGGGATCCTCCCGGTTTTAGAGAGGGCGAGAAATTAGCAATAAATTATTTTCCGTGAATTCTTGGTGGTTGCCTGAATTTAACAAACAACTACCCGAATTCAATAAACAACTGCCCGAATTCAATAAACGACTGCCCGAATTCAATAAACGACTGCCCAAATTCAATAAACAGCGGCGATAATGTTGGTTTATACCATTTTTTTGTGAGGCTGCGCCAAATTTTCTTGGCTTCTTATTTCTTTCTTTGTGTCCTTCTCTACGAGACGCTGCGCGAATGCGTCCTTTGCGGTTCGTTCCTCATTTCGTTTGCCGCATCTTCATACAGAATTGGTATTAGCCGCGTTCAGCACTAGTTCAGTCTTTTTCTCAAATTCTGCTTCTTGTTTTCCTTTACAAAATCAGAAGCTAAATGTTTAACGCTACCGTGTCATTGCTCACTTCCTCGCCAGATATAGCCTCAAGTTGTGGCTATATCTCCACAGCCCGGTCATCAGTCGCAGCAGTAGCCTTCGTGGGAAAGACCAATAAATGGAAACTCAAAATTGGTCATCATGCGTAGGCGCAGCCTGCCGCAGGCATCGCTACCCAACCAAGCTTGAGGGAGTTCCCTTAGCAAGGTTTCTATCCATCAATTCTGTACTTCCGTTCGCCCGCACAGCGCGGAACATTCCAAATCGACACAGCCCTACACCAAACGCCAAACGCATCAGCAAAAACGTTGGCACCTCGCGCACAGACTTGACGAAACCAGACAGTCCATAACGCAGAAATCCGCTCGGTCGAACCACCCCTTGCCAGAGCGAATCTAACCAAGAAGGAAGCGTTTCTTGCGTCCAGTCTGCCGTAATTACCTCTCCCTCGACTAAGGAAGTCTCTGCTAAAAGCTCAGAGAATCCCTCAATGCTAGAAAAAGCTGGATGAGACCACTGATCTAGCAGTTGTCGCATCACTGGTTTCTCCCAAAAATTTAGCGGCTTTTGGCGGTCATCCCTCTGATTCCAGTCAGCTACAACCAACACTCCACCTGGCTTTAGCACCCGGATTAATTCTTTAGCAAAAACAGCTTTATCTGGCATGTGGGGGCCTGCTTCAATTGACCAGACCACATCAAAACTGGCATCTGGAAACGACAATGCCATCGCATCATCAACCGCAAACTGGGCGTTTACCTCTTGGGGCGTTAACTCCTGGGCGCGTTTCACCTGCTGTGGGCTAATCGTAATCCCTGTGACAGCAAACCCATAATCTCGCGCTAAAATCCGGCTGCTGCCCCCAATACCACAGCCAACATCTAAAACGGTAGTACCAGGAGGTAATTTTTCTATTCCACCCCATTTAACCATTTCATGTACAAAGTCAGATTTAGCAGCCAAAAAATCCTTCTGTCGTGGCGGCGAACCGTAATGACCGAGGTGAATGTGTTCCCCCCAATAAAACTCTAAGATGCCGTCAGCAGTCCATTGATCGTAGGAATCGGCAACTGTGGCTGAGGATTGATACTTGCGGGCAGTCAGCAAATAAGTCGCAATTCCTACTACCAAAAGCAGAAGAAAACCAATTAGAAAATATAATGAAGTTGACATTGTTTTGAACGCTCCTCTACGTAAGCCGCGAGATTGTCGAACGTGTATTCAAAGTCATTCGTACTCGGCGCATCACTGTAGCCGAAACCCACATAGTCTGGTGCAATCACATGGAACCGATCTGCTAGTTGCGGAATCAGATCCCGGAACATATGCGAAGAGCTGGGGAAGCCATGCAGGAGCACAATGGTTGGCGCGTTTTTAGAACCCGCTTCGCGATAGAAAAGCTTCTGTCCCTGTACGGTGGCGTGATTATAAGTCGTCATGACAGTGTGTCCACTCTTGATTCTCGCGTTTCATCTAATGTATCTGCTTAAACCTTTAATCATATTATGGCGAAGCCATTCAAGTGGACTTATAAAGGCAAAGTATTAGCTGTTTAATGGGTGCGCTATTTCCGCCGTGTTGTACTAGTAAATTAGCAATTTCTATGGATAATTAATTTCATATTATGAATTAATCGCCTACCATCTCATAGAAAGCCGTAACCTGTAGCGTCCTGATATGTGGGGCTATGAGAATGTAAAGCCTAGTAGTTGTAGAAATATTCATAAAAATACTTAATCTGTGCCTCGCAGATGTACAGAATTTACAAGTCAACTTCGGCGGGCATTCTGACTCACAAGGCAAGCCTTGATTACAGCTGCGGGACAGCACCGGATTTACACCGGACTTTCCCCGTTTCCTCTAGTGGCTGTTCCCCACTAGAACCGAGATTCCCCTGCATGTTAACACAACAGTGATTTGCTTGCATAAAAATCAATGGTCGATCTATACTGGCATTCGTCATTAATCGGAGCAAGTTTCATTCTTTACCAAAGCTTGCTCTGGATTTTTATTGGACAATTCTTTTGCAATTTTTCAACCCAACAAACTTTTTCGGGTTGCCAGCGTTTTGTGACATAGCGCTGACAATTTTTTTCCATTTTTGCAATTATTCTTCTACAATTTATCAACACATCTTGTATGCAAGCTCCATCTACACTCTCAAACAGCTCCACAACGGATATCCATGTCATTCGTCGTGATGGAACGACTACACCGTTGGAAATTAATAAAATTCGCACAGTGGTTAATTGGGCTTGTTGTGGACTTTCAACAAATTCCATTGCTCTAGAAGCACATCTGACAACTCGATTGCGTCCCGGCATTACCACGCGAGAAATTCAAGATAATTTAATTCGCTGTGCCTTGGATTTGTGTAGTCCTGAAGAACCTGATTGGCGCTATGTAGCTGGCCGCTTACATATTTGGAGTTTGTGGAAAGAAATAACAGTTAGCCGTGGCTATCAGTACGGGTACTATGCTCGGACTGTACATTTCAAAGTTCTAGAAGGACAATACGATCGCCGCATCTTGACCTACTCTCCTGAAGAGTTAGAAATTGCTAATACTTGGATCAATCCCGACTGGGATGCCGATTATGATTATGCGGGAGCGGTATTACTGACGAAGCGATATCTTTTGGCGAATGAGTTGCCTCAAGAAGCATTTTTGACTTGTGCGCTCTTGATTGCCTCCGTGGAAACACCAAATAACCGATTAACCTGGGCAAAGCAATTTTATGAAGCGTTAGCGAATCGTCAAATATCTTTAGCAACACCCATTCTGGCGAACTTGCGGATTCCCAATGGCTCCCTTGCTAGTTGTTTCATTACGGCAATGGACGACAATTTGGAAAGCATTTTTGGCGGCATTCATGATGCGGCTCGCATTTCCAAAAATGGCGGCGGTGTGGGGGTGAATCTGTCTCGGATTCGAGCAACAGGTAGTTGGGTGATGGGCAAGGCAAATGCATCAGGTGGTGTAGTTCCCTGGATTAAGTTGTTAAATGATACAGCGATCGCAGTTAATCAAGGTGGACGCAGAGCCGGTGCTGTCACTGTGAGTCTAGATGTTTGGCATATGGACTTACCTGAATTTTTGGAAATGCAAACCGAAAGTGGGGACGGGCGACGCAAAGCTTATGACGTGTTCCCGCAATTGGTTGTCAGTGACGAATTTATGCGGCGAGTAGCAGCAGATACAGAATGGACTTTAGTTGATCCTTATGAAGTACGAACTCGTTTAGGCATTGAACTAGCAACACTATGGGGTGAAGCATTTGAACGTGCCTATCTTCAAATCGAAGCCAGTTTAGATGACTCGATTACGCTTTACAAACGGGTGAATGCGCGTCTTTTACTCAAACAAGTGATGCGAACCCAATTAGAAACCGGGATGCCTTATCTGTGGTTCAAAGATACCGCGAACCGAGCTAATCCTAATCAGCATCAGGGCTATATTCCTGGTGGAAACCTTTGTCAAGAATCATGGTCAAATGTGAAACCTGGTGAAGAAGCACATACGTGTAATCTCGTTAGTATTAATCTTGCAAATTTAGAAAATGAGCAGCGAGCAGAGATTTGTCAAATTGCAGTACGTATACTAGATAACACCATTGAACTGACCTCACCACCCTTTGCTGCTAGTGCCACTCACAACGCCAAATATCGCACAATTGGGGTAGGCTGTATGGGATTAGCCGATTGGTTAGCAAAACGTCATCTTACCTACACCCATCTTCAGGAAATCAGTGATTTATTTGAAGACATTGGTTACTATTGCACCGCAGCATCAATGGAACTGGCGAAGGAACGGGGTGCGTATCCTGCTTTTGGGGGTAGTGAATGGAGCAAGGGACGTTTAATCGGAGCAAAGCCTGTGGATTGGTTTAAGCAACACGCTAGTCAACCAGAACGCTTTTTACAACTGAGTCAGGATATCAAACAACATGGGATTCGCAATTCACATATTACTGCGATCGCACCTAACACTTCTTCATCTTTAGTTCAGGGTTGTACAGCCAGTGTTTTACCCGTTTACAGCAAATTCTTTTATGAAAAGTGGGCCAAGGGTTCAGTACCCATCGCACCGCCTTACATTCGGGATAATCTATGGTTCTATGTCGAAAATAAGACACTAGATCAGAAAAAAGTGGTGAAAGCGATCGCTACAATCCAACAATGGATTGATACAGGAATTTCAATGGAATTGCTATTTAACCTAAATACTGGAGTCTATTTCCCTGACGAACCAGAGCGCTCTCTTACCGCTGTTGATATTTTTGAAACTCTAATGCTGGCTTGGGAATTGGGTTGTAAAGCAATCTACTACATTCGCACTGTGCAGAAAGATAGTTTCAAAGAATCGAACGAGCAATGTGTTGCTTGTGCAAACTAACTAGGGAGTAGGGAGTGGGGAGTAGGGAGTAGAGATTAAGAAAGTTTTGCTTTCAAGGATTTTTGTAAACCTCGAAACATTCGTTGTATTTCGTCAGTTTTGGTTAGAATTTCTTGGAGTTTAGAATTGGTTATGTATTCCAATTGTTCGGCTACAATGAGTTGGGTTTCAAGTTCCGCCAAAGAACCGAGAGCGATCGCTATAAATCGAAGGAATTCTTGTGTTGAATCTCTAGCATGACCTTCTGCCAAATTTGATGGGATCGATACTGCCGCCCGTTGCATTTGGCTACTCAAACCATATGTTTCAGACTTAGGAAAATCTCGTGTTAATAGATAAACTTGCTTGGTCAAACTTATACCCAACTGCCAAACTTTCAAATCCCGATAACTATTAATTGTCATAGATGCTGAATCAGTGTATATATCTTTTTTAATCTTACTCCCCACTCCCCATTCCCTACTCCCTACTCCCTACTCCCTTTCAACTGAAAAATGTACCAACCAAGACAATCATTAATGCCAATTAATCCCGTTTTCAATCCGAACGGGAGTGATAATACAGCAAACCGTTTAATATGGTTCGGGGAAACTACAAATTTAATGCAACTCAATGATGTTCGCTATTCCTGGGCTGTGTCTCTCTACCGTCAAATGCGAGAGAACTTCTGGGTTCCCGAAAAAAT
Source organism: uncultured Nostoc sp. (assembly GCF_937863485.1). GTDB lineage: Bacteria > Cyanobacteriota > Cyanobacteriia > Cyanobacteriales > Nostocaceae > Nostoc. Next base: position 37,702 of record NZ_CALMFY010000011.1, on the reverse strand, counting down.
AGACATTACTCAGGACGTAACAGATTATCTCAATCTCACACCTGGAGAACGACGTGCATTTGATGGCATTCTCAGTTATCTGACTTTTCTCGATTCGGTGCAAACCTGTAATGTACCTCATATCAAAAACAGTATTACCGCACCAGAAATTGCATTGTGCATGGCGGAACAAATTTCCCAAGAAGCAATGCACAATCAGTCTTATCAATACATCATTGAGACGGTGATACCCAGCGATCGCCGGACACACGTCTATGATTTTTGGCGGAGCGATCGCATTCTCAAACAACGATGCGAATTCATCGCCGGACTATACCAAAAGTATGTCGATAACCCGACACCAGAGAATTATTTCATATCGCTGTTAGCAGATTATTTGTTAGAAGGATTGTATTTCTACAATGGGTTTATATTTTTCTACAATTTGTCATCACGGATGCTCATGTCTGGGAGTGCCGATATCTTTAGAATGATTAACCGAGATGAACTCTCTCATGTGCGGCTATATCAAAAATTGATTCCAGAAGCGATGCAAGTTTTCCCCCACAGCCGCGAACAAATTTATGAAATGTTTGCTCTAGCTGTCGAGCATGAATGCAAGTGGACAGAACATATTGTTGGAGATGATATTCTTGGCATTACAGCTAACAGTACAGAACAGTACACAAAATATTTGGCAAATGCTCGCTTGAAGGCGATCGGTTTAGAGCCATTATTTCCAGAAGCTATCTACAAAGAAAGCCCCTATGCTCACTTGCAGCGTTTCTCAGATACTAAGAAAGAAGCTCACACAAAGGCAAACTTCTTTGAGGCAAGTGTAACTAGTTACGTCATGTCTTCAAGTATTGAAGGTTGGGATGATTTCTAAAAGGGGTTTATTATTAATTTAGATGTAGAGACGCGATATATCGCGTCTTTAAAAATGCGTCGGCTACTTTTTGGTAATCATCAAGTATGTTTGATAAAAAGACAGGTAAACTTTATATTTCTTCAAAAAGCCATGTTATGTGTTAACCTTATCGCAAGTATGGTGTCGAACTTACCATAACGATGACCGTGTACTGTATCATCATGGTCGTGTTAACATATCTACTGCTATTTTTGCTTGAATATATCCAAATATGAGTGTTCCACAAATCAATACGGGTAAGCATCCCCAACAGTTTTTGAACGTGTCACAGATATTACCTCTTCCAAGCGATACCCCTTTTGGGAACTTTGCTTTGAAGTACCTAAAGATTGTCGGTCGTATCGATCAAGTTAACTCACTGATACAAGATGTATTTTCAAGTTTCTCGCTAGCCCATCAGTCGCAGGGGTTTGATGAAAACTTTTTTCGCCATCAATTAATTGCAGAAGAGGTCATTTATTGGTTAAGAAAGACCGCTGATGAACTGATTAGTTACAATATGTTCTGTATATTCAAGAGCAAATAGGGCAGTTTCCAACCAAAGTTGAGGTTGACTGTATCGGTTTGCTTAATCACCAAAACACTTTACAGACATTCAAGGAAAATTTTGCAGCCCACCTATCATTTTTGAAAATTCTTAACGAAGTTTCAAATGCTTATAAACATTCCTTTATTAATAGTGAAATATCCTCTATAGGTACTGAAGAACCGTATGTATTTGCTCTTGCACTTAAAAAAAATGACTTAGGAAATCAACCTGAGTTTCATAGTGTCCCATTTGCAGAGTTAGTGGTAGGATTTGACAGCTTTTTTCAAGATTCGGTTGAAGAACTCAGAAAATGTAACTTACCTCACCTGAGTAATCCAACATCCTAGTTTAGCGAACGCAACCGGTAAGGAGTCGTCAAGAAATAACTTTTACAAGTTTATATCTAGGAAGCTTTGTGAGAAAGCATTTCTAACTCAATAAATGTCAAGGTTATCTCGTGACAAGCTCCAAGTTATCACAAAGCCTATTTAATCCTATACGTAGTCTTGTGCTGTCACCAATGCTAATTCTGCTCGCATAAACTCACGTCCCAAGTAAGCCGTATGATCCAATCGGCTCACCGATTTCAGGCGCAATTTTTGCGATGTTCTCGTTGCGATCGCTAACTCGCCTCACTAACTGACACAGATTGCGTAGGCGTAGCCCGTCGTAGACATCGCTGGTGTCTTAGTTTTCACCAGCTACAGGTAGACGGATAGTGAATATACTACCCTGCCCTGGCTCAGATGTCACATCGATTGTGCCTTGATGTGCTTCAATAATACAGCGAGATAGATATAGTCCCAAACCACTACCAGAACGCTGGTGTTTACCTTGACGAAATCGCTCAAATAATATTGCCTGGTCTTGTTTAGAAATTCCCGGCCCCGTATCTTGGATATCAATAGTCACATCTGCTGGAGTGAGATGGCTATGAATATCTACAGAACCTTTATCTGTAAATTTGATCGCATTGCCGATGATATTTGTTAAAACTCGCCGCAGTTCTACGCGATCGCCCATGATGGTGCTTGCAGTTTCACCTCTATCAATGTTTACAACTAATCCTTTTTCTTCAGCTAAGGGAGTTAATTCTTGGGTAACTTCACTAACTAATTCCTGAATATTGCAGGGATAAATTTTTAAGGTTTTACAGCCTGCCTCATGACGATAAACTTCTAGCAAGGTATTTACCATTTCCAGCAGGTCTTGGTTACTGCCAATCATGGTATCAATTATTTCTTGCAATTGTGGCGAAACTTCGCAAAACCTACCTGACAGCAATAATTTTAACACGCGGTTGGAGGCTACCAGCGGTATGCGTAAATCGTGAGTAAAACGCGAGACAAAATCTGTCCGCAGGTTAGCCATCTGATCTCGTTCGTCGATACTATGTTTGAGGCGCAGGAGCGATCGCACTCGTGCATGTAATTCATCAGGATCGAATGGTTTACGAATAAAGTCATCTGCACCAGCATCAAGTCCTTCAACAACGCTAGACTCATAGTGAGCTGTAAGCAGCAGAATTGGGATAAATGGCAACGCCGGATTCTGTCGGATGCGTCGAGTAAATTCATAGCCATCCACCTCCGGCATCATCACATCTAACAGAATTATGTCTGGTGGTGACTCCTCAACCATAGTCAGAGCAATTTTGCTATCTTCTACCAAGTGAATCTCATAGTCCTTATCTTCTAGGACTGCTTCTAAGACCAGTAAATTGTCAAAAACATCATCGACAACGAGAATTTTATCTTTTTTGACAGTTTTAGTTAAAGACATGGCTAAATAAAAAAGAAGTGCTTGGCTATCCCTAGCAAATCTAGTAATAGCTTACTTTACCAGCGCTGAGATTATTAAGGATTGACATTTTCCTTTAAAGTTTCCCAAATTAAATATCTGATAAGTGTACGTAATTACACTGTATCTTTAATAAAAAATGTATTTATTAAAGAATATTAATTTTTTACAAGTATCTTAGCTGTCCGATTATCCAACCAATATCTCTGCCTGGATGCTAGGGTGAGGTAGTTTAATCCTTTTTATGTGCATCATCCTAGCTACTGCAAGGGCAACTATTTAGTAGTCACCCACTCTTGCTTGCTAACTAGGGGATTTTCAGGGAGGAGTTGTTTATCATAAAACATTTATCCTCAAGTAAATGTATAAAAATATTTTTTGCTCGAATTATATTGTCATATCGAAACTCTTGCTTTAGAAAAACTTCCGAGATAAGGTTATTTATGTCCAATGGTAGATGAACTTAAGGTAATAATACCAAACGCATTGCTTTTTGTATAAAATCCCGAATAGAAGAACGAGATTATTTTAATCTGTACTTTAGATAGATAACAGTAAAATTAAGCAACTATGAGTGAAATCAAGATCCTCGTGATTGAAGATCACAACCTTACGAGAATCGGCTTACGGGCTGCTTTGCAAACCGATCCAGAGTTAAACATTGTTGGTGAAGCAGCCAATGCAGCAGAGGGCATCAAGCTTCTGAAAACTCTCAAGCCCGATGTTGCTACTATTGATATTGGCTTGCCTGACATGGATGGAATTGAGCTAACACGCACATTTAGGCAATATCAAGCCGAGAATGAAGATTATACAACAAACCTGCTAATTTTAACGATGCAGAATAGCGAACAGGCAGTTTTAGCAGCATTTGCAGCAGGCGCAGATTCTTATTGCATGAAGGATATCGAAACTGAGAAACTAGTAGAGGCTGTACGAACGACCTATGCAGGTAGCTCATGGATCGATCCAGCGATCGCAGACCTTGTACTACAACAAATACGTCAAGATTTCCCCGATGGTAGCAGAGGAGCAGCTGGAAAAAGAGTCTTGATTGAAGGTATTGACCCAGATGTTGAGAAAAATATAGTCAGCTATCCTTTAACTCATAGGGAGATGGATGTTTTAGAGTTGATTGTCGCTGGGTGTGACAATGCAGAAATTGCTAAAAGGCTCTATCTAACGGTCGGAACTGTAAAAACTCATGTTCGAGGTATTCTGAATAAACTCTGTGTTGCTGACCGTACACAGGCTGCTGTCCGGGCTTTGCGGGCTGGATTAGTACCATGAGTGAGTAAATGAACTACTCAGATTGCAATTTCCCCAGTAATTTTTAATTCCTTGAAAGCGGGTACTGAACTATCTACCTCAAAACTGCAACTTTTTGAATCGATGCTGCGCTAACAAAGTGCTTGTTCATAATTGTTTTTCGGTCAAAGCGGTTAATAGGGACTAAACTCTATGAAGATATTGTTACAAATTTGAGTAGAATGACATAATTGACAAATAAGTATTTTTTCTCATATACATGATAGCGGATCAATTTCCCTGGCTTACCGCGATTGTCTTGCTGCCACTCGTTGCTTCCTTACTCATCCCTGTGTTGCCTGATAAAGATGGCAGGCGCGTGCGGTGGTATGCACTGGGTGTAGGTATTGCAGACTTTGGTTTAATGTGCTATGCCTTTTGGAAGCATTACGATGCCAGCAGTGCTAGTTTTCAACTCGTGGAGAATTATGCCTGGATGCCTCAGTTAGGTTTGAACTGGGCGGTATCAGTCGATGGACTTTCAGTTCCCCTTGTGCTTTTAGCAGGATTTGTCACCACACTCTCAATTTTTTCGGCCTGGCAAGTTAATCACCGACCCCGCCTCTTCTATTTTCTGATGCTGGTGCTGTATTCTGCACAGGTAGGGGTGTTCGTTGCCAAAGATTTGCTGCTGTTTTTCATTATGTGGGAAGTAGAGCTGATTCCCGTCTACCTACTAGTCTGCATTTGGGGTGGACAAAGGCGTCGTTATGCGGCTACGAAATTTTTGTTGTACACCGCAGCGGCTTCTATATTTATTTTGGTGGCAGCCCTGGCAATGGGGCTATACGGCGGCGGTAACATGACATTTGATATCACCGCCCTCGCCAGGAAGGAATATCCTCTTGGTTTACAACTGCTACTTTATGCAGGGTTGCTGATTGCATTTGGTGTCAAGCTTGCTGTTTTTCCGATGCATACTTGGTTGCCTGATGCCCACGGCGAAGCATCCTCTCCTGTATCGATGATTTTGGCTGGTGTATTGCTGAAGATGGGCGGATATGGACTAATTCGCCTGAATCTTGAGTTGCTTCCCGATGCACACATTTACTTTGCGCCCGTTTTAGCCATTCTGGGTGTTGTGAATATTATCTATGGTGCATTGAACTCCTTTGCTCAGACCAATATGAAGCGGCGTTTAGCTTACTCGTCGATTTCCCACATGGGATTTGTATTGCTTGGGATTGCATCTTTCACTGATTTGGGAATCAACGGCGCGATGTTGCAAATGATTTCACATGGTTTGATTGCATCAGTGCTGTTCTTCTTAGCAGGTGTTACTTACGATCGCAGCCATACAATGGTAATGAAAGATATGGGCGGTATTGGTCAAGCCATGCCCAAAGTCTTTGCCCTGTTTACAATCGGAACGATGGCATCCCTGGCACTTCCCGGTATGAGCGGCTTTGCTGGCGAACTCTCGGTATTCGTTGGTCTGACAAGCAGTGACGTTTACAGTTCGACTTTCTGTACTGTAACGGTTTTTCTAGCAGCAGTTGGAGTCATCCTCACACCTATTTATCTACTTTCCATGCTGCGAGAGGTATTTTATGGTCAGAGTGCAGCACCCATCTGCGACATTAATAATGCAGGCTCAGAAAATCAAGAAGATGAGGGAACAGTTTGTTTTGGTACAGACTGTCTGGTGCCAGAAGAGGCAGTCTACGACGATGCTAGACCGCGTGAGGTGTTTATCGCTGCCTGCTTTCTGTTGATGATTATTGGTATTGGTTTCTATCCCAAGATGGTGATGCAGATGTACGACGTGAAGACTGTTGCAGTGAATGCTAATCTTCGCCAGTCTTATGCCATAGTCTCGCAAAGCAATCCCCAGATTTATGCCAAGGGTTTCTTGGTTCCACAAATTTCAGAGGTTGAAGTAGTACCCGTTTTGGGAACTTTGAAGTAACCTTTTTGACTAATATACTTGTTGAAAAGAGTGAGCGCTAGGTATTTTTCTGAGGAAAAACAGATTATTGATAGCCGATAACTATGGGTAGGCTATCAATGCCAGATTGGAGTTATATTGATGTTAATGGTGGACTCTACACCCGACCAGAGCGTTCAGTTGATTAATGAGCAGTACGGTAGTTAATAATAAACTAAAAATCAGTCTATGAATACCACAAAAGAAAAAGTTCAATCTCTGCTGAACCAATTGCCAGATGATTGCTCAATCGAAGATATCCAATACCATCTGTACGTAATTGAAAAAGTTAGCCGTGGATTAAAAGCGGCCGACATAGAAGGAGCGATCGCACAAGAGGAAGCTGAAGAACGTTTGAGCAAATGGCTTATCAAGTAGTTTGGTCTTCTAAAGCAATAGAAGATGTAAAAGCAATCGCCATATATATATCTTGTGACTCGACTGCTTATGCTGCGGCAGTGGTTTAGAGGATAATTGACGTAACTCGTCACTTAAGTAACTTTTTTTTCTTAGGTAGAATAGTACCAGAGTTTGGCGATGATACTATTAGGAAAAGTTTGTATATAGCTATCGAATCATCTATCGAATTCAGGGTGAAACTTTAACTATTGCAGCAGTTATTCATGGAAAAAGGCTATTGGATAAACTGGATACAGATTGACGGGAAGTCACAAGCAACATTCAAGATAAAACTAATTTGAATCATTGAGAAAGCGATGTCTACAACGGGCTACGCCTATCGCTAATATCATGTCCGCTTGATTGGTTATTAAACCGCACTACCCGCAGAATAGGGGATAAATAAAACTATACTGGGTTTTGTGACTACTTACAGACAATTGCTATAACTCATGAGCAAATCAACCACTTACATGAGATGCTGGTTGATGATTAGTGAGTTTTGCCAATGTCTGTTGTTTCTGCTATCACTGTTACCGTTCCGGCCACAACTGCTAATTTGGGGCCTGGTTTTGATTGCATCGGTGCAGCTTTAAAGCTGTACAACGAGTTCAAGTTCACTCGCCAAGAAGAGGGTGAGCTAATTATTCATGTCACTGGTACGGAAGCTGAACGAGTCCAAACTGATGAGAACAATCTCCTCTACCAAGCATTTGTCAAGTTCTATCAACATATAGAGCAAACACCGCCGATAGTGAAAATAGAGATTAAATTAGGTGTCCCACTGGCGAGGGGTTTGGGTAGTTCGGCGACAGCAATTGTTGGTGGCTTAGTTGCTGCTAATCAACTTGAGGGTGCGCCTATGAGTCAGTCGCAGATGATGGAGTTAGCGATCGCAATGGAAGGACATCCTGATAATGTAGTTCCAGCTTTGTTGGGAAGATGTCGTCTTGCTGCTACTAGTGGCGCAAGTTGGGAAATTTGTGATGTTCCCTGGCATAAAGATGTTGTACCAGTTGTGGCTATTCCTGATTTTGAACTTTCCACTTCAGAGGCGCGGGGCGTTCTCCCAACTGAGGTGAGTCGCGCCGATGCGATTTTCAATATGGCACATCTGGGGTTATTGTTGCGCGGCTTGGAAACTGGTAACGGACAATGGTTAAAGACAGGTTTGCAAGATAAGTTGCATCAGCCCTATCGCAAAGCTTTGATTCCTGGTTATGATGCCCTAAACATAGCAGCAGTTAGTGCTGGTGCTTATGGTATGGTGATTAGTGGTGCGGGGCCGACACTGTTAGCTTTGGCAGATAAGTTACACTCAGAGGCTGTGGAGGCGGCGATGTTAGCTGCTTGGCAACAAGAAGGAATTACAGCTGAGGTGCGATCGCTTTCTCTCGATACCCAAGGCGCAAAAAGCTTTTAAAAAATCAGATTACTATTTTACTCAGCACTTAAAACTCGATTTATGGAGCAAATTCAGGATGAAATGGCGGCGCTTAAATCTCAAATTCAGATTCTCCTAGAAGAACGCGCTGCACTCACTATTAATAATGTAATCTCTGCCGAAAATGATTCACCCCAGGCAATGGTTGAAGCGTACCGCCGTCAAGCCAGGGAAAATGCCCAATTATCAGTTGAACTCCAGGGCATCGATGCAGCGATCGCAGCCCTGGAAGTCCAGATAAAACAAAAACAAGGTAAGTTAGTGCGTTGGCAAGTTGAATCAAAACAACTTACTCAACAGCAGCAGCTAGAAGAAGCGAAAGAAGTGGCACAGGTTCATGCTCAACGCATTAATCAACTAGCAGGTGAACTGGCGACAGAAGTCCGTTTACTCAAGGCTTGTGCCAATCAACTGAGTCCAATGTATTGGCAGATTTATTACAAGCCCTTCATTACTGGGTTCAAGACAATCTCTGTTCCCTATGTTCGATCAGATGGGGAAGTGTGGACAATTGTCAACCGGATTGTTTAGCTCCCGACTTTTTTGATTGGCGTTCTGGAATGTTTGAATTTCCCATAGATGCAGAAACTCTAAAGCAAGAATTATCACGGATATTCCCGGCAGGAGACTATGAAAAATATACTACTTTAACAGCAGAAGAAAGAAATAAAGAAATAATAACAATTCAAGAACTAATTGCAGAACACCATCAAACAGTTAGCTTGAAAAGTAAATTACTGTTTAACCTGGGGAATTTGCTTTTGATTGAACAAGATTATAAAGGTGCATTTTACGCTTATAATGAAGCGATAAAAATTCAAAGCACTTTTTACGAAGCTTGGCATAATCGTGGTACTGTGTTATTCCTTATTTTTATAATCAACATTTTTCAGAAGAAGACTTTAAACTTTGTGAAGAAGCTCTTAGCAACGGGAGCATCCCAGTTTGGCGAAAACATCAAATAGCTAGCTTTCCATTGAGGTAAGCACAACGCACAGAAAGCACTTGATTAACATTTTTAGCTTTCCACTGTGCCCCAGTTATTTTCATCCGAGTGCCGAGAAGTTTGATAGCAGATTCTACCGCACCTGACCCCACAGAACAGATTTGCTCGGCTTGGCAATAGCTGTAGTTGACAATTCTCAGGCGGTGTCGCTCAAGATAAGTACAGAAATTCTTCGCCTGCTTACCCTTGCAATCGGCAAACAACGCCTGGGCTGCCTCGACTTGCCCTTGCCACAATAGGGTTTCGGCTTTTTTGAGCCGTTTGATGGAACCAGCAACTTTGTAGAGATTTTCTTTGAGATGAAACCAGTCTAAAATTTCCCATCTTTGGTTAGCGATCGCAATGACCGAAGACCAGTTTTACAAGTTTTGTCAGTTAAACCCCGATTTTCGCATCGAACGTAATGCTGCTGGAGAATTAGTTATTATGCCTCCAACAGATGCAGAAACTGGACAACGTAACTTTGAAATTATTGGTCTACCTAAAAAGTAAAGTAATTTACAAAAAATAATTAATTCCGAAATCTAGCAAATCTATAGAATCCCAGAGAGATTATCTCTGAGATTTTTTCACTAATATATTAATTACATCATATATACCTGATCTCAAAATTACTAATACATATATTAAAAACAAAGGTCTAAATATAAAATATAAAGTAATACCATCAGTTATTAAATTAGGCACAGCTATACGTTTAGATATACGTTTAAGCATTTTTTATAATTACAATTTTAATTATTCAGAATAACTAACATAATTAAAAATTTAATAACTCAGTAATTTTACTCGTCAATTTTATAAAAATTAGGAGTATAACAGTTAATGAAATTAATCTAATTTATATGTTTATAAAAACAATCTTATTTTTACCTAATTTTATCATCTCATTATTCTTATTACTTATACTTAATAGTTGTAGTCCAAAATCTGAAATGGTTTGTTACGATTCAGCAGCTACAGATTGTGTATGCTATCCAAAAAATGTTTACAAAATGTGTTACCCAGAGTCGCTTGATGGATATGGAGATTGTGAATACAGAAATAAATCTTGTTCAGAATAATTGTCACTTGCAAATTGATAAAATGCGATCGCTGGGAAGCCATACCACCAGAACTGCGAAAAAAAAAAGCAAAAGAAAATTATCAACAAGCGATTATGTTGTGTAAAAAAAATCAATTAATAGATTCTGATGTTTACAGAATTAGCAAGGGACACTTACAAGAAATTAACAGTTATTTGCAACTTAATAATTGAAATCAACAGATGAAAACTAGTGTTGATGTTGAAGCTTTTTACGGAAATCGCTATCAAAGTGATTTTATAAACTGGTGCTATAAAACAGACTACGAACCAGATGATGCTGGTGCTTACGATGCTTGGATAGAAGAAAAACGGGAAGAAAGAAGCAGCTACTTTACTGATGATGATGACTAGTACAATTTAACAATGATCCTAATCAATTGTCTTGCTAGAAAAATGAGAGACTGTAACTCTTCAGATAAGATTGGAGGTTAACTAGACTCATAAATAAAAAATCGGGACTGAGAAATAAATCTCAGTCCCGATAAAAAAGCGGGCTAACCGCTATTTATATGGTTAACCCGTGCAGCTTTGGGAACGCGCAGAGAAATTGTTATTGCAATACCAACTTCACATTGGCGTTTTGCAGACCGCGTTGTTTTACTTCAGCCAAAGTTTTGTTAACGGCATACTTTTGGTTGATAGAGTTGATCAACTCGGTTTGATTGTGCTTCTTAGCAACTCCCCACAGGTCAGCGATTAGGTCAAAGGAACCATCGCTGTTGCGAGACCAGCCGAGATCATATTCGCCATCCAACATAGCAACGATGTCGGAACGGACACGCTGGCCGTTATAACCACGGACATCAGCTTCAGTCTTTACGCTGATACCGAGGTCGCGCAAGGAAGCCTTGAGGATTTCGGCATCGGTGATTTTGGTACGCAGGGTGCTAAAGTGAGACATTTGGGGTTTCCTCCAATGAGAAGATTGAGAAAAACGACAACGGTTTGTTTTGGGCGAAGCCGCGCTTAACAGGATGCGGCTTTTCTTATAACTGCTAGCATTTTCAGCTAGCCTTTCCCCCTGGGATGGCAGAGGAAAGCTTTTAGAACTCCATTCGCTGATATTCAGCTACGGAGGATGCTGCGGGGCGGGCTCGCTGTCTGGCCCAATCTCTCAGAGCCGTTACTTGTTCTTGCATCGTTCGAGACAGCGGCAATGTTGCCTTCAGTGCAGCAATAATATCTAGTTGGGTGAACTCCCGATCTTGGGCAAAAGCTTCATACATTGCCGCAACGATCGCTTGCTCAACTTCTGCCCCAGAAAAGCCATCAGACATCTTAGCTAGTTGCTCAAGATCAAATCGAGAGATGTCTTCACGGCGCTTGGTCAGATGAATATTGAAAATCTGCTGCCGTTCTTCCGGTGTTGGCAGATCCACAAAGAAAATCTCATCAAAGCGTCCTTTCCTCAAGAACTCGCCAGGTAAGCGTTCTACTCTGTTGGCGGTTGCCATCACAAACACTGGTGACTTCTTATCTTGCATCCATGTGAGGAAAGAACCGAAGATTCTACTTGAAGTCCCCCCATCAGAATCGGAGGAACCTCCACTACCAGCAAAGGATTTATCCAATTCATCGATAAACAAAATCGCTGGGGAAATAGATTCTGCTGTTTTTAGAGCGTTCCGCAGATTTGCCTCACTTCGTCCCACCATTGAGCCGTCATAGACTCGCCCCATATCCAACCGCAACAGTGGTAAACCCCACAGCCGGGAAGTAGTTTTGGCAATTAATGACTTACCGCAACCGGGAACTCCGAGAATTAGCATCCCCTTTGGTTGAGGCAAACCATACTCTCTGGCTCTTTCTGTGAAAGCGTTGGAGCGTTGCTTGAGCCATCTTTTTAACTCTTCTAAGCCACCTACAGCATCAATGGTTTCATCTTCTTCAATATATTCTAAGATCCCATTGCGCCGAATTAGTTGCTTTTTCTCAGATAAAACTATATCTACTTCATCTTCCGTTAAACGCCCTGTAGTTACCTGCGCCTTCCGGTAGACTTTCTCAGCTTCATCTTTAGTTAGACCCAAAGCTGCTCTGAGAAGCTTTTCTCTGGCTTCTGTTGTCAGCCGCCGACCACGATTTTGGTCTACATGCTGAGTCAGTACTTTATTTAACTCTGCCATATCTGGCAGTGTAAAGTCGATAACAACAACTTCTTTTTCCAACTCTATAGGTACTTGTTGCATCGGCGACATCAAAATGATGTTCTTTTGCGTACCTTTAAAGCTAGCGATCGCATCACGTAACGATCTGTTTGTTGCAGGCGCATCAATAAAGGGATGTAAATCTTTAAGAATAAATATACTTGGTTCTTTCTGCCGGATTATCCACTCAATCGCCGCCTCTGGAGACACGGTATTATGTTGGGTGACATTCCGGGGTTGACCATACTCCACAATCCCGTGTGTTACTGTCCAAACAAATACCCGGCGCTGGGGCTTTAACAACTGGGCGATTGTGGAGACTGCTTGCTCGGCCCGCTCTTCCTCGGAGGTCACAAGGTAGATTAAAGGGTATTGAGCTTGAATTAAGATATTGAGCTCTTCTTTCATACATCGACCTACTTGAGACCTTATAGAGACAGTAGAGACATTGCTTCTGGTAAAGACAATTGAATCATGAATAAATAATTCATAATTCCTATCTATTTAGCAAGGAACTAACTCTTCCTCACTCTTAGGATGGGTTTCATCTTTATCCATCTCATCAATAGAAAGATGTTCTTGACCAACTACTCCTGGTTGATTGCCCAAAGTTATCAGTTCCCCATCACGTAAGACTAATGAGCTATCACAAGTTGGGCATGAATAAACTCTATGAGTCCGCCCACAAGAAGAATCTTCTACCTCGTCAACCAATTCTGAATTAGACAGGTAAAAAACGAGGGCACGTTCCGCAAGTTCTGACATTGGCTCTGAATCGACTGCTGAACGAATCTTCAACTTTCTGTGCAACTCTGGCGATAAATACAAAGTGACCTTTTGCTTAGTTTGCGTTTGCATATAACTCTTTAACGGTCTTACCCGGGTATGTATATCAAGTTATCGGTTTCTTGATTGGTTGTCAAGACGGCAAAACGTTTTAACGGCAGTTTCGTTACATTTATTTATATTTTGGATTTAGATGCTGTTTTAACTAGTACAGCGGGCGTGTAAATCCATCTACCATCTCAATTAAGAAGACTTGCAGCTTAACAAGGGGCAAAATCCCCTTGTTAAAGGTAGGCAAACTGACGCCACAGTGTACTAATGACATCGTTACCAAACTGAGTTATTTACAAAACAGTTATCTGGCTGGGGTTAACTAAATTTAATCAAGCAGCAGTATAGTATGGTGGCTCTAACTTGCCCCTGATATTTCTATAAAATCAATAATTTTGGCAAAATGCGTAATATAAATGACTACTGCTAATAAAACCTGTAGTTTGGGGCGAAGAATTTATCGGTTTGCCTCCAGCGTTAGCAAAGCCATTGCCCTGTTCATAATCCTGTGGGGTTGTACTGCAAACGATTTTAACGCCGGAGCTATCACATGGAAAACTTATAGCAACTCCCGTTATGGCTTTGAATTTCCATATCCAAGTAACTGGACTTCATTAGCAGCCCCAGAAAATGATGATGGAATTGTATTTATTTCACCCCAGAACAAAACAGTGGAAATTCGGGGATGGGCAAGTCAGCAGCTACCAAATTCGATTGTTACAGACCAAAATTCTGTGAAAAAGATAAATCCCAACTTTCAGACTGCCCAAGGAGTATCTGGGATACTGGTTGTAGAGGTTGACAAAGGAGTAGGTTCGATGACACTGACACTAACTCAGAGTCAAGTGAAATACTACTGGCAGGGACGAAGCAAGAGCCAAGAATTTCAAGATTACTATCGTTTGTTTTATTACATTGCCCAGCAGTATCGGATTTCCAAGTCCTGAGTTAGGAGAGACGCGAAAAATCTTTGTCTGTACAGGAATTAGGAGAATTCCTCTCATCTTCCCCTCCCCCCTGCTGCCTAAATCGACATCTCCGCCTGAATGATGATTGAGAGGGGACAGAAACCTGGTAGATTTAGCTATCAGCGAGTAAAAACTGGTGAAGATGAAAGTCCTGGTTATTGGTGGTGATGGATATTGCGGTTGGGCAACTGCTCTTTACCTTTCCAATCGAGGTTATGAAGTTGGAATTTTAGATAGTTTAGTGCGGCGGCATTGGGATAATGAACTGGGTGTCGAAACTCTCACTCCGATCGCACTAATTCAGCAACGCCTCCAGCACTGGCAAGATTTGACTGGCAAATCTATCGACCTGTTCATCGGCGATATTACTAACTACGAATTTCTCAACAAAGCATTACATCAATTTCAGCCAAACGCCCTAGTGCATTTTGGAGAACAGCGTTCGGCTCCATTTTCGATGATTGACCGCGAACATGCAGTTCTTACCCAGGTCAATAACGTAGTTGGTACGTTGAACTTGTTGTACGCCATGCGGGAAGATTTCCCAGACTGTCATTTAGTGAAGCTGGGGACGATGGGTGAATACGGTACACCCAACATCGACATAGAAGAAGGGTACATCACCATTGAACACAATGGACGCAAGGATACCCTACCTTATCCCAAGCAGCCTGGTTCAATGTACCATTTAAGCAAAGTCCATGACAGTCATAACATCCACTTTGCTTGCCGGATTTGGGGATTGCGGGCAACGGATTTAAATCAGGGTGTAGTTTATGGCGTCTTAACTGAAGAAACGGGGATGGACGAACTGTTGATTAATCGGCTTGATTACGATGGCGTTTTTGGTACAGCACTGAACCGCTTCTGCATTCAAGCAGCTATTGGACACCCCTTAACGGTTTACGGTAAAGGCGGGCAAACTCGCGGATTTTTGGATATTCGGGATACAGTCCGATGTGTGGAATTAGCGATCGCTAACCCTGCACAACCTGGTGAATTTCGCGTATTTAACCAATTTACTGAACAATTCAGCGTCGGTGACTTGGCATTGATGGTGAAAAAGGCTGGTAACGCTATGGGATTGAATGTAGAAATCAATCACTTAGATAATCCCAGAGTCGAGAAAGAAGAACATTACTTCAACGCTAAAAATACCAAATTACTCGATTTAGGTTTACAGCCTCACTTGCTTTCTGATTCTCTACTCGATTCTCTGTTAAACTTTGCCATCAAGTATCAGAAACGAGTTGATCACAAACAAATTCTGCCCAAAGTCTCTTGGCACAGAAATTAGGGTAAATTCCTGCGTGCGGCTGATAACAGAACCTTATTTAACTCAAGTCAGTAATTGACCTAAAAATGGTCATCATATCTTAGCACAATATGACGACCATTCAATTGTTGTTTATCAAGCGTATCGTCCAGCTATTGGTGATTTCGCCGCCACCTACAGTTATTTTGGTGGTGAGTTCAGTTTTGACCGCATGAGTTGGATAAAACCTAACTTCCTCTGGATGATGTATCGTTCTGGATGGGGTACAGAAAATGGGCAAGAGGTAGTGTTAGCTATTTGGATTAAGCGTTCAGCTTTTGATGAAATTTTAGCGGCGGCTGTTCATTCCAGCTACGTTCCAGAACTTTATCCCAATAAAAGTGAATGGCAAAGAGCATTGAAGCAATCACAAGTCCGCCTACAATGGGACCCAGACCATCACCTATCGGGGACAAAATTAGAACGACGCGCTATTCAGTTAGGGTTACGTGGTCAAGTGCTAGTTGCTTACGCCAAAGATTGAATTGTGAATATCGAGGACATCTCGGACTTTGTACAAAAACAGCGGCAAAACATTAAATCTGACTGTGCAGAATTGATTACACCACGGGAGACAGTTTACTCTGTGTTTGATACCGAAACGCAAGCAAACCTGAGATTATCTGCCTGTACTAAATAGTTTTTTATGAGAATTGCTCTATTTACCGAAACCTTTTTGCCCAAGGTTGACGGCATTGTGACGCGCTTGTGCCATACCGTTGACCATTTACAGCGCAGTGGTAATCAAGTGCTGGTGATTGCCCCTGATGGAGAGATTACAGAATATAAAGGCGCTAAAGTTTACGGCGTTACTGGCTTTCCTCTGCCATTGTATCCAGAGTTGAAAATGGCACTTCCCCGCCCAGCCATTGGTTACGTCTTAGAAGAGTTTAAGCCAGATGTTATTCATGTGGTGAATCCAGCAGTTTTGGGTTTATCTGGGATATTTTATAGTAAAATTCTCAAAATACCCTTAGTGGCGTCTTATCATACGCATTTACCCCAATATCTCCAGCATTACGGCTTGGGGATGCTGGAAGGTTTTCTTTGGGAACTGCTCAAAGGTGCTCATAATCAAGCAGCTTTGAATCTGTGTACCTCAACAGCAATGATGGAGGAACTGACAGCACACGGTATTGAACGGGTAGATTTATGGCAGCGTGGGGTGGATACAGAATTATTTCACCCCGATTTGGCTAGTGTAAAGATGCGATCGCGTCTATCACAAAACCATCCAGAAAGTCCATTGCTACTTTATGTTGGGCGGCTTTCCGCTGAAAAAGAAATTGAGCGCATCAAACCAATTTTAGAAGCCATTCCCGAAGCGCGGTTGGCACTGGTTGGGGATGGCCCCCACCGTCAAGCATTGCAAAAACACTTTGCTGGCACAAACACTTATTTTGTTGGGTATCTCATGGGGCAAGAGTTAGGTTCTGCCTTTGCTAGCGCTGATGCCTTTATTTTTCCCTCCCGGACAGAAACATTAGGCTTAGTACTACTAGAAGCGATGGCTGCTGGCTGTCCGGTGGTAGCAGCCCGTTCGGGGGGAATTCCTGATATTGTGACAGATGGGGTAAATGGATATCTTTTCGAGCCAACGGCAAATGTTCAAGGAGCCATCGCTGCCACTATTCGCCTTTTAGAACAAAAACAACAACGAGACATCATCCGTCAAAATGCTCGCCAGGAAGCAGAAATCTGGGGTTGGCCATCTGCCACCAGGCAGCTACAAGATTACTACCAAAAGGTGATATTTTCTGAACAGTTGACAAAATAGGGGAGTGGAGAAGCAGGAGGCCAGGAGTGGGGAGAATAACCAATGCCCAATTTGAGTTTGCGCTTGGAAGTGGTAACTAAGGAATATGATTGTGATATTCTTTTTGCAGCGATCGCATTTAGGTGCGCTAGTTAAATAAAATTCGCGTCAAAGGGAAACACCAGGCGGTGAATATCTAGGAGTTAATTGGCGATCGCAGCACCCCTCTAGATGCCAACATTCAAGAGTTTCTGTTTAACTATCATATCCGGACGCACTGCTTATTTATCGCGCACTTCTCACAAGCGATCGCCTGTTTTGAACCCGCCAAATGCATCCTACCCAAAGACCGAGCTGTTGATATCCACCAGCAATATGCGTATAATTAATTACAAAAAAAATCATCAGAGTCCTGGAATGGTATTTGGACAATGCTTACTAAGTAGTTTTGAGTTAGAAGTTAGGAGTTAGGAGTTATGAGTTATCACTCCTAGCGTCCCCGCCTCTCCCCTTCAACCTTGAACCTCTCCCTGGTCATCCTGAAACGGGTCTTCGCCAATTCTTAGCTCTTTTTTTGAGCGTTTCAACTGTTTCCATAGATCCTTTATTTGTTCGTAAGCTGCACCTGGAGGCAGTTTTCCACCTGTTTCTAAGTTGCAAATGTAGCTTACTCGTTGGGCAAATTCCTGTAGATTCGCATTAAAAACCAAGTTTTCTGGCTTTACTTGACCGTAGTAGCGACCACGAGGGTAGAGAAAATCATCCTTGTTCACTATTTTTTTCTCCAAATTATTCAACTCCCTTTCTGTTTAAATGTCTAAAGCTGAATCACTAGCTACCCTAATCTTTCTTTTGTCAGACTGGGGGAAATCAAATCATCCAACTCCTTTTCCAATTGGTGATGCAGAAATTGGTTGATTCAGATTTTGAGACTAGAAGATAAAGCTTGAAATACTTTTAGCGTAAATGTTACAAAAAAATTCCCTGTTAAAATGACTAGAGAGTATATTTCACTTTTCTCCGAGCTATCAATTTCTTTCATCTTAGTTTATGAAGCTCAGATTGTAATTAACTACAGTTGAAACCCTGACTTACAAACTATTAAAAAATACCCGTACTCTTTATTAATCTTTCTTTGCAAAAATAACTACTAATTTTATTGAGTGAAACTACTTAGATAAACTAAATTTACTATGCACTAAAGCTAACTGTCGTCTGTTAAAAGTTAGAGATTCAGTTCCGAATGTTTGGCAACTGGCTAATGAGGGCGTTGGGCAAAACAGTTCTGAGTTCCGAGTTCTGAGTGAAGAAGTGAGATTCCGCACTCAGTACTCGGCACTCAATAATCACCAATGACTAATAGTTAATAACTAAAGATAAAATGGTGAAGCCCGAAACGACAAAAATCGTCCATCGCCTAGAACTTTACCTGCCACCATGTCTGTTAATTCCAAGTTATACGAAGGCAAAGCGAAAATTCTCTATACAACTGACGATCCCGAAGTCTTGTTGGCTGATTTTAAGGATGACGCCACGGCGTTTAATGCCCAAAAACGTGGCAGTATCCAAGGAAAAGGAAAAATTAATTGTAGCATTTCCAGCCAGCTTTTTAAACAGTTGGAGGCAAATGGTATAAAAACTCACTTTATCGATAGCCCTGCCCCAAATCAGATGCTAGTGAGAGCAGTAAAGATTTTGCCCTTAGAAGTAGTTATCAGAAATATTGCTGCTGGGAGTCTGTGTCAGCAAACAGGGTTATCGGTGGGTACAATTCTGAAACAGCCTTTGGTAGAGTTTTATTACAAAAACGACCAATTAGGAGATCCTTTATTGACACGCGATCGCCTGTATCTGCTAGAACTAGCTACTGCGGAACAAGTAGACGCAATAACACATCTAGCATTGCACATCAACAAATTTCTCAATAACTTTTGGCAGCGGTGCGGCATTACCCTAGTAGACTTCAAACTAGAGTTTGGTTTGGACTCACAACAGCAGTTGCTCTTGGCCGATGAAATTAGCCCCGACACCTGCCGTTTGTGGGATACCGCAGAAAAGGACTCAAACCGCCGGGTAATGGACAAAGACCGCTTTCGCCGAGACTTAGGAAATGTAGAGGATGCCTACCAGGAGGTTTTACAAAGAGTGCTAAAAGCAGTAGAAACTACAAGTTAAACAGGTAAAAACCAAAAGGTAAGAAGAAATTATCAGAGAAGGCAGGAGACAAAAGCAAAGAATTATGAATGAAAACTTTAGTCGTGGGTCATTAGCCAGTTTAAAAAGAAAAATTGTCTGTCACCTCAGGTAGTGCGAGATCCAAAACGTCCAAGATCAATCCCACATTTAAAAGCGTGGGATTGATCTTGCCTCTTGAAATTTGACTTTTGCCTTTTGCCTTGTAAAGTAAAAAAGCAAAAGAAAAAATTATGTCTTGAGTTTTACCTTTGGCATGAGGGCATTATTGCCTTGTGATGGTGTGTGTGTGGTCGTGAAGAGGAATCATAAGTAAAATGCGTTTATCTCCCGTATTGCTGGCAGCAGTAGCAATTGCAGTCCCTTTGGGCGGTTCATTGAGTGCAAATGCAGAAACCGCCAACAGTTCAAAACAGACAACAGAAGTTTTGACACTAGAAAAAAATCAGCAGCCAGAAAAGGATACTGGTCAGGGTAACTCTAGTAAAAGTCTAGTATCTCGACCTAATCCCACAAGAGTTATAGAGGGGGAGCCTCTCCAATCCCGCATTGTCGCAATTTACCCTGCAAATCCAGCAGCCATCGCGACATCAAAGGTAATAGTACCAACCTCCACAACGCCAACAACTGCACAAACCCCTCAAATCATCAATCCCAGCCCTACTCAACAGCCATCTCCCGCTCCAGACATTCCACCGCCAGAAATTCAACAACCAACGCCTTCCCCAACTCCTGAAACCACTCCAGTCCCAGAAAATGTCAATCCACCGACAACGGAACCTTTATTACCCACAACTCCACAACCATCAACCACTCCAGACATTCCGCCCCCAGCTAGTCAACAAAGAACACCTGCCCCAGCCCCAGGCGCGACTCCCAGTCGGCAGAATATTAACCCGCCGACAACTCCGGGAAATACTCAACCCAACACAGCCCCAGGCGCTACTCCCAGTCCGCAGAATATTAATCCGCCGACAACTCCGGGAAATACTCAACCCAACACAGCCCCAGAAGCCAATGATCCCCGCGTATTGGTATCAGAAGTAGTAATTAGATCACAGGCTGGGCAACTATCACCAGAACTAGAAGACCAAGTTTACAAAGTAATTCGTACCCAACCAGGACGAACGACAACCCGCAGCCAACTACAAGAAGATATTAACGCCATCTTTGGTACTGGCTTCTTCTCTAACGTCCAGGCAACGCCAGAAGATACCCCCTTGGGAGTGCGGGTGAGCTTTGTTGTGCAGCCTAACCCCGTCCTCAGCAAAGTAGAAGTGCAAGCCAATCCTGGCACTGGTGTTGCTTCTGTACTACCAGCTAATACTGTGGATGAAGTATTTCGGGAGCAGTATGGCAAAATCCTCAACTTGCGTGACTTGCAAGAAGGCATCAAGCAGTTAAACAAGCGATATCAAGACCAAGGTTACGTGCTAGCCAACGTGATTGGAGCGCCCCAAGTCTCTGAAAACGGAGTTGTTACGTTGCAAATAGCAGAAGGGGTAGTAGAGAATATTAGAGTCCGGTTCCGTAATAAAGATGGTCAGGAGACAGACGAGAAAGGACAACCGATTCGGGGACGCACACAGGATTACATCATTACACGAGAATTGGAGTTGAAGCCAGGTCAAGTATTCAATCGCAACACAGTGCAAAAAGACCTACAGCGCGTGTATGGAGTAGGACTGTTTGAAGATGTGAATGTGTCCCTTGACCCTGGTAGTGACCCCAGCAAGGTGGATGTAGTAGTGAATGTAGCTGAACGCAGCAGCGGTTCTATTGCGGCTGGGGCAGGGATTAGTTCTGCTAGCGGACTTTTTGGAACAGTAAGCTATCAACAGCAAAATCTGAACGGTAGAAACCAAAAGCTGGGGGCAGAAGTACAGGTGGGAGAACGGGAACTGCTGTTTGACCTGCGGTTCACAGACCCCTGGATTGCAGGAGATCCCTACCGGACTTCTTACACAACAAATATTTTTCGCCGCAGTTCCATTTCATTGATTTTTGATGGCAAAGATGAAGATATTAGGACGTTTGACCCAGATAATCCCACTAATACAGGTTCTCAGGATCGCCCCCGCATTCTCCGTATAGGTGGTGGTGTCACCTTTACCCGTCCCCTGTCTGCCAATCCTTACAAAACTTCCGTCTGGACTGCCTCAGCGGGTTTACAGTATCAACGAGTTTCTGCCCGTGATGCTGATGGCAATCTTAGAAAAACAGGAGCGGTATTTGATGATAATGGAAACCGCATCAGTGATGAAATTCCACTGACTTTATCTAGTAGCGGTCAAGACGATTTACTACTGCTGCAACTGGGGGCACAGCGCGATCTCCGTAATAACCCTCTGCAACCCACTAGCGGTTCTTATCTCCGCTTCGGCGTTGATCAGTCGGTTCCTATCGGACTAGGCAACATTTTCCTCACCAGATTACGGGGTAGCTACAGCCAATATTTACCCATCAAACTGATTAGCCTCAGCAAAGGGGCACAAACCTTAGCATTTAACCTGCAAGCAGGAACCATCTTCGGTGACTTGCCTCCCTACGAAGCTTTTACCCTTGGCGGTAGCAACTCCGTCCGGGGTTATGAAGAAGGAGCATTAGCTAGTGGACGCTCTTATGTGCAAGCATCAGTTGAGTATCGGTTCCCAGTTTTTTCAGTAGTCAGCGGCGCACTATTTTTTGATGTCGGCAGTGACCTGGGAACTAGTACTAGGGCAGCTGAAGTGTTGAACAAAAATGGTAGTGGCTTCGGCTATGGTCTTGGCGTTCGCGTCCAGTCTCCACTGGGGCCAATTCGGATTGACTATGGTATCAACGATGACGGTGATAGCCGGATTAATTTCGGTATTGGCGAAAGGTTTTAACCAGTTAGGAGTTAGAAGTTAAAAGTTAGGAATTATGAGTTTTAATTCCTCACTCCTCACTCTTAACTCATAACTTTTTTGGATTAGCTTGCTAATTTTCACATTTACCTCAATACTGTTCCGATAAAGGGATTAATCACATTTTTAGGGAAATATCAGGGATTTTACCAAAACAGACGATGAACAATACTAAAAGAAATATATTGACTTTTCGGCTATGCAACAGCACACTCTAGCCGCCCAAATTATCCAAACAGGGGTCGGACTGCATAGCGGTGTGAGTACCCAGGTGCGGATACTACCAGCTGAGGCAGGAAGTGGACGCTACTTTGTGCGAGTGGATTTACCAGATTTGCCGATCATTCCAGCCCAAGTTGCGGCAGTTAGTCACACTGTTCTCTCAACTCAGTTGGGCAAGGGTGAGGTATCTGTTCGCACGGTAGAGCATTTGTTGGCAGCACTTTCTGGTATGGGTGTGGATAATGCCCGGATTGAAATTGATGGCCCAGAAGTTCCACTTTTGGATGGTTCAGCAAGTGTGTGGACAGCCAACATTGCCCAAGTTGGCTTAGTATCACAACCCGTTAACAACCAAGTTCCCTTGGCTGTTACAGAACCAATATGGGTCTATCAAGGGGATGCCTTTGTATGTGCCCTCCCAGCACCAGAAACCCGCTTTAGTTACGGTATTGATTTTGACCTGCCTGCCATTGGTAATCAATGGCATAGTTGGTCACTAAGTGCTGAACTAGGAAAAGCTTCTGCTAGCTTTGCTGCGGAAATTGCTCCTGCCCGTACTTTTGGGTTACAGCATCAAATTGAACACTTACAAAAAACAGGGTTAATTAAAGGTGGCAGTTTGGATAATGCACTTGTTTGTGGATCAGAAGGCTGGCTAAATCCACCATTAAGATTTGCAAATGAGCCAGTCCGTCATAAAATCTTGGATTTAGTAGGAGATTTAAGTTTACTGGGAACTTTTCCTAGTGCTCATTTCTTAGCGTATAAAGCCAGTCATAATTTACACATTCAACTGGCTCAAAGAATTTTAGATTTGGGATTTTAGATTTTAGATTAAAACTAAAGCCTAAAATCTAGGATTATTAAGCTTTGGATATACGCCTGCCTACTCAACTTTCAGATGAAAAATCAACTACACGGCCAATGTCAATCCTCACTGAAGTGAATACCATCAATACAACTACATCTACCGAACCACAGGCTATAAATGAGACTACAATCAGTTCTGAGATTAAAACAAGTTTTACATCTGAAGAAATTCAAAAATTGCTACCCCACCGCTACCCATTTTTACTTGTAGACAAAATAATTGACTACGTTCCAGGTAAAAAAGCTGTTGGGGTTAAAAATGTCACTATCAATGAACCCCATTTTCAAGGACATTTCCCTGGACGTCCACTGATGCCAGGGGTGCTAATTGTCGAAGCAATGGCACAAGTCGGGGGCATTGTCCTGACTCAAATGTCTCCGGAAGAAGACGGACTGTTCGTCTTCGCTGGTATCGATAAAGTCCGCTTTCGCCGCCAGGTCGTACCGGGGGATCAACTAGTAATGACGTTGGAACTGTTATGGGTAAAACAACGTCGTTTCGGTAAGATGCAAGGTCGTGCCGAAGTTGACGGTCAACTTGCTTGTGAAGGGGAATTAATGTTTTCTCTAGTTAACTAAAAGTTTGCTTTCGTGGTATTGGGCATAGCCGTGAAGTGCCCTTACTGAATCCTGAAAAAGGATAACAGTTAAAAATATCTACAACAGCATCTGATGATTTCTTGATTTTCGACGCCCTCTCTACGAGACGCACTCACAAACACACTTAACTTGCTTTGCCCGACACTTTCGTTCACTGAAATACTTCACGCTCTACCAGTCACCTCGATGGGACGGCAGTAGGTACAACTCTCTTAACCAGAGTAACACGCTGCCTGAGAAACCCCGTCTGGCGCTGGCTTATCAAGACAGTTCTGGAGATTCACCCTTGAAAACGCTAATTCATCCAACTGCTGTAATTCATCCTAAATCGGAACTCCACCATACAGTGCAAGTCGGTGCCTATGCTGTGATTGGAGCGCATGTCAAAGTGGGCCCTGAAACAATAATCGGCGCTCATGCTGTGCTAGAGGGGCCTTGTGAAATTGGGGCGCAAAATCAAATTTTTACAGGTGCAGCCATCGGCATGGAACCTCAGGATCTCAAGTTTGTGGGAGAACCAACCTGGGTCAAAATTGGTGATAACAACTTAATTCGTGAGTACGTTACTATTAACCGTGCTACTGGTGCCGGTGAAGCGACGGTAATAGGTGATGGGAACCTGCTGATGGCTTATGTCCATGTGGCTCATAACTGCGTGATTGAAGACCAGGTAGTGATTGCTAACTCTGTGGCGTTGGCAGGTCATGTCCATATAGAGTCACGCGCTAGGCTGAGTGGGGTTTTAGGTGTCCATCAATTTGTGCATATTGGTAGACAGGCAATGGTAGGAGGCATGGCACGTATTGACCGGGATGTGGCCCCATATATGCTAGTTGAGGGAAATCCGGCGCGGGTACGAACTCTCAACCTTGTCGGACTTAAACGCTCTGGTATGGACTCAGCAGATTTGCAAATGCTGAAAAAAGCCTTCCGCATTCTCTACCGTTCTGATTTGTCCTTTAAGGATGCCTTGGAACAACTGGAACTGTTAGGGGATAGCGAAGAATTGCAGCATCTGCGCCGCTTCCTGCTACTTTCTCAGATGCCAGGAAGACGTGGCTTGATTCCCGGTAAGGGGAAAAAAGGCGCGAGTGATGAATCGTGAATTTTAAGTTATGAGTTATGAGTTGATGAATTAAATTTTTAACTCCTAACTCCTAACTCCTAACTCCTAACTATTCACTCCTCACTTTTAAGTTTTTACTAATTACCAATTATCAAATGCGGATATTTATCAGCACTGGCGAAGTATCTGGCGATTTACAAGGGTCGCTGCTAATTACAGCGCTGAAGCGTCAAGCTGTGGCGATTGGGTTGGAATTAGAAATTGTGGCATTGGGTGGCGAAAAAATGCTTGAGGCTGGGGCAATTCTGCTGGGCAATACCAGTAGTATTGGCTCAATGGGTATTTTAGAAGGGCTGCCTTATGTTTTACCGACTCTCCAGGTGCAACGAGCGGCGATCGCTTCCCTAAAGCAAGATCCACCTGACTTGGTGGTGCTGATCGATTACATGAGTCCAAATATAAAAATTGGGACTTACATGAAACAGCATCTGCCAGATGTGCCTGTAGTATATTACATCGCTCCCCAAGAGTGGGCTTGGTCAGTCAATTTGCGTAGGACTGACAGGATTGTTGGCTTTACAGACAAGCTGTTGGCAATCTTCCCACAAGAAGCCCGTTACTTTCGGGAGAAAGGCGCAAAAGTTATTTGGGTAGGGCATCCTTTGGTTGACGGAATGCAAGACGCTCCCAGTCGCCAAACAGCTCGTACAACATTGGGGATTGCACCAGAACAGATTGCGATCGCACTCCTTCCCGCCTCTCGCCACCAAGAACTAAAATATCTTTTACCAATTATTTTTCAAGCCGCCCAAACTCTTCAAGCTAAATTACCTGAAGTTCATTTTTGGATTCCCCTATCTCTGGAAGTCTATAGACAGCCAATTGAGGAGGCTATTGAGCGTTACGGTTTGCAGGCTACAGTTGTATTAGGTCGACAAAAGGAAGTTTTTGCTGCTGCTGATTTAGCTATTAGTAAATCTGGTACTGTCAACCTAGAACTGGCTCTGTTAAATGTGCCGCAAGTTGTAGTTTACCGCCTCAGTTCCCTGACTGCTTGGATAGCTCGTAACATCCTCAAAGGTTCCATAACCTTTGCATCACCACCCAATTTAGTAGTGATGAAGCCGATTGTGCCAGAATTTTTACAAGAGCAAGCCACACCAGAGAATATTATCCAAGCAGCGATGGAACTGCTACTCAATGCCCGTCGAAGACAGCAAACTTTGCTAGATTATGAAGAAATGCGGCAAAGTTTAGGAGAAGTTGGGGTGTGCGATCGCGCTGCTCAAGAAATTTTGCAAATGCTATCGGAAACTGGGGACTAGGGAATGGGGACTGGGAAAATTTTGTATATTTAAAACGTGATACCCAATCCCTTTAGAGGTGTCATGGCTGATGAGATGAAAAAACAAAGAGCGATCGCAGTTGATTTGTTCGCTGGCGCCGGCGGTATGACTCTTGGCTTTGAGCAAGCTGGCTTTGATGTGCTAGCGTCCGTGGAAATCGACCCGATTCACTGTGCAACACATGAGTTTAACTTCCCTTTTTGCTCAGTTTTATGTAAAAGTGTTGAACAGACAACTGGGGAAGAAATTAGGAATCGGTCTCGTGTTGGCGATCGTGAAATTGATGTGGTAATTTGTGGCTCACCATGTCAAGGATTTTCCTTAATTGGTAAACGGGCTGTTGATGATCCACGAAACTCTTTGGTGTTTCACTTTCATCGACTGGTTTTGGAGCTAAAACCAAAATTTTTTGTGATGGAAAATGTGCGGGGGATCACAGTTGGCGAACATAAACAAATCCTCCAAACCTTAATTAGCGAGTTTAAAATTTACGGCTATAAAGTAGAAGAAAGTTATCAAATTCTCAACGCTGCACATTACGGAGTACCACAGTCCCGTGAGAGATTATTTCTCATAGGCGCAAGGGAGGATCTAGAGTTACCGAAATATCCTCAACCGATTACTAAACAAGCATTACCAAATAATTTAAATTCTCAAAAAATATCTGACATTCCATTGAGTCCTACAGTATGGGATGCAATTGGAGATTTACCTGAAATAGAAAAATATCCTGAGTTACTAATAAGAAATTGGGTAACAGCAGAATACGGAAAGCCTAGTAACTACGCTCGTATACTTCGCGGTATCAAATGCCTAAACGATGATTATTCTTACAAACGTGAATATGATTTGCGAATACTTTCTTCAAGTTTAAGAACAAAACATTCAGCAGAAACTATTCAACGTTTTCAGGAGACTCAACAAGGAGAGAGAGAAAAAATTAGTCGTTTTTATAAGCTGCACCCTGCTGGTGTCTGCAATACTTTAAGAGCCGGAACAGACAAGTACAAGGGTTCTTTCACATCTCCTAGACCGATTCATCCATTTACGCCCCGTTGTATCACAGTCAGAGAAGCAGCAAGATTACATTCTTACCCCGATTGGTTTAGATTTCATGTAACTAAATGGCACGGATTTAGACAAGTCGGTAACTCTGTACCACCCCTACTAGCAAAAGCTGTGGCGGCAGAAATTATTCGCAGTTTAAATATTTCGCCTTTTAAACCGAGTTTGGAATACAAGTTGCCAGAGGAAAAGCTACTACAATTTAATATGTCCCAAGCGGCACAACATTATCAGCGGGACTGATAAGAATACACTCCGTAATATGTACAAGGTTGGGCTAAGTCCAGGCACGGAAGAATGTACTATCTTCCCAGATATTAGCAGTCCGCCCTGCGATCGCTGTTAATTCTTCCTTTTTAAGGGGCACAAAAGCCCGCGCTATCTTGACATTCTTCTCTAATTGTGCAACTGTCTCTGCCGCAATCACGCAACAATGAACCCCAGGCTGAGACATTGTGTAACCTAAAGCTTGCTGCATACCTGTCAACCCACCTGATTTAAACAGCCGACCATAAGCCGGGACTTTCATCGCAATCACACCGACATTTTTTTCTTGAGCAACTGGTAGAACAACCGGGATAAATGGATGTGGGTGGTGTTTGTCAGCGGCATTCACCGGAATCAGTGTAGTGTGGAAAGGATAGCGACGTAACCCTTCGGCAATCACTTTAGGGTCGTGATGTCCGGTGATACCAGCAAAGCGCACCAATTTTTGTTGTATGGCTTCTTCTAAAGCTTTAATTGCACCAGATGGACTAAAGATGGTGTCGAGTTCTTCGGAAAAAGAAACGCGATGCAACTGCCACAAATCGAGATAATCTGTATTGAGACGTTTAAGCGATCGCTCCAATTCTCGCCATGCACCATCCCGATCTCTTTGATCAGTCTTGCTTGCTAGAAACAGCTTTGAGCGATGGGGTGGTAGGACTTTACCTAAATAATCTTCACTCGGCCCATAACTAGCCGCAGTATCAAAGTAGCGAATGCCAAGTTCCAGCGCTCTTTGAATAATTGCCACAGCATCACCCTCTTTTCCTTCCCAGGATAGCGGCGTTTGTCCTGCTCCTCCTAACCCGAAGATAGGCAGTTTTACTTCAGTGCGTCCCAGCAGCCGTTCTGGCATGGTTGCTGGTGGTGTTGCGATGTTGGTAGTATTTTGTAAAGCATTAGTTGCCACAATACCTCCTGTCACAGCAAGGCTGGTAATTAGGAAATTACGCCGTGTTTTTCCTTCTGTCATGATTGGCTTCGGGGGCGAAATTAGTTTTATTATAAATTCTAACTAGCGGGAATTAATCTCAGAAAGCAAAATTACTGATAGATCAGGAACGCTCCGAAAGCGATGATCATTAGTTAGAAAAGTAGAGCATTAAGTCAATAGTGCTGTTGCTGCATGGATAGCATCCGGTAATTTAATGTTAATCCTGGCATGGAGTTTAGCAGCTTCAATTAAAACCTGACGACTGACAGGAATCACTGTTAAATTCTGTGAATTGCTAATCAGTTGTTCGTAAGTTTTTTGTTGAGCTAAGTCCTGATTTTGGAAAGATTTTACCAATACTTCAGCAAGTGATAATTCACTAGTTACTACACTCAAGTTACCTTGATCAATACTTTGCAATAACTGAGTTAAATCTTGGACGAATGGCGGATATCCCTCTAAAGCATAGATCCAAATGTTTGTATCGAGGTAGATCCGTGTGCCTTGAATAGCATCTAAGATTCCCATGCATCTCGTTCTTGGCGAATAAAGTTATCCACTTCTTCGGGTGTGGCAAAACTGCCTCTAGCAGATCCGATAAAGCTAGTTAGAAGCTTTTCTGAATGCTTTGGGGGTGACTCCAGAAGTACTATCACCTCGACAGTTGCACCTGCTGGAAGTTCTGGAGAACAGATTTCTACTACACCACCAGGTTTGACGATCGCCTGTTGCCTGAATCCATTAAGCATGATAATTTATCCTTATTAGTATCGGAATATCGCATTTTATCAGGATAGGTAAGAATAAGAGCGATGTCTACGACGGGCTATGCCTACGCATTGCTTTTTCTATTTTAACTTTGAGGTGCGATCGCGCTTACAAATTTTCTATAAACTCTTCTGGCGTAACCTTTGCTTGCTTAAGAACACCACTGAGTGTGCCAACTTTTAACTCGCGGTGGAGTGGTACAACACAAACAATTTCTCCTTCTTAAGTTGGTTTTTTAAGTACAACATGACTACCAGTTTGTCTAGTTTGAATAAATCCTAAGCGCTCTAATGCACGAATTGCCTCATTGCCTGATATTCTTGGCAATCTAGGCATAGCTGACCTCTATACTCGTTACAAATCTGGGACTAGTATCAGTGTCGGTTAAAGGACATTCTTCTAGATATAACCTTGTAGCTTCTTTAAGATTAGTAAGAGCTTCTTCAATTGTTTCACCTTGGTCAACTGTGCCGACTTCAGGACATTCAGCAACATACATTTCTTCTTCTTTGTGAATAATGGCAGTTAATATTTTAGTCTTCATACTCTTTTATTCTGATACGGACAATCGAGCGATGTCTACGACGGGCTACGCCTACGCACTCCTTTTTCTAGTTTAGCTTTGAGGGGCGATCGCATTACTTGCCACCGACGGCATTTTTCTCAGCGTAGTTCAGATTTTTTTGATATTCTATGATTTTTTGCTGGACTATTGTATAATTTGGGCTAGAAGATGGCACAGTTTTCATAAGTGCGATCGCAGCTTGCCACTGACTCACAACTGTTTTCCACTCATCTGGAGATTTTGCTAGTTGGGTCAGTTTGGCAGCACTGGTTGCTTGATTAACAGCCTCTCGAAATCTATTAGTTTCAGGTGTGAGTGTTGTTACAATTGGAGTCGGCGACGTAACTTTAGAAGTTATAGAAGTTGGTACTTTTCCTTTCATTTTGGGAATTTTTGCTAATATATATATTCCGATGGTAACCAAGGGAATGAGCATAATTATCAGCAGTTTTTTCTTTAAATTTTTAGGCGTTTGATAATTATCTTGAGATAGTATTGCCGAATGCTGCTTTTTGCCTTTTTTGATTTGCGTTAGACCCATATCACCACGTAATCTGTCAATTTCTAAATCTGTGCAATCAATACTGTAGCTCTTAGGTCTAGTTTGAAAGTTTTGGAGTAGAACTTTCAGTTTAGGAATGAAGCGTTTGATTACTAAGTATTCTAATTGGTATAGATATGCAGCAGTGAACATCCAAATCATGAACCAACGTTGACTTAAAAAATCATTATTTTCAATGCTGTAAAAGATTCCGTTTGTTGCACGTCCTGTTAAATTTCCAGTACAACCATCGAAGTATTCCGATATTTTATTGTACAAGTTGCAACTAGAAAAAGCTAATTCCGAAAAGATAGTTAGGATTAGCATAAAAGATAATCCGATCACGATTGTGCCATAGAAGCCTGCCCATAAGCTATTCAAAGTAGGTATCCATTTAGGTAATTTATTAGATAATTTAGGTTTTTGCCAAATAAACCAGAAAATATGGTAGATAAAGGCTAAAAAAGTCGTTGGTATTAATAAACCGAATAAAACAGAAAATATTGATAATATAGGGCTGTTGCCGAGAACTGATATAAACACTCCGGTCAATCCAAAGACTATTAAACGTGTGCCAGGAAATGCTATGGGAACTAGAATAATCGCTCTGAACCAAGAACTAGGATAAGGAAACCAAACTGGCCATATTTGAGAGAGTGTTTCGTAT
This sequence comes from uncultured Nostoc sp., assembly GCF_937863485.1. GTDB lineage: Bacteria > Cyanobacteriota > Cyanobacteriia > Cyanobacteriales > Nostocaceae > Nostoc. The sequence continues at coordinate 6,277 of NZ_CALMFY010000011.1, read as the reverse complement.
TTTCCCTGTTTAGCTAGTTCTAAAATACTGGAATGTTTTTTAGTCTCCTCATTTTCAGGGGTCAAATTTAAATAATCTATCCAAGCTACTGAAGTTTGTCCTTTCCTTTTTCCATAGATTTTTACAGACTTAATAGGTTTAGCTTCTAACTTTATTATTAGTTTACAAATAAAAGTGACTGATGATTCTTGCTCTGGTACTTGAAAAGATTCCAGCATTACCTGTAAGCAATCATCTTTCAAGATTACTTTGGCAGTAATACTTTTTGATTGCCAAAGGTAATTGATTACTGAAGCGATCGCCTGTGCATCTCCTTGTTTAGCAAGTTCTAAAAGATTCGGCTGTGTCATAACCAATAAATCCGAAAAACTGAGATAATATCTTCTATCTCAGGGTTCCCGATTTACAGCCAAAAGCAACATTTTCAAAATCTTTCAAGTCCTATGTTTAAAATTTACTTAGATTTATTATACTTTTTGCAAACAACCAGATTTTTGACTCTTTCTCTGCACTTATACGTGAGGCAAATTAAATTCTAGCGTTCCTTTGTAATCACAGAGCTACCATTACTAATACTTACTTTCTGAATAAAAATGTCAGTACAAGATGATAAAATATCAGTACTTATTTTATTAGCAATAAATTCAAAATCTTGGTTTGTTAATCCTTGAGCAGTATCGCCACTGAAGTTAATATAAATAGTTAGATTTTGAGGGTTACTAGAAGACTGTTGCTCATCCCCTACTTCTATTTCAGCTTCTGCTATACCCAAATCAAACTCTTTACTCCAAGCTGGAAACTCCTTATCCGTTTGTTGTCCATAAACTTTCACTCTTTCAACAGACGCAGCCGCTAAAGCAGTTAACCCTTTGCGGATAAATGCAACTAAGGTTTGCCGATTTGGTACTTCGGCAGATTCTAGTATTACCTCTAAGCAAGCATCTTTGAGGGCAACTTTTGCAGTGATCCCTTTGGGGTATAGATGGCGGTTCATCAGAGATGCGATCGCCTGGGTATCTCCCTGTTTTGCAAGTTTTAGAATATTCGGCTGTGTCATAACCACTAAAAGAGAAAATCTAGGAAAATAAACTTATATTCTCAGGATTCCCTCTTGACAACCGTAAGTAACATTCTGATGCACAATATCAGCTAATCTGGGCTAAAATATCTACTATAAAGATAGCCTTTCACAGACTTTTGCAATAAATATATTTTCCCTGTATCAACATCAAAAACTATTGTTTTTGTGCTTGCCAAATTAACAGGATTAATATTAATTAGTTTAATTCCACTTTTCAATATGAAGATTTATCAAGATTATGCTTGGCCCTCAACGCTAGAAGAAGCCATAGTTATCCAAGAAAAGCTGCGCGATCAAGTAATTACTGAGGATCAACTGCAAGAACCTATCCAGTATGTTGCTGGAGTGGATATGGGTTTTGAAGCTGATGGAACAATTAGCCGGGCAGCTGTCGCAGTCCTGAGTTTTCCTGATTTGCAAGTAATCGAGACAAGCCTAGCACACCGTCCTACAAGCTTTCCTTATATTCCGGGGTTCCTCTCATTTCGAGAAATTCCAGCTGTTCTTGATGCCCTGGAAAAAATTAAAATAATACCAGATATGATCCTGTGTGATGGTCAGGGAATTGCTCATCCCCGCAGATTAGGTATAGCTAGCCATCTAGGGTTACTTATAGATATGCCAACAATTGGTGTAGCCAAGTCGTTGTTGGTAGGCAAGTATGAAGAATTGGCCCAAACAAAAGGCAGCAGGCAACCACTGATATATAAGGGTGAAACGATTGGGGCAGTTTTGCGATCGCGCACTGGAGTAAAACCTCTGTACATCTCCAGTGGCCATCGAATTAGTTTACCGACAGCAATTGACTATGTATTACGCTGCACGCCAAAATATCGGCTGCCGGAAACTACACGCATCGCTGATAAATTAGCGTCGGCAAAATAAAGCTTGTTGAAGTTTTTTTTAAATACTTGCTTGCGCCGACTCAATCGTGTTAGGAATCGCACAGAAAGAAGTTGAAGTAGCTAAATACGAGTTACGAAATTAGAACAATGAACGCACTGACTTTACAGTGGCACGATGCAGGTGAAGATAAAACTCAGAACATTTACGAACAACAGTCAAGTCAAAATCCTGGCAGTGTCCGCATCGGTCGCGACCCACTCCGGTGCGATATTGTTCTAAGTCACCCTACTGTCTCTGGTCTGCACGTTGAAATCTTTTTTCATCACCAGCAACAGGGCTTTTATATCAGGAATTTGCGATCGCAAAATCCCCCCATTGTCGATGGACGGCAATTAGTCCAAGGTGAAATGCCTTTAACTGAGGGCACTAGTATCTCTTTGGGACAAATAAAACTCAACGTTACTAGCATTTCGACGGGCAGCATTCCAGCAACAATTTTGCTCTCACCCCATCCACCAGTACACGGATATCACCACTATGCAGCCACACCCCCCGCACCACTGCCAGGAGTTTATGGTTTAGAATGCCCCAAATGTCATAAAGTTTCCCCAGGAGAGAATTTACAAATTGGCTGTCATTGGTGTGGGACATCTTTGGCTGCGGCTTTGAGTGTGTTAGTAGAACCGAGTAGTTGAGAAGGAGGGCAGAGGGCCAAAGGGGCAGGGGAGCAGGGGAGCAGAGGGGAATAACTAATGACAAATGATTTACAAATTAAATTGAGTTGGGAAGATCCAGCGACGGGAGAACGGCGAGAACCAATGTTGAGTATGCCGATTGCTTTTGGTCGAGAATTCGCTCGTTTACCTGCTGAACTCAGGGGAGGGCGGGTTTCTAGGATGCTGCTTAACAGTAACGAAGTTTCTCGCTACCATGCCCTAATTGACTGGGAACAAGACCATTTGGTGGTGATTGACCAAGGTAGCGTTAACGGTGTGTATGTCAACGGTCAACCACAAACCCGCAGTGTCCTAGTTAATGGCGATACGTTGCAAATTGGCCCCTATGTGATCATGGTGACATTTGCTGCTAGCGCCTCTGCACCAGATACCACCCCCCCTTCAACGATTCACTTCAATGCAAAGACCAATCTCCCAGACCCCAGTTTGCCTGCCGTTGAGCCGCTAAGGCCCTTGGCAAGTAATTTCCCGCCATTAGCGTTTCAGTCCCAAAAAGTCGCTGTGCAAGCACTTCATGCTACGGGTTTACCAGTAGATGAATCTGATTATCTAGCGATCGGGGCGGGACTGGGTAGCTTTTTTTGGGCTGATTTGCTGCGAATTAGTGGTATGCCTGCTGACAAAATTGTAGCTTTGGGATTAGAGGCGGAGCCTTATGCTCGTTACAAGCGCCTTTGTTTGAATTCGCAAATTCCCTTACATGAAAGACTGCGATCTAATTCTGACTCTTGTCCTGATAATATTTGGGGCTGGCCAAGTTATGCCTTGCGTGAGGCTTGGCATGATTTCACCAAGGGAGAGATGAAGTCAGCATTCAAGTATTTGTGGCAAGTGTTTGCTGAACCAACATTTGCAGAAACTTATACTCCGCGTGCGGGTAATGTTTTTGATTCCATAGATAGGGAGGCGAAGCGGATTGGCTGGAATCAAATTTATCGCTATGGGCGAGTTAGGGTAATTCGCAAAACTGATGATGGCAGGTACTGTGTAGCCTATTCTCGTGGCCCAGGAAATTATGCTTTTTTAGTTACTCGTTATTTACATTTAGCTACCGGGTATCCAGCAATTCAGTTTCTCCCAGATTTGCAAACTTATAGGGAAAAATATCAAGATTTTAAATCTGTCGTCAATGCTTATGAAGCCCATGATCATGTTTATCAGCAACTAGAGCAACGAGGTGGTACGGTATTGATTCGTGGGCGGGGAATTGTGGCTTCGCGGATTATTCAACGGATTTATGAAGCCAGAAAGCGAAATCAGAATATTGCAGTTTTGCATTTAATGCGATCGCCTAAACCCCAAGGCAACAAATTTCAAAATACCCAGCGCCTAGTCAAAAATCATTACGAATTTCAACCCTTTAACTGGCCTAAAGCTTGTTGGGGCGGCGAACTCCGGGCAATGTTAGAAAAAGCCACCCCTGATGAACGCAAGCGTTTACTAGCAGACTGGGGTGGAACTACCACCGCCGACCGCCACGACTGGCAGCAAATTACTGCCCAAGGCATCAGCGAAGGTTGGTATCAAATTACCTTCGGAGAGGTTTTGGATGTAGAACGAGATGCCCAAAACCGCACTATTACCCGTATCCGAGAGCAAAGCTTTGGGGAAATGAAGTTGCTAGCTGACTTTATTGTTGATGCTACTGGGCTAGATGCCAAAGTAGATGCCAATCCTCTAATAGCAGATTTGGTGAAACATTACAACCTCCCAGTGAATCACCTGGGGCGATTGGCTGTAGCGAACAATTTTGAATTAGTAGAAATGCGTAGTGATAGAGGTCAAATGTATGCTGCTGGGGCTATTACTTTAGGTGGCCCTTATGCAGCAGTTGATAGTTTCTTGGGCTTGCAATATGCCGCATTAGTCGCCGTTGATGGACTCGCCGCTGGACGTGCGCCTAGAGTTCAAAGGTTAAATGTTGTAAGTTCCTTTGGGCAGTGGTTGAAGTGGGTGTTAAATCAGTCACCTTAGTATTAGGAGGCAGAAGGCAGGAGGAATACAGTATTTAACTAGCTGTTTTGAGTACCAAATTCCAAATTTAAGGTTCAAAGGCTCAACGTTCGAGTAAAAAGGTTCAACGTTCGAGTAAAAAGGTGCAACGTTTGAGTAAAAAGGATCAACGTTCGAGTAAAAAGGCTCAACGTTCAGGCTCAAAGGCTCAACGTTCGAGTAAAAAGGCTCAACGTTCAGGCTCAAAGGCTCAACGTTCAGGCTCAAAGGCTCAACGTCGAGGTTCAAAAGCTCAATGTTCAGGCTCAGAGGCTCAACGTCGAGGTTCAAAAGCTCAATGTTGAGGTTCAAAGGCTCAACGTTCAGGCTCAAAGTCTCTAGTAACGGGCGATACCTTCAGCCCGCGTGCGATTCAAATCGCAGGCTAACACCATAAGTCAATTAAAACTGACATCTTGCATCAATCCCAACAACCGCCTCAAAATGAATTCTGAGGCTAATAGCTAAAGTCTTCTAAAGAAGACTAACAAAGAGTTTCAGTCCACTTGAGTGGACTAGCTTTGCACTTCGAGTCTTGGCGGGCTAGGATGCCAATTGAGAATGATGCAAGATATGAGTTCAAACTGACTCAAATTAACTAAAATTTAGTCCGTTTGAACGGACTTAGGCTATTAGCCTCGGAATTGATTCCGAGGCGGGATAGCAACGAAGCGAAGAATTTGCCTTTGCTAGTACCCCTACTTTGTTTTTTCGCTTGTCGGGCGTACTAAAGTTTTAACTAAACCCGTAATTGCGACAATCACAGAGCCAATTCCCCCAATCGACAATGAAGTTAAAATTGCCGCCGCGAGAATAATTTCAGTGGGGCTGTATCCGTCTCGCATCCAGGTAGATGGATTCTCTACTGATGTTGGTGAGGCGGGAATTAATTGCGAAGTTTGGGTGGTTTGATTGGAGTTGACTGGAATTGTTAAGGCAGTTTTCACGGCTGAACCTCTTCTAAATGTTTGCTATGTAAATCGTATTTCTGCCATAAGAAGAGGAGATTCCCTAGAAATGGAGACAAAGTAGAGAGAAGATAGAAATTAAGTAGAATCGAGAAGAAATCTCACAAGCTGTCTATGCAATGGGCTGATTTTTTAGCCAATGAAGCTGCTACTCATAGCTTGATTCGGCAATTTTTTCAAATGAAGTTGGATGAGTCAAGTGAGGCGGATAAGCTAAAAACAATCTTTGCAGCGCTTATGCTAGAGGTCGCAAAGCAAATTCCTCCACAGCCTAACCGTGAAGATATTTTCAACCTCACTCCCTTTATCTCCCACCTTGCAGAAGTTGCAACCCACCTATCCCAATATCTCAGCGATGAGGATTTAATTGGGCTTTTCAGAGGTTTAGGCTGGTTTTATTACGGTCAAGGACTTTATCAGCAAGCAGAACCTTGGTACAAACTATGTATTGAGGTAGCTAAAAATCATCTTGGTTTAGAACATCTCGCTGTCGCCGCTAGCCTGAACAATCTCGCAGAACTCTACCGTTCTACAGGACGCTACGGCGAAGCCCAAGCCCTGTATCAGCAAGCTTTGGAACTGACTAAACGCTTACTGGGAAAAGAACATCCACATGTCGCAAATAGCCTGGACAATATTGCAGTAATCTACAG
>NZ_CALMFY010000010.1:5044-9314 GCF_937863485.1 uncultured Nostoc sp. | reverse complement strand
TAGAGCAACCATTTAAAATCCCTAAAAAGCCCATTCCATAATACTTTTGACTTTTGACTTTTGACTTTTGACTTCCGCCTTGCGGTACTAGTCTAAAGTTGATAGACTATTGACTTTTGCTTATTCCCTAATGAGGTACAGCCAATTTTGCATCGGCTACCTGAGCATTATCGGCAACAATTTTGCGGAATAAATCACCTTCAATAGTCTCCTGTTCTGCTAACAAATCTACTAAACGCTCCAAAACTATGCGGTTGAGTTGCAACAGTTCTTTTGATCTGATATAGCAATTGTTAACAATTTCGCGCACCTGCGAATCAATTTTGGCGGCAATTTCCTCAGAATAGTCTGATTTATTCATCCAGTCACGTCCCAAAAATACCTCTGCACTCTGATTTTCTAAGGACAATGGGCCTAATTCTGACATCCCGAACCGTGTCACCATCTGCCGGGCCATAGTTGTCACGTGTTGCAGGTCATTCCCTGCACCTGTGGTCACTTCTGGCTTCCCAAAAACAATTTCCTCGGCGGCGCGACCACCCAAAGTAGCTGTTATTCGGGCTTTGAGTTGGGAACGGGAAATTAACCCCTGTTCTTCGTTGGGAGTAAACCAAGTTAATCCTAGTGCTTGTCCCCGTGGAATGAGTGTAACTTTCTGTACAGGGTCATGGTCTTTGAGCAATGTGCCCACTAAAGCATGTCCAACTTCATGATAGGCAATCAAGCGCTTGCTCTTGCTGTCTACCAAGGCGGTACCTTCCATACCGGCAACAACTCTATCCACAGCAGCATCAATTTCTAAAAGGGTGACAGCTTCTTTCCGCCTCCTAGCAGTGAGAATGGCAGCTTCGTTGAGTAAGTTGGCTAAATCTGCGCCAGTAAAACCAGGAGTGCGGCGAGCGATCGCTTCTAATGATACGCTAGGATCAATTTTTTTATTCCGCCCGTGGACTTTCAAAATTTCTAGTCGTCCTTTGAGATCCGGTGCATCCACCATCACTTGTCTGTCAAAGCGTCCTGGTCTGAGCAGCGCTGCATCTAGAACATCGGGGCGGTTAGTGGCAGCAATAATAATGATGCCTGTGTTACCTTCAAAACCATCCATTTCAGTGAGTAGTTGGTTGAGGGTTTGTTCGCGCTCATCGTTACCACCACCGATTCCAGCACCCCGTTGTCTACCTACTGCGTCAATTTCATCGATAAATATTAGACATGGGGCATTATCTTTGGCTTTTTTGAAGAGGTCACGCACACGGGATGCACCTACACCGACGAACATTTCCACGAATTCTGAACCGGAAATGCTAAAGAATGGTACACCTGCTTCACCTGCGATCGCTTTGGCTAGTAAAGTTTTACCTGTACCAGGGGGGCCAATTAACAGCACTCCTTTGGGAATACGTGCCCCTACAGCGGTAAATCTTTCTGGCTGTTTGAGGAAAGTAACAACTTCTTCCAGTTCTTCTTTAGCTTCTTCAACCCCAGCTACGTCTTCAAATTTCACTCCAGTTTTGGCCTCCATTTGGAAGCGAGCTCTGGACTTGCCGAAATTCATCGCTTGACTAGAAGCATTAGTAGAGCGCCGGAGGAACAATAGCATTAAAGCCAGCAGTGGCAAAATCCACATGAGATTGATCAACAGTCCAACAGCAGCTCGACTCTTAGCAGAGGAAACTTCGCCAAAATCAACATTCTTATCTTTGAGTATGTTAATTAACTCTGTGTTTTGTGCCAAAAGTGCTACCTGTTGCGGTGGCGTATTCTCCTTTTGCCCCTTTAGATAAACCCTTGCTAACTGTTCGGTTTCGTCAATCTCTACTTTTTCGACTTCTCCCGCCTTCGCTTTCTTGAGCAAATCACCATAATTTAGAGAGGTGCTCTCTGCTTTTTGTGCCAAAACGGGAGTACTCACGAAAATTCCTGGCAACATAATCAAACTAGCTGCGAACGCACCAACCCAAGCAACGCGTTTTGAAGACTGCCCTTTTACCAATGCTTTTTTTCCCAAATTTGTCATAATAATTACCCTTTGTCTGCTGGCACAAGTTGAGCGCTGGTTTTATGCCTATTCTTCTAGCAAAAATTGTAATAACTGGAAATTACACTTTTCTTATCTAGTCTAACTTCCATACAAAACCATTCCCAAGTTTCTTTCGGCTATTGCATGAAGTTGAGCAACCTAGATAATTATTCTGGCTCCTGACTCCTGACCAAAGAGGCAGGGGAGCAGGGAGCAGGGGGAGAAAAATTCTAGAATTCCCCTGGCTTTAAGGGTTTCAGAGCAAATAAATTTATTTATGCGGTTCTTTGCCCTGCCCCCTGCCCCTTTTCCTCTTAACTCATGACTCCTAGCTGTTAACTCCTTTATTATCAAATTTTCCAGGAGATTTTAATTTGACACATTCCGACACAAATCGTTAAAATAAACATAGTCATAACGATTCCGTTTTAGAAAAAATCTGTTGATAGTAGCTAGTTAATAGTTTGTAGGTTAATTATGGTTAGAATTGTTGGCATTGGCGGTAGTTTAAGACCCAACTCCTATACCCAGTTTGCTTTAGAAGTAGCAGTGCAAAGGGTTGAAGCTGTGGGTGCAGAGGTAGAAATTCTCGATTTACGGCAGTTGCAACTACCGTTTTGCACTGGCGCAAAGGAGTATCCAGAGTATCCAGATGTTCAGCGGTTGCAAGATACAGTCAGTCGCGCCGATGGGTTAATTTTAGCGACACCTGAGTATCATGGTGGGGTTAGTGGTGTCCTGAAAAATGCCCTGGATTTGATGAGCTTTGAGCAACTGTCGGATAAAGTGACAGGACTAATTAGTGTCTTGGGTGGTCAGTCTAATAGTAATGCTTTAAATGAGCTCCGGCTAATTATTCGTTGGGTACATGGTTGGGTGATTCCCGAACAAATTGCGATCGGACAAGCTTGGGGTGCTTTCAGTCCTGAAAACAAGCTATTAGATGAGAAACTCTCTCAAAGATTTGATCAATTTGCTCAGAGTTTAGTTGATAATACTCGCAAGCTGCGGGGCGTAAATTAGTTGTAGGGTGGGCAAAGCTTTGCCCACCCTGGACTCAATGATGGTAATGGTGAGTGAATTAAAGCTAGTGCAGCATCACGGAAATAACTATCTAGTTGAAAAAGGTTAAAAAGCTTAATTTACAAGCTTTTTTTCCTTTTGTCTTTTGCCTTCTTACAGTAGATATTTATACTTTGTGGCATTTGTAAAGGTAACAATAACTTGTAAAAATTATTCTGAGTGACAAATCATAAGGAATTAATCGGACTTAATCTCATCAGATACTGGAGAAAAAGTACCCCGCCCCAACCTTCACCTTGATAAAGGGAGTCACTTACGTGGGTGAAGTTCCCCTGTTGAACAAAGTAGCGTGAGGATTGAGTTGGGGTGAATGGGCACTTTCGCGTGAGGTTAAGCAGCTACAGTCGGAGTCATTTTCACTATCAAGTCGTCGTAGTCTTTATCGCCGCCACCAAACAAATCTTCAAAGGCAAAGGTATTGTTGCCAAGTGAGCTCAAATGGTCAATCCCATCGGGATTAGCCCCTAAAAACGCAAAGTAAGCGAACGGGACTTGTCCTTTGGTTCCTTGGTCTGTGTGATTTGAGGGATTTGACGATAGAAATCCATCCTCAGTCCCATTGGCAATTAGATAAGGCGCATAAATAACCCCACCGTTCAACTGCTCTGATCCCGACGCGCTTCGATCGCTTCCCAATTCGGATTTGGAGACAGGCACAGTTTGCCGAACTGCGACTTGTGCATAGTTCGCGTCGCCTGGGGTAAGTTTGGCATTCGTCAATTGATCGATAATAGTACCCTCTACATCTTGAACGACGTATAGACCGACACTATTGTTATAAGAAGCTTCGCTCTTAACATCAAAGTTAAAGTTAACTAGCTGATTGGCTTGGGCACGTAAGTCAATCACTTTCAACGACCCTGAATTACTAGTGCCAGTGCCACCACTACCAGTGCCACGAATGCCAGTGCCACCAGTGCCAGTGCCAGTGCCACCACTACCAGTGCCACGAATGCCAGTGCCAGTGCCACCAGTGCCAGATGATAGTGGATCGTTGATATTGGCAGTAACACTGACAGAAGGCAGCGCGTTGAGAATGGAGTTAACGCTTGAAATCGTGGCCTTAATCGTACCAGTATGATTGCCTTCAACAACACCATCATTGACGGCGAGGACAGCAACGTTTTTAATGTCTGTAGCAGTGCTACCAGCAGCAATAGTGACGTT
>NZ_CALMFY010000010.1:0-4944 GCF_937863485.1 uncultured Nostoc sp. | reverse complement strand
GTACCAGTCTGATTACTCTCAGGGATACCGTCATATACAGCAAAGACAGAGACGTTTTTAGTGTTTCCAGCCGTGCTACCAGCAGCAATAGTGACGTTAATGGGAGTGCCTGCCCCATTTCCTAAGTCAAGTTGAGCGTTGGGTGTGAGAGTTATTGTTGAATCGGCTAGGGTGGCGATGGGGTTACCAAGACCGTCAGTACCCAGGTCAATGCCTACTGCTAAGGTCAGTGGAGTAGTATCCCCTTCCCTCACAGCTAAACCTGGACCTGGTAGTGGACCTGTTAGGCGATTGATTGAGATAATCAACACCGAAGTGTAAGCTTCCCTGACAGCTTCCGAAAACGCTAAGGGACCCTCAATGTCGCCAAGGGTAACTTCCAGTTCCCAGTCTCCTCCCTTTTTAGCACTGCCAGTGGGGTTGGCAGAAGCTGCAATGTTTGCTCTAGTAAGGTGGTGAAGTCGTGCTAAGAAGGCTTCCCCTACTTCTCCTGCTGCGACGTTACAAGCGTAGAGAAATACAGGGGCAGAGGCGAGAAAAGCTGACCAAGTTTGCAGTTCCCTTGAATAGTAGTTTAAGGTTTCTAGATTGAGGTAAGTGTTACCTAAAGCTAAACAGCCTGGTGAACCGTGGCAGACGATATGCAGCGCCGAAGCAGGATGATCGACAAGCATCTCTGTAATTTGCTCAACACCATCGCGATGAAGGTCAAGAATTAAAACATTTGCCCCTTCATCAACTCCTGCTGCTAGCATAGGATAGTCTTCAACTCTGGGGTCTATAACTACCAGCATCGAAACTGAATTTTGAGGCTGCCTTAAAAGATAACCACTCTGATCTGGAAATTTTTCTAAAGTTGTAACGCTAGACCGAGATTGAATGTGGTTTTTCATGGTGTTAGTTCACTCAGATTGAGTGATAAATATTGCGGCTTTTTACTTTCTCTATCGGACTTATACATTGACAGAACTGACCAAATATGCAGAACGGTTTTCAGGTATTTAAGCTTGATTTTTCGACGCTTTTTCAGCGATACCCACGTTACTGCTCAAAGGATGATTGAGAAAAGTCTGAAACTAAATATTTTTGTTAATGCACATAATAATCAATTTGTACAGTGCATAAGTCCTATAACTAATTACCTCACGTCTATCGTGCAAATATCTACCTAAAAAAAGTTTGAAAAAGTATCTTTTTAACAATACCTTTGCCCAAAATAAAGGTATGTCTCACTTTTTCCGAAACAGCCTAAGATAATCGTATGCTTGACCCCCTCGGAGAAATATAGAATCCCCTCACAGTCAGACACGACAGTATTAATGCAGATAAGCATTTAGTAAACTTTATGTTTTTTCAAACATGCTTTAAATATATGGATTTTCCAGCTTATTGTAACCGGTATAACTACAGGATAATTACAATAATTATGATGAGTTTACAAGTAAAAATGCTGAGGTGTTTTCTTTTTGATTGATTCAAATTCAACGATCACTTTTTAATCGTTCGCCTACACGGAGATAATCGGTCAAGTCTTGCTCTTTCAAAACTTCCAGCCAAATATTTTGCAAAGCTCGTCGCTCTGAGCAATAAAAAGTTAAAATTGCGTCTCAGTTTTCAATATGTAATGTTACTTAAAAATTTTGCTCCTGCTATGGTCAGAGCTTGCAATTTCAGTGAATATGCGTAAGTAATATCGTAATTTTGCTTAGAAAATAGATTAAAAAAATAATTGTATACTAGTACCGTGCGGCATAGAGAAATTCAAGCTTAAGTAACAGGCACAGAGAAAGCTTAGTTTCAATCAAAAAACTCCACGCTTTGAAGCGTAGGAGTGTTAACTGAGTACACTAGAAAATTTAGGGTAGGCAAAGCTATGCCCACCCTCCTAAACTCAAACTTTCCTTAATGGTGGTGATGGTGGTGATGGTGATCCCCAGCTAGTTGGGGATTAACTGCCAAACTTTGTGACAACAGCTCTGCAATATGAGCATCAGCCCATTGGCCCGCCATAGCTAAAAATTCTGGATGGTCGTTGACGCAAGCCATTTGCACGTAGTTCGTACCAGGATTCTGTTTTTCTAAAGCATGGATGATATGGTGGACATCCAATAAAGTTTCGTGGTTTTCTGTGGCAAAGCCAATTGGCATAAAAATTACCACTTTTGCACCTAATTGAATTAGGTTATTTGCTGCTTGCTGGGCGTTTGGCTGTGTCCAATCAATTAAGGGCGTATCATGATTGAGCCAACCCACTGAGATTAAGGGATAGCGGTTAATCAACTTATCCCGAACTAAATCGTACATTGCTTCACTTTCGGCAATCCCAGAAGTAAAGCCTTTGGCTTTGTGCGGACAACCGTGATTCATTAACACAATGCCGATTTGAGAAGGTAGATAAGCTGCGGCTAACTCAGCAATTTTCTCCTCAACCAGATGAGCCATCAAATCGATGTAAGCTGGTTCATTGAAGAAAGAAGGAATGTAGCGCTGTGCTTTAACCCAGTGTTCTTCACCATCAGTCAACTCAACGAGAGCGTTGTTAACTTGCTCGATCGCAATACCACTAGTAAAGATAGAATCAACAACCAGCAAAGGGTAAATTAGTAGCTTCTCGAAGCCTTGGTTTTTGATTTCTGCTAGAACTTGATTAGGTAGAAAAGGGGCGCAAAAGTTGAAAGCCTTGAAAACTTGAACTTTATCACCCCATTTTTCTTGTAAATTCTTCTCAATCCCAGCCCGTTGCTGTTCAAAGATGGCATTGTGTGGGGAGATAAAATCGTGGTGTGTGTGTCCCCACTCATGGCGGTCAAATAGCGCCAAAAGTTTTGCCAGGGGAGGATAAATCCAGGTTGGCACTGGTGCAAATTTTGCTGTCAGTAGATTTAAAGCCTGTTCGTTATAGTTGGCGAAATCTTCGTAGCTTTCGACTTCGCCGTAGCCCATAAGCAGTATGGCTACACGGTCTTTACCTGATAGATGCTCGTGGGTATGTTGTACTTTTTCCGGCGTGGCAACCACAATTACTTCCTCAATATAACCAGAGTGCAGAGAGATATAAAGTTAGAGAATAGTTTGCACATTTTCCCTACTTATAACTTATTATCCCATCCAGGGGGATAGGATAGGTGGGAAAATTAAAATAATACATCAAAAGATATACAAGATTTACGTGGGGCATTGGGTATTGGGCATGGAAAATTGAATCAATACGCCATCTGTATATATTGCTGGAATAACGAAAGCGGTTAAAATGCCGAAAAGCTGCATTCTCTGTGAAATTAATTTGGTACAGCTTTGTGTAAAATGCGTCTATCAAGATTTAAGTCTTCAACAATTCCCAACATCAAGTTGAGAGATTCAAAATATTCTCTTAAAGGTGCAAAGCTCAACATACTTTTATATAGATTAGGATTAAATATATTATTTTCTACTGTTTCTTCATCAGATATTTTGTATCTCAAACTGGCAGAAAGACTTTCAAAACTTGTCGAATAAAAAAATATCAAAATCCAATAGATTAATAAAAAGCCCAATAAATAATTGATTTGTCCTTGATTCATGTTCATTAATCAGAAGTTGTCGGCAAAGAGCGATCGCTTGATTAATTTGCCCATTCTCTTGATATACTTATAACTTACGCACACTCTACGAATTCTTCTCTACGAGACGCTGCACGTTGGCGTACCCCTACGGGGATCTTGCTACGCGGAGCGTGTCGCAGACAAGCCTCTCCAAAAGTTGGCGGTAGCCTGCGGCAAGCCACTACGTGTCTACGATAAACTGCTTTTGGGCGATTTTTGCGTAAGTCCTAATACTTTTATCGGACATTTGTGTGTTTGCAAATATTCTTTTGTAGCTATAGAAGCAGCTTGAAAAAAATATTCAATACTCAAATTGCTTCTTAATAGCGTTTTTTAGTAAGAACTCGATAACTATTTTTTATAAGTTCATTCGCTTGTGTAGAAGTAAGTTTTAAAATAGGATTATTTCGGAAAAATATGTGGATTAGCTATAATTTACTCAGTAAAAATAAGGTAATATAGCAATCCTAAATTATTTGTAAAAAGTTCATTTTTTTATTGTATTCTCAACTGGAGAGGTTGTGCCCTAAGCGAACGCAAGAGCGTCTCTAAGAGTTGCTATGCCGCAGGCTTTACGAGACGCTCTGCGTAGCTTGCTTCTCCGTAGGAGTACGTGTCCTTTGCTAATAGACCGCCACAGCAGATTTAAGTTATTAATAAGAAAAGCTGCTAGTACCGATATACATCCGCAATTTTCAGAATAGACAGATGAGTATAATTATTTGCCCTGGAATTCATGAGTCAAACTTAACTGAAAGCTTTAAAGTCGGATTATTAGATATGGTTTCTAATGGGGAGATCGCTTATAATGCCGCAAATATACTGATTTATCCGGGTAAAGATGTTATGGTTCTATCAGCATTTCATATCTTACAGTTTTTGCGCGTTAGCGTAGCTCACCGCAGGTATCACTTGGGTGATCAGCTAAAATCACCAATTATATTCATTAGCTTTAGTGCTGGCGTAGTTGGGGCAATAGGGGCAGCGTGTTTGTGGCAACTCTTGGGTGGTCGTGTGAAAGCGTTTATTGCTATAGATGGATGGGGAGTACCACTACAGGGTAATTTCCCTATTCATCGGATGAGCCATGATTATTTCACCCATTGGAGTTCCTGTTTGCTAGGTAGTGGGCAAAATAACTTTTATGCACAGCCAGCAGTTGATCATTTGTCCATGTGGAAATCGCCCGAAACTGTACAAGGCTGGTGGGTAGATTCATCCATTGGGATTTTTCCACCCAAAGGTCATCTCACAGCATCTGAGTTTTTGCTTATGCTGTTAAAGCGCTATGAAGCAAATTAATCCGGACAATGGAGTAAGTAAACAGGAGTTAGGAGTGAGGAGTGAGTCATTTGTCATTAGT
>NZ_CALMFY010000009.1 GCF_937863485.1 uncultured Nostoc sp. | reverse complement strand
ACGCTAGGTTGTTGAGGCTAGTGGCGACATCTGGATGTTCTTCACCCAAGCGCTTTTTAGTAACTTCTAAACACTGCTCATACCAAGGTAAAGCTTGGTTATATAAACCTTGACCATTGTAAAATCGAGCGTTGCCAAGGAATACCCAAAGTAAATCTTCATCGGCTATATATTGAATGAGATTGTTGGCTACTTCTGCTAAATGAGGTGTGGCGGGGGTGATATCATTGATTTGCTCAAGGGTAGCTGAGTCAGGAATATCTTTAGCAACTGCTACCATTACTCGACAAAGCGATCGCTTAAGTTCCTCTGCCTTTTCTAAACCTGTACACTTATATTGGAAAAACTGCCGCAACAGTGGATGCAATTGGTAAACTCCCTTACCTTTGCGCTGGAGTAAGTGCAGATTCAACAGCTTATTGTCTCTGATTGTTTCTAAATCTTCTACATTTTTCTCTAGAGATTTCTTCTTAAGCTGAAATAGTTTACTAATCATCGAGTTCAAGCTTAACAAGAGAGCCTGTAGAGGTGAGATTTTATTTTGATTTTTACGCAAATCCTTTAGTAAACACTGTTCCACCAACTTCCAAGGTATGGGTGCGGCTGCAAATAAACTCAATAAACAACCCAATTGTTTATCGTCGTCTTCTAATTCCTGCCAACTCAACTCAAAGGCTGCTAATACACCTCGTTGTGCTGTCATGTCGGCTTCTGACTTAGATTTAGACAGGGAACGCTCATCTAGTCGGTTGTTCTCCAACCGCCGCAACATTTCTGTTAGAGATAAATCCTGTTTCCGCGCCAGATAGCGCCCCATTAATTCCACACCCAAAGGTAAATATCCCAGCCATTCACACAACTGATTTGCTAAAGCTAATTCTCGCTCAATTCGCCCTGGTGTTTCTTTGAGTAAAGACCTTAATAACTCCAGCGCCGCCTCTGGTTGCAGCACATCCAAAGATAACTGTGCGATGCGTGCCCAAGTTCTGGCGCGTAGTCATCAGCACTTTAAACCGAGAAGGTAACGATTGTAAGTAAGGCTTAACTTGCTCGTAGTCGCTGACATCATCCAGCACTAGCAGCACATCACCTTCACGCCAACACCGCCAACAATATTGCACTTGCGCGAGTATATCAAAATCTTCTGGCGGCTTTAAATCAAGCTGCGTTCTCGCAAACTGCACAACTTGAATGCCCACATCCCCAGTTTTTGCCAGCAACCAGCAAAGCCCACCGTTGTATGTTTCGCGTTGCTGGATGGCATATTGCAGGGCGAGTTCTGTTTTACCAACTCCACCCATCCCCGCGATCGCAGCAATGGCTACTTGTTTATTATCCTGCAAAAGTTGGTGAATATTTTGCAATTCTTCTTCACGTCCGACAAATTCCACCACCCCACTCAGGGGCAGATTTTGCGGTGTTCCAGTAGTGAGATTTAACTTTACCCGTTCCCCTTCAGGCGACTGTAGTCAATCAGGGGGATGATTATTGTAATTGATAGTAATGGGGCTATTGTCTACGCCTTGAAACGTAGGAGCTTTACTATCATTGCTTTGAAAACCTTGACCACCGTAAACATTCTGGACATTTTTACCTTGAACTTTACCAATATTAATTTCTTGGTTAATTTCTTTAGCAAGGCTTTGAACTTCTTCGCCAAATTGGGTGTCGGTGTCCATCTCCACTTGCAAGTAGTCAGCCACTAAATCTAAATCTTCCTTAGAACCTTGTTCAGCTTTTATTAAGGCTTGCTGTACTTTCGGCTTACCTTTGAACTTATCCCAAATTTTTTGACGCAGCAGTTTTAGCTTGTCCAGTGTACTTTCTGTTATCTTCTCTACGGTTTTTTCTATAGCTTTGGTGATGACCAAGGTTGCGATCGCAGCCGCTGTGAGTGATACTGGCTCCATAAGTTTGCCAAAATACACGAGATTTTACTTATGGTTCTCAGTCTAACAGTCTCTAAATAGGTAATGAAGGGCAAATATAGCAGTTCTAAATGATTTGTAAACTTCTTTCCTTCTTCTCTCGGCGTTCTTGGCGGTTCGATAATTCTCAGGACTTACGCACAGGTAATGGAAAATCGAACCACAGAGGACGCAGAGGACACGGAGGAATAAAAGTTTGAGAGGTTTTTTGCGTAAGTCCTAATTCTTACAACTCAAATAGCATTGCCATACAAAAAAATTATGGGACGACTCCAACAGGTGAAATCGTCCCTCCCAACTTATAAAAGTGAAATATTCCCTATCTGCTTACCCTGAAAGGTTCAACCCACTCATCCCAAGAGCGATCGTAGCCATCATAAGTAACTTTATAAAGATTGTTATTAACTTCTAAAACCTGTCCTTCATACCATATCCCCTTCCACAAAATTCTTACTGAATCTCCTATTTGAAATGATGCCCGAAAGCGTGAATATCCAACCCATTCATTGCAGGAACTATCATAACCATCGTAGGTAATATAGCACTGATCATCATTAACATTAAGAACCGTTGCCGGATACCATGCTTCCTGCCAAAGAACCTCAGCCTTTTGTCCCACAGCATAGGGTGAAGCAGCAAAAGCACTGGGAATCAATGTTCCTACCCAACTTTCCCTGATCTTCATGGCAAACAATACTCTGTTTTTCATAATTTTTTCTATCCTCAATCAGTAAAACCGAATTTTGATGATGATTTCTGGAAATCTCATTCAAAATTTGCCACTAACTGTTACTATCTTGATGGAATTAAATTAGCGATCGCCTCAGCAAAAATTATGATTTTCCGCCGCTAGTTGTGAAGATATCGCTGAAGTATTCCGTATTTAAAATTAACAGCAGTTACCGATTTAACTTAATTTAAAGTCTTAGATCCCCGACTTCTTCGAGAAGTCGGGAATCTTGTTATTCGTGTTCATACTGAAACGGGACTTTACAGTTTATTGATATTTTTGAAATTACCGGATCTCAATCTAAACCTCATCTATGTTGAGAACCGTAGTTTTTGCCCTCACCCTAAATCCCTCTCCCAAGTAGGGGGAGAGGGACTTCTTTCCGGCTCCCTTCTCCCAATATTGGGAGAAGGGGCTGGGGGATGAGGGTTTATTTCTTTGCATACGGAAAGAACTACAGTTTTCAAGGTGGATGCGGTTTAATTTCATAAAGTCCTAGCAAACCCGCTGCTATTAGCAAAGGTAAGAAATAGTAAACCCCCCGATAAGCCAGCAATGAACCCAAAATTGCTGCACCAGAAACTTTTGAGGAGAGAATCAGCAAAATTATAGTTTCAAACACTCCCAAACCACCGGGGACATTACTAACAACACCTGCAAACATCGCTAGTAAGTAGATTCCCAAAAAATCCAGATAGGACAAAGATATATTAGCAGGAAGCACAGCATAAAGAACTGCTGCGGCCAAAATCCAGTCAAAGCTTGAAATTGCTATCTGTGCAAGGGATATTTTAAAAGAAGGAAATCGAAATTCTTGTCCACGAATTATTAACGGTTGTTTAATAAGAATACTTCCTAGCAAATAGATAGCTACTAATACCAGAAAAATCACGCCGATGGGACGCACAGTGGTAAAAGGTAAATGTAGTTGAGTGGGAATTTTCAAAGGGTTGACAAGGAACAAGAAACCTGCTGTAGCAAACATCCCTAACCAAAAAGTAAAATTGGCAAAAGCAATTACTTGAGCGATCGCTACTGCTGACACTCCCCAACTAGCATAAAATCGATAACGGATAGCACTGCCAGTCAGTAAGGCAAAACCGATCGTATTACTAAACGCAGAGCTAATAAAGTTGGTTAAAGCAATCTTGTTCCAACTTAGGGAACGATTAATGTAGCTAAAACCTAAGATATCGTACCCAATCATCACTAGATAGCCCAAGGCTGTCAGCCAAATTGCCCAGCTTAAGCGACTTTTGGGAATAGCAGCTAGAGAGTTGAGGATATCAAGATAATTATACTCACGCAATTCGTTAGCGATCGCCCACAGGGAAAGCACCAGCAGCAACAAGCCGAACAGGGTGCTGAAATTGTGTTGCAACTTTTTAAGCATAGTGAAGAAACTTATCCTAACTCTTGACTTTTAATTTACAACCAGTCGTAAAGTTTCCATCCTGTTGACACAGCATTGACAAATTACTTGCGTAAACTTGATGATTGCCAGCACCAACTGCCAAATGCCCCATACGCTTCAAAGATGAACTACAAACAATCTAAAATTCTCTTGCTAGTTTCAGTATTAACTCTAGTTGGCTGTAATTACCGTCAAACTGTAGCAGCAAAAATACCTCAACAGCAGGATTTACAAACAACGCCTTCTGTCCCACCAAGCCAACCTAATGCTAGCGACGTAGCTACTCTCCTAAGTTACAAAATTGAAACTTACGATAGTCAAGTAATGGGCGCAAGTCGTACCTACGGCGTTTCTTTACCCCCTGGCTATGGGCAAAACCCAAAACAAAGCTATCCTGTAATCTTTCTCCTCCACGGTGGACATGGTTACCCCACTGATTGGTTTATTCAGAACAAGGGACAAGCTCTCAAGACTGTGGAACAACTTTATACTACAGGGAAGTTGCCACCCAGCATCATCATCACACCAGATGGCAACGACAAACGTGGCTCTAGTCGCTACTGGGACCCTGAATATATTGATGGGCCTAACGGTAAAGTCTCTACAGCGGTGGGGGATGAGTTAGTAAAAGTTGTGCAAAGCCGTTATCGGACACTAACCAATCCAGATTTTTGGGCAATAGGTGGTTTATCTTCTGGTGGTTGGGGAGCAATCAATGTAGGATTACATAACTCGGATCATTTCTCGATCTTATTTAGTCATAGTGGTTATTTTCAGGATAAAAGCGGCCCAATCAATAGTCCAATAACTTATATCAAAACCATTCCTCCACAAGCTAAAAAAAGGTTGCGGATATACTTAGATTCAGGTAAATCAGATATTGAAGAAATCGACCAAGCCGAACAATTTGCTAAAGTCCTAAACGAACTAAAAATTTATAATCTATTTCGTGAGTTCCCTGGCAGTCATACCTGGAAATACTGGCGGAAACATTTAGCCGATTCTTTGACATTTGTGGGCGAACAATTTAAATTATCTGATATAGCACATAAATCTGAAAAATTAGATTTCTCTGCTAAAAATACTCAAAAATAATCTAATCTTATCAAAATGTAAATCTTGAAAACTCTGCTGGAAAATTGTAGCAGATTAACTATAAGTAAGTTTGAATAGAGGTAACTTTTTTTACCAACTAAAAGAAGATGAAAATTTCTAAATTTTTAATTAGTTTGGCAGGAGCGATCGCTATCCTTACTATTAGTGGTTATTATTATGTATTTATCTTAGGTGCGCCGCAACTAGACCCGCCCCAAAAACAATCATATACTGGGCTAAAGTTTCAATTAGCAACCTTCAACTCCCAAGCGATGGGTGCAGTCCGTAACTACGGCGTGATTTTGCCCCCTGGTTATAACAAAAATCAGCAAAAGCGCTACCCCGTAATATTCTTACTACACGGTGGTCATGATGATGCCCGTGCTTACGCTGATAAATACGCAATCTTAGACATACTGCATAAGCTTTATCAAAATGGAAAATTACCACCATCGATTGTAATTACACCTGATGGTAATGATAATCGCGGTTCTAGTCCTTTGTATGATCCTGATTACTTTGATGGGCCGAATGGCAAAATAGGGATTTTGATTGGTTTAGAATTAGTACAAGTTGTCAAGTCGCGCTACCGCACTTTAGAAAAACCCCAGTTTTGGGCATTGGGAGGTCTGTCTTCTGGGGGATGGGGGGCTTTTAATATCGGGTTACGCTATTTGAACAACTTTCACATTCTGTTTAGTCATAGCGGTTACTTTACTGATAATAGCGGTTCACAAAATAGTCCCCAACAAATCGTACAACAGCTATCACCTGAAGATAGGAAACGATTGCGTGTTTACCTGGATGCGGGTCTGAACGATACTAATTTACTGGCTTCTACCAAAGCCTTCAATGAAACCTTAAACAAATTAGGCATTGGTCACGTATTTTATGCGTTTCCAGGAGGTCATGGTTTGTCTGGCGCTGATGTAGGCTGGAACTACTTCCACAAGCATCTTAAAGATTCGCTCTCGTATGTAGGGGAACAATTTAAAAAAGTTAACAGTTAAGAGTTAAAATTTGAAAACTCAGGTTTTACCGCTCCGGTTGTGCTACGACATTAAAATTAAGGTGTTATGGAGAAAATTCAAAACATCAAAACTTAATCCGTATAAGTAACACAGCCGATAAAACTAGTTTGTTTATTATTTTAGTCCCTAAAGAGAGTGGTAGAGCCAAAACTCCTAACTTCTAATTAATACTTTTAGACTAATGGCCAATAATTTAAAAACTCAGATTGGACTTTGGAGTGCAGCTTTCCTTACAGGTTTAGTCGGAGTAATAAATTTGTTGTCAGCAGTGACACCTAACCTATATGGGCGAAATCACTGGTTGAAGGAATTTTTACCATTTGAAATTCGTGCTAGTGGTCATATATTTGCAGCGCTGACTGGGTTTGTTTTACTCACACTTGCTACTAACTTATTACGGCGAAAAAAAATAGCCTGGTTACTTACCATTGGTTTACTAGTGATTTCCATTTTCAGCCACTTGCTGAAGGGGTTGGATTATGAAGAAAGTCTCCTCTCTGGAGTTTTGCTGCTGCAATTAATCTGGATGCGCCATTTTTTCACAGCCAAATCAGACCGTCCTTCAATCGCACGGGGAGTTCGAGTGTTAATAGGCGCTTTATTATTCACCCTGGCATACGGTACTGTTGGATTTTACTTGTTAGATGGCAAATTTTCAGAAAATTTTAATTGGCGTGAAGCGATAGTTCAGACTTTAGCGATGTTCTTCACCGAGGATAATTGGGGACTGCAACCAAAGGGCCGATTTGGAGAATTTTTTGCTAATTCTATCTATATTATTGCCGCGGTTACTATTACATATGCAATATTAATGCTGTTGCAACCTGTGTTTTGGCGCAATCTAGCAACTCCAAAGGAACAGCAAAAGGCAAAAGAAATTGTCGAGCAATACGGCCGTTCTTCTTTAGCAGCGTTGACTCTATTAAATGATAAAAGTTATTATTTTAGTCCTACTGGTAACAGTGTAATTGCTTATGTTCCCAAAGGACGGGGTGCGATCGCCTTAGGAGATCCCATAGGCCCGATTGAAGACCGCAAAGAGACAATTATTGCTTTCTGGCAGTTTTGCCAGCGCAACGATTGGTATCCTGGCTTTTACCAAACTTTGCCCGATGATATTCAGCTTTACAAGTCGTTGGGGTTTAAGGTACTCAAGATTGGAGAAGAAGCGATCGTTGACCTGAAAACTTTTACCTTACAAGGTAAAGCCGGTAAAAACTTTAGACCATCAATCAATCGTTTAACTAAGCTAGGATACCAAATCGATTTTTACCAACCACCTATCGCCAATGATTTATTGCACCGACTCAAACCTGTGAGTGATGAATGGCTGAAGATGGTACAAGGTTCAGAAAAACACTTTTCTTTAGGTTGGTTTGACGAAGCTTACCTACGAGAGTGCGAAATTGCTGTAATACATAATCCCGAAGGTCAGATTAGCGCCTTTGCCAACATTGTCCGGGAGTACCAACTCAACGAAGCGACGATTGACATGATGCGACACCGCCCGTCCATCGAAAATGGCACAATGGACTTTCTATTTATTTCCCTACTCCAGCATTTTAAAGAGTGTGGCTACGACAGCTTTAATTTCGGTCTTTCTGCCTTTGCAGGAGTTGGAGACAACCCAGAATCGCGCCGCTTGGAGAAAGTATTGCACTATCTTTACCAGCATTTAAATCGCTTCTACAATTTCAAGGGACTGCACTCCTACAAAGACAAGTTCCGCCCCGATTGGGAACCACGTTATTTGATTTACCCCAGTTTAGCCACCTTACCCGATGTAGTTGTGGCATTGATTCGCGCAGATTCAGGCGATCGCCTCTTTGATTATTTCAAACCCGGAGCCTAAATAACGAATTTATACAAAGTTACTCAGGGGCAAAAGGTTATAAAGCATCTATTCTGGCGCTATTCAGCAGTATGGCAGAAATGCTCGGTAGCGGAATAATACCTCATTACAGGGCGATGTCTACGACGGGCTACGCCTACACAATTTTATTTTTTATAGTATAATTGTACTATAAGAGGATGTAATACCATTTCACTTTAATAATGATACAAATACGTTGGTAGGGGCATGGCAATG
>NZ_CALMFY010000008.1:9048-16357 GCF_937863485.1 uncultured Nostoc sp. | reverse complement strand
CTGGCTCCCCTACATATACTTAGATTTTTTCACGCAATCAAATCGGATTGCTATAGCTTTCACTTTAAGTTGACACCAATGACCAATGCTGTGCCCTTACGAGAAATCTATATGTATCAAAGTTTGTGTGAAATGGTATGACACCTGTGCAATTAGCGCTTGTGATGATTTCGCATGGCTTTATGAATCTTCTTCCATCGTTCTTTCTCAGCTAGTTGTGCCCTCTGGTCTTGTTTGCGGGTAAGGTAGTCAAGTTCTTTTTGTAACTTTTGGTAGCTGAAAAACCGGGAATAATCAAGTTCTCCCTCAGCCAAAGCCTGCTGCACTACACAACCGGGTTCGTTATGATGCTGACAATTGCGGAAATGGCATTTCTGCGCCAAGGTTTCGATGTCTGCAAAAGTTTCTTGCAAACCTTCATCACCTGCCCAAATTTGGATTTCTCGCATTCCTGGGGTATCAATAATTAATCCGCCAGTAGGGAGCAAAATCAACTCACGATGAGTTGTCGTGTGTCTACCTCGGTCATCACCTCGCCGGACTGGTTGCACAACTCGCACAGATGCGCCTTGCAGTTGGTTAGTGATAGTGGATTTCCCAACACCAGAAGACCCCAACAAAGTAACTGTCTGTCCTGGTTGCAGGTAAGGTTTTAAGGCATCCAATCCTTGATGATTGGTGGCACTTAAAACTGCAATTGGTACACCCAAAGCAACTGCTTCTACTTGTGCTAAGTACTCTTCTAAAGAGTTGCACAAATCTGCTAGGCTGCGATCGCGAATAAGGGAGGCGGCAGCCTCAATGAGGGGCATTCCCAGTCTCCGACTGGGAACGAGGTGAAAACAAGATATTAAGCTTGTTTTACTCCTAACTCTGCCAATTTTAGATTTCTCTTCAATCCAAAATTCAAAATTCAAAATCTAAAATTGGATAACTTCTACCTCCTTCAAATAGCTCTTTGCCGCACATGTTGCCCATTAAGCCCTTGCTTAATCCAACTCAAACATTCATATTCGGATTTGAATAATTTTGGAGCTGCAATATTATTCAATAACTCTGGTGGGTAATGGTCATAAAAACATTTGTCTCCTTCTTGGAAGATGATAATCAAATTGTTACGATAAATGTAGCGAGACTTAAAATTATCCCCCCGATGAACAAACTCTAAATTTTGATCTATATGTTCTTTAGCAATATCAACGATATTACTAACGCCACTTCCATAGATTCCGGCTGGGTTTTCTGCTTTATGAAATTTGCTTTTGTGCCCAATCTCAGATAGCAATTTATACGAATAAATCTCGTAATTATCAGCTTGCCCAAAAACAAATGGAATGATGAGATATCCTTTGTATGAGACTGAACTTTCATAAAGAAGACGATTCATCTCAACCTCCTTTGATATAACTGCTCTCAAAAAATTCGCTGAAATCACATACATATTAAAAATCAATGCTTTTCTGTTAAATATATTCATGCATCACTTAAACCCTGATCGCCATTTAAAAAATAGGGCTATTACCCTTTTTGTGAAGGAGAAAGCGATATGAAGCTTTAACAGAAGAGTCTCGCAACACTAATTATCGCTCTTTTTTGAATTACTAAACATTAGATATCTTGTAAAAGTTAAAAAATTAGTAATTTCATTCTGTGGGACTACTCCCCTACTCCCTCTGTTCCTTGCACCCTGCCTTTCAAGACCATAAACTGAGCTGATTGGGGGGATGCTCAAGATTATTCCAAGGTAGGGGTGGAACTGGTGTATCACTCTGTTCTAATAGCTGTTGGAAGTGACGGGCTATGCTAGGCGATCGCGCTTCTATTGGACAATGGACAAAGAAATAAATTCGCACTCCCATCTCCAACCATTGCTGAATCTGCCTTACCCACTCTTCCATAAACGGCTGATTCACTGATAAATTTGGATGAGAAATGAACCGAATTAGAGTGAAAGGTGCTGTCACACTCAATTGCAAGGGTAATTTAGGTTTACGCCGTTCCGATTGTAACTGCGGGTCATCATCTCCAGTGTAGATGGGGCGCGAGTCTAAGAGTACCCGTCCCACACCTAGCTTTTCTAAAAGCACCGTTAAATTACTAGCATGGGGTTCTTTGAACCAGTCGGGATGCCGAACTTCCAGCGCTAGGGGTGCTTCTGTACGCGGCCAAGCTTCCAGAAAGTTGGTCAAATCGTCAAGCAATGCAGGTGCATAACTGGGTGGTAACTGGGCAAACATTGGTCCAAGACGCTTCTCTAAAGGGCGCATCCCTTCCAGAAATTTTAAAGCAGCCGGAATATAAGGTTGTAGCAACCCTTGATGGGTAATATCTCGCGGTAATTTCAGACAAAATTCAAAACCTGTTCGTGTTTCGGCAGCCCAACGGGTTACAGTTTCTTGGTTAGGCACCGCATAAAAGGTGGTGTTACCTTCTACAGTCGTGAAGCGACGACTGTAAAGATGGAGAAAATCGGCAGTGCGAGTGCCTTGGGGATAGAGTTCGCCCACCCAACCTTTATATGCCCAAACAGCACAACCGATAAAAAAGTTCACAGTGCCTAAAAGTCTTGATGTATTATATTCAATTTTACAAGCAGGTTGTAAGCATGGCTGAAGTTAAGTCAGATTCCCGACTTCAAAATGCTTGATTGCTTTCTCATTTCGGTAAATTCAGCAAGCAAAAAGGCATATTGCTTACTCAAAATGCTTGATTGCTTTCTCATTTCAGTGGATTCAGCAAGCAAACGACAGATTGCTTTCTCATTTGAGTATATCGCGTATTCATTTTGGTGTTTTGGGCAAGCAAACAGGCATATAGCGATTCTCAATTGCCTGGAATACAGACCACTTGTAAGAGTACAGCAATGCTCATTGGTGTCAACTTAAGCCAAAACACTTTTAAAACCTCATTTCCAGGTTCTACCCACCCCTGAAAATAACTCACGTTAGCTTACAGCCGGATTGAAAACTGAGAGGGGAGTGGCAGTGATACCGCGCACAAAAATATCTACACAGGTTTCGATATAGTCCTCACAGCTATAGCTGCGTTGATTGAATTTTGCACTGCGGCATAGCATTCCAGCTAACAGCATTCCTGTAAACATATCGACTGCTGGAAATGGATCAAGGTCTGCTCTGACGATGCCTCGTCTCTGACTCGATTGTAGGTAAGCTATCAGTTTTTCTCCTAAAGGCTTGGCAGCTTCTTGAATCACTTGTTTGGCTGCCTCTGGATGACGTTTGGCTTCTCCAATGAAGGTACGAATTAAGTCTTCCTGTGCCTCTAGCATACTATTGTAAAGATGGGCATACTGTGTAATGTCAATTTTTAGATCCTGTGTCCACGCTTCGGGGTGTGCAAGGGCTTCTGTCTGGAGTACAAAGGCATTTTCGATTACTGCTCCCAGAAGTTGTTCTTTGCTAGCAAAGTGGCGAAATAAAGTCACCTCATTCACACCAGCAACACGAGCTATTTCACGGGTAGTTGCTCCTTGAACACCTAAACTGGCAAATACCTGCGAGGCGGCTTCTATCAAACGTCTACGGGTGAGAGTTGATGAACGGATGGTTTTATTCATTTATGCTGGCAAGTACTTACTTACATCGTAGGTTATGTAAAAAAAGTGGCGGCAACTTGGGAGAAAAGAGTAATAATAAAAGTTGTTTTATTCGACACTAAAGTCTTATTAAGATTAACTATGAGTTTTTAAAATATATAATCATATAACTATTTTACAATCCCAAATTTCAGAAATACGAAATGTTTTTCTGAAAATAATGGAACTTTATCAAAAAAACAAGCTTACAATCGGCTCTAACTTCAATCAATTTCATCATATTGTGGTAGTAGCTAATGCTTTACTCATTTTAGTAACTGGGACAACTACCCCACTTCTTAAATAATGAGGTGCTCTTTGGATGGCAGTAAATCCCAGTCGTAAATAAAACCCTTCAGCATAAAGGCTAGCAGTTGTAATTACCTTATCTATACCTTGATCAGTTGCTTGCTCGCAAAAATGCTGCACTAAAGCACGCCCGATGCTTTTACCTTGATATTTAGGATGGACATACAGCCCGATGAGTTCATCAACAATAAAACTAGCAAAACCTATAACAACATCTCCCTCGATCGCAACCCAAAAAGTTTCCACTTTCATCCTCTTCAAGATATTTGAACCATCGGGCTTGTCGCAGTTATTACGCCAAGCTAAAAGTTCTTTTTTTGTGTAGAAAGTTGCAGGCAGAGCTTTGATAGCGGCAATATGAATTGCACTCAGCACCCACGCATCTGTTTCCTGGGCAGGTCGAAGAGATATTTCCTTTGCGCTCATAGGTTCAGGGCTGACATTCACTGATCCAAAGTTATCAAGTTTGGTTATGAGAAATTTTAGTTGCCCCAGCTTTGCCCGTCATAGACATCGCAACACATCAACTAGCCAAATTCTCAACTGCTTTACTGATATTAGCAGTTTGCAATTGAGTTACAACTCGCTGGACAATCTGCCGTCTGATTTCCTGAACATTTTGACTCGCAGCTGTAACCTGAGTAAGTACAGCCGCAGGGGCAGTTTGGGGAGAACCACTGTTAAAAGGAGGTTGGGGATTGTATTCAATTCCTAGTTGAATTGCTTGAGCCATCGCTTCCCCAAATAACTCAGCTGCTAAAGCCAGCCCAAAATCAATGCCAGCTGTTACACCGCCGCCTGTAATTCGATTGTGATCAATGACAACTCTTTCTGAAACTGTCTCAACTCCCAACATCTCAAGCAAATCCAGCGATCGCCAGTGAGTAGTGGCGCGATAGCCCTGAAGCAAACCAGCCGCCGCCAACAGCAGAGAACCAGTGCAGACAGATGTAATGTAGCGGGCTTGTTTGGCTTGGGTTTTGAGAAAGTCGAGAAACTTTGGATCTTCCATCTTGGCATTGATACCTGGGCCTCCTGGCACAAATAACACATCTAAGGCTGGGGGTTGAGCAAAGGTTGTGTCCGGTAGAAAGGTAAGGCCGCAATCGCTTTGAATTGGTTCGAGTGTTTGCGCCAGCAGATATAATTGCGTGTTTGGCAATTTAGCAAAAACTTCGTAGGGCCCGGTGAAATCTAACTGCGTCACATTTGGGAACAATACTATTCCAATGGATAGAGAAGAAACTTGTTCATTTACAGTCATTATTTGTGTCCTCGTTAAAAATACTCAAGATGCCGCTGCAAAAGATAACTTAGGCAAAATTATAATGTATCGAGTTATACTATTTACCGAAAATCTTCAGCCAAATTGCTCACCCAAGCTCAATTAATCCTATCGACAAAACGTATAATTAGATTTAAAGTACGGTAAGTCTATCGACAATACGTCTATTATGGATAAAGCAATAAAATAACTAACTTCAAAAGACAAATTTTGAAGTAATCAAGCAATATCGTTTGATATTTGGCTAGTTTTGCTGTGTTTACTTGAATATATTCTCAAAGCTTGCTTATTAGAGTATTTACCAAGCCAGAAGACATCAGAAAATCAAAAGGAGTAAATGTGATCAACGCCATACAGATTAACGAAAATTTGACAACCACAGGACAAGTCATACCAAAACAGCTTGAGCAAGCTATCCAAGAAGGTTTTAAGTCCGTTCTAAATCTGCGATCGCCTGATGAACTAGGATTTTCCAAGGATGAGCAAAAAGTAGCGGAAGCATTGGGGCTGCATTATACGAATGTTCCACTCAAAGTGGATTTAAAAAATTTGAATGAAGAGGCGATTACCAAAATCCTTATGATCCTAGAACAAATCCCTAAACCAGCAGTTGTGCATTGTGCAGCCGGGATGCGATCAACTGGAATCGCGCTATTGAGTATCGCTATCCACGAGGGATTAACACCAGAGGAAACCTTAGCAAGAGCTAAGAATCTGGGTTTTGGATTCTTTGAACACGCTGGTGTTAGTCCCAGGCTGAAGCAATTATTTGTGGACTATGTTAACAAACACGCGAAAGTAGCTGTGCCTACTCACTGAAATATCTGTACTTAGCTAACAATAAGGGAATATACCAATACTTTGTAAAACTTGGGGCTTAAGCCCCTTGTTCGGGTATTGTGCGGCATTATTTAATGCGATCGCCCCAAGAGAATCGCGCAAAGATATAGGATTTTATGAATTTAAACGCAAGTATCACACAGCTACAGCTAAAAAACAATTTCTATTAAAAATACCTTCGCAAAAAAATAAAACGTAAAATATCAAGGTCTGAATCTGCGTTTTGATTAAGTATCGCTATTTCATCGTATCCCACAAGTTCCCGATTTTTAAGCAAGCTTCACTGTAAATAATACGTAAATAGCTATCCTAAAAACTACAAAAATAGACAAGTAAGGTGAAGTAGGAAAAAATACTAACCTAAGTAGTGACCCTTAAAAAAATAAAGGCTATAGTAATTAAATTAACTAACTCTTTATGTAACAGGTTAGCTGGATAATGCTTATAAGCCAGTCAAAAAGCTGAAATGCACTGAAAAATTAGTGTTTTTAAATTTGGCAAAAACTATACCGAAAGCGTCAACTTTCGGCTAAATTTTTGTGCCTTAAAACAGCAGTACTGGCAGGTTAATATCTCAAGTTCCTGAAAAATTGATTTAGGTAGATAGAAGTTATGGCAATTATCAATGGTACTAACGCTAATGACATCCTTAATGGCTTAGGGAGCAATGATAGCCTCTATGGTTTCCAGGGCGATGATGTCCTCCATATTAGCAATTCTTCTGGAAAAAACCTCTTAAACGGCGGCTCTGACAATGATAGACTTTACGCTACAGCTACCACTGGCAGTAATACCCTCAAAGGAGGAAGTGGGGATGATTATTTAGATGTTTCTAATTCTTCTGGGAAAAACCTCTTAGAGGGCGGTTCTGAGAGTGATCAAATTTATGCTACAGCTACCACTGGCAACAATATCCTCAAGGGCGGAAGTGAGAATGATTATCTAGATGTTTCTTCTTCTTTTGGGAATAACACCCTCTGTGGGGATACAGGAAATGACGAATTTTCGATTCAGGATAGTTTTGGCAAAAATATTGTTTCAGGCGGAACTGGCTCTGATAAATTTTACGCCTATGGAGTCAGTGGTGCTAACACCCTAAATGGGGGGGATGGCGATGACTCCTTCTATTTCAGGGCCCCATCTACCTCTCCTTCTTTTTTAGTGACTCAAAAAGTAGATGGGGGTACGGGTTCGGATTATTTGGAAGTCAATTACAGTAGTGATACTACCGAGGGAATCACCTCGACTTTCAATGCAACCACTAACCAAGGCTCGATTAC
>NZ_CALMFY010000008.1:0-8948 GCF_937863485.1 uncultured Nostoc sp. | reverse complement strand
GGAATCACCTCGACTTTCAATGCAACCACTAACCAAGGCTCGATTACGGCTGGCACAAATCGAGTTAGCTACAAGAATGTTGAACAATTAAATATCAGTGGTACAACTTACGCTGACAAGATTGTCGGGGGTAATAACGGCGATGTGCTCTATGGGTATAATGGCAACGATCTCCTGACTGGAAACAGGGGCAGTGATGCTCTGTACGGGGGAGATGGGATTGATACTTTTGTGTTCAATAATTATAGTGAAGGCATTGATAGTCTTAATGACTTCAACACCACTGGTGAAGTTATTCAGGTATCGGCTGCTGGTTTCGGCGGCTCTTTAACAGTAGGTACACTCTCGGTTAGTCAGTTTACCATCGGTTCAGGTGCGACAGCGATCGCTCAACGATTTATTTACGACAATATTACAGGCGCACTGTCCTTTGACCAAGATGGTAGCGGTGGTGCTTTTACTCAGGTACAATTCGCGCAACTCAGCAGTGGACTCTCACTAAGCGCAACCAATTTTGTTGTAGTCTAACTGGATGAGTCAACTGTACAAAATCAAGGCGATCGCATAATACCTGGTAGTTAAAAGCTTTTAGTTCAAGGGTGTGAGGAATGCGATCGCCTTTAGTATAGCCATCAAGCTATGGAGAGAATTGGCACTTCCCCAAAAATCTAAAAATCTTATCCTAGACTATTGGATTATTTAAGAATAAGCATTACACTATTTCCATGAACCTTAGCCAAGGGTTTTGGGAATTAATTCATGTCAAAAATTATATATGATATTATCCAGCGGTTTGAAGTAGAAAACGGCGTTCCCCGTTTGGTTTCAACAAATATCCAGGTAATTGAAGGCGGGGAAGATTTGTTGTCTTTAGCTATCAGTATGCTGGAGAAACTTGGTTTTTATCACAAATTTGAGGAAAAGCGAACATCTCAATATATAGGATATAGACTTAAAAATCCTACTATAAAGGGAACTAAACGTTATCAACTAGTCTTAGCTCAACGGAAAGATGGCTTATATATTTCTTTACCTCGTGTAGTAGTGGAGCCATTTTTATTATCTTTACATATAGAGCATGAATATCGATATTATCATGTAGAGACATATTGGGTTTTACCCAGTAATTCGGAGCTTTTTTTAGATGAAATAGCTGATGATGGAGGATTATCTCTAGGAGATAAAGTTATAGGTTATTTTCATGCTAATTACGTTGAATACGAACTACATCCAGGTTTGGAAGAGAGAGGACTCTGTATCCGTCTAAAGGAGGATCAGCTTTTTCCTTATACCTGGCAAGCACATATCAAATCAAGGGAAGTATTAGAAGAATTCATTAGTTACTTTGCCAAAATTATGATGGAGAAATATTAATGACTATCAAGCTAAAAAGACTTGTCAATGCTTATGAAGAAAGGATGCTAGAGTTTTTGCAAACCTGCGTCGATGAAAATTATAAAATTCATACACAGGTAAGCTTATGCCAATTTTGTGAACTAGACAGCAACCTTGATATCGAACTAAGAAAGTTTTTCTTTAGCTCCAGTGTAGACGCTCTGATCACGAATAATGACTATAAACCTTGTTTGGTAGTGGATTTTCAATCTTCATATCATGATTTTGCTGAAGCAAAAGAGCGCGATCGCAAGAAGGCAACTTTATTAGCTCTTGCTGGCGTTCCTTTGCTTTATTCACGGGTTAAGGAGTTTGGATTATTGCATCTTTACTCCCAGGATGAAGAAGTAGTATTCAATTTATTCACAGGAGAACACCGGGAAAAAGCCAAAGCACTAATTATAAAGTATTGCTAACAATCTTTTTATTCTGATGTTCGAGTTACAGGTTGGTAAACCAGAAGATGTTTGCACGCCAATAGCCATAAATCTCGGCAATCGCAAAATTAACAGACTATGGTATGGCTTTGGCTCCATTAAATTACTATAAAATATAAATAAGCTTTTATATCAAAGGAGCGGCTATCCTTCCAACAGCAGCACAAGCTCTAAAATGTGTTTACCTATGTCAATTATTGACGACTGCCTACAAACCAATTTACATGGTGCGTCTGGATGAGCGCACTGGAAAAATATTCATCTTGGCTGGAGAAGATATAGAAATTCTGATTAGTCGTGATGGTAACTGGGAATATCCATGAGCAAACCAAACTTTGATGCTATGAACAAGGCAGAATTACGCGCCTACGTCATTGCACACCAAGATGATCAAGAGGCTTTTTACGCACTTGCGGATCGTTTGACGGCAAAACCTCCCTCTGCGACTTATCCCGCATCAATGACAAGAGAGGAAATCCACAAGGCAGTATTAGACATTATTCAACAGAAACAGCAATGTCTATGACGGGCTGCGCCTATGTCAGACTCCGAAAAACGGCTTAACACCACCCTCTCCTCATAAATTGTTAACACCCTTGTTCCCAGATATAACGAAGGTGGTACACTACATCCATGCTAGGGGTGCCTAACCAGGCTGAGATCACACCCTTAACACCTGAGTCTGGGTAATACCAGCGGAGGGAAGCTGTTTATTTAGGAATTAACAATATGCGGACAGAATGGGTTGCTAAACGACGTGGGCAAAGTAATGTATCTCAAATGCACTACGCCCGCCAAGGTGTTATCACCGAAGAAATGCACTACGTCGCCCAGCGGGAAAACCTCCCTGCGGATCTCATTCGTGAGGAAGTGGCGCGGGGGCGAATGATTATCCCTGCTAATATTAATCACACTAATCTAGAGCCGATGGCTATTGGCATCGCTTCCAAATGTAAGGTAAATGCTAATATCGGCGCTTCCCCCAACTCTTCCAATCTTCAGGAAGAAGTGGATAAGCTGAATCTGTCAGTGAAGTATGGTGCTGATACCGTGATGGATTTGTCCACAGGCGGCGGTAATTTGGATGAAATTCGTACCGCCATCATCAAGGCTTCACCTGTTCCCATTGGTACAGTGCCGGTTTACCAAGCTTTAGAAAGTGTCCACGGCACAATCGAAAACCTGACTGCTGATGATTTTCTGCATATCATCGAAAAGCACGCCCAGCAGGGGGTAGACTATCAAACTATCCACGCAGGGATTTTGATTGAGCATTTGCCTTTGGTGAGAAACCGCATCACTGGTATTGTCTCTCGTGGCGGTGGTATTTTGGCGCGGTGGATGCTGCATCACCACAAACAAAACCCGCTTTATACCCACTTCCAAGATATTATTGAGATTTTCAAAAAGTACGATGTCTCCTTCAGTTTAGGAGATTCACTGCGTCCTGGCTGCACCCATGATGCCTCAGATGAAGCACAATTAGCTGAATTGAAAACCCTTGGACAGTTAACTCGCAAAGCCTGGGAAGATGATGTCCAGGTGATGGTGGAAGGCCCTGGACACGTGCCAATGGATCAAATTGAGTTCAACGTCCGTAAACAGATGGAAGAGTGTTCTGAAGCACCTTTCTATGTGTTGGGGCCATTGGTGACAGACATTGCTCCTGGTTATGACCATATCACTTCAGCCATCGGAGCAGCAATGGCTGGATGGTACGGTACTGCAATGCTGTGCTATGTAACACCCAAAGAACATTTGGGTCTACCAAATGCCGAAGATGTTAGGAATGGGTTGATTGCCTATAAAATAGCAGCTCATGCGGCTGATATTGCCAGACATCGCTCTGGTGCTAGGGATAGAGACGATGAACTTTCAAAGGCGCGTTACAACTTCGATTGGAACCGTCAGTTTGAATTATCACTCGACCCAGAAAGAGCTAAGGAATATCACGATGAAACTCTGCCAGCAGATATCTATAAAACTGCTGAGTTTTGTTCGATGTGTGGGCCTAAGTTCTGTCCAATGCAAACTAAGGTTGATGCTGATGCGCTGACCGAATTAGAGAAGTTCTTGGCGAAACAGCCTGTGACTCAAAGCTAACAGATTGTTATATCAAGTCCGATTGAATACTTGTAGCGGTTTTCAGATGGATGAGATATAGGATAGAACACGCTGTAGGGGTTCATAGATGTGCATTGGTGTCAACTTAAGCTACAACCTTCGTAAAATCTCGTTTTCAGTCTCTGGCTGGAAATGCATACCCTGGCGGTGCCGCTAGGAGAGGGAGGCGGAGCCTCCGAACTGGCATTCCCAGTCTCAGACTGGGAACGAGGCAATAGTTTTGTAGGGTGCGTTAGGACGAATGTCCTAACGCACCTAAAATTCGAGGTGGTGCGTTACGCTACGTGATGATTATCATTATGATTTACTGGTGACTTTATTTTTTGGAAGTCCCATTATAAATAATTAGTAATTAGCTGTATATTCAATCCAAATATTATGATATTTCTTTTTCCTAGTGATTACTTCAATCCTAAGAAAGCGGATGCAGCATACTTGGAGCAAGTTGCTTGTATGCAAAATGCTGGGTTTGCAACTTCCGTTATTTCTTTGGAGTCGCTGGGATCTGGTTCATCAAAGATTATCCCAGTTCCCACTCCTGATTCAAAAGTGGTCTATCGGGGTTGGATGCTCTCGCCCTCCAATTATGAGTTATTAGTTAGTGTTGTAGAGAGTACAGGGGCAGGTGTCTTAACTTCTAAGGCTGAGTATCTAGCCACACATTATCTGACAAACTGGTATCCCCTGATTACTGATTTAACTCCAGAAACTAAATTTTATTCCGTCGATGATGATTTAGAAAGTGAGTTGAATCTACTTGGCTGGAATGGATTTTTTATCAAAGATTATGTTAAGTCTCTCAAAATCTCAGTTGGTTCGATGATTGATAAACCTTCCCAAATCAAAACAGTGGTTGCCGAAATGGAGAGGTTTCGAGGCAGTATTGAAGGAGGTATTTGTGTGCGGCGGATTGAAGATTTTGTGTCTGAAACCGAGAGGCGTTACTTTGTCGTATCTGGTAAACCTTTTGCCGCTTTACCAGATGAAGAAATTCCAGAGATTGTTTGTGAGTGTGCCAAGCGCATTAGAAGTCAGTTTTTCTCTGTGGATGTAATAGAGCGTAGAGATGGTACTAAGCGGATCGTAGAAATTGGTGATGGACAGGTATCAGATATTGTTGGATGGACGGCTGAACGTTTTACTCAACTGTGGGTGGTGTGACAACTAACAAGTTAATGAAGCTGACTGTTGAGAGAAGAGATATTAGTTGGTTACAAAGCCTAAGTATAGGAGCATCCCAAATAATCTGTAAAAACATATTTTGTCATTGCGAACGTAATGAAATGGAGCGGAACAATCGCAACATCTAGACTTTGTGATTGCTTCATTCCGCTTCGCTTCATTCGCAATGACAATCTATCATCTTGGTAAATTCAGTAGACCGAAAAATTTTGCGATCGCTCTACCCAGCCTACAATTATCCTTAAGCCAAACTTATTAGCTTAAAATCCAATTTCAATGGTCAAGCTGCGAATCTTTCCTGTATCAGTCTCAGCTTTATCTGCAACTTGAAGAGTCCAGGTTCCTTGGGGACTTTTACCCTTAAAGGCAGCAAGTTTAAGGGTGTTTACCTCGTCATAGGTTGTTTTGATATTATCTGTAGCTCCGCCTTGGCGATCGTGCAGAATGATCGGAAGTATGCCTATTTGGACTGGGGGAAGGAGAGTAACTACAAGATCCCCAATATAAGTATGTTCGATGTCTACATTAACTTTGATGGATTTCATCAGGCTGGTATTAGCGATCGCCACCGACAATGTTGATGTTTGCAAGTCGTTAATTGGGATATCTTGCACTGCCTTGAATACGCTAATAGGCGATGTTTGAGCCGGCTTGGCCAATTCCACAGCTTTGAGAGCATTGATTCGACCGTAACCGTAGAAGGGACTACGATTATTGGCATCATATTTACCTTTGGATGGATCAATGCGATCGCTGGAGCGTTTAATAATATCTCGCACTTCGTCCCAGCGCAGATTTGGATTTCTGGCAATAATCAGGGCTATTACACCAGCTGCACCTGGACAAGAACTGGAAGTTCCGCCGAATTCGTTCGTGTAGTTGCCTCCGGCGTCACCCAGATTCCGATTAACCGAATTATAGCCAACGACACCAGAGCGATCGGTTGTCCAAATGCCAGGGGTTTGAGAACTGTCACCATTGTTGCTGGGGAAGGCACACCAAACCGCCTGACCAAAGTCGCTGTAAGCGCTTCTCGTGCCAAAGTCGTTACAAGCTGCCACTGCAATCACCTTTTGGTAGCTGGCGTAGCCGTCATTATCCACGCTTTCGTTACCATTGCCAGCCGCAAATAAAATTACACATCCCTTGCCGTTGCGTCCTTTATTGATTGCAAAATCTATAGCAAGTCGTGTGGAGTCAGGTAGAGGTACTTTTTGGTTGTGTACAGGATCGTTTGGCTCAAACCAAGTCCCATCTGCTGGCCCCCAGCTACAAGAAATGACATCAGCACCATTTTGAGCCGCCCAAATAAAAGCATCTGCTTCGTCTTGTGACCCTAGCGCCGAAGCTAAACGAATCGGCATCAGCTTTGCACCTGGTGCCACACCAGATGCACCAAAGTTGCCGTTTGCACAAGCTACGCCTGCACAGGCTGTGCCGTGGTTATTGTCGTTTCCCGGTCTGGGATTGTTAGTTTTACGTGTGATATCACGCGGGGCAACAATCTTTCCAGAGGAACGGAACTCTTCATGATCGATATCCACACCGTCGTCGATAATTGCAATAATCGTCCCTGTGCCATCGCTTAACTTCCAAGCTGCCTCAACGTTGGCATGGGCGTTAATTATTTTACCATTAATTGTTATTTGCTTTAAGTGCCACTGCTGCGGGAAAACCTGACGTTGGCGTGATTCACGTGCTAGTTCAGGATGGCACAGTTCTACTGATTCCTCATTCAGAAGTCTCTCGGCGATGTCAAAGATGGCTATACCAGTATTTGCAGGTGCACTGACAAAGTAAGCATTTCGTGCATATTCAAGTTGGCGTTTAATTGTTAAGCTGTAACGTCCTAATACTTCTTGGCAAACCCTTGACTCTTCTTCGTTATCAAATTTAACGAAGAGGTTTTCGGTGTAGACTACAGGTTGTTTGGATACTGGATCGAGAAGGACACGTCCGGCAAATTGGACTTGAGACTCTTTGTTGAGAATTTCACGGGCGTGATCGCGCAAACCGACACCCTGAGTCGGAACTTTTGATCGGAGAATTTCTACACCTGCTTGCCGAAACCGCGTTACTAACTCGAATTGATTGAGGATATTGCGAGCTGTGGGTGATACAGGTGCGACTTCAAATGGTCTTGCACCGACAAGAGTAGTGCGGCTTTCGGTACGCACTACAACGTGTTCGTTACTGATAGCAAGTTCATACTGTTGACCGTTCTGTCCACCATAGCGAACCTGAACCATAGTTTAATCTCCTGGGATATTGAATGTCTATTGGGCATTGGGCATGGGGCGTTAGGCATTGGCAAACCTTATTATGCCCAACTTTTAAAGCTTGTTACACGCAGTGTGTGCGGGTAGCGTTTTTAATGCAAGCCGATGCATTAACAATGTAAGCCGACACGTTGGCATTGTAAGCTGATGCATTGGCATTGTAAGCCGACGCATTGGCATTGTAAGCTGACGCGTTGGCATTGTAAGCCGACGCATTGGCATTGTAAGCTGACGCATTAACAATGTAAGCCGACGCATTGGCATTGTAGGGTTATTGCCAAATTTAATTCGCTACGAATTAATGAAATGCTGTACTGAGTTCATCCAAGCTTTCGATTTTTCTTTCCAGACAAGAGGGATTAAAAGTCAGGTTGTTTTAAAAATCTTTACTATCAATAGGGGCGTATAGCTTGCATCCCGATGAAAG
This sequence comes from uncultured Nostoc sp., assembly GCF_937863485.1. Lineage (GTDB taxonomy): Bacteria > Cyanobacteriota > Cyanobacteriia > Cyanobacteriales > Nostocaceae > Nostoc. Next base: position 1,104 of record NZ_CALMFY010000008.1, on the reverse strand, counting down.
ATTTGTATTCCATAAGTTAGATGCATCTAAATAAATATAAGATAATTTGTCATCGCGTTGGTGCAGCCTTTCCGTAGGGTACGAAGTGTTCGCGGTAGCGTCTTTAAGAGTTGCAATCTTACAGGACTTACGCAAGAACTCTCTGAAACTCTTATTCCTTTGTGTCCTTCTCTACGAGACGCTGCGCGAATGCGTTCTTCTCTGCGAGACGCTGCGCGAATGCAGTTCGTTTTATCATGATTTTGCGTAAGTCCTATTTATATTTAATTTCGCCCAACTACTTACCACTGAAAAACGTTATAACATCATTAGAACTTGAGAAAGATGTTTTACTTTCCGACTGGGTATTTTCTACAGGTGTACTCTTTACCCCTGATTGCTGAAGTGAGATTTCAAAAAGACTACTTTTCTGAATATCCTGAACAAATTTGCGTTGGCAGCGATCGCACTGCTGTATCCTACACTCGTAAGCCTGGGTACTATGCAATACATTACAATCAACCCAAGACCGTGGCATTAGGAGGAATTTTACAACTTAACGATGGTGCAATCGCAGTTTTTCCAGGCGAACCCAATCAATCAGAACAGGGGACACTAAGCCCAATTTACACACTACAACCCAATGGTTCTTTGGCAGTACCAACTGGACTGGTTTTCATCCGCTTTGCTGAAGGCGTTGATGTGGAGTCCCAGCGCGAAGTAATTAATCAAGCGGGTTATGAAGTAGCGCAAAGTCTTGATTATGCACCTCACGCCGCTTGGTTGCGTGCCCAATCAGGTAATATTGCTGATGCGATCGCCGGGATTCCTCAATTAGAAACGATACCTAAAGTTGAGAATATCGAACCTCAGATGCTTATGGAAAAAGGTTTGAAACTAGGGCATTGATTATCACCAGCGATCGTTCTAGAGTGTCAAGTTTGTGATCTACTGACTTTATCCTTTCTTACTCCCCAGTATTGAAAGGCGATCGCACTCAGCATCAAATCAGTTCCGATTACCGAGACTTGATATTAAACCGCGTCCACCTTGAAAACTGTAGTTCTTTGCGTATGAAAAGAAAAAACCCTCATCCCCCAGCCCCTTCTCCCAATATTGGGAGAA
>NZ_CALMFY010000007.1 GCF_937863485.1 uncultured Nostoc sp. | reverse complement strand
CAGCGTCAAAATATTTAAAATCTTCTGGATTTTCATGGTCATTGGTTATTGGGCATTGGGCATAGGGCATTGGGTAAATGACTAATGACTTACTTGAGCGTTGTGTTGAGGTCTTGGTGCGATCGCAGCAAACTATCTGCTGTATTGTGTATGCCAAATTCGGTAGCCATTTGCGCCCCTAGTGTCCCGTGAACGTACATAATCAACATGATTGCTATGCCTGCGAACAGATAAATCCATTGCACTTCTCTATCTGTCTGTTTATATGGTTGTTTGCCCCAAACGAAGCGCTGCCATCCTCTCCAGATGGTCATACCAACAATCAGCGCTAATAAGAACACACCACCCACACCATGCCAGAGCATAGTTTCCATTGCCTGCAATCCCCAAGCACTTTTCATATCAGCTGGTGGTGTTGCCAACAGCATTTCGTAAAAGCCTGCTGTCACCGTGAAAAATGTAATGATGCTGGCAGCTAGCATGTTGTACCAGCCAACATCGAATAAGTTGTCACGTTCGACAGTAATTGCCAAAAATTTGAAGACCCATTTTTGGAAAGGGAACAAAACACCAACGATATCAAAGGTCATCCCAATGATGAACAAACCTATGGTCAGATGGACTAAATTGGGATGAATGGGAATGGTGTAAGGTAATCCGTTTGCGCCTAGAGAGCCGGTCAATTGGTCAATTAATTCTGAGTTCATCGCAACAGACCATCCTTTAATGCTTCCACAACTGGCACGGTATGCAATCCATACACCCAAACAAGTTCATCTCCGAGATATACTTGCAAGCCAACTATCAAAGTCAAAACTAATCCGGCTCCCAGATAATAAATCGGTACTTTTTGCGGGTTGCGGGCACGAATTACATAGCGCCAAGCTGTAATCGCCGTGATGATTCCCGAAAGCGACCAACCAATCAGCGTATGCAAATTCAGCACCGATTTAGCCAGGCTGTAAGGTTGTGCTAAACCCGCTTCAAACTGACCAAAAATAATTGCGACGAAAATGGCGATCGTGGCAACTAACATATTCCACCAACTCACCTCAAAAAGACTGGTTTTCCCAGTAAAATAGCCAATTACATCGCAGAAGAAGGAAAACAACACCATCGCTATTACGAAGTGGACAACGATGGGATGAATCGTATCTGGATAAGGTAAATTGTGGTCGTTCAAAGATGTCAAATATTCAAGCATTGTCTTCTCCTGGACATATCTACCGCAGTTTGGTCAATCAATTTTGGATAATGGAATTGCCAATTTTGGATTACCGATAGCACAGCCTCTTCTCTACCAGAGGCTATACCAAAGAGTTATCGAACGTCTTTTAGATTTGTTCCGTACCTGATGGAGCATAAACTAGAAGACCCTAATCCAAAATCTATAACCCAAAATCTAAAATCTAAAATCGCTAGTCAAACTTCAATGATTGATGGATAGTCACTAACATCACCACAAGTATCTATCCATAAATGACCAAAATATGTTCAATATGTGCGCGGTGCAATACGCTTAATCATGTCTTAGCTTTTTGTAGACAAATCTAGTAAACTTGCCTACAACGAATAACTTATTTGTGATTAATTTCCTCATGCTAATAGTCTGCAACAGCAATTTTTGATGTAGCTAAACCAAATCGCTGTCGTTTGTTGATTTGCTTAACTTATCTTTTAGCTTAAGTAAATTTTTATGAATTGTCAAAACAATAATAATTAAAATTTTAAATGTTAGTTAGTTAGCAAAAAAATATTTCCATAATGTATCGATTTTGGCATTAAATAATATTTTAAAAAGCCTATTTATAATATTTTTCTGTGAAGTATTTCACAATGATAAAATCTTTAATTGTAATGCAAATAGCAAAAATATATAATTTCGAGTAGTTGGTATAAAAGCGAATCAAGGTAAGTTAGTAGCTGTGGTGGAACTGGAGAATGCTGAAAGGATTTTATGAGCCATCAAGTCACACTAAGATTGAAACCCACATTCTACAGGTGTGAGGACTAAACAAGTGTCGTTTAAAATTGTGGTAATTGGTACTTCTTTGGGCGGATTATCAGCATTAAAAATTATCCTGGGGAACTTACCAGCAGACTTCCTAGTGCCGATCGCGATCGTGCAACACCGTCACAAGGAGTCTAACAACACACTTCAGGAGTTATTACAAGAATCTAGTTCGTTGCCGATTCGAGAAGTGGAAGACAAAGAGGAAATACTACCAGGACATATTTACCTAGCTCCAGCAGATTATCACTTGCTGGTTGAACTAGATCACTTTGCTCTTTCGACTGATGACCCTGTTTCCTATGCCAGACCATCTATCGATGTGCTGTTTGAGTCAGCAGCTGATGTCTACACCCAGCAAGTTATTGGTGTAATATTGACAGGGGCAAATCAAGATGGTACGCAAGGTCTTAAGAAAATAAAAGCGCGGGGAGGACTTACTATTGTACAAGAACCTACCACAGCGGAGAGCGACGTTATGCCAGAAGCAGCAATTTCTGCTGTTGCAGTAGACTGGATTTTGACACTCTCAGACATTGCTTCTCAAATGGTCAAGCTTTGTCACTCTATACGGAAATAAACCCATGCAGATGGAACCCAAAGTAAACATCCTCCTAGTGGATGATAAACTAGAAAATTTGCTGGCACTAGAGGCAATCCTAGAAAAACTGGGAGAGAATCTCGTGAGAGCTACTTCTGGGGAAGAAGCTTTGAGGTGTCTGCTAAATCAAGACTATGCGGTAATTTTGCTAGATGTGCAAATGCCAGGGATGGATGGTTTTGAAACTGCTACCTTGATTCGCAATCGGGGGCGATCGCGTCACACTCCAATTATCTTTCTCACCGCCTTTAGCAGCAGCGACCAAATGCTGTTTAAAGGCTATGCCTTGGGTGCAGTTGATTATTTGCTCAAACCATTAGACCCGAATATTTTGACTTCTAAAGTCACAGTGTTCGTAGAACTATTTAAGAAAACAGAAGCCGTCAAGCAACAAGCAGCGCAGCTGGTAGCTGTGAATGGCGAACTCAGGCAAAGTGAAGAACGATTGCGATCGCTGAGTACCTGTTCACCCGTTGGAATTTTTGAAATTGATACTGAAGGAGGCTGTAGGTATACTAATCCTCGCTATCAGATAATTTGTGGTTTGAAAGCGGCAGAGAGTTTAGAAAAAAGATGGCTAGAATCTGTTCATCCAGAAGATAGAGAACGAGCAGTTACCAGTTGGTCTGACTACATTCGTGAAGGTCGCAACTACTCTGAAGAATTTCGCTTTCAAACTGCTCAAGGCATCGTCCGTTGGGTACAGGTTCGCTCATCACCGATGCTTTCCGGTCAAGGAGAATTGCTGGGATATGTCGGCACTCTCGAAGATATTACTGAACGCAAGCAAGCAGAAGAAGTCCGCGCTCAAGTAATTCGAGAACAGACGGCAAGACAGGAAGCAGAAGCAGCAAATCGGATGAAAGATGAGTTTCTCGCCGTTCTCTCTCACGAACTCCGTACACCACTAACCTCGATGCTGGGCTGGTCAAAAATCCTTCGCTCTAAAAAACTTGATGAGAAAGCCACTTCCCGGGCCCTAGAGGCGATTGAACGCAACGCGATGTCTCAGATGCAACTAATTGAGGATATCTTAGATGTATCCCGGATTATCCGTGGTCAGTTGCGATTAAATGTATCTGCTGTGAATCTGATTTCAGTGATGGAGGCAGCCCTAGAGGCAGTGCGTCCCCTAGCAGAACCAAAAGATATTAAGTTAAATACTGTTCTAGATACTTCGGTAGGGTCAGTTTATGGCGATCCAGCCCGGTTACAGCAAGTTGTCTGGAACCTACTAACTAATGCCATTAAGTTTACCCCTAAGGGTGGCAGGGTAGAAGTTAGGCTATCTGTCTATTTTGGATCTTCGATTTCAGATTTTGGATTGGGATCTGATGGTGAAAATTTAGACTCTTTAAACACTGATGAAGGCAGTAATCCAAAATTCAAAATTCAAAATTCAAAATCTCAGTACGCCCAAATTCAAGTTATCGATACGGGGATTGGCATCAGTTCGGAGTTTTTACCCAAAGTATTTGACCGTTTCCGGCAAGCAGACAGCACCACAACCCGATCGCACAATGGACTAGGACTAGGACTAGCGATCGTCCGTCATCTAGTGGAACTGCATAAAGGTACAATCTTTGCCCAAAGTCCAGGCACAGGAGAAGGAGCAACCTTTACTGTAAGACTACCACTGCTACAAGACAATAGGGCTAATAGGGGAAATAGAGAAGCCACAGGAGAAATTTCCTCCCCTGTGGCTTCTGTGCCCCTGGCTGGATTAAGAGTTTTAGTTGTAGATGATCAAGCAGATACCCGTAACTTTCTCAGTTTTATGTTTGAGGAGTATGGGGCGAGCGCCACTGCCGTAGCATCAGTTGATGAAGCGCTAGCAGTAATTGAACAAGCAAAAGCAGATATCCTGATTAGCGATATTGGCATGTCAGAGCAAGATGGTTATACGCTGATTCGGAAACTGCGCTCTTTAGAACCAGAAAAAGGTGGACGTATCCCGGCGATCGCTTTAACAGCGTACACGCGAGAAGAAGACCGCTTAGAAGCGCTAAGAGCAGGGTTTCAGCAGCATTTATCTAAGCCAATTGACCCCACTAAATTGATTGCTATGGTTGTCAATGTATTGAAACTACCTCTGGAAGTTCCAGTGAGTTGATTTTGAACTGGGGAGTGGGGAGTTAGGAGTGCTGAGTTACGATGGAATGCCCAATCAAGAAGAAGTTAGGGCATGTTTTTTCAGTTCGTCAACGGAAACCATTTCCAAAGCTCTAGCATGAGTTGCAGAGAGGATGACGGGTGGAGCAACGCCAGCTTCGAGAGCTTCTTGCCAACGAGAAGCACACAAACACCAGCGATCGCCAGGCTTCAGTCCTGGAAAATTAGAATCAGGAACAGCTGTGCTCAGGTCGTTCCCCTGCGATTTGGTAAACTCCAGGAATTCTGATGTCACTTCAGCACATACGACGTGCGACCCGAAATCCTGACCACCTGTGTTACAAAAACCGTCGCGGTAAAACCCGGTCATGGGAGAAGTGCAGCAGGACTCTAGGTTTCCACCGATTACGTTTTTAGCTTCTGTCATTGTTAATTCGTTGCACTTGATTTTTCACTTCGATATAAGCTTATCTTGACACTTCCCTAGTTAAATTAAAATCGCTATCTCTGATTAATTAATTCGGAAAAGCAGGGAATTCTAGAATCACTACTCATACAAAAGAGAGCTTTGGCGTATCCTGACCTCGTTGCTTGCCTTTAAATAAGCAAAACTAATAACTTTTATCAGCTTTCCTGAAGTAATAAAACTTGA
>NZ_CALMFY010000006.1 GCF_937863485.1 uncultured Nostoc sp. | reverse complement strand
GCTGTAGGCGACGCTTCTGACCAAACTGCTATGACCTTCTAAAGTATTCACCTCGATCGCACGATTTTCTTTCTTCTCCTTTGACTTTAAGTAAACCGCTTGCTGTAAAGTTGCTACAGTTTGCATTCGGGTATCGCTTCTTTCTAATGCCGAAGGTGTAAGTTTGAGTTTGTTACTTGCTTTTAAGGCTGCGATTAAGGCATCTGGATGTTGTCCAGATGCAAGAAACGCTTCTGAAGAATTATTAATAGCGTTAATTTCATTAACATCAGCTACTTTTCTTTGCTCATTTGCCTCTTTTGCCGATCGCCATGATAAACCTGCTAACCCAGCGAATACTAATACTGCGGCGACGGAACCAAAAAGGGCGCGTTTGAGAAAGTTATTCAGTTTTGCGTCACTCAGTTTTCTTTGTTCTCGTTCCTTTTCCAGTTGCGCCATCACCTGCTTTAACTTCGGTTCTTGTTGCTGGCGGATAAACGTGGCTAAATAGTCATGTACCAGTTGATAACGGTCAGCCGGGTTTTCTGGTAGCAAAACCACCAAGCCAGATTGGACAAAAATCTCTAACACTAAATCTAATTTGCTGATATCAAAAGCTTTATTCTCCCTAATTTCTGATCCCCCCGCCTTCGGCGACCCCGTTAAAAAGGGGGTAGAAGAAACTAAGCCCCCCTTTTGAAGAGGGGTTGGGGGGATCTCCGACAAGTACTCGTGTAAATCGCGTTCCAACTCAGCGCGAGTCTTTAACGGGCGAGTTCCTTTTTCATCCGTCAGCAAATACAGTAATATTTCTGCTGCTTGCTGATTCTCAACGCCACAATCATTAACAACTTCATCCAAATAACGCTTAACCAATTCGTCCTTAGTGCCAAGCTGCTGATATTCTGCCAGAGTTGTAATATTCTCCGTTTGCAGTTGCGCCCCCACAACCTGCAACTCAATGGGACGAACTTCACCCAATTCTCCGGCTAAATCTTGCACCAGTTGTTCAACTAAAACATCCTCTAAGTGAAAACTAGTATTTTCAGTTAAACGCTGAATAATTGACTTCGTATCAGCAGGTGAGAAATTCCCCAACTTGTAAAGCACATTACTACTGAGAATGTCATTGCCAATAATCTTCAGGCTAGACAAATCATTGCACTCTAGCAAGTAATGGATGTAATCCACCCGCAGCGATAAGATAACTTTCACCGATAGAACATTCAGACACTCTCCCAGAAACTCAAAGAATTGCTTTCTTTGTGCAGGTTCGGTGTAAACAAAGAAAAATTCCTCAAATTGATCAAAAATTAGCACTGTGCGGAGGTTGCGCTGTTCGTTTTCTTTAAGTCTGGATATTAAATATTGCGGAGTTCCGAGTTCTGAGGGTGAACGTTGACCTTCTGAAGCTGAACGTTGACCTTCTGAGGGTGAAAGTTGACCTTCTGAGGGTGAAAGTTGAAATTCTAACTCTCTCTCATCTCCCTCATCCCTCTCATCTCCGTCATCTCTCCCCAAAAGCCTCCCCAATTCTTCCACCCAGTTGGTATAAACCCGCATTACCACCGGCAAATAATCTTGAATCCCGATCGCTTTATTCTTTAAAGCTGGTACTAGTCCCGCATTCACCAGGGAACTTTTGCCGACACCCGATTGCCCATGAATGACTATCAGCTTATAATCAGGGCGACCCATACGTTCAATCAAACGTTCTACATCCAACAGGCGACCAGATGCAGCAATTTCTGGGGCAATATTTCCTTGGGGAGAGTTTGAGCGCAATATCTCTACAAATACCTGTTTTGTTGCTTCTAACCTACCCGCACCAATAAACGCCCGCAAGCCAAATTGCTGTTCAATGGAACGCCGTTGCTGTTTGATTTTGTATGCTTGGAGATATTCTTTCTGCTCAAAGTAAAGCTGCTGCAAAAACTTGAGAATATCCAAGTAAAGCCTGACATCTTCTAGGGGATTACCCACATCCCTAGCAGTTTCTAAGCTGAAAGTTGCCTCTTGAGTTTGACCTAAATGGTATTGAGAACGACCTAAAATAAACCGATATAAACTCAAATCTTTTGATTTTAAAACTCTTTCGGAAATCTCAGATAAAACCCCTGAGATATTCGCTGATTCCAAATTGGGAATCGCGGCAAAAACTTTCAAGGCTTGCTGAACAAGCTGATTTGCTTTCACCCAGTCTTTTTGAGCCAAAGCCACCTCAGCTAAAAAACCGTAATCCTTAGCTAATTCCCTTGGCTGATTGTTAGTTTGATGGATTACTAAAGCCTGTTCAGAAAGACTCTGCAACATTTCCCACTTTTGCAAGTCTCGCAAAATATCACCGAATTTAACTACTGCATTAGCAATTAAATCTGGATTGTGAAACAGGTTAATAACATTTATATACTCTCGAATATAATACCAAGCCGCTTGCCAATCTGGATGATTGATATCTGGATTTTTAAAAGCTTTGAGATAATAACAAACCCCAATCTCACCGAGGATTTTTGCCTGCCTTTCTAAATTATTACTTTCCTGCCAAAGCTTATAAGCTTTGTGATAATGCTGTAGCGCCGAATCTTGGTGATTATTTATCTGTTTTATAAAACCTAATAAAGATTTTAAATCAGCTTGAATTTCTAAATTATAAACATCTGGCTGATTCAATAAATCTCTTTGCGCCGTTTCTAATTCATTTCCAAGTTTAATATATATATCTACGTTCAAATTTAAGTTATTACTAAACCATTGATTAGCCGTTTCGATGATAAAATCTACTAATTCCTGTGTTGATATGGCAAAATTTCTCGTAGTTGCCCAACTCTCCAAATCTGGCGCAAGCTGTATTAGTTGCTTGTAGATTTCATCGTCAATCCACAACACTAAGGGAAAAGCAAAATTCTTGCGAAACTCCTCCCGCACCTGATTAGCAGAAGTTAACATCACAGACAAATTCTGCACTGATTCCAAACCCACAACCATCACACAGGCTGGTATTTCTTCGCCGAATTCTTCCTGAATCGCAGTATAAAGAGTCTTGCGAGATTGCTGCACCGCCAAGACACGAATTTCGACTTGACAAATTTCCCGCAATTTCTGGATGAGGCGATCGCGCTCTCTAGCATAATTACACCGGGCCAAAATCAGCTTAAACTGTCCCACAGAGGACTCAATCGCCCAAGCTAATTGTTGCAAAGAGCGTAGGCGTAGCCCGTCGTAGACATCATTATTTACATGGTCATCTTCTGATGGTTGCGAGTTTGTCATAAGTCATAAGCTGACGTAAATCTAGAGTGTAGGAGGCAAAGGAAGAATTAAAGACTACAAGTTAAACTTCCTGGCGTTTTAACTCCTGTATCAATACTTGAGTGCGTTTGCTAGCTTCTCTTGCTTGCTGTCTAAAATACTTGGCTTGTTGACGGTCACTTAAACACACTTCAGATGCTTTTCTACTAAATTCAACAGCTTGTTTACTGAGTTCTTTAATACGAGTCTTTAACTCTGGGATTGTTTTCATATTTCCTCCTGTTCTGAAATTACAATCTCTAAATTTTCTATCTCTTCATAAAGTCTATCTGCTCTACTAGCTAGTAAACTAGCGTCCTCAAAATCGTTGTTTTCTACAGCTTTATCCGAGGCTCTGACTTTTCACGATATCTGGAAAACCTCTCTCTAAATCTCTCTCCTCAAAGGAGAGAGACTTTGAATTTTCCCCCTTCCCGTGTCGGGAAGGGGGTTAGAGGGTTAGGTTTTTCGTGGGCTTTTCCACATAACGTGAAAAGTAAGATCTGAGGCTGAATACAATTCTTCTGTGATTTGGTGCAATTGTGCATAAGCTTTTAACAAAACATTTTTGGTTTCTGGTTTCATCATCTAATTATTCATCGGTTCCCTGATTCCTCACTGCAACTCCCTTGCTTCAGCCAAAACGGGATTAACATCAAACCAAGACTCGCCACCATCCCGATATTCAAACACAAACCGACTGCGAATCAGTTTTTGATATCCGTGGTCATCACTCACCTTTTTCCTTTCCTTGACATGACGTAACAATTGCCACTCTTCATCAGAAATCGGCAACATTATTTCATTCCGCCGAGAACGAATCACTTGCTCTAAGGTTTCACGGGTTAGGGGAAGACTCATTTCTTCCATAATCCAGGTATTCAACAGCCTCAGCACGTCCCGCACATGACCACCGCTCATTTTACATAACCGCTCTAGGCTAGCAGCACTATCAAAAATCTCGGTAGCTTTATTTAAACGCTCCTCTGGTGTCAAGTCAGGAAAAGCTCTAGCTAGTACCATCTGCTGCATGAGTGCCATTCCCTCTACATGAACACTGCCATCAGTTTTTTGTACAGGTACCATTGGTAACACCTTGGGGTCTTCTGGGAAACGCTGAGTCAGCATTCCGTAATCATTGGAAAACTTCAAAGCCAAGGGCATGGTGTAGAGGAGATGACAATTAAGCCTTGTCAAAAACTCACCTTGATCGACAAATAAATATTCCTGCTGCGGACGACCCCAAGGTTTGGCACGATTATCTATGCGGTCAAGATTATCGACAATGACCACCAGACCATTTTTACCCTGCTGTTTGAGTTTTGCCACGGCAGGTTCTAATAATTCTTGATTAATCGCTTCCAGCAGCTTAGTTTTTTGCGGTGCCAAATACTGATTGAGTTTTTCTCGCAGCGTGGGGTCATTTTTCATCTTCGCCGTGATTTCACCAATACCCACAGACAGAGAAAGCTTTTCTTTTTCAGAGGTGACACCAAAATCGCCGACATTTGGAACCTTAACTTTTACCCCCGTCACCTCGGAGTTTAAAACCTTCCAAGCATCTTGGAGCAACTCATTAAACTTGTTGGGTGACTCCAGGGTAATTTTATCCAGACTTTGACTCACCCGACGAGCGATCGCCAGCAGCACATCAGCAATATCGACATCGGTCATTTCCAGGTCATCACTGGACTCAAAATAGACCACGTGAAAGCCTAACTTTTCCAGTTCTGCCTGTAACCGTAATAGTTCTGTCGATTTACCACAACCAATATGCCCAGTAAATAAAGTGCAAGTGGGTTCATTGGGTTTAAAAAAAGTAATTTTCTGCTTCAGCTTGCCAAGAATATCACCACCTCGGACTGAGGAAAAATCTATGTAATACTTGCCATCAGAGCTATTGTTGACAAATAGAGTTCTGCTGGGATCGGTAGCTTGATAAAATTCCCGTAAATCTATAGGCATAAAGCTGGTAGTGCAATTATCTCGTATTGTCTTAGATATCCTTGTTCAAAAGGATAAAGTTATTTACATCTTTGCATCTCAATATTTCGGAGAATTTTCGCTTTTACCTCCCGTTCTCTCTTCCTCTGTGATCTGTGCGCCTCTGCGGTTCGTTAAAGAAGATTGAAACCACAGAGACGCAGAGCGCACAGAGAAATAAGAGTGCAAAGATGTAAGTAATATTAAGTGATCTGCAAAAACCTAGACTCTTTTTTGATACTATTTAAGGCCGGACTCTTTAAATATTGATTGACGTATGAGCAAAGGTACCCTGTTTGATAAAGTTTGGGACTTACACACCGTTGGTACACTTCCCTCAGGGCTGACGCAACTATTTATCGGGCTTCACCTAATTCATGAAGTCACCAGTCCCCAGGCCTTTGCGATGTTACGCGAGAGAAGTCTGAAAGTACTGTTTCCAGAGCGTACCGTTGCCACAGTCGATCATATTGTGCCAACAGAAAATCAAGCACGTCCCTTTGCCGATAGCTTGGCAGAGGAAATGATTCAGGCGCTGGAAAATAACTGTCAAGAAAATAACATAACTTTTTACAATATTGGTTCTGGCAGTCAGGGTATAGTTCATGTCATCGCTCCAGAACTAGGAATCACCCAACCAGGAATGACGATCGCTTGTGGAGATAGTCACACATCAAGTCATGGGGCATTTGGTGCGATCGCATTTGGTATTGGTACTAGCCAAGTCCGGGATGTTCTTGCTTCCCAAACTCTTGCCCTTTCTAAACTGAAAGTCCGCAAAATTGAAGTTAACGGCACCCTGAAGCCAGGAGTTTTCGCCAAAGATGTCATCCTGCATATCATCCGCACCCTTGGCGTTAAAGGTGGTGTGGGCTATGGCTACGAATTTGCAGGTACAACATTTGATCAAATGAATATGGAAGAGAGGATGACAGTTTGCAATATGGCGATCGAAGGCGGTGCTAGATGCGGCTACGTCAATCCCGATCAAGTCACCTACGATTACCTCAAAGGCAGAGATTTTGCTCCCATTGATGCAGATTGGGATAAAGCAGTGGCTTGGTGGCAATCGATCAAAAGCGATGCTGATGCCCAATACGATGATCTAGTCGTATTCGACGCTGCTGAAATTCCTCCTACTGTTACCTGGGGGATTACTCCCGGTCAAGGTATCGGTGTCAACCAGTCAGTGCCTCAACCAGAAGAACTGCTTGAAGAAGACCGATTCATTGCCGAAGAAGCTTACCGCTACATGGATTTGTTCCCCGGTCAACCCATCAAGGGTACCAAAATAGATGTCTGCTTTATTGGTAGTTGCACCAACGGCAGAATTAGTGATTTGCGGGAAGCTGCGAAAATCGCCAAAGGTCGCCATGTTGCACAGGGAATCAAAGCCTTTGTTGTCCCTGGTTCTGAAAGGGTGAAGGAAGAGGCGGAAGCTGAAGGACTGGATAAAATCTTTCAGGAAGCTGGATTTGAGTGGCGTGAACCGGGATGTTCCATGTGCCTAGCCATGAACCCCGACAAGCTACAAGGACGACAAATCAGCGCTTCCTCCTCTAACCGCAACTTTAAAGGAAGACAAGGTTCCTCCTCCGGTCGGACATTGTTAATGAGTCCGGCGATGGTCGCCACTGCTGCGATTAAAGGCGAAGTCTCTGATGTGCGCGAGTTGCTGTAACCCCATCTTGTGACAGAGAAAACTCTCTTAAACTTTCTTTCTTTCCTTTGCGTTCTTTGCGGTACCCTGCGGGAAGCCACTTCGTGTCTACGTTTTTTATAAAAATTATGGTGAGTGAAGTTAAAACAGTTTCAGGGCGCGGTATACCCTTAGTGGGCAATGATATAGATACCGATCGCATTATTCCGGCGCGATATTTGAAAGCCGTAACCTTTGATGGGTTAGGTGAAGGCGCGTTTATTGATGACCGGACAGCACTTAAAGGTGAACATCCCTTTGACCAACCCCAGTACCAAGGGGCGAAGGTTTTAATAGTCAACCGTAACTTTGGCTGTGGTTCATCACGGGAACACGCACCCCAAGCGATCGCAAAATGGGGAATCCAAGCTTTAATCGGTGAAAGCTTCGCCGAAATCTTTTTCGGTAACTGTGTGGCGATGGGTATACCTTGTCTGACAGCTGATGCTGCTACTATTAAACAACTACAAGAGTTAGTGGCTGCCAATCCCCAAGCCGCCGTGACAGTAAATCTGGAAACCTTGCAAGTGCAGATTGGTGATTACACTGCCGCAGTTGCGATTGAACAAGGGACTAGAAGCACGTTTATTTCTGGGACTTGGGACGCTTGCGGTCAGTTGGTGGCGAATGCTGACCAAGTTCGGGCAACAGCGGCAAAATTACCCTACGTCGGTTGGGGCAATTTAGCCGCGAGTTAGCATTCTCTCGTTCCCTAGTTATCAGCCAGGGAACGAGCGAATCCCAAGAATTTTCTATCTGCTCCATATAAAACATCAAAAATTGAATTATCAACCCGGCGTTGCGGCTTATCAACCTCTAGGTGCTTTGCAACGATCAGCTTGTGCGCTTAGTGGCGCTACGCTCCACTCCACTGAAACTAACTTTAGAACAGAAATATTGAATCAGATTAAAGTATTACATTTTCCTCATTAGATAAATACTTGTTTGAGAGTTAATGCAAAAATAAATACTTCATTATTCAGTAAAAACCCTTGATTATTAGTAGCAGGAATTGATTTATTGTAGCTACTTTTAGGTCACTGACACCTTTAAATACTTTGGATAAAGACTCACTATATTTTACGATAAACACTCACTTATTAATACTGCTTGACAAGTTAAACGTTTGTCACCAAAGTCACAATATGAACACGGGTTAGTATCTAATATTGTCATCTATTCAAAGCTACTCACATTTGTTTGAACTTTAGCGAAAATCATCCAATCAGTTGAAAGCTGGTTTGCAAAAGGCATTCACGAGCCATTTTTTCTTTTCTACATGACCCGAAAAGTCAGGATGTAGTAAGGGTTGTCTGCAAAGTTCATAGTGAAGAAGTTTTACAAAAACAAATATTCTGCATAAAAGAAAAATATATCCCTGAATAATAGTTAGCAGCTAAAAACTATAGGTTTCGTAGTTCGGAAACAGAAATTAGTACTTTCATACGTTTTCCTATAAATGAAGTACTAGTACATCATTACTCACTTAGAAATCAAGAATTAGGAGTATTAATCATGGCAGTAAATTGGATTCCAGGCCCAGGACCAACCTATGGATCAGATATAGGTATTAGTAATGCCGCTTCTGATAGCTTCAGTGGTTTAAGTGGAAATGACAGCCTCTATGGTAATGCTGGAAATGACAGCATCTATGGTAATGCTGGAAATGACCTCTTACGAGGTGGCGATGGTATCGACTTTCTATTCGGTGGGGACGGTAACGATACTCTACTAGGAAATCGTGGCAACGACACCTTCATTGGCGGAACCGGCAACGACCGACTGATCTGGAACAACGGTGACGGTAGCGACAGAATCAGCGGTAACGCTGGCTATGACGTGGTTGAGGTCAACGGCGCGGCGGCTGCGGGAGACAGTTTCCGCCTGCAACGAGACACCCAAGGCAGAGCAATCTTTGATCGGCTCAACCTAGTTCCCTTCACCCTGACTGTAGACAGCGCAGAGAGGTTTGAAGTTAATGGTGGTGGTGGTGATGATATCTTTGATGTCAACGACCTAACAGGAACAGCCGTAAGTGCCGTATCGTTTACAGGCGGTGCTGGAAATGACTTGCTTGATGGTACAGGCACAACTACACCGTTAATTGGCTTTGGTGGTGTTGGCAATGACAGCCTCTCTGGTGGTGCTGGCAATGATATTCTCTATGGTGACGCTGGTAATGATCTCTTACGAGGTGGCGATGGGATCGACTTTTTATTCGGTGGGGACGGTAACGATACCCTACTAGGAAATCGTGGCAACGACACCTTCATTGGCGGAACCGGCAACGACCGACTGATCTGGAACAACGGTGACGGTAGCGACAGAATCAGCGGTAACGCTGGCTATGACGTGGTTGAGGTCAACGGCGCGGCGGCTGCGGGAGACAGTTTCCGCCTGCAACGAGACACCCAAGGCAGAGCAATCTTTGATCGGCTCAACCTAGTTCCCTTCACCCTGACTGTAGACAGCGCAGAGAGGTTTGAAGTTAATGGTGGTGGAGGCGATGACATCTTCGATGTTAACAACCTGGCGGGAACTGGCGTAAGTACAGTATCGTTCACAGGCGGTGCTGGAAATGACCTGCTTGATGGTAGTGGCACAGCTACACCGTTAAGCGGCTTTGGCGGTGTTGGCAATGACATTCTCTATGGTGGTGCTGGCAATGACAGCCTCTATGGTGACGCTGGTAATGACATTTTACGAGGTGGAAAAGGTAATGATATCCTGACGGGCGGTAGTGGTAGCGATCGCTTCGTGTTCAGCTCAGGCGCTCCGTTCTATAGTGCTGATCTGGGTGTAGATAGAATTACTGACTTCAGCCCCAATGACAAAATTGTCCTGGATCGGTCAACTTTCGTCGGACTCTATAGTCCCCTCCAGATTAAGATAGTAGCTAATGATGCCGCAGCAGCAACTAGCTCTGGACTGATTACTTACAGTCTTGGAACTGGCAACTTGTTCTTCAACCAAAACTTGACATCACCAGGCTTTGGGACAGGTAGTCAATTTGCCAACATTGATAACGATAACAATATATACACATTACCACCAGTATTAGCAGTTACGAACTTTGAGATCGTTGCATAATCACACTTGTCTCAAAATCCATAGAATCTAAGGCATGTCTGCAAGCTTGCAGTTAGATCCCAATAGTCGCAATCATCAACATTGCTAAGTAGGGGTAATTGAATCTTCCTCGTACTTCAAGTACGGGGAGGATTATAATTTATTCGCGTTGATCTGCGTACATGGGTGTTTGATTACAAAGATATTGATTTGGAGTATTTTAAACTCAACTACTATAGAAATTTCTTATTTTACAAAAATTCATACTTTGATTAAGTTGTGTTAATTTTACGCGAATAATTCTCAACTATCCAAGGAATTTGTTGTGTTTGAGGACTTGACTAAAAACACTCACTTTTGATATCCTCAAATAACTCGATAAGATTAGCACCGAGTTTAACTTTTTTGGCTCATTACTCAGATTGTTGCTACTTTGAAAAAAACTAGCAATCCCTTCCGCAATCTCAATTTATACCAATAAGATTTAACTTGTTACAGATGGTTTGTAATTATACAACCATTTAGAAAAATCTTCATTGAGCGGCATTTGCCGTTGCTCTGTCTGTCCAGGAGATGTCGATGTGTCGTCGTAGTAGCGCATCTCACCCAAAGCACTACGAGCTTGGATGATTTTTGTCCGCTCAAGGCGACGCTGTTTGTAGTTAGTGAGAGCTTCTTGGAGATTAGCTGATTGGGAAAAACACTCTCCCAGTTCGTATGCATCTTCAAAAGTGGTATTTACTCCCTGTGCCATCGCAGGTGCCATTGGATGAGCAGCATCGCCTAAAAGTGTGACTCTGCCTTGGCTCCAGTGGGTTAACGGTGGGCGATCGCAAATCGGCCCCTCCCAAATTTGTTCGGCTGGTGTCGCTTCGACCACCGCCCGAAAGGATTCATCCCAGTCGGCTAATTCATGGAGAATACGAGATTTCACTTCATCAGCGCTGTGGGAAAGAGAGTAATCAGGCGATAACTTACGACTAATCCAACTGGTATAGCCGCCGCCCACATTGAGAATGTACATGAACTGTTTATTGCCTTTGACAAAAACTAGTTCATAATCATTAAATAGCTCGTGGTGATACTTGATGACGGCACGCCAACACATACTACCAATATAATTAGGCTTACCCTCGCCAAATAAAGTTTCTCTAATTACAGAGTTGACGCCATCAGCCCCAATCAGCAAATCTGCATATACAGGTTTTTCGCCATCAAAATGAATTTCCACACCGTTTTCATCTTGATCAAAGCTGATACAGCGATGATTGAGGTGAATGATGTCAGATGGCAATCTAGAGGCTAGAACTTGCTGCAAATGATACCACCAAACAGTCAATAATGGCTGTCCGTATTGCTCCAAGTATTTGGTTGCATTAGTTTGGATTGTTTCCCCCTGAATATTCTTTAAAACCGTGTGGTGAACCTCGCATCCTGAACTTTTGAGGGTTTCGACTATTCCCGGCGCGATCGCATCTAAAAAATTCAAGCCGTTAGGAGCCAGTCCTAATCCAGTTCCAGCTGGACGAAATTCTTGGGCTTTTTCATAAACTTGAACGTCTATCCCTTGGCTTCTCAGTACTATAGCAGCAGCCAAACCACCTGGGCCAGCACCGACAATGGCAACTTTCTCTACTATCGGTTTGGATAATTTCTGAGTTAAATTTTCCATGTTATTAGGTTAATTAGATAGGCTAAAACAATATTTAGTAGGGAATTATATCAAATCTTGAATAGAGATTTTCAAATATAAGATTTTTGCATATGATCCAAATGTTATTTAGAGCCTACCTTTAACATTACTATGAATCATTAATTCTACCATTGCGATCGCTTTGAAGTGTATCCGGCTTTTCTTGCATCCCAATCATAGCTTTACTACGTGACGGGGTGGCTGTAAAACTTTGAGCCACAATCACAATCCACAATACAATTGCCATCCCAGCTTCAATCGGTACAATTAAAACTTGTGTGTGAAAAATAGATGTCGTACTAGCCAAATTTTTACAGAAAATGGAAAATTAAAAAGCATAACGTTAATAGTTGAGAAGCGGATTTATATTTGAAAAGTTGATGACGAATTATTGACCAAATTTGGCGCTTGATGGATAAAAATATAATGTAACGTCAGTTCTTCAGAGAGTTCTTGCGTAAGTCCTGACTCAAATAAAAAACTGAGCCAATAAGATTGACTCAGCTTTAAATAATGTTGTAGTTGCCTACACTGAACAAGAGGCTTAAGCCCCTTGTGTGGAACCTACTTGCGTGGTTAACGTTTCATGTAGACGCGGTTTCTAACCGCCCTTTTTACTCCTGATTTAAATGTTTAAGAATCAACGAGCAAACATCTGTCGCCTCAATTCGATTTTCATTAACTAAGTGAGTTTGATGGGTGATAAATAGAGGCCCTTCGGCTAAAGAAGTGGTAATGTGACCATGAGAGCCACGTACTAAGGAAGCATCCAAAGGAATCACATCCATTAGGTAGCGAAAACCTAGTTGTTTTTTAAGTAACTTGAGAGCAACTTTTACTTGAGGCAATTTCATCTGCGGATCGAGGAAAAGTTCTACAGGATCGTAACCAGGTTTGCGGTGGATATCTACAGTTCTAGCAAAATCGGGCGCTTTGGCATCATCGAGCCAATAATAATAGGTAAACCAAGCGTCAGGCCCAGCGATCGCCACCAACTCTCCCGATCTAGGATGAGCGAGGTGGTAGGCTTGCTTACCTTCTTCATCCAATACCTGCGCCACACCATCAGTTGCTTCTAAAAGCGATCGCACTTTTGAGATGTACGCCGGATCATTCACATATACATGAGCAATTTGGTGATCAGCAACAGCAAAGGCAATGCTAGCACCAAAATCGAGCAGTTCTCGCCCCAATTCCTCCCGTACAGCTATTAAACCGTTTTCCCTTAATACGCGGTTGATATCCACTGCTTTGGAGACTGGCGTGATGCCATACTCAGAAAGAATAATTACCTGAATATTTCGTGCTTGATAATATTTAATTAAATCGCCACAAACAGCATCAATTTCTCGCAAATCAGCTTGGATCTGTGTTTGATTATTACCAAATCGTTGCAAACAGTAATCTAAATGTGGCAGATAAACTAGTGATAAAGTGGGGCTGTAGCGTTCCTCAATCCATTTTGCCGAATTCGCAATCCATTGGCTAGAACTAATAGAAGTTTTTGGCCCCCAAAAATCGAACAGAGGGAAGTTACCTAAATCAGATTGAATTTGCGATCGCACATCACTAGGATGGGTATAAATATCAGGTAATTTTCTCCCATCTGCGGGATACATTGGGCGCAGTGTAATGGCATAATCGACTGAGGAATACATATTGTACCACCAAAAAAGGTTGGCACAACTGAAGTTTGGATCTATTGATTTAGCTATTTCCCAAACTTTGGGAGCCTGCACTAGTTTATTAGATTGTCGCCAAAACTTCACTTCACATTCATCGCGGAAGTACCAACCATTAGCGACAATTCCATGCTCATCAGGCAATTTTCCTGTTAAATAAGTAGCCTGAACCGAACAAGTCACAGCAGGTAACACTGTTGCGATCGGAACTACCTGCCCAATAGCCGCCCAAGAAGATAAAAACGGCGTGTTTTCTCCTAGTAAACTGGGCGTTAATCCCACGACATTTAGAACAACCGTTTTCTGCATAAAATTAATCTCCTCTTAATTGGCGGCAAATTCTTTTAATACCCACTCATATTCCCGCTGAATAGAAGTCAGCAAATCTATCTTCATTTCTGATGGCAATACATCCCAGGTATAAGTCTCAATTTCTAAATGTTGGCAAGCATTGTTTGTTTGAAGTAGATGCAAAACAGTAGCAATATCATCTTGTGTAGACTGCAAAATTTGATAATCATGAATAAAAATTGGCACATGGAAGTGAGTGCGCCATTCTTCAGCTAGAGATTTTTCTAAATGTGGTAATGCAGTTATTAAGTCAGGATAGTGATACAGTGTACCGTCACTGCGACGTTCTATTACCTGGTGAAGATAAGTAGATTCAGCAAAAGGACGTAAACGCTCAACTATCAAACTACGTTTCTCAATCTCAGCAGGTATTTTTACTTGAATTGCGGCGCTGATTTGAATTTTGCCAATCTTAATTCCTGCTGATTGCAAACGTCCAAATACAGATTGAGGCTGCTCATATTCAACTGAAAAATGGCAGGTGTCATAGCAAACCCGAACATGTTCTAGCAATTTAGTCTCTGCTAAAATCTGCTCAATATGTAATTTTTCTGATAAGTAATTCCCACCAATTGGCAATAACCAATTGTGATAGAAATCAATTACTTCTGAGGTATTTTCAATTAATCCATCAGGCTCAGGTTCTAAATCAATATGGAGTATCTTTCCTGTTTCTTCACAGATGCGAATCATTTCTGCAACAACTGATGCTATATTCAAACAACTCTTTTTCAGAACTGTTTCAAAAGTTGCTTGGTCTTCTCCCGACCAAGGTTTATAGGATATTGGTAGTGTAGAAATTCCGCCATCCAATCCTTCTGGTAACAGAGTAGCTAAAATTTGTGTCAAGTTTAATGTATAATGTACCCTTTCTTGTGTAGACCAATCTGGTGCATAAACATGGTCTTTTACTACCTGTCGATGGAATCCGCCATAAGGAAATCCATTTAAGGTGAAAACATATAAATCTTCTTGAGTCAGCCAATCTTGAAAATGAGCTAAATTATTACTTTCTAAAAGTTGTTTGCTAGCAACATCTGCTAACCTCAAACCAATCCCAAAAGGTTCTGTAGGTGATAAACGTGACTTGAGATTGGGAACATATTTTTCTAAATTGGCGAAAACCTCTAGCCAACTTTCACCAGGATGAATATTGCTGCAATAAGTTAAATGAAAGTTGCTGTCTTTTGTAATTTTCATTTTCTAGCTTTATACCCTATATATGCTAATAATCTGTTTTTTTGGATTTATACAATTTCACAAAATACCTGCTACATATTCATAGGTATGGGCGCACATCTATACGCCCATATATCCAATTCATGGTATTAGTGGATATGTACATTCAAATTTAAGTTACGGCAAATAGTTGTGCTAATTTCATCGAAATTGGCAGCAAGATTAGAACTAATAAACCGTAATACAAACCAGCAAAACCAGATGCAACGGTTGCATCTAAGACAATTAGAGATAACACGCCTATTTTTACAGCATTTCGGATGTTTTCGGCTACAGGTTGACGTGCAGCTTTGATAAAATTAGGCAACACTCGGATAGCTAATAGAACAGCAAATGGTAGTGCTGCGATCGCTGTATACTCTCCTAATATTCCTAAAGCTAAAACTGCCGTCAAAACTATTGCAATTAGCAGTAGTGCTAGGACTCCGGTAATCTTCTTACCTCCGTGAACTTCACCCTGACTAATTGCGGTGATAGCAGCAATGTAAAGAACAGGAATCAGCGTTAAATACCAACGTTCTCCTATGATTGCGGGTACAGCACTTACGCCTAACAATAAGTTACTACCACGGCACAAACCCATATTAAGTGGGCCAAAAAAAGGATGATGTTTGGCGAGTGCGTCATACAGGAGGCATGAAAGAGTGATAAATATAGCGATCGCAGCACTCAACCAGGATACTTGAAAAGCAGCTATAATTCCAATTGCAAACAGTATACTCCCCAATAAAGTAGCATTTTGGCGAGATACGCGACCACTAGGAATTGCTCTATTTGGTCGCTCTTTTGCATCTAATTCAGCATCAAAAACATCATTAAAAACTATACCGCCGCCGTATAAACCAGTTGTAGCTAACAACAACCAAGCTAATGGAATTAGTATGAAAAAACTTGCTTCTCCATTGATTAATTTAGCAAAAATCATCCCACCAGAAGCAGCAAAGCCAACAAGAATATCCGCCCAAGCAGTAACAATATTAGCAGGACGCATCAATTCCAGATAACCCCTCCAGCCTTGAAAATTTAAGCTTGCAACATTCATTCGTCTGCCTCATTGCCGAGTAATTTATCAAAACAAACCGCATATTATAAATGAATCAGATATTTATGCAATTCCTCTTCCCCACTCCCCACTCCCAATTTTCTACTCAATCAACACATAATCTGATAGTGATTTGATTCCTGGTTCCTGTCCCCGTAATACAGAATTACCACTGAACATCTGACGCTGATCAACAGATTGGGGATTGAGCCAGTCTGATGCTTTCATCTGCCCAGTTTGACTGTAAGCAGCTAGAGCATTCTCATAACAAACTGTTCGCACATGTTCTTCAGGAATGGCCCGATCTAACATCAACTGAGCAGTTTTTGGGACTGCTAAAGGATCGCTAATACCCCAATCAGCGCTACTATCTACAATGATGCGATCGCATCCATACTTGCGGACAACTTCTACCATCCTGGCGTTACCCATCTTCGTCTGTGGGTAAATCGTGAAAGCTGCCCAAAAACCCCGTCCTAATACTTCCTCTACAGTTTCCTCATTGTTGTGATCAATAATTACTTGTGAGGGATCTAAGCCATATTCAATGCAGCGATCCATACTCTGACTAGCACCTGCTTTTTTATTGCGGTGAGGGGTATGAATTAGTACTAACATATCGAGTTCTTTGGCTAATGCTAACTGTTGACAAAAGTATTTATCCTCTGCTTCTGTCATGTCGTCATAGCCAATTTCGCCAATGGCAACAACTCCCTCTTTACAAGCATAAAGTGGCAGCAGTTCTATAACTTCTGCTGCTAGCGCCTCATTGTTAGCTTCTTTCGGATTTAGACCAATTGTGCAATAGTGTTGGATGCCAAACTGACTAGCACGAAACCGTTCCCAGCCCACAAGACTACTGAAGTAGTCTTTGAATGTGCCCGCGTTGGTTCGGGGTTGTCCTAACCAAAAGGCTGGTTCAATAACGGCAACAATGCCATATTCCCGCATTACTAAGTAATCATAAGTAGTACGGGAACACATGTGAATGTGAGGATCAATGAACATCATAGTGTGGTTTAATGAGCGATAAATTTTATTAGGGATTAGGTACTTGGAAAACTCAGTCCCTTTCATTTGTAAACAAAGAGGCGTTAGCGCAGCTCGCCGCAGGCATCGCGGCTAAAACTACTCCAAGTCAGATTACCTTGTTGAATGGATGACTGTAAATCTGGATAACGGGAAAGTAATGCTTCTGCTTGGGGTAAAGGCGATTGGGCACAAGCTAACGCTGCTGCTTGTTGTTCGTCTATATCCCCATTAGCCAGTACTTTTTCCAAATCTGTGATGATTGCGCTATCCGCAAACCGCCCTACCGGTCGCCAAAGTTCTGGCGTAACTGAGCGTTTAGCTGCCCAACGTTCATGGGCATAGTCTGCCAACATCCTCGCCAATTCTGGGTTAGCACGCCGATCCAGACCCCAAATTAGATGCAACGGACTGCTGACAAACACAGCCTTCAGCACCATCTGATTCCAAGCAGCATTATCTAAATAATCCGCTGGATAAGGGTTACGTAGTGCTATCGCTTGGAATACATTACTCATATTGCTGCGAATTCCCTCAGCAGTACGATGGCGATGTAACTCTGGATATGGTAGTAGCGGCAAACTTTGATAAAGGACAACTAACTCCCCCATATCGGCAGTGGAGAAGACTTGATCAAGCGATCGCACATACCCCTGGACATCATCGTGGGGCAACGCTAAGAGCAAGAGTGTGCGACCTGCTTGATCTACACTCCAATGACCAGGATACCAACCGGGAATCATATCCTGTGCTGCTTCCAAGTCCTGGAATGTTAGCTGCAAATCCTGTTTGCCTAAATAACGCGGCACAGCACTAAATGCCGTGAAAAACACTCTTTCAGCAGCGCCGCTAGCAATCTGTGCCTGCTTCTGTTCCAGCCAAGCAAAAGCTTTCTCTGAAACAGATTTTAACAGCCATTGATCCAGTAACTTGTTTACTTTACTCATGATGAATTTCAGGAGAAGTTGCCCAACTTTTTTGTAACAACCAAGTATAAAATCTAGCACTAAACTTGATATTTTGTGATTGAGGTAGCTAGATAATATACTACTGAGATCATAACTTCACTGAAACTATAAAAATCTCCCAATTTTAAATAAGATACTGTAAAGATATCATTTTGATTAGATAAATCATAAAATTATCTTACGTAAAAAAATTAAAATTTTATGTAATCATGATATTTATTGCCAATTTCATATATAAAGACTAGATATCAATAAAAGGATGAAATCATATTTTTTTGAGTTTTCTATATTAAAGTGAATAAACTTCAAAATTATGATTGATTGAGTAGCTCAATTGGTCTAGCAAATTCTTTCAAAGTTAAAGTTATCAATGAATTTATTGGGTTTATTTTACTGTTAACCATAATTGCAGTAATGCATCCATTTACAAGTAGTTAAAAAGTAATAATATTCAAATGGCTATTCAACAAAAAACTGTTCTTAATCTGCAACCAATTAACCAATGTGTCCGCGTCACCTTCAATTATGATGTTCACTTCACTAGAGGTTTGTTTCAGTTAGATAATCCTTTACTGGCACAAGTGATTGCCGCAGATGGGGAGACAACCCCAAAACAAGTGCTAGCAGTGGTAGATGCAGGATTTTTACAGTACCAGGATGGGTTGCTTAAAAAATTATCAGTCTATGCCCAGTATTATGAAGATGTACTAACACTGAGCGGTGAGCCGATAGTAGTTCCGGGTGGAGAAGCAGTCAAGAATGATTCTAGATTTATAGAGCAAATTCATCAGCGGATCAATGCAACTGGATTGTGCCGTCACTCCTACGTCTTAGCAATTGGAGGTGGAGCCGTTCTAGATATGGTAGGATACGCAGCAACAACGGCTCACCGAGGAATTCGGCTGTTACGAGTACCGACAACAGTATTAGGGCAAAACGATTCCGGTGTAGGGGTAAAGAACGGAATTAATGCCTTTGGCAAGAAAAACTTTTTGGGTACATTCATGCCACCTTATGCTGTCTTGAATGACTTTGATTTTCTTACTAGCCTTGACGATCGAGATTGGCGATCGGGTATTGCAGAAGCGGTGAAAGTAGCGTTGATTAATGATGCAGATTTCTTCGACTTCATTATGACTAATGCTGAGAAATTGGTTAATCGAGACATGGACATCATGGAAAGGCTGATCTATCGCTGTTCCCAATTGCATTTAGAGCATATTGCTGGTAGCGGCGACCCCTTTGAAATGGGTTCATCGCGTCCTTTGGATTTTGGACACTGGGCTGCTCACAAACTGGAGCATTTAACTAATTACAGCCTACGTCATGGTGAAGCTGTAGCGATCGGCATTGCTTTAGATACGACCTATTCATATTTAACAGGGCAACTCTTACAATCTGAGTGGCAAAGGGTTATAAGTACACTGAAGAAATTAGGCTTTACCTTGTACGTATCAGCGTTGACAGAGCAATTAGATCAACTAGACCATCCCCATTGTCTATTTAGGGGGCTTACCGAGTTCCGTGAACACTTGGGAGGAAAATTGACAATCACCCTTCTACAAGGAATCGGACAGGGAATAGAAGTTCACCAGGTGGATTTGTCTTTGTATAGAGATGCTATTTTGATATTGCAAGATTGGGAACTTTTGCATTAATTCTCCTTTGGATGCAATCAGCCAAATGCCTGCCAATCAACGAAGGTAGTCGCACCAGATATAGATAAAAAAATTAGTAAGGTGCTTGTAAAGTTAAAGCCGATAGAGTGTTACGGCGATCGCGTCATCTACAAGCACCAAATTTTTTGCACTCGGAATTGCAAAATACTTTTTAGTTCTTCTTCTTCCTTGAGAATGTGGTAAATTTCCCAATTTTGTTGGAGGTTTAACCAAAACCCTGAGCTATTTCCAAAAAATTTTGATAACCTTATTGCCGTACTAGGTGTATACCTCGCTTTTGATTTATAAGCTCATTTATTCGCTGATATAGCGGTTTTCATTCACATGCGATACAACATTATATCGCTAAGTGTAAGGGCACGGCAGTGCCGTGCCCCTACGGGTGTACCTGACGTAAACTAGAAACACTATAAGGAACGTGAAGTGCATCTGCAAGTTCTATGACGGGTTATTCCCATTGGGTCTAGAAAATCTTTAAGTAATATTTCACCTGGATGTGATGGCGGTCTATAGTTTGGAACTCTCATCTGTTGTTATCTCCTCAACCCACGCCACTTGGTGTTCACAATGAAAACCTCGATTCTTCCAAGCTTGCATATCTACTTGGGTAAGCCTTGTCACATTTGAGCATTGCGGTTGAATAATTTGACTTACAATCGCCCAAAATAGGCTGCGTGTTAAATCTAATCCAGTTTTAGGCCAAGATTCACGATTACCAGGAACACCCAACTCCTGAACAATCTCTGTCTCTACCCAAATACCATGAGCACCCAGGAGAATCTGTGCCATCCATTTGGCTCTGGGTAAGTGACTTGGTGAGGTAATCAACATGACTTTATGCACTCCCCAACGCCGCAGAATCGGTATACCATAATAAAAATTTTCAAAGGTAGAATTCGCGCACTTTTCTAACCAAACGTTTTGTAAGGCTGCTAATTCGTCTTGAAAAATTAACCATATACAGGGGTCTGGGGAACCATGAGAAATCAAAATTGGGGTTTGCGGGTATTGTTTTGCTTGTTGGGCAACATAAGTTTCTCGATGAATACTGCCACCAAGCACCAAGAAGGCATCTACTGGCTGCGAAGAAGCAAAAACTAAGGTTATAGTGGTAAAAATCAGCCAAGTGCCCAAGACAAAGTACAATACACCAGTTAGTTTTTGTAATAATTGCCACAGATTAGCAAAATTTTTTTTGATAGAAATTAACGATTTGATGGTAAATTTGCGTTTCATGACTTAGGTAATAAAAGCTGATTTAATGACTGTCTAACAGTCCTGCAATTGAGTGAACAAAGTGCTATCTTATAAAAGTAATGAATAAGTGTAAACATGACGCTAATCAAAGTGTCACATGGTCAAAAGAGCCTTCCGGAGAAGGCTAACAAACCGAGAAATGGTTGTTAATAATGCAGTATTTTCGGCATCATTCAACGATAAAAATGATGAAGGAAGCATAGCTTAGTTTGGGGTATAAAAACTTAAAATTTTCTGGAAAGCCTGATTGCTAAACTGTCAACAACACAATTATTCCAGCTAATATACATGAAAAAATCTCCGAAAAGTTACTCGCCGCTCCAAGTAGCCTTAATTGGTGGAGCGATCGCCACAACTGCTACTATGTCTGTGTTCGGCCCCGTTTGGACTCGTGGTGTCCGTGCTGCTCTAGCCCTACAAGACAGCCCGAAAGTGATAGTTGACCAAGTTTGGCAAGTGGTAAATCGTGAATATGTTGATGGCAAATTTAATCAACAAGATTGGCAAGCAACCAGACAAAGCCTGTTGAGCAAAGACTATTCTACTCGGGAAGAAGCTTATACTGCCATCCGCGAAGCTTTACAAAAGTTGGGAGATCCTTACACTCGATTTATGGACCCCAAACAGTTTGAAGCCCTGACTAGCCAAACAGACGGGGAAGTCTCTGGCATTGGCATTCGGATGGAAGTGAACCAAAAAACTCAGCGGCTCACTGTTGTCGAAGCCATAGAAAATTCTCCAGCACTGAAAGCTGGGATCAAAGCAGGCGATGAAATTTTGGCAATTGACGGCAAACCCACTCTCAAAATGAAAGTGGATGACGCCTCCAAGTTAATTCGTGGCGAAGTGAATACTCCCATCAAGCTACGGGTGGGACGGACAGGGCTAAATGCCTTTGATTTGAAGCTGACAAGGGCAAGGATTGAAGTGCCAACAGTACGTTATACCCTCAGGCAAGAAGGGAATCGCCGCGTTGGCTATATCCGTTTGCGGGAATTTAGCGCCCACGCCGCAGATCAAATGCAACGAGCTATCCGTGATTTGAACAATAAGAAAGTAGATTCTTATGTCTTGGATTTGCGGGGAAATCCTGGCGGGTTGTTGAACGCGAGCATTGAAATTGCCCGGATGTGGTATGATAACGGCGGGATTGTCAAGACAGTAGACCGTGTAGGCAGCAGTGAAGAAACTAAAGCCAATCGCACTTCTCTGACAAATCGTCCCTTGGCGGTATTAGTAGATGGGAATTCAGCTAGTGCTAGCGAAATCCTCACAGGGGCACTCAAGGATAATAAGCGGGCGGTAGTCGTAGGTGGTCAAACCTTTGGTAAGGCCTTAGTCCAGTCAGTTCATAAACTCGCAGATGGTTCCGGCTTGGCAGTTACCATTGCCCATTACTACACCCCTGCGGGAACGGATATTAACCATAAAGGGATTACGCCAGATATCAAGCTAGACTTGACAGAGGCACAAGAGCGTCAGTTGGCTTCTAATCCAGATTTAATCGGAACTAAGAGTGATCCGCAATATGCCCGTGCGATCACAATTCTATCAAGTAACAACTTTGCCCGGCCGCCAGCAACTCAACCCACTCGACCCATGAGCAGCGCTGATAACCTGAAATTTTAGCTAAAACAAAAATTCATCCTACGTCATTCCCAAATCCAGATTTTTGGAGTTATAAAAACTGCTTGATATACCGTTCTCGGATTTTGGATTGGGAATACTAGCTACTAATCCCATCTCCAAAATCTTAGATTTATGAATCATCAGCCAGTTGATGCAACCACCGCCACCAGCTTTTTACCAATGGTGTCGGTGGTTGTTCCTATTTATAACGGTGAGACAGATTTACCAGAGTTAATCAATTGTCTGTTGTCTCAAACCTACCCAAAAGACCGGGTAGAATACTTGTTGGTGGATAATAACAGTAGCGATCGCACTCTCAGTATCCTCAAAACATCTGCCGAAAATTGCCCAATCACAATTCACCCATTAAGCGAAAACCAAATTCAAAGCTCCTATGCTGCCCGTAATACTGGGATTCGCGCCGCTGTGGGCGAAATTATAGTTTTTACCGATGCTGATTGCCGTCCGCAACCGCAATGGTTAGATGCATTAATTCAGCCTTTTGTCAACTCAGAAGTGGTAATTGTCCCTGGTGAAATTTTGGCATTACCAGGCACAACTTTGCTAGAACAACACGCAGACCGTCAAGAAACTTTGTCACAAAAGCATACTCTTGACCATTCCTTTCGTCCCTATGGTCAAACCGCTAATTTGGCGATTCGACGCATTGCCTTAGAAAAAGCGGGTTTATTTCGTCCCTATCTTACCACTGGTGGCGATGCAGACATTTGCTGGCGGATTTTGGGGGAAAACATCGGGCGTTTGGAATTTGCCGCAAATGCGATTATTGGGCATCGCCACCGCGCCACACTTAAAGAACTGCAAAGTCAATGGCGGCGCTATGGACGTTCAAATCGCTATCTACACGAACTTCACGGTGTAGATTTGATGCGAGATTTGACACCCAAAGAATGCGGCTATCGCTTAGGACGTTGGTTATTGAAGGAAGTACCAAGGGATATTAAAAAGGCGATCGCGGGTCAAGCCACCCTTGTAGATTTATTAAATACTCCCATTGGTCTGTTCACTGCTAGGGCGAGGACTGCTGGGCAACGAAACGCCAAGCTGCCAGAGAATGCCAAGATAATTGATCGGCTGTAAAAATACTAGTAGTCTGTGTTATGAGTTTTGCGCGGTTCGTAGTGGGGTAATTTTCCGACTTGAGCGGACTGTCTATCTCATCACTCCCCTTGCAGGTGAGTGAGAGGCTTCTTTTGGATTAAACTAAATTGGAAAAAGGTAAACTTAAGGGAACTTTAAATGTCAGCACAATTGTTACTGGTGGATGATGAACCAGGGATACGGGAAGCCGTGAAAGACTATTTGCAAGAGAGCGGTTTCAGCGTTCAAGTCGCCAGTAACGCCCTTGAAGGTTGGGAATGGATGCAGATGAATACACCTGATTTGGTAATTTCTGATGTCATGATGCCCCAGGTGGATGGCTATCAGTTCCTGAAGCAACTGCGAGAAGACCCCCGCTTCCAAGCACTCCCGGTAGTATTTTTAACTGCTAAAGGTATGACAGGCGATCGCATCCAAGGCTATCATGCTGGTGTTGATGCCTATCTACCCAAACCCTTCGATCCAGACGAGTTAGTGGCTATAGTCGAAAATTTACTAGCCCGCCGCGCCGCTAAGGCTGCAACTACCGGAGATGACGCTGAAACCCCCGATCTTGCTGAACTAGCCAATCAGATTGCCCAAATTAAGGCATTGTTAACTCAAAGAAATGCCATTTCCCAATCGCCAGCCCCTTTCAAAATTGATTTGACTCCCAGAGAACAAAGTGTTTTAAACTTGGTCGCTGAAGGGTTGATGAACAAAGAAATCGCCCGTCGTTTGGAAACCAGCGTCCGCAATGTAGAAAAGTACGTCAGCCGCTTATTTAGTAAAACTGGCACCAATAGCCGTACAGAGTTAGTTCGTTTTGCTCTAGAACACGGTCTGGCTAAATAGACATTGGGGAGCCAGTGCGTTGCTGTGAGTCCAGCGCCGTAGGCGACTGGCTTTCCTGACTTTTCACGGGATGTGGAAAAGGTCATTTTGAGGGTTTCCCAAGCCTTGATTTTTGCGTTAGCTATTTTCATTAACTCAGAGCTATTGAGAATTAGATTGTGGAAAAAGCCACGCTTTTTCGGAGCTTGAGGACTTACCGTGAAAAGTCAGATTGGCTTTCCCGTTGGAGGTTCCTGACGCAAGGGTAGCGCAGCGTAAAGCCTGCGGCATGGCAACTCTTAGAGACGCTACGCGTAGCAAGAGCGTCTCCGACAGGATAAGCAACTGGCGTCATTGGTTATTAATCTTCTCCCCCACTCTCTCATCTTTTTTTGCTCCCCTTGTCCTTTTTTTCTCACGTCCCGCCTCTGGCATTCCCCGCGTCCTCTTCGTCAACGTAAGTTCGATGAACCTCTCCCTGCCTTGAACTAAAGTTCAAGTCTGTACCTCTGGGACTCAGAGAGGGACAATTTTGCCTGGCAAAACCTCTTAGAGGTTTTTTGACTGTGAGTAATTGGTAATAGGTAACTGGCTGCTAAACCATCACCTATTACCAGTAATAGATAAAACATAAGTATTTCAGCAAATCAGGCACTTAGCTAAAGCAAAAAGCTAAAAGAAAGGTTATTTATTTTTACTTTGGTCTTTTAGGTTTTCATTAGATTCGCGCCTGTTCTCCAATTTGCCATCTGTAAAAACACAGGGTTTTATTATTCCTGCAATGTTTTGATAAAAACTCGGTAAAATGCACCCGGCTGAATTTATTCTTTGATTCTACCAGTACCCTTTGCTACAAAGTTTTTAAGAGAGGAAACTGTTCCTGGGACTTTGTGCTGCTAAATAAGACTTTCACAAAGTAGAAATCATAATATTTTATGAATTCTACTTACTGATTAGTTTTTATTGCAACTGGGGTGTGAGATCAACATTTGATTTGATACCCAACTCAGGCTTTTACTTGCTTAAATTATACCTTTAATCTGGAGGATTTTCAGCAGCATTACGCAAGCGCATTAGCTGGCGTCGCATTTGAGGTGAGGCTTTGAATTCAGACACTTCCTGCGCTTTAACGGATGCTTGCAGCGTCTCTAAAAAGTCGTCCGAACCCACAGTTAAGGCATCAAGTAGCACCTGTAAGAGTTGCTCGCGATCGCCTAATAGACTCTTTTCCTCAATCAACCGGAATTTGAGATGGATTTCGCACTCATAAACACCTACTTCAAGATTATTTATCTGGCGTGGTAATACTTTGGAGTTCATAGCTATTGAGATTCCTTTACTTGGTTGTCATGAGGGTAAGGAGGTAGATGGTAAGCAAAAATTCTTTATATCTCTTTTGAATCCAAAGTGCTTGAATTAAGAATTTTTCTTCATCAATCACCTTTGTATTCCATTTCACTCTCCTGTGCTGTATTTACAAGCTAAATTTTCACTGTCTAGATTTTGATGTAACTGTGCCAGATGTAACTTATGGTAAACCATAACTATTATTCAGTTTTTAAGATTCTACACAATAAAGTTTCTGTAAGAAGTTGTTCAACCTTTTTAAAGGTTTTTACATCAACTTTATGTTAACGTCAATAATATGTTTACTTGTTACTTTAATTTTGGTGTTTATACGTAAGTAAAACCGCTTAATTTTTTTGAATTTACTAAAGCCAGAGGTCGATGTAGCACTATTCAGTAAAATTACTTGATGTACGTTTTTTGCAATAGAAAATTCCGAAGAAATTGATGAGCATAATTATTAAGGTAAAAACTTTTGTTCTCCATAAAAAAACGTACACAGATCAAATTATTCCTGGTAAGTGCTTTTCCCTACTGGCTTTTGGGCTTGAGGAGTAGAAAAATCTTAGCAGTAGGTAAGATTAGTAGACCGCTTTGACTTGTTTGTATACCCCAAATGAAAACACTCTCTCCAATAATTTTTACAGGAAAATAATTG
This sequence comes from uncultured Nostoc sp., assembly GCF_937863485.1. Lineage (GTDB taxonomy): Bacteria > Cyanobacteriota > Cyanobacteriia > Cyanobacteriales > Nostocaceae > Nostoc. The sequence goes on along the minus strand of NZ_CALMFY010000006.1, from coordinate 6,479 downwards.
GACTACTGTCAGTACTAGCAGCTAACTGCGTCTTCAACTCCTAACAGAAGTAGTAAGTTAGTCAGTACAGGTGATATTTTTACTTATGCCCATTCAATATACCCTTTTGAAACTGCGTTCAAAGCTTGTAAATTGAGAGCATTCAAGCTCAGAGATAGCGGCTACAATAATTTCAGTGTAATCCACCCAAATCTTACACCCTTTTATGAATAACCCGATGCTGCTCAAGTCCACAACCCGGCATGTCCGCATTTTTGCAGGCGAAATTGACCGGGATGGCGAACTGATTCCCAGTCAACAGGTCTTAACGTTAGATATTGACCCAGATAACGAATTTAACTGGAATGAAGATGCGCTGCAAAAAGTTTATCGAAAATTTGATGAACTAGTAGAAGCATCTAGTGGCGCAGACCTCACAGACTATAACTTGCGCCGTGTGGGGTCAGACTTAGAGCATTATCTGCGATCGCTCCTGCAACTCGGCGAAATTAGCTACAATCTTTCTGCCCGCGTTACCAACTACAGCATGGGAGTCCCCCAAGTTGCAATTAACGACAAACAATAAGCGAATGAGTTAGTAGCAGGCTGGCTGGCTGAACCCTTTTGACAATTCAGGTCATGTGGAAAAGCCCACGAAAAACCTAGTCCCTTAACCCCCTTGCCGACGCTCTAAGGGGGAAAATTCAAATCTCTGACGCCACGAGTGGCTCGCCGGACGCCAGTCGCTCATGGGGAGCCACTGCGGTGGACGGGTTAAGAGGCATAAAGGAGGCAGTGCGCCCAAGCGGTTTCTTGACTATCTTGAAGCAACTGCCGTCAAGTGGTGTAGAAACCCCTTCTCCAGAGCGCTGGCTCCCCAACGCAGTGACTACTCCTGGTAAAAGAGAGTAATAGAAGTGAGGTTTTCTTGATTCGTCAGGTACTTTTGCCAAAATTATTATATTTGCTATTCTTAATTCTTAATTAAAGTTAATTGTTGCTATCCTACTTATAAACTAAATAAATACCAACATCATCTGCTTCTTGATGATGGGGTAATTCAGCAAAAGCAAATAGCGCAGTTATGCTTGGGTTATGCTTTGGTAACAGGGTTGGAGTTAGTTGCTTTGGCGATAGAGAGTCACAGAGCAATAGAAGCTATGATGAGGCTGTAGGGTTGACTTGGGAGCGTATTTTTTGGATAAGTAAGTATTTGCACCTGCTGATATCCACCAGCTAAAATCATCATCTAAAGTCTGGGTATGTCAAGTTTAAGAAAGATGAGCGGTCTAGATTGCCCCTACTAATGCTGTTAAAGAAATTGCCAATCGCTGATCGGTGCGAAAACTATGGAAAATGACGCGGCAACGCTCTACTGTCCAAATGAAAATTGTCAGGCTGCCAACCCCCTGACTCACAAGTTTTGCCAGCGATGCTCAACGCCCCTACCGAAAAATTACCTCTGGGCTGTAGTAGATGGGCCAAGTGTGGGTAGCCCTGGAGAAATATTAGCCGATCGCTATTTAGTCCTTGAGAAATCTGTTCTTTTAGATACGAAGCCTGGTTTATTAGCGCTAAGGCCTGAATTAGATAATTTACAGCCTCTAAAAGCTTACCTGAGACTCATTCCCTACCGTTTACACGTACCGCAGGTATATGGAGTGCTATTTCTAGCTGATGGCCTCCCCAATCGAGAAATATTACTCTTAGAAAAACCGCCACTGTTAGTAGATGACACAATCCAACAAGTGCAGTTAGGCAGCGAGTTAACCACCGCTTGGCGTGATGCTACATCGATGCGCCAACTCAATTGGTTATGGCAAATAGCTCATCTGTGGCAACCTCTTGTGAGTGAAGGTGTCGCCTCTAGCTTGCTTGACTCCTATGTATTACGGGTAGAGGGATCATTAGTCCGTTTGTTGGAATTGCGTTTTGACGCCGCAACATCACCAGAATTGCCCCAATTAGGTGGATTCTGGCAGCAGTTGGTTAGTGATGCCAAACCAGCCATAGCTGAATTTGTTGATCACATTAGCCTTTCCTTAATTCAGGGAGAGATCACTTCAACCGATCAATTAATCACAGTTTTAGATGGGGGATTAGCTGGGTTAGGGCGATCGCAAACACCTACGATCAAAATTATCACCAAAACCGACACTGGGCCAAGTCGCCAACGGAACGAAGATGCCTGTAGCCCTCCCAGTGGAACTCTTGTAAGTAAACCACCCCAGCCAACAGCCTTAGCAATTGTCTGTGATGGTATCGGTGGACATGAGGGTGGCAATGTTGCATCAAATTTAGCGATTGAAACGATTCAGCAGCAGGTACAGCAACTAACAAAAGTTCCCTACGACCATATAGACCCCTCACTTTTGCTTAATGACCTAGAAAAGGCTGTGGCAATTGCCAATGACAAAATTAGTCAGCGCAATGACGGTGAGAATCGTCAAGGGCGTCAACGCATGGGTACAACTTTAGTAATGGCATTGCCTGTTGCTCATGAAATGTACATTACCCACGTTGGCGATAGTCGTGCTTACTGGATTACCCGCCACGGCTGTTATCAAGTTACCCTCGACGATGATGTTGCTTCCCGCGAGGTGCGGCTAGGTTATGCCATTTATCGTGAGGCTGTACAACAGAGTGCTGCTGGCTCTCTAGTTCAAGCTTTGGGTATGGGCCCCAGCACTTCATTGCATCCCACGTCTGGACGGTTTATGCTCGACGAAGATGCTGTTTTTCTGCTTACATCTGATGGTTTGAGTGATTTTGATCGGGTGGAAGAATATTGGGAAACAGAAATCTTGCCGATTTTAGTTGGGGAAGCAAATATAGCAAATGTTGCGGATAGATTAGTCGAAATCGCTAATGTTAAAAATGGACACGATAATGTCACTGTCGCTTTAGTCCACTATCAAGTCCAGTACTGGGAACCAGAAATCACGATCAAAGTCGTCATTCCAGAGAGTTTTTCTGCCAAAACTGTTGATTTTACTTCGAGAGTGGCAGATCCGACACTTTTAGATCGCCCCAACCAGAAAACTCAGGTGATTCCAGACACTGAGCCTGCTAAAACTCGCATACCGCTACAGTGGATAGTTCCGTTAGTATTTGTGGTAGCAGCAGGTTTTTTAGGATTGTTTGTGAAGCAACTGCGATCGCAATCATGGCAATTTCCATTTTTTTCCAATCCGACAACAACTCCAAACCCTACCATCAAAGCGACACCTGTACCGCGATCGCTTGCTAACCTTTCTCCTGGCTGGGTAATTAAAACCAACAATCAAATCTCTTTGGGAAATAACCAATCGCTTCCCCCTGGAGTTTTTTTAGAAGTTATCAACACAAAACCAAATCCCAAACCTACTTCTGGTAATTCGGTGTCTATGCGAGTCTGTGGCAATAAAAGCACGCAAACTCCAGCTAATACTAGTAACCCAGCATTAACTTCCTCAATTCCACCAAATTCAATACCTTTGCCGTCAACAGAGAAAACAGTATTGCTGGACTTATCCCAACTGAAACGCTTTGGGGTCTTAGTTTTACAATCAGACACACCAAATCCATGTAGAACCGTCACCCAACCACCAGCGATTCCATCACCTGCACCTGACACCAGTCCAACTTAGTCAAATACTCGATAAACTGGTAGAAACCTGGAATAATAACAGGTAACAACCAAAATGAAAAACTTACAAGGTCAAAAAGTAGAAAATTTTCACCTTGAAGAATTGTTATTTTAAATTATTTGTTTTAGCTTTTAATTTAATGAATTCATGCCATACCCTGAATTTGGCGATCGCCCGTCTCCTAAACACTGGCACTGACAACTTCGCCATTTGGGTGGTTAAGGCTCCCTATCCCAGTGGCTACGTTTTACGTGACTGTGTATGGCCTGTTGAAGTTAATCAAGTCTGGCAAGAATGGCAGCAGATGTTTGCTGGTCATAGTCACCTAGATATTTCCCCAAACTCAACATCTCAAAAGTCCAACCTATTCCCTATAGATTGGATTTCCCCACCTTCAGGTCAAACCACTGGCCCCTACAGCAGTCGTCTGATGCAACACTTGGGAATGAATTTATGGAGCTGGATATTCGACGGACAAATTCTTGGTAGCCTGGAACGCAGTCTCGGTATTGCTATGGGTAAGAATACACGTTTGCGCTTTCGCCTAGAAATTCGTGATCCAGATCTGATTGCTCTGCCTTGGGAAATTATGCAGCGTCAGCCTGGTCAATCGGCTATGTCTCTCTCCCCAGATTTGCTCTTTAGTCGCACCAGCAGTGAAGTTGATGCCTTACCGTATTTGCGAACTGACCAGGCTTTAAGTATCTTGCTGGTTTTAGGTCATGATGAAAACCTGGAACTGGAACAAGAAGCTGCTATCTTACAGCAAACTCTTGCAGATACGCCTGTGGGTGGTAATTCCCAAAGATATGCAGCTTGTATAGTGAATCAACTCATACAACCAACTCCACAAGAGTTGATTCAAGAATTAGAAACCGGAGCATACAATGTTTTCTTTTATGCTGGACATGGTTTGCCAGACCCAGACGGAGGATTACTGTTTTTGCAACCAGACATGCCCCTGAATGGGATAGAATTGGCGCAAGTATTGACCCGTACAGGTGTGAAATTAGCGGTTTTCAATGCCTGTTGGGGCGCACAACCAGCTGCTATCAATCATCAAGCTATACCTGCGAGCAGTTTAGCAGAAGTACTGATTCGTCATGGTGTGCCTGCGGTTTTGGGGATGCGCGATGAAATTGCTGACCACGAAAGCCACAGTTTTATTCAAGCCTTTACCGAAGCTTTGCGATCGCACAAACCAATTGATGAAGCCGTAGCACAGGCTAGGCAAGAGTTATTAACATTGTATAAATTTAATCAACCTGCTTGGACTTTGCCTGTTCTCTACCTGCATCCAGATTTTGACGGCGAACTCATTAAAAATCTGGATGAAGGAATTACCGAACTACCAGACACAGCCATCCCTGATGTAGGTTCCGCGCTTCCGACTGCAAGTTTACGATCGCTCACTTCAAAAGGGAAAACCTGGTTACTGCCTTATGGAGTTACCCGCATCGGCCGCACGAGAGATAATGAGATTGTCATCCCCGAACCATCAGTATCCAAACGCCACGCCGAAATCTTCTGCCGCAACACTCTTACTGATGCTACACTGGTGCGAACTTATTACTTAGAAGATTTTTCCACCTACGGGACAACCTGGTTTTTAGGACCTAATGGCTGGCAACAAATCCTCCGAGAGGAAGTCCCTTTGAAATCAGGAATGCAGTTAAAGTTTGGAAGCGCTAGAGGTGAAATCTGGGAGTTTATTATTGAAAACTCCTAGCAGAGCTATTGCATAAATGCATTTTGGTCTTTAGGATCAGCCTTTAAAATAATCTATTTTTAATAGATAAAAAATCAATTGTTTTTGCGGAAATCTCTTCTTGGGAATTGTAGCTGTCAATACCACCAAATATTTGTGAGGTAAGAAAAAATGGCTAATAAAAGTAACGGCTCAGACACTTACTCTTCTTTGCCGTCTCAAATAGATTTAGAGTTATTGGAAGCGTTACTGGAACCAGACGATGCTACTTATCCCTGGAATCCAGCAGATGAAGAGTCAGAAGCTTATTTTCACGAGTTAGAACAACAGTTTGGAATGCAAGATTTGCTTGAGGAAGAACTGACAACGCGATCGCAAGATTTTTATAGCCATCTAGACACACTTTGGTCTGGTATTGCTTCTACCCCAGACTACAATAGCAACCTACAACAGGTAGTAGTACTTAATCTTCAAGAAACATTACGCACTACTTTTGCCGCCTGTATCCCCCAAGGATTGCTCAACACCATCGCCACCAAAGCTGCTGAAATTTTTGCTGCCCAGCAATCAATGGGTGAGCAACTGGTTGAGTGCGTTCAGACAGTATTACCAACTTGGGGAACAGAGGATCTTTTAGTTTTAGCTCGTCCTTTTGCTTACGCGATGCGGAGTAGCGAATCACAAAACGCGTCATCTGCGATTAGTAATCTTAACAATAGTGAGTGGACAGCTTTATCAGAAGTAGAGAAAGCAAAGGTTAGTTTAGCGATCGCTTACTATGCTTTTACTCAACTCAACAAGTCTCAGTCTGAACCATAAATAGGGAACAGGTGACAGGTGACAGGGAATAGAAAAGTAGAAAAAGCTAAATTTTTTTCATCGGGCACTATATTCGCGTAGCCCGCCCTTTGTACTCACTCTGTTCAGAGGCGTCTTTTGGAAAGATGTTGGTTTGTCTTACGCAGAGGCGCAAAGAAAGAGTCGAAAATCAAGACTTTTGTAAGAGGTTTAATGATTTTTATTTTTTAGGTAGAGTTGTACCAGTATAAATTTACAGTCGGCTAATTTTGAAACTAGGCCATCTATCCTAAGAGATTAATATTCAAGATTCATTAGACATTGATTATTTCTCCCTCACTCCCTCGCTCCCTCCGCTCTTATTT
>NZ_CALMFY010000005.1 GCF_937863485.1 uncultured Nostoc sp. | reverse complement strand
TCGCAAGTCAGAAGCAGGGGGTTAATCAGTTGAGTGAGCAAAACAGCTTGGATCTCAGTGGTATCAATCCCCTGAGTGGTCTCGATCCCCTTGCTATAGTAAACAGTGTCAGCTTCAGCCCGGATGGACAAATGATCGCCTCTGGCAATGCAGATGGCACTATCAAACTGTGGAAGCCTGACGGCACATTGATCAAGACACTGAAGGGTCATTATGATCCTGTGGACGATGCCAGATTCCCTCTGAGCAGTATCAGATTCAGCCCGGATGGACAAATGATCGCCTCTGGCAGTGGGGATAATGGCATTATCAAGCTGTGGAAGCGAGACGGTACGCTGATCAAGACGCTGGTTGAATGCGGTTTTCCTGTAAACAGTGTCAGCTTCAGCCCAGATGGAAAAACGCTCGCCGCTGGCACTTGGGGGACTGAGACTATCAAGGTGTGGAATTTGAACTAGGCTAGTACCGCAAGGCGGAAGTCAAAAATCAAAAGGAGCCAGTGCGTTGGGCGGCTCTGCGCGGATTATTAATTTTGACTTTTGACTTTTGACTTTTGACTTTTGACTTCCCTCTTCGCGTAGCGTCTCCAAGAGTTGGGGCTGACCTCTAACTTGCTTAATTTTTAATTTTTAATTTATTCTCTAACCAGCCAATTGCAAAGTCAGCCAGTAATGCAATTCCCGCTGCTGGAACTGCACCAGCTAAAATTAACTGATCATTCACTACTGAAATGCCGCGAAAAATAAACACTCCTAAACCACCTGCACCAATTGCTGCTGCAATGGTTGCAATGCCAATGGCAATTACCGTTGCGACCCGCACTCCTGCTAAAATCACTCCCATTGCCAAGGGGATTTCAACTTGCAATAACAATTGTCTATCTGTCATCCCCATCCCTCTCCCAGCTTCCCGAATAGCTGGATCGACGCTAGTAATCCCTGTGTAAGTGTTACGAATTATCGGCAGCAAGGAATATACAATCAGGGCAACAATTGCTGGTACTGCGCCAATTCCGCCAATTATAGGAACTGGAATCAGTAAGCCAAACAGTGCCAAACTAGGAATAGTTTGCAGAATATTTGCTATGCCGAGAATTGGTTGGCGGAGATAAGTTTTGCGTGTAATTAAAATACCTAAAGGAATGCCTACAAGTATGGCAATTCCGATCGCAATTCCTACCAAAAATAAGTGTTCTAGAGTATGCTGAAGAATTTCTGGGGCATACTTAACGAGGAAGAAATTTTTCATAAATGGTCTTGGAAGGAACGCAGACATTGGAGAAAGGCTAGGCTTTCTGGGTGTTGCGATCGCATAAATTCATCTGTTGTCCCCAATACTACCAATTCTCCGCCAGACATTAAACCAATTCTCGATGCCAAAACCAAGGCTTCTTGAATATCGTGGGTGACAAACACAACTGTTTTGCCTAACTCTTGCTGCAAACGCCGAAACTCTTGTTGAAGTTCTAGCCGCGTAATTGGATCGAGTGCGCCAAAGGGTTCATCCATCAACAACACTGGCGGATCTGCTGCTAAAGCCCTCGCTACACCGACTCTTTGCCTTTGTCCTCCCGAAAGTTCGTGCGGGTAACGCCCTGCAAATTGTGCTGGTTCTAAGCCTACTAATTGCAACAATTCATAAACTCGCGTTTTAATTTGTTTTGGTTGCCAACCTTCCAAAGCCGGGACTAAACCCACATTACGTTCTACAGTGAAATGGGGAAATAAACCAATTTCTTGAATTACATAACCAATTTTTCGCCGCAGTTTAATTTCATCCCATTGAGTTGTTGGAATACTATCAAATAAAACTTCGCCTTGTGTGGGTGTGAATAGGCGATTAATTAACTTCATTGTCGTGGTTTTGCCACTTCCACTGCGTCCAAGTAATACCAGTGCTTCTCCTTGGTGAATGGTGAAATTGAGATTTGACACCAATGGGCGATGATTGCGGCTAAAGGTGACATCACGGAATTCGACGGCGGTTTGGTTATTTTGCGGCATGAGTGGCTTTTAGTGGACACTAGCTATATGTATTATGTGCTGATTTTGCTAGCGTGCTAATGCCCGATTTGCCAGACAAGTTGCTCAAGCCCATTGTTTTAAGTATATGTAGGGTGCGTTAGGCTAACGCCATAACGCACCGCAATAGATCATAAAAACGGTGCGTTAGCCTAACGGCATAACACACCCTACTATGCAGTTTTAGCATTCTCATCTAAGACTTGTTCTGCAACATTTTTCAAGCGGCTCGACCTGATTTTGCGGGCGCGATCGCTATTCCGAACACCACCCGCCATCTCATATTCGCGGCTGTCTTTGCCGTACTTGATAGCAACCACCATCAGCATCTTTTCAGAAAGCTGACTCAAGTTTTTTTCCATCTCTTCAATTTCAGTTCTAGAAGAGTCAACCACAGACAGAGCGGTATTATAAACATCAATTTTGTTACGTAACTGGTCAATTGACTCAATCAGTTTTTCTAGACTATAATTTTCATCAAATTTGATGTTTGGAACAATCGATTTCAGTCCAGCCGATCTTAACTGAGCTTTTTCTAAAATGCGGGATGTGCGTTTTAGACGAGACATAAATTTATTTCTTTAAGATACTTCTAGAGCTAGCTTGCCTTAGTTAAACTACATTCCGGTTCAGGGTAACTCACAATTTTTTCTAATAAACTTTTCAGGTGATACCAGTAATTTTGCGGTATCTCATCACTAGATGTTGATTTTTATAGTAATAATTGTTTAAGTTTCATAAAAGTTTTAAGGGAGACCGCTCCCGTGAACAAAAAGACTGCTCCCGTGAACTCAAAGACCGCTTCAGTTTGTTGGGGAGTGCGTAGACGCAAAGCGGCTTGTTGATGGATATTGCTGCGTAGACAAAACTTCTGTAGGCGATCGCCTAGTATTCTGTAGGAAAGAACAATAATAGCGATCGCAGTTTGTAGAAGGGCGATCGCTATTACCATATAGTTTGAACAAGATACTGTGTAATTTGCTGATCAATTGTCACAATTGGCAAATTCTCTACTTGGCTTTGGGCAATCAAAATCCGATCAAATGGATCTCGGTGGATACTTGGTAAACTAGCAACTTGCAATACATGGCTCATTTGAATAGGTAAACTTTCAAAGCGATTGATCGCCAGACGACTTGGAATATACTGTTCTACAGGTTCAGGTAAAGTCAGTTTGCCCAATTTATTTTTGATGACAATTTCCCAGGCACTTACTACGCTCAAAAATAGGATGTTACCTGAATCAGCAATCACATTATGAGCGTTGGCAGATAACTGAGAGTCATCTGTCACCCACCAAATGAATGCATGGGTATCCAGTAAAGCTCTCATTACTAAACGAAGTTAGAACTTTCAAAATCACTCAAGATTTCTTCTGGTAAAGGCTCGTTAAAATCTTGTGCAATAAACACTTTACCTTTATCTAAGCCTGGAATGCGAGGAGAACTGGTATTTGTAAGGGCGACTAGACGTGCAACAGGAATCCCCTGTTCAGCAATCACGACTTCTTCACCAAGCAATACCTGACTTAAAAGTTCACTAAATTTGGCAGTTGCTTGAGCAACGTTGACAGTAATAGTCATCTGCCTTGGTAATTAATTCCTAATATTCTTTACGATAACACCGAATGGTTGGGCGATCGCTCATCGACAGTCTAGACAATTTCTGGTGATGATTTCATGACTAATTGCGATCGCTCACTCATGGACACCAGAGAGAGTTTGTAAATGCGATACCTGCTCGATGGTTGAGTAGCTGTAAAAAGCGATCGCACTTCGCTTAAAACTATAGATCCTGCATCCCCTTATACCAATTGACCGAAATCAAGCTACAGAGGCAAGTTAAATCTAACTCTCTTAAATTACGAATTAGGTTGCCGAGCGTTCGCGTAGCGTCTCGTAGAGAAGCCGAGGTACGAATTAGGTTGCCGAGCGAAGTCGAGGTACGAATTACAAATTATTTCCACCATCGCCCCACATCCTGAATCGCCCTGACAAGTTCTACCGTTGCTGCTTCGCCACCTAATGCAAAGATAACTGGAAACAATGCTTTGATATCTTGCAGCAAATCACGGCGAGTGCGAAGGGATAGCTCATGAAGTGTACCTTGCCAAAGGGGGAAAAGTTCAGTAGATGGCATTTGTGACAAACTGTCAGCTAAGGCACTCAAGGCATAGGCACGAGAATCCTCAGACTGTATTGCCCTGGCAGCAGCAAGGGCTTCTGGCAATAACTCTGGTGGCAGTTTCTCAGCTAAGGCACTCAAGGCATTGGCACGATAATCCTCATCCTGTATTGCCCTGGCAGCAGCAAAGGCTTTTTGCAGTGCTAATTCTTGAAGATTTGGTGTTAAATAATTGACTAGTTCTGTCAGCGAGTCAATTTTCTTTTGTGGTTCTGGTTTTTGCAGGGCATAAGCTAGTCCTTGTTCAGGAGTCCACATCTTGTTTTTGACCAACGCTACCAGCAAATCTGCTGGTAGATTAGCTGCCAAACTATTCATCGATGCAGTAATCAAAGCATAGCGACATTGCAAGCTTAGTGTTGATTCAGTCCAATTCGCTTCTGCTAGTTCCCAGGCACGAGAAATATCTGTGATGTAACCGCCAGTTTGTGCCAATTGTTCTCGCACTTCATACCAGCCATTGCTTCCAGTTGCAGACTCTTCCCGCAATAACTGGTGAATCTCTTCTAACTGTCCAGCCTTTTCCAAATGCCAAACTAAATACTGATGAATGTAACCATCATCGAGTAAAGTATGCCATAAACCATTCTGGGTTTTCTGCCGATACTTCTTTAAAAAAGCAGCGTGAACATCAGCAAGGTTTAAACCCAACCCAGCCAAATCTCCTCGGCGCTTTGGCTGGGAGGGAGTAGTTAACAAATTACAAGCTAAATCGTGGAATAAGTCATGTAAGCGATAGGTAGGCATACCATCAGCAAGCGCTACTCCTATTAATAGCAATGCTTTATTCCGTAAATATTGCAACATCTTGGCAGCATCACGCTTATCCATCTGCCACAACGTTGCTGCCATCATCTTATTAATGTTGACATCCTCCGGCAATACCCCTAACCAAGAGAAATGCTGCTGCTTTTCTGGTGGCATTCTCTTGACACTCAAATTTAATGATGCGGTTAAACTCAGGCGTTTTAAACTAGCCTCATCAGTAATTTCTTCGGCTTCCGGTCGGTCAAAACTTGTTAATCTGGCTACTTCTTGCTGAATATCTGCCAATAGTTCATCCCAAGTCGTACCACAAGCAACTTCGGCGGCTGCAAGTTCCAATGCTAAGGGAAGATAACCAACGCCTTTGGCTAAATTTTCTGCTGAGTGACGTTCTATGCCTGTAATCTCGCGTCTTAATTTCTTCGTCAGCAATTCCATTGCCTGGTCTGGTTTCATTATATCCAGACTGTAGATGCTGGCTGCTAAGGCATCGGCAATGTGACCTTCACGAGTAGTTACTAAAACTTGACAACCCGCACCACCAAAATTAAATGCTTGTGCATCTTCGGTATTCCAAGCATCATCCACTACCAGCAACACAGCCTTGTCATAAAGCAGAGTCCGCAAATGCGAGGAAGTTGCTTCAACACTTGTAGGCTTAAAGCTATAGTCTCCTAATGCTTGCACCCAGCCACTAAGTAAAGCAAGCACATTGGGTTGTTGACCTAATGTTGCCCAAAGAATGCCATCACAAAAACGAGATTGTATTTCTGCATTATGGGCTAAAGCCGCAGCTAAAGTAGATTTGCCCACCGAACCCAAGCCGTGAATCGCAGTAATTACTAAAGTGCGACTATCAGACGATGAACCATTCAAAAGACGAGTCTTTAAATCATCGCTGTACTCTGGGCGTTCTACAAAGTGTGCGGGTAAAGGTGGCGCTTGAAATATTTGTATGTGACCTAACCCCCTAACCCCCTTTTCTACAAGGGAAGGGGGAAGATTCAAAGCCTCTCTCCCAGTGGGGGAGAGGTTTGGAGAGGGGTTTTCTGCTTTCGATTTTTTTGGTCTGTTATTTTCCCATCCCTCATCAAACCGTTTGAGGTTTTTTTCCCTATCCCTTGACCATAGCTTGAGTGTAAAGTGCCAGTCCTCAGAACCTTGAGTGTGGAGACGGTTATCTTCCAGAATCTTCAAGAAGTCTTTCAGCAAATTCAGCGCTTCTCGAATTTGCACTTTAGTTAACTTACCAGGATATTTATCTTTTTGCGTCAGCAACTCCAAGGTGACTAACGTAGTCTGCACAGTCAGCTTGGGGTTAGCGCTGTCTTCTTCTTTCCAGTCGTACTCAATTTTAAAGTTACCGTCCTCAAATTCTCCATCGACAAAATAAAGCAACGCCTCTAGCAGACGCTTGACTCGCTTTTGAATCTGAGGCCCATAGGTAGTTCGTGGCATTACATCCAAAAAATTGAGTAAGAAGTTTGGGGCTACCCCATATTGAAACTCCCACCCCAAACTCATGTAATCCAGATTCTAAGGCATTTTCAGCAAGATTAGGGTATTTGCATAGGGACACAACCCCAAAGAGAACCTATATCTATCAACTCTTTGGGGTACAAACAAATGCAAATTAAGCGTCATATTCTCAGTAAAACCATTGCTTTGTTGCTGGCAATGCAACTATTCTTGATTGGTTTACAAGCTAAAAGCCGAATTGACCAAGGTAACTCATCCCTTGAGGCGTTGATTTGGATGATTCAACAATATATTCCAGTGCTGGTTAAAATTCGCAACTTGCGGGATAAAAGGGAGAAAAACGATTCTCCAAAGCTCAAAAGTAAAAGATGAAGTGGTAGGGTGTGTTAGAGGTTGTTTGAAAAGTGTTTCGCTGTGACTTTAGGCACTTTTAGATCCCCCCTAACCCACGCCAGTCGCTTCACTTGGGGAGACCCCAAGACCGCGCTGGCTCCCCTTAAAAAGGGGGGAACCGGAATCAAAGTCCCCTTAAAAAGGGGGATTTAGAGGGATCTAAAACTTTTGATACCGACAAGAGGACTTTTCAAACATCCTCTTAGGCGGAACGCTGTAACGCACCGCAATAGATATTCAAATGGTGCGTTGCGCTTTGCGAGAACGCACCCGACTTTGGATATTTTGTTAATTGAAATCTCTTATTGTCCAATACAATTCTGTTAAAAATAATCGTAGAGTAGTGTATGCCATCCACACGAAAATTGCTGTATGAGTCGTCCCCGAATCATTCAACCTGGTCAAAGCTATACATTCAGCAAATATTTTGAACTACCGTTTTCCCCAGAAGATATTCTTGCTGAACTTGGCTGTTCCTATAAACGCGAACGGTTGCAATTACCAAAAACAGAATTTCTTCCTGAGATAATTGCAGAATTACACCGAGTAATTGAGCGTAACCTCCGACGTGTCAAGCTACTTAGTGAGGATGCACGCAAGCAAGCAATTATTGCACCGATATTACTAGAAGTTTGCGAAATTGCCCAAACCCAATTGAATATTGAGTATCCTATTAGTGTTAGTGACCAACTCAAAGGCAGCTTGGATTATTACATTGATAAAGGTAAGGGATTGTTAGTAATTGAAGCGAAACAAGCAGATATCAGTAGAGGCTTTACACAATTAGCAGTTGAGTTGATTACACTCGATCAATGGATAAATTCAGAATTGCCAGTTCTTTATGGGGCAGTAAGTACTGGTGAAGATTGGCGATTTGCAATATACAACCGTCAGGAAAAACAGATAACAGAAGACCTCAAATTATATCGGGTTCCTGAAGAATTAACTGAGTTAACTCATATTTTAGTTGGCATATTGAGCAATTAAATACAGCAGATTGCAACAAGTGTGAGGTACAGATAATCGTAGGGGCACAACATGTTGTGCCCCTACCCGTGTACTTCATTTACCTGAAATACGCTGTATCTAAAAAGTAGTAGAGTGCGTGATAGCAAAGCCATAACGCACCATATTCAGACATTAAGACTCCATCTCAGCCAATTCTAACCACCGTTCAGTCGCCACATCGATCGCTTGCTTGAGAGATTCCACTTGTTCGTAGAGTTTCTGCACCTGGCTATAATTCCCCGGTGAAACATTCGCTAGTGTTTTCTCGGTTTCTGCTTTCTCAGCTTCTAACTGGGCAATTTTACCTTCCAACTGCTCAAATTCTTTTTTTTCCCAATTGGATAACCTCCGTCGCTTGGTATTCTCTACATCTTTGGGTGAAGATGCACCATTTTGGGCTTCGACATTTTTAGGCTTCTCCTTAGTGTTCGCAGCTTGTTGCTGTGCCTCTTCAGCCTTCTTATAGTCCAGATAAACTGAGTAATTGCCTGGATATTGCCGGAGATTACCGCCTTCTTCAAAGGAAAATACTGTATCGATGGTGCGATCAAGAAAGTAGCGATCGTGAGAAACTACAATTACACACCCGGCAAAATCCTCTAAATAATCCTCTAATACTGCCAATGTCTGCACATCTAAATCGTTCGTCGGTTCATCTAAAATCAAGACATTGGGCGCACTCATCAGAACCCGCAACAGAAATAAACGGCGTTTTTCCCCACCCGAAAGTTTATGAATTGGGGCATACTGTTGATTACCAGGAAACAAAAACCGCTCCAACATTTGGGAAGCAGTAATTTGAGTACCATCGGTAATTTTGACAAATTCTCCTTCTTCTTTGATATAGTCAATCACGCGCTGATTTTCGTTTAAGGCTGTGAGCAATTCTTCAGAATGCTGGTCAAAATAACCGATGTGAATTGTAGTACCAATTTCCGCAATGCCAGAATCTGGTTTAACCCGCCCAGTAATCATATCCATTAAAGTGGATTTACCTGCACCGTTAGCGCCGATGATGCCGATGCGGTCTTCTGGACTAAATTCGTAGGTGAAATTATTAATCAGGGTACGTCCATCATAAGCTTTAGAAATTTTATTTAATTCAATAACTTTTTTGCCGATGCGACGACCAACTGTAGAAATATCAACTTTACCCTGAACTTGTTTAAATTCAGTATCCCGCAAAGCATGAGCGCGGTCAATTCTAGCTTTTTGCTTAGTACTTCTGGCTTTCGGCCCTTTTTTGAGCCATTCTAACTCGCGTCGCAACACGCCTTGATGTTTACGTTGAGTACTTACAGCAGATTCTTCAGCTAACGCTTTCTTTTCCAGGTAATATGAATAGTTACCTGTATAGGTGTAAATGTCGCCTCGGTCAATTTCAATGATCCGATTGGTAACACGATCCAAAAAGTAGCGATCGTGAGTGATGAGAAAAAGCGCACCACGATAGCGATTTAAATAACTTTGTAACCATTCAACAGAAAGAGCATCGAGATGGTTTGTCGGCTCATCCATGAGCAAAATATCTGGTTCTGCTAGCAACGCTGATGCTAGAGCAATACGCTTGCGATAACCTCCAGATAAAGTGCCTATTTTGGCATCAAAGTCAGAAATTCCTAATTTTGTAAGGATGATTTTAGCGTTGGTTTCTAATTCCCAAGCACCACTCGTATCCATCCGTTGCATCACCACAGAAAGCCGAGACATCAGTTGGCTATCATCTGGATAGTGAACCAATTTATCTGACAGTTCTTCATACTCACGCACCAAAACTGTATGTTCGCCACTGTCGGCGAAAACTTGCTCTAAAACTGTGTGATTTTCATCTAAATCTGGCTGCTGGGATAAATAGATAATTTTAGAACCGGAGTTGACTAAAACTTGCCCACTATCTATCGATTCTAACCCAGCGATCATTTTTAATAAGGTTGATTTCCCAGAACCGTTAGTACCAATCAAACCAACTTTATCGGTAGCATCGAGGCTAAAGCTAGCATCTTTTAAAATTTCCTTGATGCCAAAGTCTTTTGTTACTGACTGGAGTGTAATAATACTCATAATATTTAGTCATTTTTCATTGGTCATTAGTTAGTAGGTAAGACATATACCTAGCCCATGTCTTGGTGAGATGCTCTCATTCCTATACTCTGCATAGGAACGAGAGATTGATAGTTTTTGGGTGGTCAGAAAAGGATACATAGGGAACTTGCAAAACCAAATTTAACTTTATAACAAAGGTTTCAGCATACTTTCGACCACCAAGACACGGGCTAGCCACATACCCTTACCTACATTGTCCGAATTCTATACAAATAAATCCAAGGGGAGATGTCCATACATTTCGTTGATTCCGTCTTCGTGGTAAGACTGGCAAGATACTAATACTCCCCGATGATGTCCAGCATAGGAATCAAGATAACACAAGCCATTTTTACCATTTAATTTGATATAAACTGGCCCTTCAGGTGTAAGTAAATTGTTTGGTGGTTCATAACCCAAAGCCAAAGAATAGGTCTTCATCGCCAGTATTCCTTCTTCTGCTGTATCAGCACAAATTCCTAAAATTTGATAATCAGCAAGCTTGGTGATTAGAATTAAGGCACTACGAATTACTGATTTTTCTGATGGCTTGAGGACAGGTGCAATGTCTAAACAGTTGAATTTATTCAGTAATTTTTTCGCTTCTTCGGCGGTGAGATTCTGAGGATTGGGGGTTGACATAAAGTTCGATTATTATCTTGTTAATTTTTCTGTTGTGTTTGAGTTAGGACTAGCCTAACTTACTAAGTATTATTTACTCGAATCAGGTTGATTTTGGACATTTCCAAGGTTGAACATGAAGGGGACACCGCTTTTTGAGTCACTACCCATAACCAGGACTTTTGGCATCTGAGCGCCGCCACTCTTCCAAGCTTCAATTGCTTCTTTTTGTAGAACCAACTGTCCTCCTTGGGCTTTGAGCGTCTCTGCTAAGAGTCTTTGAGATTCTGCCTTACCTTTGGCGCGATTTACATCTGCTTGTGCTTCTTGTTCAGCTTCCCGTGCTACATAAACGGCTCTTTGCGCCCGCTGTTCAGCAATTTGTTTTTCTTCCACTGCTTTGGCAAATTCTGGTGAGAACGCTAAGTCAACTACGCTAGTATCTAACACAATTATCCCATATTTGTCTAAGCGATCGCCTAACGCATTATCAAAGTCTTCTTTCAACTCACTTCTTTTGGTAATTGCTTCTTCTACTGTTCTTCTGGCTGCGGCAATTTTAAATGCTTCTTGTGTCTGAGGTGCAATGATTTTCGATACAATATTTGCTAGAGTTCCTTGTTTCCTTCTAACTTCAACGACCTGGATGGGATCGAGGCGAAAGTTAATCGCAAATCTCGCAGATAAATTTTGCAAATCTTTAGTAGAACTCTCCGCTGGCACTTCAAATTTTTGGACTGTTAAATCATACACATCTATCACTGAGATAAAAGGCGGTTTCACGTGAATCCCTTCCAATAAAGCCCCATCTCTAGCTTTACCCAAGATGCTGATCACTCCTGCTTGTCCAGGGTTAATAATCACAAAGGAATTTAGTCCGAGAATCACTGATATTGCTAACACAATTCCTAAAACTGTGGTTTGCCAATTTCCCAATTGCTGATTTTTCAAATTCCTCTCTCCATCTGAGTGCTGAGTCGTGTTAGCGGATAGCTACGGTTTAGCCCGTCCTAAGTAAAATAGTACGGATAAATCTGAGAGTAGTAAATAGTCAAAAGTTTTGCTTTGACTTGGGTAAACTCAGTTACTAGTTTAAGTTTCTCATCAGTTTGTCTGAATCAAGTCTTTAATCTTCAGACTTAGGACTTTGTTCCGTGGTAATATCAGTTGCACAAAACCGCAAAAAGCCGTGGCTACTCTATAGCAATCCGATCTGAGTTGTAAAAATTATTTCGTTTAACGTAGACGCAAAGCGGTGAAGCAGCGCGGTCTTGGGGGTTTCCCCCATGAGCGACTGCTGTTAGCGCAGCGGTAGCGACGTAGGAGCGTCACCCGGAGGGCTTGCCGCAGGCTACCGCAAAGAACGCATAGACGCGGAGCGGCTTCCCGCAGGGTAGGGCGCAAAGTGTAGAAAGAGAAGATTTTTACAGATGATTTAGGATTGCTATCTTAAAATTTATTCTATAAATAAATGATTAGTACATGGTTTCTGTGTTGGTGGCGGCTCTGGCAAACTCTTCCCTTGTGCTAGAATCCTTCTGTGAATAGGGTTTGAGACGCGCTAACTCTGGATCAGTTAGCATACCTTGAAAACCATCGTTGCCAACATAAGGGATATGCAAAACACAGATATAGTTGTCATTGGTAGCGGTATTGGCGGTTTGAGTTGTGCTGCTCTTTTGGCACGGTATGGCTTTGATGTAATAGTCTGCGAAAGCCACTCTATTGCTGGAGGCGCTGCCCATGCTTTTGAGCGCAATGGTTTCAAATTTGACTCGGGCCCGTCCCTCTACTCTGGACTGTCTTACAGCCCCTCTGCGAACCCTTTGCGACAAGTGCTAGATGCAATTGGCTCTGAATTACCATGCGTAACCTACGATACTTGGGGTTGTTGTCTGCCAGAAGGTGATTTTGACACGGGGGTTGGTGCCGAGCAATTTTGTGAAGTGCTGATGAAATTCCGTGGTGATAATGCTGTAGCCGAATGGCAGCAACTCCAGCGTGTTATGGAACCATTTGCCAATGCAGCAACTTCTATACCACCAGCCGCATTACGCTTTGATTTTGGTGCAGCTAGAACTGTGGGCCCGTTTGTTCCATCTCTGACAAAAAATGTGGCGAATATCATCAAGCTGACGGGCCCCTTCAGCCGGATTATGGATGCTGTTGTTAAAGACTCGTTTACGCGAAATTGGCTCAATTTGCTGTGTTTTCTACTTTCTGGACTTCCAGCAGATGGTACTAGCGCCGCAGAGGTAGCATTTATGTTTGCCGACTGGTATCGACCAGACGCAGTACTTGAATATCCGATTGGTGGTAGTGGTGCTTTAGTTGACACCCTTGTACAAGGATTGGAGCGTCACGGTGGGAAGCTGATGCTGGGCGCTCATGTGGAGCAAGTGCTTGTAGAAGGTAATCGCGCGGTGGGTGTGCGTCTGCGCGATCGCCAAGAAATTCGGGCGCGGCGGGCAGTGATTTCTAATGCATCGGTTTGGGATACCCTGAAGTTGCTACCAGAAAAGGCAATATCTAAACAGTACCGCAGCAAACGACAAGCTACACCTGAGTGTGATAGCTTCATGCATCTACATTTAGGTATTGATGCTCAAGGATTACAGTCAGATTTGCGGTGTCATTACATCGTAGTCAATAACTGGGAATTGGGCGTTACAGCACCTCAGAATGTTGTGGTGATATCAATCCCTTCAACTCTCGATCCATCCCTAGCACCAGCAGGTAAGCATGTGATTCATGTGTATACTCCTGGTAATGAGCCATATGCTTTGTGGCAGGGAATGGATAGAAGGAACCAAGAATACGCCGAACAAAAGCGATCGCGTGCAGAAATAATGTGGCAAGCGCTACAGCGGATCATTCCAGATATTCGCTCTCGTTGCGAAGTCACACTTGTTGGTACACCTCTAACCCACGAGCGTTATCTCCGTCGTCACCAAGGTTCCTACGGCCCAGCAATTCCGGCTGGATCTGGTATGTTTCCTGGCCCCAGCACACCTTTACCAGGACTGATGTGCTGTGGCGACTCGACATTTCCCGGCATTGGTTTACCAGCAGTCGCCGCTAGTGGGATGATTGCTGCGAATACCCTTGCACCTGTTAGTAAACATTTAGAAATGCTTCAAGATATCAAGTGCATTTAATTTTTTGAGTATAAAATCTAGTTGCCAACAGAGCCGCACCTGCTGCCAAAACTGCTAGTACACTGTCAGGTTCGGGTACGGCAGCAACTTCAGCGTCAATTCGTGCAGTTCCAGCAAACAAACCTGTCAATTCAGGTTTTTGCAATATATTAGCAAACTCTGGAGAAACCAACAATTTAACATCAGGGATGGTTAAATTTTGACCATCAAATGCCACAGGTTCTGTAATACTCAAATCAAACAAAATTGTATTTAAAGAAAATGTATCTCTTAAAACAAATCCGCTGCCACCTGTGACAGTACGTCCCGGAGCCAGACCAATTGATAAGTCACCAACAGTAATTTGATCATTGAAGGTAACAGTACCAGTACCCTCGATTGTACCTGAGAGCGGAGTAAAACCGCCCTCGTCACTAAACGTGAAGTTGGTGGCTGGGTCGATATTGAAGCCAACTAAATAATTGCTGGGAATTGGTGCAACTGTATTATTAGTGTCTGTTATGAGTAGCCCGATACTTTTAAGAATCTCCTCGTGATCATGATCAATGCTGGTGACTCCAGATATCACTTTAAAAGTTGCAGCTTCTACCTGTATGGGTGTAATTGATATAAAAGCTGCTGTAGTACAACCAAGAATCCCTGCAAATTGAGAAAAACGCATAGATACTCCTTATCTTCGTAGTTTATTCTATCTAAAAAAACGCTCTTTATTAATCTAAAAACTTAGGGATTACCGATAATAAGCTGGTCTTAAAAGATAAAAAATACTTTTGATAATTTGATATGAATTAATTATCAAGTTGATAACAAAATTCTAATCATACAGTTATCAATACAAAGTTAGATAAGTGGGTAAAAATAAATATCCTTGCTGAGGATGAAGGAAAAAGTATAAGGTATAAGACATTAAACATAAAAAACGAAAAAAATATAGTTACGTTTAATTATGTCCAATGTCAATTATTTAGCCTTAAACCTAACAATGATGATGCGGTAAAATATAAATTTTTCCTCTAATTATTGCTAAGATTAGGTTAAGAAGCAAAGCACTGTCTTAAAAGCTATTTAGAAAGTAAATCTTAAGTAAGGTGCATTAGGTTAAAGCCGTAATGCACCATGTTCTATGGCGGTGCGTTAGACGCTCATGTTATTTTTTTGGTTATACCAATTCTGTATGAAGATGCACCAAACTATATGAGAAACGAACTGCAAAGGGGAGGTAGCGCAGTCTTCTCCATACAGCCCTTTGGGCATCGGCAGGCGCTACTCTCCCTTTGGGAGAAGGGGAGACGATACCGCGCATAGCGCAGCGTAAAGCCTGCGGCATGGCAACTCTTAGAGACGCTACGCGTAGCTTGCTTCCCGGTAGGGGTACGCTTAGAGCGAGTCTTCTCCCTTAGCACGATTTTGTATCAATACAGTTAACAGCGATTACCTATAAGGTTGCATAGAACAAGGGGATTTTGCCCAAAGTCTTACCAAGCCTGATTTTGTGCAGTTTCACAAAGAATTCGTATAAGTATTTCTTTGTTTCTTTCTTCTCAGGGAGACGCTATACAAATGCGTTATCCTGCGGTCAGCCGCAACTCTACAATACACTATTGCATTCGCATCTACGTTTAAAAAATTGACTTTGACAAAGAGTTTTAGCCTTAACCCAAGCGGATTGGATTGTATATGGTTTTCATATTACGTTGACACCAAGAAACGCATTGACTCTTGCAAAAGACATAGTTGAATTTACTCTCACCGGACTTACTTGTTGATTCATAGGCTTGTTCTAATCCACCAGCTTATTTTCTGCAAATTAGGATCTATTTCCTGCCAAAAGTTTGCTGATGAGTCTGCTTCTCTTGCTGTTGTGAAGATTTTTTCTATACTGTCAAAGTTTTTTTGAATCAACTGCTTATCTAGTTTAGGAATATCTAATTTAAGATATTTCAGACGGTTGGGTAACTCTACTTTCTCTCTTGTCGGCAAGTTGGGAATCTGATCAACTTGTTCTATAATTTTATCTATTGATGCAATTACTTCTTCAATCTTTGGCTTTTTAGTTTTTAATTGTAAATCTTTTTCTTCAAATGTTTCTTCTTGATCACCTAACTTTACCATCACTATTTTGACAAAGAAAATATTGTAATCAACCTCACTAACTTCACCCACTTGTTGATAATATTTTCCACTTTTATTTATAAATACTATGTCACCTTTCTCAATTCTTTCCTTCATCATTTCTACAACCTCTAAATTAAATTACTAAATAATCTCCTCTACAGAAAATACTACTCTAAAACCACAAACCCTCAGTCCACCGTCTGACTCATTCCAGCTACGACTGGCGCTGCGACAAAGTTCTGCATTGAAACTCCAAGAACCACCGCGTAAGACTCGGCGATTAATATCACCGTTAACTTCCCAAGCTGTTCCATCTAAGGGTGCGTCGTTATAATTGTTGTGCCAAGAATCAGCGCACCATTCCCAAACTAGCCCGTGCATATCGTACAATCCAAAGGCGTTAGCTACTTCAAAACTACCGACGTTTGTTGTTTCTTTACGGAATTTGCTTTTTGGTTCGATAGCACAACTGACTAACTCAGAGGTAATCGTTTCACCAAAATGGAAGGATGTTGTAGTTCCAGCCCGACAAGCATATTCCCATTCAGCTTCACTCGGTAAACGATAGTCGTGTCCGGTTTTTTCTGATAGTCTGAGACAGAATTCTACAGCCTCATACCAAGATACATTTTCCACTGGTCTATCTAGACCTTTGAATTTCGATGGATGGGGATTTAAAGCTTGTTTGACTTTGGGTAAAGCTGCTACTACTCTCCACTGTGCTTGAGTTACAGGAAATTTCCCCATAAAAAATGGTTCGACGCTAACTTCGTGTTGAGGACGTTCGTCAGCATCCCCTTCAAACTCTGGTGAACCCATCATGTAAGTACCACCAGGAATTGATACCATTTCTAATGTGACAGACTTACCCAATTTTTCAGCAAAGAAGTTTGCATTGCTGTTCACGCGGTTTACTTCTCTACCACCTGTGTCTACTGTCACTACATCAAATTCAAAGCTTTCTAAGGAGAGTAATGGTATTATTACTTTTTGCGGTAGCAGCGGTAATATAGATTGGGACATCGAAACAATTTTTAGGGCAACAGGTTCAATGTTCGATGTTGTAAACTTTAAATCATTGAGAACTTCAACTGCTGTTTGATATCTTTCGCTCGGTAGATGTTTTAGTAATTTATCTAAAATTTTCCCTAAGTCGTCGCTGATAGTAATACCTTTTTCTTGTAACCGTTGACGCCACAACCACTTAGCATTCATAGCATCATAAATAGGGTCATTAATCTGTCCAGAAGCATCCTGTAAAGGCAAACATCGAGTTAAAAGACGCACGCAAGTTACACCCAAAGCATACAAATCACTGGCGTGACAAGCAAATCCAGCCATTTGTTCTGTTGGGGCATAACCAAGGGTATAGATTACTGTAGCTTGTCTTCCTAAACTGGTTTGTGTTAGCTGTTTAGCACCACCAAAGTCAATTAATACGGGTTTTTCATCACTTGCACGGCGGATAATATTTTCTGGTTTTATATCCCGATGAATAACATTATGGGTATGAACGAATTCCAGAACTGGCAATAAATCAGTTAAAAGTTCCCAAATTTGTTTTTCACCATAGGTTTTTTGCTGAACTTCTTGTAAGAGAGTTTTTCCTTGAATAAATTCTTGTACGAGATACAAGCTAGTACCTTGTTCAAAATAAGCTAGTAATCTGGGAATTTGCGTATGATTTTCTCCCAGTTCATACAACCGAAAAGCTTCTTCTTTGAAAAATTCCGCTGCTTTGGTGCGTTGTCCTGTTCCCTGAAATTGTGGGAAAAATTGCTTGATGACACAAGGCGCATTTAGTCTATCTACATCTTCTGTTGCATAGGTTCTGCTAAACCCACCTTCACCTAAGAGTCTCAATACGCGGTAACGGTTTCTCAGAAGTTTGCCAAAGTTGCTTTGTCCGCAACTCACGCAAAATCTATTGCCATCAGAGTTGAATGGATTTGAGCAATTGGGATTTTGGCAGATTTGCATAATCAGGAGGAAATAGCATCTTCTCCAAAGTTAGCCCCAATATTATCTAATTGAAAACAGTTATGTAGATAAGCGAACACGGAAGTTTATTTATGTGCTTAAAAATATCTTTTACACGAGGAGAGATGGATGATTAACAATTCAAAACTCTAAACTCAAGAGAGTTACATAGGGAATTGAAAGCCCGAATGAAACTGATATTAGTGCTTTCGGCTTGCCGGAACGCACCCTACATTTTAATATAGCTGTTGTTCACTATCCAAAAAAGTTCATCAAGAACCAATTAAAGAATTAAAAACTCAAAGTTTCAAATAGTTATATAAGGGTATTTCAACCCCAGTGAAACTTTAGCTACTTGTATAAGTAGGGGTATAAAATTCTTTATACATCTTCAAGAAAGAATGTAGATACGTTGCATTGCAACATCTCTAAAAAAATTTTGGGTAAAGTATAATTAATTTCTGAAGATATGTTTTATTTGAAGAAAACCCATAGTTTTTATTGCGAGTTTGACTCTCAATACATTTCAGATAAGCACTCTTGACCTATCCTCTCAATTGGTAAAAAGGTAAAGGTTTAAAATTACTCTTTTCCCTTTAACCGAACCGTGGAGGAGTGGAAGAGTCAAGGAAGAAAATAATAACTCTTAACTCCTAACTCTAGATATCAGATAACTTAGTTGACCTTACGTTGGAAACTAAATGTTCCAGACTGTCCAGGTTGAAGTGGCCCAGGAATTGTGTCTAGATAAATGGTGATATTAACGCCAATCGCATCCGTTACTGCTGCTCCTAAATTTAGATAAGTTACAATTCCGGCAGGATCAATTGCAGTATTAAACACATGACTGGTATCCACAGTTCCATTACCATCATTGTCTTTCGCCCAGTTATTATTAGTGGAATTACCATTTTCAGTAATAATGATTCCAGTTGCACTTATAGTAGCGTTATTTGAGCCGATGGGAACTGATGAAATATTGGTGTAAGTAATCCGATACTCAATAATGTTGCCTACACCAGGCTTTTTCGGTGTTGTGCTAAAAGTGCTATCATTAGTAGCAACAGCAGATCCACTTCCTTGTATAATTCGAGATTCTTTCACAAGTTTCAAGAAACCTGTGTAAACTTGGTCAATAGTATTATTGTAAGATTCTCCAGAATTAAACGCTCCATCATTATTGCTATCCACAAAAGCTCGAATTGTCACAGGAAAAGCTTTACCTGTATCTGTTGATAGAGGCGTTCCTCCAGGTAAATCTACAGTTACGGTGTAATCAACTGGGAGATTATTGAGGGTTGGTAGGACAATTCCTAAGCCAGAAGTCAAGGTGAAGACAGTACCATTGTATGTGTAAGTGGCAACACTGGCTCCAGAAGTCAACGTTACAGTTGTACCTGATGGTAGGTCACTATTATTGGTTGGGGTAACTGGTACTAGTAAGACATTACTTAACAGGGTTGGATTGGGGTTTAGTATAGTATTGAAGAAGCTGACAGCACCAGGATCGATGGTAGATCCTGGCGGCAGATAGAGTGGAACGATCGCTGATTGGTTTGAAAAATCATTATTATTATCAGTCGCTCCCACAGCGTCAGGGTGCAAATGCGGCCCATTCAAAATCGAAGTTTGGGCAGTCATCGTGAAGGTGTTAACTTCACCTCCAGGCCCTTGACCTGTGTTGTTATTACTGCTATCTGCCCCTTGACTAGCAACATTTGCTACCCCACTATTAGGAATATTTGAACCAACAGTACCATCATCATTAAAGTTGCTAGGGTTTTGGTCGCCTGACTCATCATAAACTAGCTGATTGAGTGTATCACCTTGAGTTTGACCAAAGCTCTGAGCAATATTAGAAATCGTGGCTGTGGAAGTCAGAACTGCATTTGTCACCACTTGGAAGGATAATCCATTTACTATTGTCCCGGCAGTGAGAGTGCCAGATTTAACAAATCCAACACGAGTTACCAATGTTAAATCAACGGGTACAATACTAGTCCAAAGGGCATTGTTTGCTGTCACTACTGTAGGCGTCACAGTGTAAACAACACTCCAACCTGTAGGAGGGGTAACTACACTCGCTAAGTGAGTATTTACGGGAATGGCATCAGATACCAAAATTTTGGCACCAATCAGCGCATCTACATTAATATTCGTACCTACCAAATTTGTGGGAGTTAATCCTGTACTACCTGCGGGACTTGTGGAATCAATTTTTAGACTCAAATCGTAGGTCAACTTATCATCACTCAGATTGTTGGGTGTACTGGAATCTGAATACCCAGAACGAACTTTTAAGACTTTAGCAAAGGCCTGTGGAGTCGCAGCGATAATAGTTGTTTGTATAGCGCTAGCTTCTCGTTCTCCATTCAGAGGTACCCCTGTCGTTTCTCCTGCTGTTGTATCTAAATTATCAACGGTGCGGACTTCCGTAGCATTTGAGCCATCAGGACTATCAGGTTGGTTTTGAGTAGTATTACTGTTATCGTTAGGACCTGTATCACCTAGTAAAACTGAAATATTAGAACCCGGCGTTGCCAACAAATTAACTGTGACAGGAACACGCACTTTGACAAATCCACTAACAGGAATGGAACCAGTGGTAAAACCAGCGTTGGGAATAGTAGTTTCAAATGTACCGTTGCCATCTAAATCTGCGGTAATTGTGCCAGCTGTTGCTGGCCCTGTAATAGTAGCTTTACCTGGAATAAAGAAACGGGTGGGATCATTCCCCACATTAGTAATCAAAAAATCGTAGTACAGCAAATCATTAGAAACAACACTACCACCTGTTGTATCTGTCATGCCTTGAGAAGTCACCATAATTCCTGCTATCTCTGCTACAGTAATTGTTACAGTATTGGAAGTAGTTTTATTAAGAACATTTACTCCCAAATTATTCACGTAATTATATTCAGCAGTTGCGGTGTTGTCGATAACAGTACCAGCAGTTGTACCATCTGCTAGAGAAGGCATTACTAGTGTAAATGACCCTCCTAAAGAAATTGCTGCTGCTAATAAAAAACGGTATTGATGCAATTTATGAGCAAAAAAGTTGCGTGATGGTTTCATGATTTATAAACTGCTTTTCAGTCATTTAGTTTTTGTTGTCTAACATCTTGCACCAGTTCATTTAAAACACTTTTTGTAGCTCAGACACTTCTTTCTGACTTTTCACAAGAAGTCCTCAAGCCCTGAGTTGATGAAAATAGCTAACGGAAAAATTAGGGCTTGGGAAACCCTCAAAATGATATGAATTCACATACTGTGAAAAGTCAAACTTCTTTCTGTTCGCTCAAGCCACAATTTTTAAGTTGTAAGTGCTACTCACTCTACAAATATTGATAATGGTGCAAGACATGAGTTGTAAATGTTCCTAATTCCGCTTCTCTACGAGACGCTGGGGGAACGCATAATTTTTAATGACGTTCCCAAACTTACTAACGTAATTCGTATTTACTGTTAATCAAGAGCTTTAGACATTTTATAAGGACGGCTTTTTAACACCGAACTGTAGTAGTTTCAGGGATAAGGTATGATGCAAAAACCCCTGCAAAATCAAACCACAAATGTCTGAATTTGTTTTGGATATTTATGTAAAAGTTTATAACAGAATACCATAATCTCTTATGGTCTGTTTATCTATTACATATAATTAATCGACAATTTAAAAAATCAAGTGGATGAAAACAAATTCAACATTAAACTTGTACTTTCAAAGCCTTATTACTGATAACCTTGATTGAAAGTAACTTCATCTGTATTTTTATAAAAAACCAACACTGCTGGGCTGAATTGGCACTGAACTTTACATACTCTATTGTGTTTATAAAGCACAATAATTAACACTGTAAACTTACTTAAATTGAAATATTCCGGGATTTAAAGCAATTGTTATAAATATTGAATTATTGACCCTTGACCCTTAACTCTCAATCGGGTTAGGTTAAGATAAAAACCATGACAGACTGAGGGTTATCACCCAAGTGGAATGAGATTGAATGCAACTTAAGGAATTCTTACTGTTTTCACCTGTAATTAAATCAGGTATAGTACTCAAAGCCTTAGAAACTGCGATGCCATTTAATCCCATTGAACAGGCGAGATCGTTGAAGCTAAAGTAGGCGAAGATTGTAAAGATTGATTTAACTGTTATTTGAAACTTTTATTCTCTTCAGAAGCGCGAATTGATTCAGCTACAAGAGCAACGATCGCAGATATTGAAATCAACATCACACTCAAAGCGTTAATATCAGGCTTGACTCCTGTTCTAATGCGGCTAAAAATTTCCATTGGTAGGGTGTTAGAACCGCTACCAGCAGTAAAACTGGCAATGAGAAAGTCATCTAAGCTAAGGACAAAGGCCAAGAGACAACCAGCTACAATACCAGGCATCAATTGAGGTAACAATACTTTCAGGAAAGCTTGTGTGGGTGTAGCGCCTAAATCTAGTGCTGCTTCTTCTAAGTGAGGATCTAAATTAGTCAGTCGTGAAGCAACTACAAGTCCGACGTAGGCGAGACAAAACACCACATGGGCTGCAACTATTGTCCACAAACTTAAAGGTATTGCAAACGCCGCTAGGCATACTAAGGTAGCCACTGCGATCGCAATATCGGGAATAATCAATGGTAGGTAAGCAATACCACGATACAATTTTTTACCAGGAAATTGGTAACGCGCCAACCCAACCGCCATCAAGGTTCCCAGCACTGCTGAAATCCCCACAGCACAAACAGCAACTATCATACTGTTTTGCAAAGCTGATAAGATGCGATCGTCATTGAACAACTTGCCATACCAATCGAGAGTGAATCCTTGCCAAGTTGCACTGTAGGGCGACTGATTGAAGCTATAAAAGCCAAGTACCAGTATGGGCAGATACATGAATACAAATATCAGCAGTGAGAAAACCGCCTGCCATGAGACACGCGGTTTTTTGAGAGATGGAGAGATATTCACGTTTATATTTGATTTTTATTGATAGCAACCTAAAATATCATATTTTAGGTAATAAGTCAATATTTTGAATAATAAAAAATCTATCCTTGTGTGCGACGCCGAATAGCCCGTCGTAGACATCGCTTCATTTTGTTTGCAATGACAAATAATATAATCTGTGAGGATTCCTCTATTTACAGCAGTTTTCATTTATTTGAACCACATCTGTTGTCTTGATGCCAATACTATCCGAGTCACAGTGACGGGTGAGATTCTGTACTAATTAATTGTTATCGGTAAGAATTTGGATAGAACTCCTAATCAAACTTTGGCACTTCTGATTTAAAACTACCTACTTCACAAAAATTTACCCTTTGGGCGGCTACGGATTGTCCTTTAGAGTACGGAAAGCCGCCCAAAGAGTGACTACACAATTTATTCTTTAATTAACATTTGAAAATCAGATAATTAACAGGCGAGAATAGAGATTTTTCGTCCATTATCACCATTTAGCTGAATTTTTGACGATTAAATAAAATTTATCTTTATCAAAAAACTATATTTAAAATTGCACCAAATCACCAAAAATTAATAAATTGGATGTATTTACCTCTTTAGGAGTGGGTAATTTCCGTACTAGGATAGATAAAAAATGAATAAAAATGAGCTTAATATTTGAAGGGAATTGTTAATAAGTTTAGTATCTGAAGTTACTTTCTGATGCAGAGTGAATGAATTACAAGCACTAGAGCAACAAAAAGAAAAAACTTCATAATTCAATTTTTATTTTTTAGGAGGTTTGTGATGCGAATTGCTCAAGTAGCTCCATTATGGGAAAGAGTTCCGCCTCCAGCTTATGGTGGTGTAGAGTTAGTAGTGGGGTTACTGACCGATGAATTAGTTCGACGCGGACACGAAGTAACTTTATTTGCATCGGGAGATTCTATTAGTCTGGCAAAACTAACGTCAGTTCATCCCCGTGCCCTCAGACTTGATCGCACTATCAAAGATTACAGCGTTTACGAAATGCTGAATCTAGCTTCGGTGTATGAACGTGCAGAAGAGTTTGATATTATTCACTCTCATGTGGGGCATGGGACACTGGCCTACGCAAATCTCGTCACAACCCCTACAGTTCATACGTTGCACGGTATTTTTACCCCTGACAACGAAAAGATATTTAGTTTTGGGAAAAAACAACCCTATGTGAATATTTCCGATGCACAACGAGAACCAAGGTTAGGGTTAAACTATCTAGCAACGGTCTACAACGGAATTGATGTCAGCAGTTATGAGTTTCACGCCCAACCAGAAAATCCGCCCTACCTAGCGTTTTTGGGTCGGATGTCTCCTGAAAAGGGAGCGCATTTAGCAATAGAAATTGCCAAAGAAACTGGTTGGCATTTGAAAATGGCAGGTAAGGTGGATGTCGTTGATGTGGAATACTTTGAGAAGGAAATTAAACCGCACATTGACGGGAAGCAAATTGAGTATCTAGGTGAAGCTAACCATATTCAAAAAAATGCCCTTATGGGAGGTGCAGTCGCAACTCTGTTTCCGATCACTTGGCGAGAACCGTTTGGGTTGGTAATGGTTGAGTCAATGGCTTCGGGTACGCCAGTGATTGCGATAAAATTGGGGTCTACTGAAGAGGTAATTTCCCACGGCAAGACGGGTTTCCTCTGCAATAATATTCAAGAGTGCATCAGTGCTATTGACCAAGTAACAGAGTTAGACCGCTATGCCTGTCGCCAGCATGTCGAAAACATTTTCAGCGTTAAGCATATGACTGATGGCTATGAGGCGGTTTATCAACAAGTAATAGCAGAACGATTTTCTCAGAATGGGCATTCCCGCAGTTTGCTTAGTTTAAGTAGCGATCGCATTTAAATTGTCTGCCCCAGATCCCCGACTTCGTAAAAGTTGTCGCGGATCTTGTTAGTCAAATCAAAAGACCTCTAAGAGGTTTTACTACGCAAAATCTGTCCCTCTGGGAGTCTCAGAGGCACAGACTTGAACTAAAGTTCAAGGCAGGAAGAGGTTTATCGAACTCACGTTAAACAGGACTTACGCAAAATCATGAAAAAACGAACCGCAAAGTACGCAAAGGACACGAAGGAATAAGGTTTCAGAGAGTTATTGCGTAAGTCCTAGTTAAATAAAGACTGCTACCAAGTAACTCGTTCACGCCATTTTTCCAATGTCTTAGCACTAACTGGAACTCTTTTTAAGTCTTGTAAAGATGTAAATTTTTGCTGTTGACGGCTAAGAATTATCCGCTGTCCTAACTTCTTACCCACGCCAGGGAGAGTTGCTAATTCTTCCAGACTTGCAGTGTTGATATTTATTTGTTTAATTACTTGTAGTTCACTTGATGAAGAAGTTTTTATCTGGGGACACCGTGTTTGTTCTAATTTAATTTTTTCTTGAATTGCTGGTGGTAAGCCGGGTTTAACTTTGGCATAAAGACGAGCAAATTCTCGCACATAATGAGCAGCAACTATGGGACTTTCAATTACTACAAGTGTCTCATCGTTACCATTATTGGCAGCGTCTGACCAATTATGAGAACCTGTAATTACTGTTTGGCTATCAATCACACCAAATTTGTGATGCAATAAATCGCCTTTGGGTAATACAGGTACGCCTACGGTGGTAATTGGATTTTGCCAAGGTTGGTTATCAACTTCATATTTACATTTATTACTGAGAGCAACCCCCATCATATCTAATGCTTCGCTATAAGGACGATAGGCAAATTGTGGTTCAATTAAAGTGCGAATTTGGACACTTTGTTGATGGCGATTTTCTAAGATATTGGCAAGACGTTGATCGGAAAGGACAAATAACGCCATATCAACAGATTTTGTTGCTGAATCTAAAGTTTTACCAATTAAACCATTACTACTGTTATTCCAGGGTTGAGTTGGAGAAGTAGGCGAAAATTGCACAGTAATTATGGTTTGATTTAATGTAATTTGTTTAGGCGAGCGCATCGGTTTTTGCAAACCGAATCGACTATCTGGTTTACCTCCTGGCCCATCTCCCCACATAACGTTAAACTCTTCTGTAAATAAAGATGCTAATTCTGGGCTGTCAATCTGCAACAAGTTATTAGCATTGCCTAAAGAGTTAGAATTTGTGAAATCACCATAAGTATCACTTAAAGTAAAATTCGCTGAAGTAATAATTACAAAGCGATTGTCCACAATCACAAATTTGTGATGCATCAAACTGCTACCTGCTGAACCATCCGCTTGATCATCTATCCAGGGGATTTTGGCATTTTGCAAAATTATCAAAGCATCTCTTTGATTAATCTCTGTTAAACTAAGTTGATTATCTTGGTTAATATCAATAAATTTGCGAAATTCGTGATAGCGTTCCTGTTCTCTTTTATTTAACTTACCTACTTCAGCAGATGTTAAACTACTCCAAGGTCGGCTATAAGTATTTTCTAAAATTATCCTGACTTTTACCCCAGCTTTCTGTCTATCAACCAGTGCTTGGGCAACTTTGGGTAAACGTAATTCTTGCACCGCCACATCTACTGTAAATTTAGCGTGCGTAATAGCATTGACAATTTGTTTTTCTAAATCATCTCCCAGGCGAGTTTGCTGACGGTAAGGTTCTTTGTATTCTGAAGACTCAGAATGGTTAAAGTAAACTTGAACTAATGGGTCTTGTGGTAAGGGTGCTGGATGCTGATTGTAGGACTCGACTCGTTGACAACCAGCGAGGGGAAATATCAGTAAAAAGATATATAAAAAATATCTTTGTCTAGAGATAAGTTGCACTGTAATCTGGTAAAAATGAATTGAGGTGGACATATTTATCATTCCCCAAATTTTGTGTTTTGAATTAAGTAGATAAATAGCTTTTCAAGCAAAGGGAAAAATCCACTGCTAGAGGCAGAATTACAAAGATTTTTTCAGGATTTGTCCACTAAAACTGTATATTCTGAAAATATCAGCAGCCTACTACCAACGTGTGTTCTCACGATTATTCAGTTATATGCAAATTTATCTAGATTACAGCGCCACCACTCCCACTCGAAAAGAAGCGATCGCAGTTATGCAAACAGTCCTCACCCAACAGTGGGGCAATCCTTCCAGCTTACACGAGTGGGGACAACGGGCTGCAACGGTTGTGGAACAAGCCAGAGTCCAAGTTGCTGGTTTAATTAACGCTGTCGATCCGGCATCCATAATCTTTACCTCTGGCGGCACTGAGGCAAATAATCTAGCAATTATGGGCGTGGCTCGGTTGTATGCTGTTCCTCAACATATAATTATCTCCAGCGTCGAGCATTCAGCAATTTCTGAGACAGTGCGATCGCTAGAGATGTGGGGTTGGGAAGTTACGCGCTTGTCTGTAGATATTAAAGGTAGAGTCAATCCCCTAGATTTAAAGGCAGCCTTGCGACATAACACAGTTTTAGTTTCAGTGATTTATGGTCAAAGTGAAGTAGGGACTGTGCAACCAATTGAGGAACTAGGAAAGATTGTGCGATTGCATGGTGCTTTGTTCCATACAGATGCGGTGCAAGCTGCGGGACGCTTACCCATAGATGTGCAACAAGTCCCAGTAGACTTAGTTAGTCTTTCCAGTCATAAAATATATGGCCCCCAAGGTGCAGGGGCGCTATATGTGCGTCCTGGTGTGGAATTGATGCCTCTACTGGGTGGTGGTGGGCAAGAAATGGGACTACGTTCTGGTACGCAAGCAGTACCGATAATTGCGGGGTTTGGTGTAGCAGCAGAATTAGCAGCAGAAGAATTAGCTACAGAAACACCACGGTTGATTGAGTTACGCGATCGCGCCTTTGCCCAATTAGCTGAGATTCCTGGTTTAATTGCTACAGGGGATGCCTGCGATCGTTTACCTCACCATGTCAGTATGTGCCTAGAAAACGCCGATGGGGAAAAACTCAGTGGTAAAACCTTGGTACGACAGCTAAACCTTGCTGGTATTGGCATCAGTGCTGGTGCTGCCTGTCACAGTGGTAAACTTAGCCCTAGCCCGATATTGTTAGCGATGGGTTATTCAGAAAAAGCTGCTTTGGGGGGAATTCGCATCACATTGGGACGTGATACTAGCGAAGCTGATATAGATTGGACGGTAATGGTGTTGAAGCAAGTTTTGCAAAGGTTGACACCGGATTTCTCTTTAGTTAAACGTTGACCCCTCATACTAAAATTTAGATACAGCATTTGTCGGAGTGTTTTCTATGTCCCTGCAAGAGCTTAAAGAGCAAGCCCGTCAACTGCCAGTGAGCGATCGCCTTGAACTTGTCCGTGCGATTATTGAATCCTTGCAAGATGTTCCAACCCAACCATCTGAGCGATCACGTATTATCAAGCAGATGAAAGGTTTATTGAAGACCGACCAGCCAGCGCCGACTGATGAACGGGTGGAGTCCATGCTAGAAGAACGTCGGGTAAAGAAATATCTTTAGTGATTTTGATTGATGCCAATATCATTTAGAGCGATAAATCTAATAACTCTTACTCATGTGAAGCTATGGGTAAATAATATTTGTATATAGCTTATCTGATTTCATATTTAGATTGTATTTGTCTTGCACAACCTCTCCAATACTAATTAGAGATTTCTCCAATCTAGATTTTGGTAATGGAACTATAAGTGGTTCAGCAAAACTCTGATCGGCAATAATTTCGGCTTCAACTCTATTAAAAGAATTACTTATGCAATATAGATCGGGAATATCACCTGACGTTTCATTTAGTTCCCAAAACAAAGCTGTTGCTGCTTTCCACCAACGGTAAGCGAACTTGGTGATTTGCGACTTCGTTCCATAAGCATTCCAGATTAGAATTGTTGTAATTGATGCCTGTCGAATCTGACAGCGTAAGATTCGAGCTACATGGCGATGTTCATTTAAGGTAAACCCATCACGTCGTTTAGAGAGATTAGACGGTGGGTGAAGCCCTTCTGATGATTGTTCTTGAAATTCTGGCCTAAACCCATTGATAAACTCACGATTCCACTGTTCCCGGAACTCGCTTTTTCCGTAATAACAATTCACTGGTTCAAGTTCAGGATCGTAACCATCCTTAAACAGGATGTGATTGGGTAAAGTTTCAGCACATACTGCATTATCTAGTTCGCTCTTAAGCTCTGAAAGAGTACTCTCAACTTTACAAGCTAGCCTGGAAATTTTTGCAGTTTTGCCATAACACCAGCTAGAAACAGTACTAAGATTTAGAGCTTCATCTCTCCGATGCTTAATATATTGCCCAAAATATTTGTGCTATTCAAAAGTGAACCCTTTATAGTTTTTATTCTTTCTCGACTCTATCGCTGTCTTAACCATACTCACATCCTCTCATTGTTTAAATTTTACCATGTTGATTCTTTCATCACCGTCATATTTATCAACAGAACTGCTAAAACGATATGTCACTGCCGCCGAAAGCATCATCCCAAATTTTGAGCGTGTCTGCTATGCGATGCCTACGACGGGCTACGCCTACGCACTTCTTCAATTGGGATGTGAAGCCCTTTATATTTACTCCTATGAACTTTCCTCCCCAACTCCAACAGAAGATCGAAAAATGGGCAAGCAGTCAGGGAATATTGACTAAGCAGTTTATTTTGCAAGCGATCGCTGAAAAAATTGATGCGCTCACTCAGCAAACGGCAGAAGCAACCAATGTAGTGTCTTCTAACCAACCAAAAGTATATCGAAAAGAAGGGATTTTGGTTGTAGATGCCCAATTACCAGAAAACTTTGATTTAAATACCTTTATAGATGAATTGAGAGAAGAACGCATTCCGGATCAAATGGCTTTATGAAAGTCTTGTTTGATACCTCTGTTTTGGTTGCTGCATCCGAATCACTTCACTCGTTTAGGAAATGCGATCGCCAATCTCGTGCAAGTTCCTGAGTAAGTGCGATATTTATGCAGTTTCCGATCGCTTTTTGCAAGAAATAACTGGTCATAGGCGATCGCCTTTACCATATTGATCCTTTCGTAAACATCATATTCCTCGGCAGGACTGCTAGGATTTCTATAGATTCGGTTTAACAATGAGCTACTCAAGCAAATTTTAGAGTTGCATTTATCAAATTTCATGCTAACCAGACCAGAAATATTAGCTAATTTCAGGACAATAACACCATGAATACTGCTAAACTTACCACTGATGGCACTCACCAAATGGTCATTTTGCCCGAAGACTTTCAACTCACTGGTACTGAAGTTTATATCAAAAAAATTGGTAACGCCATTGTCCTCATTGCCAAAGATAACCCCTGGCAATCCCTCATCGATAGTCTAGACAATTTCTCCGATGACTTCATGAATTCTAGAGATCAACCACTCCTTGATACCAGAGAGAACTTCTAAATGCGATACCTGCTTGATACCAATATCTGCATTTACCTCATCAAGCAAAAACCCCAAAAAGTACTGGATAAATTCCAAACCCTTAGCATTTCTGATGTCGGTATCTCCTCCATCACCGTTGCCGAACTCGAATACGGAGTTGGCAAAAGCCAACAGCAAGAGAAAAACCGCATCGCCCTGATGCAATTTCTACTACCTCTAGAAATTGTCGAATTCAATCAAGCATCTGCAACGATTTACGGCAGCATCAGAAGCAATCTAGAAAGTAGAGGACTTATTATTGGTGCAATGGATATGCTCATTGCTTCTCATGCGCTGAGTTTAGGAGTTACCCTCGTCACCAATAATGTGCGAGAGTTTTCTCGTATTCCTACGCTCCTACTAGAAAACTGGGTTGAGTAGTTGTGAATAGGCTATGTGTGAGCATTTACGTTTTCACCACAATGATTTTGCGTCTCTCCAACAAGATTCATACATCTAATCAGCACGCTGCCGAAAGGGTTAAAAAAGTTTTTTCCCAAAAGATAATATTTTGAGTCATAAAGGAGTTCAAGCATGACTTATTTTGATTACTTTTGATTAAGGCTTTTCTTGAATGAGTAAAACCATTATTGGAATTGGGATGTTTCTTGGCTCTACGATTGGCAGCTACATCCCTGCATTGTGGGGTGGAAGTTTGCTATCGTTCACCTCGATCCTTTTGGGCGTCATTGGTGGCCTTGTGGGGATTTGGCTTGGGTATCGCGTATCAAAATATCTAGATTTTATCTGATTTGCGCTCTATCTCACTGTCGCTGAAAGCCTTAAACGAGTCTTTTACCAACAGGTAAAATTTGAGTGTATCTTCTATACGATGTCTACGACGGGCTACGCCTACACACTTCTGCAATTGGGATGTGAAGCACCTTTGTGTTTACTCCTATGAACTTTCCTCCTCAACTTTAACAGCAGATATAAAAATGGGCAAAGTCAGCGAATCTCCACTGAGCAGTTTGTTTTGCAAGGGATCTCTGCTATCCTCTAAAAACACTGCCCAGAAATAAACCCACCAGTCTTTTCCCAAAGAAAAGCCAATCCAACCAAAATATAATATGAATAGCTACTATTACCCAAAATACGACTTGGTATGAAACCTTGCTACTTTTGTGACGTAATCTTCGTTGGGCGATGAATCCCCCCAACCATCCACCCATGAATTCACACAAATGTAATGTCTTTTCTGGTACTCTCCAACGCCCCTGGTTTGCACGAGATTTATCATCCGCATACAGTGCAAAAGTAAGAAAACTCATTACAGGATAGAGAATCAGAGGAATTGGGTTGAAAGTCGTCAATGTAAAATGCATTGCTCCTAAACCTGGTAATAAAGATAAGAGCAATACCTCGAACATTAAAGAAGATTTTGCTTTAAGCTGGAATGTTTCTTTCTTGCTTGCAGACGATGAGACTCTCGGTATAGGTTTAGATACAACTCCCTCAATGAAGGCGTTGCAAGCATGAATTCTGCCGTCTTTACCAACCGTTAGCTGATAGCAAATCAGATCACCAACTTGTGGACGATGATTTGTTTCTTTGAGTGCAGTGATATGAAGAAAAACGTTTTGAGTGCCATCACTGGAGCGGATGAAGCCAAAACCCTTGTCATCCTTCCATGTTGTTAATTTACCTTTACGCAAAACAGGTTTCATCAAAGACCTTGATATCAATACTTCATTTTTATGCTTCCCATATCAAGATCAAATGATTCATATTCAAATTTAGCAACGCCAAAATCAGAGCTAATACTGAAACAATGGAAGTAATGCTAGAGTGACATATAAACTATGAGTGAACTTCCAAATACTCTTGAAGATGCGATCGCCCAATCTCAGACAGCCGTCCAAGCTGCCCTTGCAGATGGTTGTACTCGCATACAAGTTGAGTTCCTGTTCCCAGAACTGAAGTTTATGCCCGTGGCGGAACAATTTCTGCCCGTGTTTACAGAATATGATTCCCGTTTGAAGATTTTCTTTGCTGACGCTGGTGCTGCGGCCCTAGCCCGCCGCAATTGGGCTGATGCACCATTTCAAATTTTGGATATTGGTACAGGTAGGGCTGCTTCTTTGCAGACAAAAATTCAACCAGAGGATGAAATTTTCTTATTCATTGCCCCCACTTCCGTAGAAGTGCCGCAGTTGGAAAAGTTATCTGAAGTAATAGGCGATCGCCCTTTAGTATTGTTAAATCCCCGCCTAGAAGATTCTGGAACTGTGGGCATTGGTTATACAGCTAGAAAAATCCGCGATCGTTTTATCAGTACCATTGAATCCGCCTATTACCTCCGCCCTGTAGACGATGAAAGCGCCCTACGTCGCTGCTACCCAGGACAGTGGGAAGTTTGGCTGGAAACCGGCGGCGAATATCAAAGAATTGCCGAATTACCCACAAAACCATCGGGTGATGAGTTGGATCTCATCCTCTTGAAGGGACAACCGCAAACAACAACAGATGCGGCACCTGCGAGAAAGCCCAGTGTGTTTAAAAGTTTGCAACGGTTTTTAAAGGCGTTGAGTAGTTAGGAGAAAGCAAATAGAGCAGAGGTAGCAGGAGGAAAGTTGATCATCTGCTGCCTCATTTTGAGTTTTTTATTGATATACCCTATTTCAAGTAAAATACGTAACATTTCCATATAACCCACATTCCGCACCCAGTGGTGTCATACATGAAGAAAATGTCGATAAATTAGTACATAAGAACTAAACCGGATGAATGGTCACTAACCTTAATGCTATTAATACTCTTAAGGTTAGTGACGGGTAGGAAGGAGAGTTTTGTGATCAAGAAACAAGAGAGGGGGAGTTTAGCATATTCCCCTCTGTTTTTTCTATTTGGAGGGGATTTTAATTATGGAAAGCGGTCCGACACGCCTCGCCAAAGGGGATTACCTCTCTGGACTCCCAACCATCGGAGTATCAAAATGCATCACAGGGACAAAAACCCTACGTCTATTTTGCCAATCAATATATATCAGTTGGTAATGGTTTTGTTCTCTGTCAAAAATTGTTTTGTCCCTCTCTTTCTGCCGCAATAATTCTCTCTGCCCCCAAATCAATGTACATATTGGTAATATTTTCTATGCGAATTAGCAAAGGGTTATGAGTAATTCGCCACCCGTCCTTTTGTAATGCCGATTTCACAATCTTGTGAAATTTATCTCTAGTTGACATAAACTGTTTTCTCAGTCTGTATGGGCATTATAAATTTTGCCAAAATCATCAAAGAAGAAGAGGAGTTAGGAGTTTTACTATTAACTCCTAACTCCTAACTTTTTTAATTTCCTTGCAACGGCGCATTCAAGACTTTCTCAATGCGATCGCGTGTTTCTAGTAAGTGCGCTTTGGTGTATTCATCATCTGAATTAACCCCCTTGAGTTTCTCATCAAGCTGTTTGAGTTTATACCAAGCCAGAGTCCGAGCATCTTCTGGAACAGATTCTTTTCGCAACACCATACCAGTCAAAATATCCAGATATTGCCGCTGCAAGCCTCGCCGCAAACTAGAAATCTTCATTGGTTTATCTTTTGGTTTGATTACTTCTGT
The DNA here is from genome assembly GCF_937863485.1 of uncultured Nostoc sp. GTDB lineage: Bacteria > Cyanobacteriota > Cyanobacteriia > Cyanobacteriales > Nostocaceae > Nostoc. The sequence goes on along the minus strand of NZ_CALMFY010000005.1, from coordinate 37,116 downwards.
CCAGATACCTGACTGCAAAGTTTCAAATAGTTCTGGCAGAGTTAGTGCATTTTCTGGCTTCGTTTTGAGTTCAATATCCTTGAGGCGAGAGAGGCGATCGCCTGAGAGTAAATCTCGCAACACAGAACCCTGAATGAGTTGCACCAAGTCATGAATTGGAAAATCTAAACGACCAACTTGGGGAGAAGCACCCCAATGTCGCCAACGGGAAGGTGCTAATTTATTCAGTAGTTCTGGTGAAAAACTCAGGGCATCTTCTGCAAACACGTACTTTTGTAGCGTTTCTAAAGCCTGCCGTTGTTCTTCAACTGGTATTGGTTCAAATGGTAATCGGTGTTGGCTAACTCCCGAGGGGATTTCGCTAGGGTGAATGCGATAGAAAGACTGTCCCCCGATATATTTTGTCGTATAAAATATTTGCTGAAAATAGTTACCCAATACTGTGCTAAAACGTTCGCTCACATCGCTATAACTATCACCATCCATTGGGTAACGCTGATCGAGACGTTGCCACATCACCCGCGAATTATTCAACTGCCACTGAGAATAAAGCAGTACATTGCTGCTGTTATCCCAAGCATCGGCAGTTGGGTCAAGGTCATACACATCTTCATCTGTGGAATAACTCAACTCTGGCTTGTAGGATTGTGCAGCAATTTGCTCCAAAATTGGCTTTTGGGCTATGGGAGTTGATGTTTGAATTGGTATGTAGCCGTACTTAATCGCCCATTCATCATAAGGCCCCACCATACTGGGAAAATAATCTCCCTGTTTTGTACCTTGAGGAGCAATATTTGGGGGAATGTAGTCCATTACAGAACTTGTCAGACCTTTAGTTTTGGTAATTTCCGTATTATTCATCTCCTGTGGTGCTAGCAGGGTACTACCACGGAAGTTATGGCGTAAACCAAGAGTATGTCCAACTTCGTGAGCGATGATTAAACGTAAATATTGATTGATATATTCTTTCACCTGGTCTGGAGTGGCCATGGTATCTGGCAGTAGTGACATCGCCAGTGAGCCAAAGGCAAACTGGTTAGCAGCTTCCATCCCGTAGCATAAATCGTATTCGCCTGCCATTTTCGATAAACTACTCAATAACCCCTGTTGCCCTTGCATCTGCTGAGGGACGCCATTGTTTTTAGCATCTAAACCATTGGCGCAAAGTAAACGATTTTGCATCAAAGCTGATAGAGTAGTCTGATTTTGTGTTTGGCTAGGTTGGACGATTTTGCGATACTCATTCTTGAGTACCCGCACAAAGCTGGCATCTACGAGAATGTCTGCATCCAAAATTTCCCCAGTCAATGGGTTAACGCGGGATGGCCCCATTGCAAAATAACCATCGACTGTGTTAATCCAGCGAATCGTGTTGTAACGAATATCTGCTGGGTCCCATGTGGCATCATCGGGCATTTGGCGGACTTCAATTGCATCTTTGAATCCCACTTTGAGAAAGGCTTTGTTCCACATCAGGACGCCTTCTTTCATCGCATCGCGGTACTCTAAAGGCACAGCATTATCAATCCAGAAGACAATCGGTTTTTTGGGGCGAGAAATTACTGCTTTTGGGTCTTGTTTTTCTAAGTCCCAGCGATTGATGTAGCGCACAAAAGAATCACCGCGATCGTCTTTGGATAAATCTTGGTAGGCGGTGATAAAATAGCCGATGCGATCATCAGCAAGGCGCGGTCGATAATCTTTATCAGGTAGTAGGGAGAGACTATAGTGGACGCGCAGGGTAAAGCCACGGTTGTCAGGTAGTGACGCAAAGCTTGGTACTTCACTCTCGTGGCCAGCGCCACCAGAAAAATTCAAAACTGACTCAATTTCTAAGTTTTGGGGAAAAGCTTTAGCAGTACCAAAATAGGACTGGTCTGTGGTTGCTGGGACTCCTAAACTTGCAGATAATCCACCTAAATCTGTCAGTAATAAATCGCCCAAGTCGATGAGAAGAGTTTTGCGTTGTGGATGAATGCTTTTAATGGAAACGGTGTAAAGAACAGAGTCACTAAACGATCGCACCAGCGATCGCACTTGAGGATCTCCTTCACGAGTGCGAAAATTGACATTGCGGATGACAAAGTTTAATTTATCATCCACCCGTTGGAAATAAAACAAAAAATCTTGCAAAGGCATACCGCTGTAAATACCCCGTTCGCCAATCCCTGATTCCAGGGTTGCTGTAGCTAGGTAATTTTTATTAAGTTGCTCTGGCTTAATTTCTAGATAAATTTTATTCTTTTCTTTATTCCGATAAAGGGTAAACAGTCCCCCAGACTTTTGGGTGCCTTTGATTACTTCAGCAAACGCCTCTAAATCATCCTTTGCTGGTGGTTTGGCACTAGGATTCGGCTTTGAATTCGGTTTGTCTGGGGGTTTTGCAACTTGCAAAAATGGTTGCTGTGCTGCTTTTTTAAGGTCTTTTACTACCCAAATAAACGGTTGAGGCTGTACGTGTTTATTTTGATTAACTACCCAAACTTGCCCTGACGGTAGCCTCTGTTTATGGGAAATCTTGATATTCTTTGGTGATAAGGTTGAGATTTTAGTTGAAGAAGTTTCTGTGGTTAACTGACTATTAGATTTCTCTCCACTTCTGCCTGTAACGACGGCTTCTAAAACCCGCACAGTCTTATGGTTGGCTGACAATTCTGTATCAACATTCACAGATGGTGACTTGGCGCTAGCCGTTACTATTCCTAAAAACAAACCATGTAACAAAATCATATAAAAGGTTAATCTGTTCATTGCATCAATCCCCCGATAACTATACTGTAGTTAATTTTTAACTTTTCCAAAGCTATGTAGCCAGCTTTTTACCGATTCTCTCAGTTGCTTTATATCAAGCAGTAAACTTTAGACTTCAATTTTAGTTGCAATTTTTCAGCTTTGTTACACTGTTATACTGGAGGATTTTTCCTAACAATTGCATCTCTCACAAACAGGAAGTATTATTTTTACATCAGACTAGTAAATATTGGGAAAATAAATCTAACAAATTAACCAAATTTGGGAAATTACTTGATTTTTGAAAGAATTTTTCCGATGATCCTTTATTTGCATCAGGAGAAGAAGCTTGAGGTTACTTCGGGTTAGCGATCAGCCGCCCTCCAGGAACGCTGTCAGTGTAGCCCATCGTAGATATCGCCAACGCATGAGATTTTTAGTGTAGTATTTATTGATACTATTAATTTTTGACAATGAAAAGCAAACTATCACAGAAAAATTTTTAGTTCAGGATTATCAAAACAGTAATTTAAATGTAACAACGGACACAGAAATGTCAACATATTTATCTCAAGTCTGGCAACTGCTGAGAAATTATGTGAGGGATATAAGTTTAGAAGAGATGCCAAAGACCACATCTGTGGAAACCGAAGCAGTTTTACCTCTAGGAAAAAGCATTAAAGCAGACAAAAGCGTTAAATTTGCTCAAGATAATTTGCAGTCAGATTTATGCTTTCAAAGACTGCAAGAAAGCTTAAAAAAATGGACAATATCAAAGAGTAGTTTGACTTCTAAGATAGGTGATCAGACATCGGGCCCGCTACCATCAGAGTTATGTTTGAGAGTAGGCGATCGCCAGATGCATGAAGAGATTTATGATTTACTGGGCAATGGAGCGCTGAAACCAGAAATAGTCAACGAACTCATGGAATTACTGGTGACAGGTAAAAAAATTCGCCTAGAACTACTTTTCTGGCGGCTAGAAGATTTTTATCGTCGCTGGTGTCAGGGAGAATTTATCGATGGGACACTAGATGATAACCTGCCTCAGAAAACAAGATTAAAGTTGGCGGCACAAAATATTGCGATCGGGCTAAGACAGGTAGATATATATACAGGGCTGAACGTACTGATTTTACTGTTAGAGTTACATCGCTACGCCCAAGAGCGAGATGAACTCAAACAAAAAATCACCTTCTATCCATCTGCTCAACCAGACACAGACAATTTTTTCACATCCCAACTGCTGCGGATCATCAACTATAGCGATGCCCTGGAAATTGGTAATTTTAGCAGTATAGTTGGGCAATTCCTCAAAGGCGGCAACTTTCGCAGTGCTTACCTGGGCGATGCCAACCTCACTGGGGCAGACTTTAGGGGTGCTGACCTCAGCCATGCTTACCTGGGCGATGCCAACTTAACTGGGGTAAACTTCAGCGGTGCCAACCTTAGCGGTGCTAACCTCGGTGATGCCAATCTCAGCAGTGCCAACCTCACTGGTGCTAACCTCAGTGGTACCGACCTCAGCAGCACCAACCTCAGCGGTGCTAACCTTAGCTCAGCCAACCTTAGCCGAGCCGACCTCACCCGCGCCAACCTCAGACGAGCCAACCTAAGACACGCAAACCTCAACCGCGCCAACCTAAGACACACAAACCTCAGCAGCACCAACCTTAGCCATGCTGACCTCAGCAACGCCATCCTTTTCGGTGCGAATCTAAGTGAAGCCAACCTTAGCAGCACCAACCTTAACCATGCCGACCTCTGTCGCGCCGACCTCAGTGGTGCTGATTTGAGTCACGCCATCCTCAACGGCACTAACCTCAGTGACACAATTCTTTTCAGTACCAACCTCAGCGACGCCATCCTTGTTGCCGCAGACCTTAGCTACGCTAAACTTAACGGTGCCAAGCTTAACAACGCCAGACTCAACGGTGCAATGTTCTTAGGCGCAGACCTCAGCGGTGTAGACCTGAGTCGGGTAACTCTCAACGACGCCGACCTCAGTGGGGTGATTCTCAGCGACGCTGACCTCAGTGGTGCCGACCTCACCGACGCTATCCTTTTCGGCACAGACTTCAGCTATGCCAACCTTAACAGTGCTAACCTCAGTGGCAGTAACCTCAGTGGTGCTATCCTCAACGGCGCGGATCTCAGCCACAGTAACCTCAGTTATGCCATTCTCGGCGGTGCTGACCTCAGCGACGCCAATATGGAAAAAATGACCTGGGGTAAAAAGCAGCAGTGGGAAGATGTGCGGGGATTAGAGACAGCAGTTAATGTGCCGGAGGCGTTGAAAGAAGAACTGGGATTGAATTGAGATGAGAGGAAAGGTAAAACCCAAGCTTTGAACACCACCTTCCGAGTTCTGAACACCACCTTTCGAGTTCCCAACACCAACTTTCGAGTTCTGAACACCACATTACGACTTCGGAACACCAAAATAAGAGTTATTAACTACAACTACCGAGTTCCGAACACCAACTTCCGAGTTCCGAACACCATCTATGGATATCTCAGCTTGAATGATCAACTCAGAAATAGCAAATGTCTAATTATTAACACGATGCGATCGCCTTTTCTCTTCCTCTATATCCTTTGCGCCTCCGCAGTAGCCTGCGGCAAACCGCTGCGCGTGCGTTCAAAGTAGCTTTCGCCAGTAGGTTGCAGACTCTTCATAGCCCAATGCCTTGTAGAAGTTCCCTGCCCGACGTGTAGCCAATGCCACAAGCTTGGCATCTCGATCAGTAGCCCAACTTTCAAAGCTTTGCATCAGTGATCTGCCAATCCCCATTTTTCGGTAGTCCGCGTCAACCATAATTTCCTCTACCCAAGCCACCCGCCCGTTTGCATAGAACGTGTAATGGTCAAAGCCAAGAATATAACCCACAATATCTTCGTCTACCTCAGCTACAGCGAGGTAACCTGACGGCGAAGACAAGAGTTCTGAAAATGCGACACGAAAAGCCTTCGGGTCAACGACAAACGATGTCGCCAAGGTTTTGGCTAGAACCAGTAACGCTTCAGCATCTCTTGCTTGTGCCACACGGATAATCGTCATTCGATTTTGGATTTTGGATTTTGGATTTTGGATTGACCCCATGCATTAATGCACTTGCTCTGGATGATGAAATTTTTTCATTTCTCCACGACTCTTGTCGCTTGTGGAACCTTTTTTTAGATTCTAGATTTTAATTTAATCCAAATTCTATTATCTAAAATCTAAAATTGTCTCGGTCATTTTCAAGCCCTAGTACCGCAAGGCGGAAGTCAAAAGTCAAAAGTCAAAAGTCAAAAGTATTATGGAATAAGCTCTAAAGAGCTTTTCAATGGTCTGCTTATTTACGCCGTGTTCTACTAGCTTTTTGTTTAATAATTCAGTTAAGTTGTGTGCCAGCCTCAAATGATGGTTCACAACGTACAGGGAAATTCATTGAATTGGCAATAAAACACAGGTGATGCGCTTTTTCATGTAACTGTTTGGCGATCGCTGGATCTTTACAGTCTTTCACTGTTACAACTGGCTTAAGAATCACTTCAGCGAATTTTCCGCCTCTATCGTCAGTCTCAATCATTTTGCCAACTGGGTGATCAACATAGCTAGTGACAACAAGCTGCACCTCAGCACACAAATGTAAATACCAAAGCATATGACAAGTAGACAGCGATGCAACTAGCAATTCTTCTGGATTGTATTTAGTTCTGTCTCCACGAAAAGCAGAATCAGAGGAACCGAAAATTAGGGGTTTACCTACAACTGAAATCTCATGCGATCGCTCATAAGCTTTATAACCAACAGTTCCCTGTCCAGTATTTCCAGTCCACGTTACTTCAACTTGGTAAAGGTGTGTTTTGTGTTCTGTGGCCAAGATTTTTCTCCTTTGGTGGGTGACAGTTTCCATCGTACATACAGCAACTACAAATCAAACTTTCAAGTTCCGAACATCAACTTCCGAGTTCTGAACACCATCTTTCAAGTTCCGAACACCACCTTCCGAGTTCCCAACACCAACTTCCGAGTTCCCAACACCAACTTCCGAGTTCCCAACACCACCTTCCGAGTTCCCAACACCATCTTCCGAGTTCCCAACACCACCTTCGGAGTTCCCAACACCATCTTCCGAGTTTCAATCTCAAAAGACGAGCATATTAGCTTGAATGATCAACTCAGAAACAGCAAACGTCTAATTACTAACTCGATGCGATCGCCTCTTCTCTTCCTCCGTGTCCTCTGCGCCTCTGCGGTTCGTCATTCTTCCTACACCCATCAACCCCAAATTTTACACTAAACTCTAAATAACCAGTAATTAGACGAGTCCCAGCGAATGAACAAGCGTTTATCGCAAACCTGGCAGAAGTTTCGGCAATCCTTTTCAGTAGGAGAGAGTCTGAACACCACAGTTGAGACTGGTAAAGCAGTTTTAGAAGCCGCAAAAACCTTTCAAGAACAAAGTGACAAGGTAGAACTCTTGAAACCTCTGTTACAAAATTCATCTTCACTGCTAGATGTGTTGTGTTCACCCTTAGCGCAGGTAGTGGGTGCGGGTTTGCCATTCGTGCCACTTGGAATAGCCTTGCTGAAGTTTTCCCGCGACATAACTAAGCAAGATCCTTCTCTAGAAGACTATGTATTTATAGTTACTCAAGCTGCTTATTTGGAAAGTGTCAAAGAAATTTTATCCTTATACCCATCTATTAACTGGGATGCTGACCCCAATATTAATAAAGCACTAACCAAACAACTAGAAAAACTCAATGATATTGAATTAGATTATCAAAGTGCCAGCAATGCTGTAGCCTGTTTCCACGAATCAGAATTAGCGAAAGCATTTAATCAAGTATTCTTGGCGCGGTTAGCAGCAACAAACATCCCCAATGCTGATGCTCATATTTTGACGCAACGAGTAGCTTGGAATACTCACCGCTATATCATTAAAGCCTGGATAGAGTCAGGCGATGCCATCAAAAATATAATTCAACCTTCCTTTGGAGAGTGGCAGAAAGAACAGCAAAAGTTCTCTAGCATTGATGAATACCTAAAAACTCATATTGCTAGCAAGCCTTTAGACTTAGTTTTTGACGAAAGTTTCTCATTTAAAGATATTTACGTACCTTTAAAAGCCAAACCTGTAGATAACAATGGGAAGATAGATAAAAAACCAGACTCCTTAGATTTAGAAACATGGGCTAAGGAAATTCTCCTCAATCCAAATAATCTAGAACAAGTGATGTTTGTTCAAGGAGGCCCAGGAAGGGGTAAAAGTGTCTTCTGTCGCATGTTTTCTGATTGGGTGCGGCAGCATTTGCATCCCATTTGGACACCAATTTTGATTCGATTACGGGATCTTGACTCTTTTGAATCACGTTTAGAAAATACTTTAGAAGCAGAACTGAAAATTAGCTTTATTCAAAACGATAAAAACTGGTTGACGAATAAAAACACCCGTTTCTTGTTTATCCTTGATGGGTTTGATGAATTGCATATTGAGGCTAGAACCGACGTCAATCTAGAAGCATTTATCAAACAAGTCTCTGGATTTCAGGATGAATGCAAAAATTACCGTGAAATGGGACATCGGGTGTTAATTACTGGTAGGTCGATGTCTTTACAAGGTATCCCTTACTTGCCCCGCAATTTAGAGCGGATGGAAATTGTCGAAATGGAGGGACAACTCCAACAAAAATGGTTAGATAAGTGGGAAGAATTACCAGCTAATAAAGGAAAAACCGCAGCCTTTGGGCAGTTTTTACAAAGTGATAAATGTCCATCTGAGGTGAAAAAATTAGCCCAAGAGCCGCTCTTACTTTATTTGTTAGCGGCAATGTATCGAGATGGGAAATTGGCAATTTATAAATTAGAGCAAGCAAGCCATAGCACAGCCAAAATTGTAATTTACCAGGAGGCTTTAAACTGGGTACTGACAAAACAGCGTTCTCAAACAGATGGGACTAATTTAAATATTGAGTTAACCCAACAAAAACCCGAAGATTTAAAACGTATTCTCACAGAAGCGGCTGTTTGTGTTGTGCAGTCGGGAGGAGAATTTGCTTCAATGTCAATGTTAGAGGCACGTTTACAAGATGATGAAACAGCAAAAATCTTTATTGAAAAAGCTAAAGAAAAATTAGGTAACGAAGCTCTCAAAACAGCTTTAGCTGCTTTTTACATTCGTCCTGCTGATAAACAAGAGGGTGGAGTTGAGTTTTTTCATAAGAGTTTTGGCGAATTTCTCTTTGCTGAACGCCTGAAAGCACGCCTGAAAGCTTGGACACAATACTACGAAGCAGAAGACGGAAGACAACTAGTTACTGCCGAAGCCCAAATGAATTGGGAAATTTATGATTTGCTGGGTTTTGGTAAACTCACACCAGAAATTGTGGAATACTTGATGGGGTTGCTGACTGAAAATCAAGATTTCCCTTGGGAGCAGTTATTTAAACGAGGAATGTGCCAGAAGCCTTAAAGCAACAGTTAGGGCTGAGTTGAGAAGAGGTGGGAGCAAAGGAGCAGGGGAGAATCACTATATAACTGTAATTGAACGTGAATTCGACGGCTCATATAGTGTCCGCCTAATTAACTCAATGAAAGAAAAAACCTCTCCCTGGTTTTACTACGCAAAACCGTCCCTCTCCGAGTCGGAGAGGGACAGACTTGAACTAAAGTTCAAGACAGGGAGAGGTTCGTCGAACTCACGGTGAACATCATCTTCCGAGTTCCGAACACCAACTTCTGAGTTCTGAACACCAACTTCCGAGTTCCGAACACCAACTTCCTACTTCCAATCTCAAAAGATGGGCATCTGGGCTTGAGTAATGAGCAATACTACCTCAAAGCCAGTTGTGAGTGTGTTAACTGTACATCAGAGGGCTTATTCCCGCTTGCGAGAGTGTGAGTAGTTCACGTAAAATATAATGCCATTGTTGCAGCAGTTCTCATGACCTCATCTGCGTCGTTTGACACATCAGAGTCTTTACAGGCGGATATCGCTGAATTGATCGCTCGTTTACCGACATTAAAAAATCGGCAACTTATTCAGCAAGCACTTGCTACTATTGTTCGTCTAGCTGATACCGAAATTGAGCGTCTCGATTGGAAAATATTGTCCGCCGCTTTAACAGATATGGAGCGTGGTTTCCAGCTTTTTTATAATTATCGACACGTTCGCAAAATCACCGTCTTCGGTTCTGCTCGTCTAGCGCAAGATACGCCAGAGTACCAAATGGCCCTTAAGTTTGCTCGTGCTGTTTCTCAATTAGGATTTATGGTGATGACAGGCGGTGGCGGTGGGATTATGCAGGCGGGTCACGAAGGTGCTGGGCGAGAAAATTCTTTTGGGTTAAACATTCAGTTACCTTTTGAACAGCTAGCGAACCCGTTTATAGAAGGCGATCCTAAGCTAATTAACTTCAAATATTTCTTTACCCGCAAGCTGTTTCTCCTCAAAGAAAGTGATGCTATAGCCTTGTTTCCTGGAGGCTTTGGCACTCAAGATGAAGCTTTTGAATGCATGACATTAACCCAAAATGGTAAATTTGGCCCAGTACCTCTAGTTTTAATTGATCGCCCTGGTGGCGATTACTGGTGGTCTTGGAGCGAATATATTGATAAGCAACTAGTACAAAATGGTCTTGTCAGTCCTGAAGACCCCAGCCTTTACACGGTGACAGACGACTTAGATGTGGCTTGTGATGTGATTACTCGTTTTTACCAGGTTTATCACTCCTGTCGATATGTTGGCAATAAATTAGTCATCCGCCTCAAGACAGATATATCAGACACTCAGGTAGAGCAACTCAATGCTAATTTTAGCCAGATTATTGTTCAAGGACGGATTGAAAAAAGTCAAGCATTACCTCAAGAAGCACAAGATGAAACTGTTGGACTACCCCGGCTCATTTTGTACTTCAATCAACGCGACTTGGGGCGCTTGTATCAGATGATTGCCACAATTAACCAGATGGGTACTCCTTCACCAGAGGATGCAGCACATCCAGAAAGAAAGTAGGTATTAATAAAGGGAAGGGTAAAGGAAATAATTTTTTTGAATCCCTTCCCTTTTTATTGTTTCAAGATTATAGAATTGCGACGCCCAATAGCCCGTCGTAGACATCGCCAGTTCCTGAATCAGGCTAACGGCGTAGTACAGCGCGGCGGAAATAAACAACCCATTTCAAATCAACGAAACGTTTACGCTGTATTTCTTTTGACTTTTGACTTTTGACTTTTGACTTCCGCCTTGCGGTAGTAGTCTCTCCACATATCAAAAATGTCTGTATAGAGCATTTCTCAGCTATTTACACTACGACTGAGCCGGGAAATGGGGAATAGGGAGGAGAAAGTGGTGTAGTTCAATTACTCATGCGGCTATCTTCATCAGCAATGGGCATTTTGGCATTGTCAAAGCAGCCAGGAAAACAATATGATTCACCCCACTTAACAGATGAGAAAAACACCAGTTATTATGACTCAAGACTGATTCTGGTAAAAAAGCTTGTATATTAGCACAGGAAACAATATATCAAATCCTAATAGAGGAATAAAAGATGCTGGAATTATTGGGTTCAGGTTTGGTGTCGCTCTGGCTGGAAATGGCCGGGGTACAAATCAAGCCTCTAGATGCCTTAGATGCATTGACTTGGCAAAGTAGCCCTGGCTTGGTTCTTGCCCCTGATCCCAATCCATCTGGGGCTACGACGGTGCAGGAATATCTGAAAAAGCTCATAACATCAAAAGTGGTGGCGCCAAATCTGGCTGAGAGTCAGGGAATTTGGATGCAGTCGGGGCCGATGCTGATGGCAAATCACCAAGGTACAACACCTCTGCCGGCTGCCTCTTTAACCAAAATTGCCACTTCACTAGTTGCTTTGAAAACTTGGGGGCCAGATTACCAATTTGATACTTTGGTGAGTGTGACTGGCCCAGTGGTAAATGGGGTTGTGCAGGGCGATTTGGTGATTACAGGCCGTGGCGATCCGATGTTTGTTTGGGAAGAAGCGATCGCACTTGGTAATACTCTCAATAAAATGGGCATCAAGCAGGTAAAGGGAAATTTGATCATTACTGGCAATTTTGCCATGAATTTCCAACGTCAGCCGATGCTAGCAGGTCTCATGCTCAAGCAAATACTAAATCGTGCGACTTGGGGCCGCCCCGCTATTTTCAGGTACTCAATTATGCCCAAGGGAACGCCCAAGCCTCAAGTTGTGATTGCAGGTGGGGTGAAAGTTGAGGCGCAACCAAACCCTCAACAAACTTTGTTAATGCGTCATCGCTCATTGCCCTTGAAGCAACTGCTTAAGGAGATGAACGTTTATAGTAACAACGATATGGCACAGATGCTGGCAGACTCACTGGGAGGAGCAACTGTAGTCCAATCCACTGCTGCTAGCCTTGCTAGGGTGCCACAAGTGGAAATTCAGTTAATCAATGGTTCAGGACTGGGCCCGCAAAATCGCATTTCCCCCAGGGCTGTCTGTGCCATGCTGATGGCTATTCAAGTTGAGGCATCTGCCCATCAGCTGAATCTGGCTGACTTGTTCCCCATGTCTGGGTTTGATCACCGAGGTACACTACACACCAGACACATTCCCCTTGCTACTGTGATCAAAACTGGCACTCTCCGCGATGTTAGCGCTTTAGCAGGAGTGATGCCCACACGCGATCGCGGTTTGGTTTGGTTTGCGATTATCAACCGGGGGACAAATGTCGGGGGTTTCCGGACTGGACAAGACCAACTCTTGCAAAGTGTTGTAAAACAATTACAACTACCTTTGGCCGTTCCTGCTGCCCTCACTCCCCACTCAGTTATCAACTCTTTACCCCAGCTAGGTGCAACCAGTCGAAATGAAATATTATCCAAAAGTTAGTTTATCGTCCAGAGTCATCATCTGACAAAGTTTTGAACCAAAAGTGAGCATGGCTATCCCCTGTCCGTTTTTCATCAGTGTGACTACCTTGAAAAGTCTAATCTTATTAGGAATCCAAAAGTTTTATTCATGGGTAAAAACCGAACTTGTAAAGTGTAAATGTCCATAATAGCTTTTGGGTTAAATTTTCCATTAAGTTGATTAAAGGTAGTTCGCAAAATGCCTTAACCCCAGTATTGGGAAAAGCAGGCGAAACCTGAAGTAAAAATAACTGTAAATAGATTTGTCACGACTAAGCAACAATTAGGCTTAATAAATTAGGTTGTGATTATGCGAATTCCCAAATTATTCCGGTCTTTACGTCAACTCAGTTCTCATGTGTTAGCGATCGCGCTAGGAGTTGTGCTAACTGTTAGCACCCTGCAAGTGTTGCCCTCCCAAGCCGAACCAGCACCCCCTATGACTGCTGGAGATACTTCAAAAGTGATTGCCCAACGGCAATCACCAACCACTGCTGCGATCAGTAGCACTAGCTTTGTCACAGCAGCAGTGAATCGTGTGGGCACAGCAGTTGTTCGGATTGATACTGAGCGCACAATTACTCGTCGCGTTGATCCATCTTTTGAAGACCCCTTTTTCCGTCGGTTTTTTGGTGACGGTTTCTCCCAACAGATGCCTTCTGAGCAGCAGTTGCGCGGTTTAGGCTCAGGTTTCATTCTTGACAAGAGCGGGTTAGTTATGACTAATGCTCATGTGGTCGATAAGGCTGATAAAGTAACAGTCCGGCTCAAAGATGGCCGCACCTTTGAAGGGAAAGTTCAAGGCATTGATGAAGTCACAGATTTAGCAGTAGTCAAGATAAATGCTGGTAACGATTTACCAGTGGCACCCTTGGGTTCTTCTAATAATGTACAGGTAGGAGACTGGGCGATCGCAGTTGGTAATCCTTTGGGATTTGATAACACCGTTACCTTGGGAATTGTCAGTACCCTGAAACGTTCCAGTGCCCAAGTCGGCATTAGTGATAAACGGTTGGACTTTATTCAGACAGACGCCGCGATTAACCCTGGTAACTCTGGAGGGCCACTATTGAATGGCCAAGGTGAAGTGATTGGCATTAACACAGCCATTCGTCCTGACGCGATGGGTATTGGGTTTGCGATTCCCATCGATAAAGCCAAAGCGATCGCAGCCCAACTGCAACGTGATGGCAAAGTTGCTCATCCCTATCTAGGTGTGCAAATGCTAACTTTAACACCCGATCTTGCCAAGGAAAATAACACCGATCCCAACTCTCCTATTCAGATACCAGAAGTTAATGGTGTTTTTGTAATGCGAGTTGTCCCCAATTCTCCAGCCGCATCTGCGGGTATCCGGCGCGGCGATGTAATTCTTCAAGTTGATGGTAAAGCTATTACCAGTGCTGAACAATTGCAGAACTTTGTGGAAGACAGTCGGCTTGGTCAAATATTACAGGTGAAAGTGCAACGAGGTAATCAGACACAGCAGCTTTCAGTCCGCACAGCTGAGTTGCAAAATGCTTCGTAGGGGGGCATACCTGTTATTGGTGTTAACTTACAGCAGTTTTCATATATTTGAACCACATCTGTCGTAGGGGCACAGCATTGCTGTGCCCGTAGAGCGTGGTCTATTTACCTGAAAATAGCTGTAAGCGTGGAATCTAAGAACATCAAACCAGATGTACCTAGATTACATATTATGCTGACTTTTTGTTTAAGTTGACATCAATATACAGATGTACACCCCTACTTTTACCTGATTCCAACGAGAAACGCCATAAAAATGATTGCTCGTCATATAGTAGCAATCATTTCCTTAGGCTTGTTGTAACTCATCAATACCTTGGAAAAGGTGCGTTAGCTGTCTTCATAACGCACTATCCATTAGCAGTTGCAGATTAATAAATCTCCACTCGTTATTCTTCTGGCTCTAAATCGACTTCTTCCTCTTCCTCTCCTTCACTAGCTTTAGCTACAGAGTTAGCAGAAACAACAGCGCCTTTATCTAGCTTTTCACGCACCAGTTGCTTAATTTGTTCAGCAAATTCAGGCTTTTCTTCTAGATACTTAATGGCATTGTCTCGTCCTTGGGAGATATTATCGCCGTTGTAACTATACCAAGCTCCTTTGCGGACAAGCACGCCAGTTTCTTCTGCCAAGTCTACAATACAACCCAAGGTAGAAATACCTTTGCCAAAAATAATGTCAAATTCCGCTATTCTGAAGGGCGGAGCTACTTTATTTTTAGCAACTTTAACTTTGACGCGGTTACCAAATTCATCTGTACCTTTTTTCAAGGTTTGAATCCGGCGAATATCCAAGCGCACCGAAGCGTAAAACTTCAATGCATTACCTCCAGTCGTGGTTTCTGGGCTACCGTAGGTAACACCGATTTTTTGCCGCAACTGGTTAATGAAAATTACTGTACAACCAGATTTACCAATATTACCCGTAATCTTACGTAGGGCTTGGCTCATCAACCGCGCTTGCAGACCAACGTGAATATCACCCATATCCCCTTCAATTTCAGCGCGGGGAACCAGTGCTGCTACTGAGTCAATGACTACAATATCAACCGCAGCAGAGCGAACAAGCTGATCGACAATTTCCAAAGCTGATTCGCCAGTGTCAGGTTGGGAAATCAGTAAATTGTCAATATCTACACCCAATGCCGCAGCGTATGTAGGGTCAAGGGCGTGTTCAGCATCAACAAAGGCAGCAATACCGCCATTTCTTTGCACTTCGGCGAGTGCATGTAGCGCCACTGTAGTCTTCCCGGAACTTTCGGGGCCATAAATTTCAATTACCCGCCCCTTGGGTAAACCACCACCCAATGCTAAATCTAGGGTGAGCGCTCCGCTGGAAATCGTCTCCACCCGCATCCGGGTGGCATCGCCCAGCCGCATGATTGCTCCTTTACCAAAGCTGCGCTCAATCTGGTTGAGCACCATAGTCAGCGCTTTTTGCTTGCCAGAAGTATCGGTGTTGATAGCCATTCCTGCCTCTAATGCCTCTAAATATATGGTTTTAAGGAGTGTTGCTCTGGGAGTTTGAGTAGAACAGATATACTATTTTAACCAGAAAATTCTGGAATAGGACTTCTCAAATCAAAAAAAGGGTGTGACAAGATCGTAACTCGATCGCTACCAGATTAGGGTAGTCTTGCACAATGATACCAACTTGCATTCACCAACTTGCATTCAGAGATAGCTTTTTTTAGCTAGGTAAGCAAGGGATTTTCAATAAAAAATTATCTAAACAACAGACCTTATGCACTGTACATAATGAGACTGCTTTGTTTTGGAGAGAGAAAACCTCTATTGCAGTGCAATGCGTTCGTCGAATCCCGATCACCCACAACAAAAACCTAAGTAGTCTCCGGCATCAATAAGTTTAGTAAAGTTACTGTCATGCTTGAATCCGGCTTGTTGGCATGGAGATATTGTACTGATATAATAGTGATATAAATTACATAAATTATCTTCAGCAAACGTGAATAAGTCACACTCTATTAAGCTACTTGAAAGTGAGGGATGGACAAAAGCAGATGCTATGCGTGCTTTGGAAGTAATTGACTTTAGTGCCAATCCTGATGAGATTACCATTCGCAGGGCTATTTCGCCTTTTGCTGGTTCTGAACTAATTAAGCGTCAGCGTCTTCAAGCTGCCCAGAAAGGTCTGGTAACGAAGAAAACTAGAGAGATTGAGTTGAAGGAGCAGGAATATGCTGCCAAAATTGACCAAGTTAAAAAGTATCCAAAACAGGAAAGAGAAAAATATGAAGCTGAAATTAAAAGCTTGTTTCAGAGAAATAATATTTTAGCAGTTGAACTAAAGACAATATATTCTCAAAACAAAAATTTAACCGAGGTTAATGAACAACTCAAAAAAGACAATAAATCTCTAAAAAATTTAGTGGATCAAATTAGACTTAAATTAGCTATTAATACTAAAACAATTCTCCAATATGAAGACAGTGAAATTCGGAAAGCAGTAATTACTTTTTTTAAATGGACTTTAGGATAAAGTACTGACTATATGAATAATCAAAAAAGTAAAAAAAGGAATTTTAGAGGAATGAGTTATCGGGTTGTTCAACTTGCTAACTCCAAGAATAGAACTAAGCTTCATAAAAAAGATCAAACTTGGCTAAAAGAAGAATTTTATAAGAATATTGGCTGGGAGAATGTTATTAACCTTTATCAGAAAATAGAGGAGTTTATAGATAATTACCAGCTTGAAGAATTAACACTTGAGGAATTATTTATCGAGGCTGATCGTATTGGTAATAAATATCTCACTCATCAAGAAATAAAAGAGTATAACCAGAGCTTATCTAGAGAAGTTAATGAGGTAGCAGAAGAAATAGATAAGCAGTTTCCTGATACTGAAATGGAATTTATTGATTTCAGTCAAAATAATAATATTAAATCTCAAAATAGACAAAATATCAAGACATATAGAACTGTCAAGTTTCAGTAAAAAATATGGTTAATCTTGAAGGTAAAGAACTTAAAGAATTATTTGAGCTTGCGGACAAAATTGGTAACAAGCGATATCACAGATTAACTTATCAAGATTTTGAAAATTATAGAGAATTCGATTACTGGCGCTATATTAATGGTGATTATGAGTGTGGTACAACTCAAGAGAGTAAAGATTGGGTGAGAGAAAATTCAGACTGGTATTGTCCAATTTGTGCATCTCACTACTCTGACAAAGGTGGTAAGACAATAGATCACAAGCTACCTCGGTCACAGTATCCTTGGTTATCAATGGAATTCAAGAATTTATGGGTTATTTGCCAGGTTTGTAACAAAGAAAAGGGTGAAATGCATTGGTACAAGTATGAACACTATATATTTGTTCACTATCCGGATCTTTATCTTGCTGTGAAGATGGCACGTCCTAGCCAGTTACTCCAGTCTCAAAAGGATTAATCACCTATTGCTTTAAAACGCACTGGAAAATCTAACATTCAATAATGAACACTGTATTATCTTGAACCAGAATTCAGATGAGAAAATTTATCTGCTAAAATATAGTCAAAATGTCTAAAATAGTCAAAATTGCTATGCAGACCTATACTCTTACAGATGCTCGTAACAAACACGGTGAGGTTTTTGATAAGGCTGCTACTGAGCCAGTTCTACTAACTAAGCAATCACGGCCTAGTCATGTGATTATTTCAGCCGAAAGCTACCAAAAATTAATTAATCGGCTGGAAGAATTAGAGGATATGGTTTTCGGTCAAGCAGCTGAAGTTGCTCTGAATCAGTCCAAAATGATTGGTACAGAAACTTTTACATCTGCATTAGAGCATTTAGCTAATGGCGAAGCTTGATGGTCTAGCAACTGTTCTTGATTTTCTGAACGGTTTGCAGCCTAAAATAGCAGCACAGATTGCAAAAAAGGTTTTGGCTTTGAATGTTGAGCCTTTACCCGCTGATAGTGAGCAGCTATCTGGTTATCAGGGTTTATATCGAGTTGATAGTGGTGAATATCGAATTGTTTACAGGTATTTTCTTGATCAAGATTTACTAGAAGTGATTTTAGTTGGTAAGCGCAATGATGATGTCTACAAAAGATTAAAGCGTTTACTAGCATAAACTTCTGTTTTCATTAAAATGCTAAAATCGCTCCAGCACAAATGCTTTCAGGCATCTTTGATGACTTTCGACCTTCCCGACTCTCTGATTCTCGATACAGCGCTTTCAGTATCTGGATTAACTGACTATATCCGCTTGCTGTTAGAGCAAGATGAACAATTACGACAAGTTTGGGTAACTGGCGAAGTTTCCAGTGCTAACCATCATCGCAGTGGTTTATTTTTCACGCTGCAAGATACCGATCGCACCGCCGGAATTAAGTGTGTGGTATGGAATAGCCAATTGCCAAAACTCGCCCAGATACCAGTTCCCGGTGAGCAGATAATCATTTTGGGCAGTATTCGCCTGTATCCGCAACGGGGAGAGTATCAGTTATCAGTTTGGCAGACTCTACCTGCTGGTGTTGGTTTACAGGCGTTACGCTTTCAACAACTAAAAAATCGCTTGCTGGCTGAGGGGTTGTTCGACGCGCAAAGAAAGCGATCGCTCCCAATCCACCCCCAAACGATCGCTGTCGTCACTTCACCCACTGCTGCTGCTTGGGGCGATATTCAAAAAACCCTCAAGCAAAGGTATCCAGGTTTACAGGTTTTATTTTCCCCAGCTACAGTACAGGGTGAGCAAGCGCCGGAATCTATCGTCAAAGCAATTGAGCGGGTGGAAAATGATGGTCGTGCCGAAGTGCTAATTTTATCGCGGGGTGGTGGCGCGGTTGAGGAATTGGCTTGTTTTAATGATGAACGAGTGGTGCGATCGCTTGCTAGTTGTTCTATACCCGTAATTACTGGTATCGGTCATCAACGCGATGAATCTTTAGCAGATTTAGTCGCAGATGTCTGTGTGCATACACCCACTGCGGCGGCGGAAAGAGTTGTACCAGCACTTTCAGAGTTGTATACTGAGCATCGGCAGCGAGTTGTCGCTTTACATGAGGCGGTGCATGACTTTAGAGAAAATGCTGAGAATAAATTGCAAGTATTGCGAAACCGTTTGCGACGTTTGCGGTTAGATCGACAAGTAGAGCAAGAGGCGCGTAAGCTAGCTTGGAAACGTCAGCAATTGGTGCAAATTGTGACGGGGCGATCGCAGCAAGCAACGCAGCATCTAGAGTTGTTGCGGCAAAAGTTGGTCAGTCTTGACCCGAAAGCGGTGTTACAGCGTGGTTATGCGGTGGTGAGGCGGGAAGATGGGGCGATCGCGCGTTCTGCGGCAAACTTAGCTGTGGGAGAAGATTTGTTGATTCAGTTGGGGCAAGGTGGGGTTAAAGTGAAAGTTATGGAATTAACGAAGCGCAGAGGCGCAGAGGACACAGAGAGTTGAATGGTTAAACGTAAGGGTGCTTCTAGTTCTGAGGAAGGTTGGAATTATGAGGCGAAGGTTATTGAAATAGAGGGAATCATCGCTCGGATTGAATCAGGTGAGTTGGAATTGGAAGCGGTGTTTGAGCAATTTGCAAGTGCTGTGGAGTATTTGCGTCAGTGCGAAAGTTTTTTGCAGCAGCGACAGCAGCAGGTGGATTTGTTGATTGAAACTTTGAGCGATGAGTAGAAGTTAGAGCCTGCTGGTGTCATATCATGTCCGGCAAATTGCTTGTGATATTTAATTGCGAGTGCAACGTACTCCTGCAAATAAGCAAGTTATGCCTTGGTCTGGTAGAGAAGTGGAACGAACGCGAGTGCGTCTGGTAGAATTGCAATTCGCTTGCGGTTTGGAGGTTGCAACTCTACCAGACTAAAGCGCGAACATTTCGTACCCTCCGGGTTCTCCAAAGGAGTATGCAATGAATTTAAGAGGGGCTATCTATTTTCAAACCCCTAGCCCCTAGTTGGTCGATCAACACCTGTGTTTGCATTGTCCTTTAAGAGCACTTCTCGAATAATGGCGGAGCGCTCAAGAGCATTGTGCGCCTCCTCTTTCAATCTTTTTGCTGCCGATGATAGGTTACGAGCCTCCATCCTTAAAGCCATGCGATGTGATAAAGCAGCTTTCTCTTCCAATGCCCTAAAAGCGATCCATAGTGCATCATCCAAGGCATCAGACTGCGTGGCTAGCAAACTTTTTGCTGAATAAGCATGACCCGTGCGGCATCGGAAGCCCAAGAAATTTCCCTCTTCGAGTTCCCAGAGGACACCGCCGCAGTCAGGACAGCCAAAGGTTGATGGTTTACCGGGTCGGTCGCCTTGGTTTTCTACTGCTTCCAAATTCAATTGTGCTATTTGAGTTTCAAACTCCATCTTGTTAGATACCGGGTTTTCTGGTTCTACTTCCATTGGCCTGTTAACTAAAGCTACCAAAATAGAAGGAATATCTGAAAGTGGCAGGATATGGTCAATATTGTCTAGGTTCTCGATCGCATTACGTGGCATCTCTGAATACATAGCATCGTCGGGATTTTGGACAATTGCCACACCGCCGCGTATTTTTACAGCCATTAGTCCCGCCGTGCCATCGTCAAGCATTCCTGTTAATAGCACAGCAATCACTCGCTGCCCATAAGTTCGCGCTGCACTGCGAAATAATGGATCAATAGCGGGACGACAACGGTTTTCTGTTGCTCCCCGCGTCAAACGCAAATATCCCGGTTCTACCAGTAAGTGGTGGTCAGGCAAAGCGACATAAATCCGACCATGAACAATAGCTTCCCCGTCCTGAGCGTGAGACACTGGCAAGTTGCCAGCGCGACTTAATATATCTGGCAGAACACTTTTGCCATGACTTGATACATGAAGAACTATAAGCACAGCAGCATTCAGATCGGGCGGCAATTGCTTGACTAGATAAGTCAGCGCCTCAACCCCACCTGCTGATGTTCCAACGACGATAATATTGTATCCAAGCATTAATAATGTAATGATTCCACCAATATAGTAGCGTGGCAACAAAAGCAGATTCATTACCAGTATTAAGACTAACACAGCCAAAAAAATTTGCTCACCTAGTTTTGAGAGGATTTATTCTTCTTTAAGGAATAAAACTTTAGACGAATAGCATTAAGTACAGCATTTCATTAATTCCTAGCGAATTAATAAAAGGCAATACCTTACAATGCCAATGCGTTGGCTGCATTGTTAATGCGTCTCCTTACAATGCCAATGCGTTGGCTGCATTATTAATGCGTGCCCTTACAATGCCAATGCATCCCAATACAATGTTAATGCGTGCCCTTACAATGCCAATGCATCCCAATACAATGTTAATGCGTTCCCTTACAATGCCAATGCATCCCAATGCAATGTTAATGCGTTCCCCTGCATTAAAAACGCTATGCTTTTACGCAAAACTGTACTATAGCGCTTTTCGTACCCTGCGGGTTCGCTCTTAGCGTTCTCGCAGAGTAGCCGCTACGGGTCTATGTATGCAATACACTTTGACCAGAAACAAAAAGGTACAAGCCCCTAAATTTATTTATGGAAAAATAAAAAATGTATTTCGAGACGTGCAACGCAAGAAATACGGCGCGGAGGCGGAGACACTCCGCCTCCGCTCCTTGTTACAAGCCCCTAAATTTATTTATGGGGTTGTTACTTTTGACTTTTAACTTTTGACTTTTGACTTCCCCGTTCGCGCAGCGTCCCGTAGGGAAGGGGCTGACCTCTCTTTTTTTAGGCTGCGGTGTACACACAAGTCCTAAAAACCTAGCTTGATGAGGCTTGACTCGTTCCCAGGTGGAGCCTGAGAAGGATTTTAAAATCACGCAAAATTATTTTCATCCCGCCATTATGCAACACCTATTTTCTTTAAATGAGATAAGTGCAAAAAGGACATAAACTTTTTGATGGTAAAGCTGAGAAAAGAGGTAGCTATGGTTAAATTTCTTTTTGTAACAGACTTGGATGATACCCTCGTGTATCGCACCGTGGGCGATGACAGCGCCTTACCAGAATTAAATCAACTGCTGAAGAGACATCGCCAAGAATACGGTACGAAAATCGTTTATGCTACTGGGCGATCGCCTGTGCTTTACAAAGAACTCCAAGCTCAAAAAAATCTTTTGCAACCGGATGCCCTCGTTCTTTCTGTGGGTACTGAGATTTACTTTGATGGTACTGATACACCAGACTCAGGTTGGTCAGAAATCCTCTCTCCGGGATGGGAACGGGAAACAGTATTATCTATTACTAGAAAATATCCTGAGTTAGTTATCCAACCAGATTCAGAACAGCGTCCCTTCAAAGTGAGTTTTTTCTTACAACAAGAGGCATCTGCAAGTGTGATACCACAACTTGAGGCAGAGTTGCAGAAAAATAAATTAAATGTAAAGTTAATCTACAGTAGCGGAATAGACCTTGACATTGTACCCCATAGCAGCGATAAAGGTCAGGCAATGCAGTTTTTACGCCAAAAGTGGAAATTTGCAGCAGAACAAACAGTTGTCTGTGGTGATTCAGGTAATGATATTGCTTTATTTGCTGTAGGCAACGAACGGGGAATCATTGTGGGGAATGCCCGAAAAGAGTTACTCCAATGGCACAATGAGTATCCCGCTGACTACCGCTACCTGGCTTCATGTTTCTGTGCAGGTGGAATTATCGAAGGATTAAAATATTTTGGTCTCTTGTAATGATTAGTTATCTAAAAGGTATAGTTGCTGGTATCCAAACAATTGGCGCTAATCGCGTAATCCTGACTCTGGAAGTGAATGGCTTGGGGTATGATTTGCAAGTTCCTCAACGGCTAGCAAACCAGTTACCTGAGTCGGGAGGGGTGACGCAAATTTTTACCCATTTCCAAATTCGTGAAGAAGTGCCCTTCCTATATGGCTTTGCTTCGCCATCCGAACGCGATTTATTTCGCCACTTGCTGACTGTCACCGGTATTGGTGCAGCCTTAGCGATCGCACTCTTGGACACTCTAGAACTACCAGATTTAGTCCAAGCAATTATCGCTGGCAATACACAAATCTTAATTCAGGCCCCAGGTGTCGGTAAGAAAATCGCCGAACGCATCTGTTTGGAACTGAAAAGCAAATTAGTCGAATGGCGCAAGTCAGCCGGGTTCTTCGTCGCCACAGGTGGGCCAGCACCCGGAATTCTTGAAGAGGTGCAAATGACCCTCTTCGCCTTGGGATATACTGCCCATGAGGTCAGTCACGCCCTGCATGTGGTGAGTGAAGATATCGGCTTACCCAAAGACGCCTATGTCGAAGATTGGATTAAACAAGCCATCGCTCATCTCAGTAGCGAACAAGTTTAATAGTCATTTGTCCTTTGTCTTTTGTTATTCTTCCCCTGCCTCTTTACTCCCCCTATGCCCACTGACCCTTATGCCTGGCTAGAACATTCCTTAGCAACAATTCATCGGGCAGACTGGTATCGTTCAGTACAAACAATCCACGGTCGTCCGGGTGCAACGGTGGTTTTAGCTGGGCAAGAGGTAATTAATTTTGCCAGTAATGACTATTTGGGGCTGGCGGGAGATCAGCGGTTGATGGCAGCCGCAACTGCTGCGATCGCAGAATTTGGCACTGGTAGTACTGGTTCTAGATTACTCAGTGGACATCGAGAATTGCACAGGGATTTAGAGGAGGCGATCGCATTTACCAAACAAACAGAAGATGCCTTGGTATTTAGTTCCGGGTATCTAGCCAATTTGGGTACAATTACTGCCCTTGTTGGCAAGCGTGATTTAATTTTATCTGACCAGTACAATCATTCCAGTCTGAAAAATGGGGCGATTCTCAGCGGTGCAGTAGTTTTGGAATATCCGCACTGTGATATCGCAGTATTAAAAACTCAGTTGAGTCAACAGCGACAAAACTACCGACGTTGTTTGATTCTTACTGATACTGTCTTCAGCATGGATGGCGATTTATGCCCGTTGCCAGCATTGTTGGATCTCGCTGATGAGTTTAGCTGTATGCTGCTAGTTGATGAAGCTCATGCCACTGGGGTACTAGGAAAAACTGGTGCAGGGTGTGTGGAACATTTTGGGTGTACAGGAAAGCAATTAATTCAAGTTGGAACTTTGAGTAAAGCTTTGGGTAGTTTAGGCGGGTATGTGGCAGGAAGTAGCGCCCTAATTGACTTCTTGCAAAACCGCGCACCCACTTGGATTTATACCACTGGGCTTTCACCTGCTGATACAGCTGCGGCCTTAGCAGCAATCAAGATAGTGCAACAAGAACCGCAACGCCGTGCCCAATTGTGGCAAAATGTACATTACTTGAAAAATTTGCTGCAACAATTACCTAATTTAAAATTACTGCCTTCAGAATCACCTATATTATGTTTTCAATTGCCCAGTGCGACAGATGCTCTCAAAGCTGGAAAACAGCTAAGAGATGCTGGCATTTTTGCTCCAGCAATTCGTCCTCCCACAGTGCCCACAAGTCGGATCAGAATATCTTTAATGGCAACTCATGAAGCAGCACATATTGACAAATTGGTAGCAGTGCTGAAGGATATCTCTTCACTTGTGAGGTTCTAAGTAAGTGGGCAAAAATAAATCAAACTATATTACGCAATGTAAAATTAATTAAATTGGAGCGTAGTCAGCGACTCCAATTTAATTATTCACGCCCACTTACTTATAGCAATCCTAAACAGCATCTCTGACTTATTTGAGAAGTCAGGGATTCTATGGCTTTGAATTTTTACAAATCAAACAGGATTGCTATATATAATTAACGATAAATTTTTACTTTTAATACTATATTCTTGAGGAATTAGCTTCTAACAAAAGAGGTTATTAAAACTAAATAAAAATCTATCTGTGGATAAGTTACTAAAATATACAAACTAGCTTAGGGTATGTACAGCCGCTGCAATAAGTATTGGTTTATCCAAGACATTTTCATGCCCCATATTCATTATTCTCAGTTACTGCGTTATGGCATTGTTGTATTAATTGTTGCATTTACATTAGTGCCAATGTTGATACTAGACCTCTGGTTCAGCATGAGTGGAACTCCTTTCTTGCTGTTTTTTAGCGCTGTAATGGTGAGTGCTTGGTATGGTGGTTTAAAGTCAGGGCTGTTAGCAACTTCCTTGTCTGTGTTACTGAGCGATTACTTCTTTCTCCCTCCAGTTTATGAATTGAGTTTGGACTTATCCAATTTTGTGCGAATTGGGTTGTTTGGATTACAAGGATTACTCTTTAGCATCTTATGTGAGGTATTAAAGACTGCTAAAAAATGGGCTGATGGAAATCTCCAAAAGCTGAAAGTTAGTGAGGAGCGATTTCGATTAGCGTTAAGCAGTTCAGATATCGTGGTCTTTCAGCAGGATCGCGATTTGCGATATCAGTGGATTCATAATCCTCAAGGTTTAAACACTGCTGAAGAAATCTTAGGAAAGTCTGATGATGAATTATTTCCAGCTTTAGTAGCAGAGAAATTGAGGGCTATTAAGCTGAAGGTACTAGAGACTGGTGTTGCAACCCGTAAAGAGGTTTATCTGACGATTGGTGGAGAAGACTGCTACTATGATTTGCTGGTTGAACCGCTAAGGGATACAGACAATAGGATTCAGGGTATTACCTGTGTAGGTGTGAATATTACTGGGCGTAAGCAGGCAGAACTAGAAACCGCCAGGTTGCATCAGGAACTTCAGCAAGCTATTCAGCAAAAAGATGAATCTCTGGCGTTGCTTAATGCTTGGGTTACTAGTTCACCAGTGGCGCTGGCTTTTCTGGATACTGAACTTCGCTATGTTCATGCTAATGAAGCGCTAGCCGCGATTAACGGTGTACCGCAAAGTCAACATATTGGTCGTACCTTTAGGGAAGTACTACCGGAATGGGCAGCGCAAATTGAGCCTGTTTTTGAGCAAGTGATGAGAACTAGGCAATCCTTGCTTAACCAGGAAATGAGCGGTGAAACTTATCCGCCTGGGGTGTATCGTTATGCTCTTATCAGCTACTATCCAGTCTGTTTGCCGGATGGGCAGTTATTAGGAGTAGGCATTAGTTCAATTGATATTACTCAACTCAAACAAACTGAGCAAGCACTGCGGGAAAGCGAAGCGAAGTTTCGCAGTGTGGTTGAGTCAAACATGATTGGTATTGGCTTCTGGAATAGAGACGGTAGGATTACAGACGCGAACGATGCCTTGCTGAATATGGTGGGTTATACTCGTGAAGAATTACTTGCCGGAACACTTCGCTGGCAAGACTTGACTCCTACAGAGTACGTGCCACTTGATAAGGAAGCACTGACTCAATTTCAAGACAGCCCCTTTTGCACACCCTATGAAAAAGAATATATCCGTAAAGACGGCTCACGCTTCCCGATTTTGGCGGGTGGTAGCCATTTTGAAGGGACTGTAGATCGAGGAGCTTTTTTTATTCTCGATACTACAGAGCGCAAGCAGGCTGAGGAAACACTCCGCTATATCGCCCAAATTAGTAGTGTACTCTCTACTTCGCTAGATTATGAACAAACATTACAACAGATCGCCAAAATTTCAGTTCCCCAGCTAGCTGATTGGTGTAGCGTCGACATTTTAAATGAAGATGGTTCGATTCGCCGCCTACCTATTGCTCATGCAGACCCATCTAAAGCGGAGTTGGCGCGTAAACTTCAAGAGTATGTGACAAATTATCAGGTTGCAAGTGCAATTACTAGAGTACTGCAAACCGGGCAAAGCGAATTAATCTCAGAGGTATCTGACTCGCTATTAGTCGCAACTACTCAGAATCAGGAACACTTAGAACTTGTTCGGCAATTGGGGATGAAGTCTGTGATGATTGTGCCGTTAATCGCACAAGGGCGAGTCCTGGGCTGCATCAGCTTTATCATCGCTCAATCAGACCGTCGCTACGATCGCTCTGATTTAACTTTAGCAACAGATATTACCCATCGTGCTGCCTTAGCAATAGAAAATGCGCGACTTTATCGAGATATCCACCAGGCTTTAGTCCATTATGCCGAATCTCTATCTCTTCTAGATGCGCTCTTAGGAGCTGCTCCTGTTGCAGTATGCTTTTTGGATCGGGAACTGCGATATATCCGAATCAATCAAGTTTTTGCTGAGATTAACGGTTTGACCATAGAAGAACATCTAGGACGCAAATTTGGGGAAGTGTTGCCAAAGATGGCGGCTGAGTTGGAGCCACTCTTACAGCGGGTGTTGGATAGTGGAGAACCTCTGCTGAATGTAGAAATTAGTGGTGAGACAAGGGGGCAACCCAAACGTTACGGCTACTGGCTGGGCAACTATTACCCGGTCAACAACACAATCGGCCAAACGGTAGGAATTGGAATTATTCTGGCAGAAGTGACAGCAGCAAAGCAAACAGAAGTTGCTTTGCGGGAAAGCGAAGAAAGGTTCCGGGCAATGTTTAACCAGGCAGCTGTGGGCATTACTCTAATAGGATTGGATGGACGATTTCTGCAAATTAATTCTGCTGTGTGCGAAATTACTGGGTATAGTCATGAAGAGTTAATTCAAATGAACTTTCAGGAAATTACCCACCCTGACGACTTAGAAGTTGATTCGGAGAATGCTCGGCGAGTTTTGGCACAAGAAATTAGTGATTATTCCTTAGAGAAGCGCTACATCCGCAAAGATGGTTCCATTGTTTGGGTAAACCTAACTTCATCAGCAGTTTGGGATGCTAATGGACTTCCAAAGTATGCATTAGGCATTATTGAAGATATTAGTAAACGCAAACGAGTTGAAATTACACAAAACTTTTTAGTTGAAGCCAGCACCTTACTAGCTGCCTCATTGGATTATGAAATCACTTTGGAAAGTGTGGCTAATCTAGCAGTTCCTACCCTAGCTGACTGGTGTATTGTAGATGTTTTCCAGGAAGATTGGTCAAGTAAACAAATTGCGATCGCAATTGCCGATCCCACAAAACAAAATACTTTAAACGAAATCCAACGGCGTTATCCACCCCAAACCAGAGCAAAACAGCTTGTGCAGCGCCTACAGTTGGGAATATCTGTTTTTTATCCGGAATTATCTCAGTCTCATCTTGTGCAGATGGCTGAAGACGATGAACATCTGCAATTGCTGCGAAGTCTGGGTATTCATTCTCTAATGGTGATTCCAGTTCGTTCCCGTGGGCAATTATTTGGAGCAATCTCTTTTTTTACAGCCGAGTCAGGTCGGCACTACAAACAGACAGACTTGGCTTTAGCAGAGGATATAGCTCGTCGGGCGGCGACAGCCATCGACAACGCCAGACTCTACCAGGAAACTCAACAGGCAAAACAGGCAGCTGAACGGTCTGTCAATCGCACGCTACTTTTACAAAGAATAACTGCTGCCCTCTCGGAAGCGCTAACTCCCCAACAGGTGGCTGATGTGATCGTAAACCAAGGGATTGCTGCCTTGGAAGCCACTGCTGGTTCTGTTGTCTTACTTACTCAGGGAGGTACTACCCTAAAAGTTGTCCAAGCAATTGGCTATCCACAATCACTCATAGATGCCTGGACAAATTTTCCGATCACTACACCTAACCAAATAGCGGAAACAGTCAGAACTAGGCAGCCGATTTTTTTAGAAAATTTAGCAGCCATGATTGCTAAATATCCCAACTTAGCAGATGCTGTGGCTCTGACAGGGAATAATGCCTGCGCTTCCATTCCTTTGATAGCAGAAGGCAAAGTAATTGGGGGACTAGGATTAAGCTTTACCAATGACCAAATATTTAATCAAGAAGACCGGGGATTTATGTTGACATTGGGACAGCAGTGTGCCCAAGCGATCGCTCGCGCTCAACTTTACGAAGCTGAAAAGACTGCAAGGGCACAAGCCGAGACAGCCAACCGAATTAAGGATGAATTCCTCGCTGTCCTTTCCCATGAACTCCGAACTCCTCTGAATCCTATTTTAGGGTGGGCAAAGTTACTCAGAACCCGCAAGTTTGACGAAGCCAGTACAATCCGGGCATTGGAAACAATCGAGCGCAATGCCCAGTTACAAACCCAATTAATTGGAGATTTACTTGATGTTTCGCGGATTTTACAAGGTAAAGTCAATCTAAATCTCTATGCAGTGGATTTGAGAGTGCCGATCGCAGCTGCACTAGAAACGGTGCGTTTAGCAGCAGAAGCTAAGTCAATTGAAATTCAAACAGTGCTGAGTAATGATATCGGCAAAGTTCTGGGCGATAGCGATCGCTTGCAACAAGTGATGTGGAATCTCCTCTCCAATGCCGTTAAATTCACACCCACAGAAGGACGAGTAGAAGTGCGTTTAGAGCAAGTTGGGTCAGATGCTCAAATTCAGGTGATTGATACAGGTAAGGGAATCATCGTAGAATTTTTGCCTTACGTATTTGACTACTTCCGACAAGCAGATGCCAAGACAACCAGGATATTTGGCGGACTAGGATTGGGACTGGCAATTGTGCGTCACATAGTAGAACTTCACGGTGGTACAGTTCAGGCAGAGAGTCTGGGAGAAGGACAAGGGGCTACCTTTACAATCAGGCTGCCTTTACTCAAAAATTCTGAGTTGCGAGTCAGCAGTACTGAGGCTTCTCAACCAGAACTCAGTACTGAGGACACATTACTTGCTGGAGTGCAAATCCTGCTGGTGGACGATCAAGCTGATGTGCGAGAGTTTTTTAGCTTTGCGCTAGAACAATATGGAGCAACTGTAACAGCAGTTGAATCAGCCGCCCAAGCGCTGGAAACATTAGCCCAATCAAAGCCAGATATCCTGTTAAGTGATATTGGAATGCCCTTGATGGATGGTTATATGTTACTGCGCGAGGTGAGAAAATTACCGCCAGAGCTAGGGGGGCAAATTCCTGCGATCGCTTTGACTGCTTATGCTGGAGAAATTAACTACAACCAAGCAATGGCAGCAGGGTTTCAAAAACACCTACCTAAACCTGTCGAAGTAGGGGATTTAGCTACAGCGATCGTCAGTCTCATCGGGCAAAATCAACCTTGAAGGAGACAAGGGGAAAGGTTTGATCAACCAATGGGGCGATTACCAGGATTGACTGCATGAATATATTCACTACCCGATCGCGGTCTTCCTCGTTTATAATAAGCTTCTTCTGGTTTACCCCATCCTAGCTGCAAAATCATTTCCAAAAAGTTAGAGTTTTCCCACTTGCACAAACTTGCCCATTCTGTTCTTTGAACAATTCTCTCTACATCAAATGTGAGAATTTGTTGGTATTGTTTACTATTATTGAAACTCAAGTATAAATCCATCCCCATAGAGACTTCATGCCAAAATTCTACGATAGAATTTTTAGCAGCTTTTAATATCTCTAAGTCACTGGTGAGGGCTATTAGCTCAGTATTTACTTGGGGATAGTTCAAATTTTTACCTTTGACTGTTACCTCCCGCCAGATAATACCTGAAACTTGATTTTCTTTTTGATACTCGTGAATTGCAGCTTTGAAATCTTGATAGGCTGTGAATTGTTGCAGCCCATCAGTTCTGATAAACTGGTCAATTACAGGATTGCCAGAGACTGTGATTTCTAATTTTAGGCGTTTTCCGTTGAGGCAAGCTTGGCGTTCGGCTGCCAAAATTTGAATTAGCTCCTGGGTGGTGTAAACCTTTGACATCAGAATACACTTTATACGGGACTATAGATTAACTTCCTAAATGGTTAACACAGATATTCTAATATTATGCTTTTACATCAGCATAAATGTAGTAATAAGCACCAAAAGTTAAGGCAGACCTATTTGGTCTACCCCATAAGTTACCTAGCTAACTCACTACTGAACTCATTGAAAGCTCGCCGCTTTAGCTGTGCTGTTTCCATGCGTGGTAACAAATCAAATATTTTGCGAAATTCATCGTCTATGTCTTCAAAAGGTACTTGACCCTTTTTATTCAAAACTACTTGACCTGATTTATTAAACACCAAGACTTGAGGAACAGTCCCAGAATAGTAATATCCAGGTTCTGTAGGGTCGTAGGTCTGTTTAGGTGGGATACTATCTACATTAATAGGCATAATCTCTGCTACCCGACCATAGAATTCCTGTACCCGTGAAATGGAAATAGCATATCTTTTGGAATCGCTGCTGTCATCCACATAAAAGGCCAAAAATATGGGTTTATGTTCCGCTAAAGTCTGTGCAAGTGTCTGTCTGGGAGGAACCAATGAACCATTGCCAGCATAAACGACAAAGATGTTGCCATCATATAAATCATTATTGAGACTAGCATATGCAGGTTGCATACTTATAATGAAAAGACTTGCAAACAACAACAAGCATTTGGACAGCAACCTTCGCCAGCCAGTAATTTGTTTATGTAAAAAAAGAAATTTTGTGCTATACATCAAAAGCAACCTTGCAAGCTACTACTTGTCGTGAGTTTGTGCTGAATTCGGCAAACTGGGCTGGATATGTAATTACGCCCACGCACTATTTTTTAAGATAACGCCTACTGAGATTATCTCTCGGAAGTGGGAAGTGGCGGATGAAAGGAGAGTTAACGCTTTTTCATCAGTCTCATGAGATAATAATAGAGTTAAATGTCGCAAACCCCTTGCTGATATAGGTTTTAGGCAAAAGAGCCTGCCGAAACTATAAAATTTGTTGACGATTAGTATGAATGCTACAAAAGGCTATTTCTAGAAGTGATATCAATTCTTTAATTTACTTAAACCTTGGCTTAGGGTGTTTCCAATTTTACATTTCTCGTCAATTAAAGGGTTTAAGACTGTGACATTCTGAAGCGTTCTAGGCAGTTGGGAATCTCCAAAGCGTTTGCTAATAGCGGTCATACTATTCGGCTGGAGCTAGTGACTTCAGGCAACTGGGAGTTAAAAGCCAATACAGTTCAGTTAAGCCTAAAACTCAACTTCTGCGTAGGTTGGGGAGCCACTGCGCCCTTCTCCCTTGGCGCTAGCCTCTCCCTTTGGGAGAAGGGGAGACGATGCCGCGCATAGCGCAGCGGTAGCGAGCCTGCGTTCGCGCAGCGTCTCGTAGAGAGCGTCTGCGGTTTCCCGACTTGTACCCCTACGGGGAAGCAAGCTACGCGCAGCGTCTCCGACAGGAGAAGCAAGTGGCGTTTGAGGAACGTAGACCCAAAGGGGCTTCCCGCAGGGTAACCCAACACTTCCGTGACTTTGTTGGGTTTCACTTCCTTCTACCCAACCTACAATTTTCTTAAGTGAACCGTATTGAGTTAAAAGCCGTAAAAACTGTAAATAAATTTAATAAATACTCAGGTTTTTATAGCGATACATCCTCAATATTTGCCCTCTGATGTCAATTTTATTTAAAAATTACTGGAGTTTAGATATATTATGACTTTTTAGACCATCTTGCAGTAAATTAGACAAATCTTGGTTTAATGCCTAATATAGCCAAAATAGCCTCTATTAGTAGCTCTGGTTCAATTGGTTTGGAAATATGGCGTTGAAATCCGGCAGCTAGTGCAAGTTGTTGATCAATTTCTCCAGCATAAGCAGTAAGGGCGATCGCCGGAATTTCCCCGCCTTGGTCAGGCGACTGCTTTCTAATTTGACGAATTAGTGTGTAGCCATCCATATCAGGCATACCAATATCACTAATTAGCAAATCAAATTTTGCTTGCCTTAAACTGCTCAGAGCATCATGTGCTGAGTCCGCTTCAGTCACTTGCGCCCCATACTGTTCTAGCACGAAGGCGATAAACTCCCGCGAATCTCTGTCATCATCTACAAGCAGCGCTTGCAATTTATTTAGATTGAAGTCTGAGCGATTATCAAACTCAGTATTATCTGGATTCAGTTTTACCGCAGCGATGAATGGAAGCTTAACTGTAAATGTTGCTCCTTGTCCTTCTCCAGGACTCGCCGCCTGAACGGTTCCTCCGTGCAGTTCAACCAAATGACGCACGATCGCTAACCCCAACCCCAACCCCCCAAATCTTCGGGTCGTTGTCCCATCGGCTTGGCGGAAGTAGTCAAAGACGTAGGGCAGAAAGTCACCAGAGATACCCTTGCCAGTGTCGCTGACAATGATTTGAGCATATTCCAAAGGATGAGTATCTACTTCATTCATTTCTTCACCTTCATCGTTGATCCTTTTTAACTGCACCTTTACTCGACCACCGTGTGGGGTAAATTTAATCGCGTTAGAAAGTAAATTCCAAACAACCTGTTGCAGGCGACCGGAATCACCCAACACTTGGGCAATGTTCGATTCAAATATTGATTCAATTTGAATAGATTTAGCTTCAGCCGCAAGCCGCACGGTTTCAAGGGCAGCTTTGATGGTGAACGTTAAACCAATTGGCAGTGTATTCAAACTCAATTTGCCTTGGAGAATACGCGATACATCGAGCAGATCCTCGATTAGTTGTGCTTGTAGTTTGGCATTGCGTTCGATCGTTTCGAGCGCGTACTGAGTTTTGGCTGCGTCCTGCTGGCTCGTTTGCAGAATTCTTGCCCAACCCAGGATTGGATTCAGGGGCGATCGCAATTCATGAGACAGCACTGCTAGAAACTCATCTTTGATTCGGTTGGCTTGCTGTGCTTGTTCAGTTTGTTCTTGCAAGGAAATCATCAGATGATTGAGGCGATCATTCTGATCTTGCAGTAAGGTTTCTGCTTGTTTGCGCTCCGTAATATTTGACAGGATGAAAACGGCGCCTGTGAGAGTCCCCTGCTGATCAAATACCGGGTCGATGGTTTTGGCAAACCACTGTCCTTTGAACTGAAATTCTAGAATTTGCCGTTGATGAGTTTCTTTAGCACGGTGAAAACACGTGCCGTCGCCCATTCCCAATTCTGCGTCCATCAACTCATGGTGAGCACAACCTAAAATTTCGTGGGAGGGCTTGCAAAAAATCTGCATTATCGCTCGATTACAGCGCAGAATTATACCTTCTCGGTCTACCAGACATACGCCGTTGTTGATCGAGTCAAAGGTCGTTTGCCACTCTCGTGCTGAGGAGAGAGCAGCTTCCTCCGCCTGCCGAATTCGCAGCAGCGATCGCACCGTGGCAAGCAGTTCAATGGGTTCAACTGGTTGTGCTAGATAGGCATCGGCACCACTGTCTAAACCTTCTGCTTTATCCTGGCTTTGGACAAAACTTGCAGAAAGGTGTAGTACGGGAATAAAAGCCGTTTTGGGGTTTGCCTTAATTTGACGACAGACTTCAAAGCCGCTGATATCTGGTAGTTGGACATCCAAAATCACCAGAGCAGGCTGATGCTCACCAACTGCCTCTAATCCTGTTGCTCCAGTTGCTGCCTCCACGACCGTAAAGCCTGCATTTTGCAAAATACGGGACACAATGTAACGGTTGGCTTCATTATCATCAACATGCAGAATCGTCACCTGTGACTCAGACATTGCTTTCCTCCCAAGCACCCAGAACTAGTCCGGCTTTGACGAGCGCATCTTGGAGTTGGGCAATCGCCGCCGTTTGAGAGCCTGTTTCTTTAGAAAGAATGGCGATGCTTTGTTCAGCTAAACGCTTCTGCACTTCTGCATCCAGTTGGACAGATGAGTGGATGATCACAGGAATCGACTGAGTGACGGAATTGTTTTTAAGCTGCTTGAGTACATCAAACCCGCTGATCTCTGGCATCTCCAAGTCAAGCACGATCACACTTGGCTGCTGGCATTGTGCCAAATTTAATCCTTCTTGCCCGTTCGCGGCTTCTAAAATACTCAACGGTGTATTTGCCAACAGTTTTTTTATAAGATAGCGATAAGCGGGGTCATCGTCAATTAATAAAATTTTTTGAGGTCTATTCTGATTAATTAGCACATTGAGTTTATTCAACAGCGGCAATTTGTCCACAGGCTTAATTAGAAAGCCGTTAGCTCCTAGCGCCAATGCTTGCTTCTCGTTATCAATGATGGTAATAATCAGTACAGGGATGGTGCGAGTTCTTTCATCTCCTTTGATTTCTCGCAAGAACGTCCAGCCGTTTTCTCCTTCTAGCATAATATCTAGCATAATCGCCGCCGGTCGAAGTTGTTGTAAGGCAAGCCTTGCCTGGGCTAAGGTGCGGGTCGCAATTAATTGATAGGTTGACTCCTGAAGGTGCTTTTCGTAAATAAATAGTGTTTCTGGATGATCTTCAACCACCAGAATCGGCAGGCGAGTTGGCTCAAGTGATGTGATGGGTTGCAGTAGAGTGGGAAATTCAGTCGCATGTGGGTAGGCGATCGGAATTGATACCGTAAAGGTGGAGCCTTGACCCAGATCACTTGTAAGCGAAACGCTGCCGCCCAGTAGCTGTGCCAGCTTGCGCGATAACGGCAGTCCTAACCCGGTTCCCTTCACCTGCTTTTGCAAAGGGGACTCAATTTGCACAAAATCCTCAAAAATGCGCTCTTGATCGGCTGGAGCAATGCCGATGCCCGTATCTAATACGGAGAAGATTACAGTATAACCTATTTGCATCGCACTGACGCGCACCTCTCCCTGCTCGGTAAATTTGAGCGCATTCGAGACAAAGTTTCTCAGAATTTGAGCGACTTTGCCCTCATCGGTATAGAGCGGAGGTATGGTATCGGGTTCCTCCACAATCAGGGCGACAGAGGAGCCTTGAACCAATAATGGGCGCAGCATTCCTCGCAGCGTGGCAAACAAGTCGCTGACTTCAAAGGAACTGGGACGCACTTCAATTTTTCCAGCTTCCACCTTTGCCAAATCCAGCAAATCATTGACTAATTCTGATAATCCGCTCGCCGCCTTTTGGATAAATATCACCTGCTTTTCTTGCTCGGTAGTCAAATCGCCATCCATCCGGGCCAGCAAGATCCGAGAGAGCGACAAAATCGAGTTCAGGGGCGTGCGAAACTCGTGGCTCATGTTCGAGAGAAAACGGGTTTTTAGCTCGTTTGCCTGTTGCAAAGAACTTGCCTTCTCATCCAGTTCTGCATAGAGGGCAATCACACCGCGATTGGTATCTTCCAGTTCCCGGTTTAGATGGGTCAGTTCTTCCTCGCGCTTCCGTAGCTCTGCCATTGCCCGCAGTAACTCCTGGTTTTGTCGCTGGATTTCTTCATAGGGATTCTGGGGCGATCGCCCGATCACGGTTTCTCGAATCTGCTGCAATTGCGAATCGGTGAAAGTAGGTGTGCGCTTCGACAACCTTTTGCTCATCACCACCGTTGTTCCCTGTCCCGGCAGCGATTCAATCTCAAAGAAATCCATCAGTCTGCGGGTGCCCACGATGCCGAGACCCATTCCTGTGCCAGAGGTGTAGCGTCCTGCCAAAACGTCTGCCAGATCAGGAATGCCCCCACCCCAATCTTGAATCCGAATCAGAAACGCCTGAGGCTCTCTTTCCACACAAAATTCAACCCTTCCGCCTTTGGCATACTGAAACGCGTTGCGGGCAATTTCTGAAACTGCCGTTGCCAATCGTGCCTGATCTTGAGTATCCAAGCCCAACTGCTCGGCGATCTCGCGAGTTCGTTGCCGAGCTTGCACAACATCCTGTTCATAGTGGATTTCGATCGTGAAAACGATTGTCATCTGCCCATTCCTTTGACCACTAACACCGTCACATCGTCCCGTTCTCGGTTAAAGTCCCGGTATAGCACACCTGCAATCAAACTAGGATGTTTTTGACTCAAGCCTGGATAGCGATCAAGCTGCCACTTAGTGCCTAATCCGTCAGAATGCATAATTAAAAGTCCGTTGGAATACCAAGGGTAGCTAAACTCTTGAATTTTGCGGATTTCATGCCCGACCGTGCCGTTATGAGACAGCAGATTGTGGTGCTCAGTAAACGAGAAAATGCTGGCAGCGATATTGCCAATTCCGGCAAAGCAGACAGACTGTTGTTCAAAGTCTATTTCGGCAATGGCGAGTACTGCTCCTCGTGTACTTCGCAAGGCTGTGTGGGCAGCTTCCAGGATTGCACCAGGAGAACGATGATGATCGTCTTGAAAGATTCTCACGGCTTGTGAAGCAGCAGTGGCAGCCGCAGGTCCATGTCCTAAACCATCGGCTACTAGCAATAGGCTACGGCGACCATCGACAACACAAGCCCAGGCATCA
>NZ_CALMFY010000004.1 GCF_937863485.1 uncultured Nostoc sp. | reverse complement strand
TTGTTCAGAGTATCAACAACTGTGATTTTTTACAAATGATTTAGGATTGCTATAGTTAGATTAGGTTAAGTAAATTTTAGATTTTGGATTTAAAATCCTGTTGGGTAAAAACGTTTTAGCAGCCCTCGCAGTTTTAACTATGGAAAAATCCCAATTTGAGTGAATTCAAATCATTGTAATTAAGGTAGATTTATAATGTTTTTATTTGGCATTGAGCATGAAGTCGCTTTCCTAAACAAAGAAGGAAAGTTTGCTGATTTTTACCACACAAAATTTGCTGATTTCAATCAAATTATTGAAAGGCTACCTACATACCCCAGCGACTATCCTCAACTACGCATCGGCGATGCTGGTATTAAGATAAAGAGATGGTACATTGAGGGATTTGAAAGATTTGCAGATTCCGACAAGGTGATAGACTGCCATGCTAAAGGTATCGAAATTAGAACAACTATACATTCTGATATTCAAGGCGCTATTACTGAATTATCAGAAAGTTTTGACTTACTACGTGAAGTTGCTGCTAACTTTGGTTTCTCACCTGTTTTGGTCAGTTTTAATCCTTACAATCTGGTTTTTGAGCCTCAACCCCCATTAACCGATTATGAAATAAAACAGCTAGAGGCTTATCCTGACGAACAAACTGCTAATATTCACATGGTGACATACGGTCCAGATTTAAATATTTCAGTGGCAGATTTGTCTACTGAAGGTGTGATTGATATTGGCAAAAAGTTAACTTATTACAGTCCTTATATCGTCCCTTTTAGTTATAGTTCCCCTTTTTATAACGGAGGTTTATGGGATGGGTTATCGGTACGAACGTTTATCAGAACCGGAAAAAGACCAGCAGCTCTGGTTTTTCTTGAAAAACAGGAACAACTGATTAATAGCATACCTTCATTGACAAAAATCGCCCGCATTCCATCTGAAGTGGGACGCATTGAATTTAAGGCTTGTGATAGTTGTGATGATTTTTTAATCTATGCAGCTTTGTTGACATTATTGAAAGGTTTGGTGTTAGATAAAACTTTGCTGGGTAGAGCAACTGTACCCGATGCAGCGTTACATCAACTTTCTGCAAAAGAAGCGTTTGACAACGAGGATATTTTTCAAAATGCGACAAAAGTCTTACAAGCAGCCGAAGTCGCCTTGGGAGATGATCCAGATGTTCATTATTTAAGGCCGTTAAAAGTGCTGCTGGCGAAGCGAAAAACAAGATCCCATGAATTAATAGAAATGTTCCATCACGTAAGTTCAATAGAAGAGGTAATAAAGCAGACTTATCATGCTGGAATTGGTTGATAATTTTCCTGAATAGCCAGAGATTTGCCAAATACCGGAATGATATTTTAAAGCAACTAAAGGCAGTGATTCGTTATAATGGTTAAAAATATTCAGTTTATTGACTTAAAATAATTGCTTTTAAAAATAGGTTTTGTAAAAGTGCCAACAGCTAGCTCTCAATAAGTCTATCAGTATCCATTGTCGGGAACTTTAGTCATCTTACCACCTTACGAACAGCAGGCGTATGTTCAGCCCGTGCATTTGGCAGCTGTACATCGAGTATTAGTAGAAAATGGTTTAATCAACTCTTTTGTACTTAAACTGTTAAGCGGTAAAACAAATGGGGTAAACTTGCGTGGATAATCTCACGCTCGTATTGAAACCCCAACTTTTCCATAACTCTTTGTGACGCTTTGTTAGTTGTGAGAGTAAAGCAAACTATCTCTGGCAACTTCAGTAGTTCAAAACCAATTTTCAATATTTCCTCACCCATTTCTGTCGCTAACCCCTTCGCCCAAAATTTAGCTATTAGAGCGTAAGCTAATTCTACTTCATTGTTACCTTCTACATCAGTATTCCGAAGTCCAGCACGACCAACAAACTGATTATTAATTTTGTCTCGAAATACCCATAATCCGAATCCATAATGCTGCCAATGATTCAAGTTATTTAAAATAAAAAGCCGTGTTTCTTCATCAGAACGAACACCGCCTAAAGTTGCCATAACTTGCGGGTCTT
Organism: uncultured Nostoc sp.; assembly: GCF_937863485.1. GTDB lineage: Bacteria > Cyanobacteriota > Cyanobacteriia > Cyanobacteriales > Nostocaceae > Nostoc. Next base: position 5,792 of record NZ_CALMFY010000004.1, on the reverse strand, counting down.
GATGCATCCGATGAAGTTCATTCAAATGTTTAAATCGCAGACATTCAGCAAACAGGCGGTGAGTAGTAAATGTATCAATTTGCATATTTTTCACTAAATCAATTTTTTATGAAAAGTGAATGATTGTTTGATATTGGTATAGCCCAAGCACCTGTACACAAGATGACTGCTTTAGCTTGAATGATAATATAATCTCCGTTTCTGATATTAAATCCCACCGCACCAATAGCACGTCCTTTTTTGACTAACACACGGGTTGCCATAAATCCCTAAATTCGCTGTGTAAATTTGTGTAATATAAGTACTTTTTATCGGTTTCTTGCAATAAATCCGGTAAATTTAGCGATTTACCGGATTTAATCTGTTAAAATATTCACATGAATAAGCAGTAAACGCAAGATCCTGCAAAAGTCTTTTTACTGGGGAGCATCCCAAATGTGTAATTTATATCAAACCCAAGGAATTGTAATTGCGATCGCAACCTAGTGTAATGAAGCAATCGCCAGATACTACGAAACGCTACGCGAACACTACGCACTCGTTTGCAATCACAAACATGTTCTGGCAAAATTGGGATGTTCTTTTATAAGGGAGCATCCCAATTATGCTTAACTCTTTTCCCTCACCCCCAGCCCCTCTCCGATATTTGGGATTCGGGGTTAGGAGATGAGGGCTATCAAGGTTTTTGCACATTTGGGATGCTCCCTTTTCTACTGATTGGATAAAGTCAAGCTGACTGAACATAAATAGTAGAGCCATTCACCCGCCAAAACTAGATTAAGTCGATATACCTAGAGACTGATTCTCTTGTAACTAAAGATATAGGAAATTTCATTCTAGAGATTGATGCTGGCGTCTGCGCTTTCAAAGTAAAAGTAAAAACAGGGAGCCTTCACAAGAAGAATGTCAATATAAAATGTAATGATTTTGCTAAAGAATTAAGGTGGTATTTGCTTATTATCCCTTATTAATTCGATGCATAAATACAAAGACAGTTTCTTCGTCAGGTTCGTTTTTGAAGAACTTCAAGATTGAAGCGTAGCTTGCTAGTTTTATTATTGCTCAAATTTGCCAAATAAGGTAATGAGCTTCCGCTCTTTCAGTAAAAGTTCTGCGTTTTTAAAGCTGTTATCGAGGATTTCAAATGAAGATTATTGCTTCTGTTTTATCTCTCTTAAGTCCAGTACGTTTTCTCGTTGTGGCTTTTACTTGCGCCTTACTATTGTTATCTAGTGCTTTTCCTGCTTTTGCGATCGATAGCTACCAAAGTGACCCGACCGAAGCTACTACACAACTGCTTGACATTCAGCGCAAAACTGACGAAGCCGCTCAAGCACCACCAGCTGGATTAGAAAAGGTTCAAAAGGAGTCCAACAAAGGGCTAAATGAGGTTCAGGGAGATGCCGATATTGACAAGCAAAAGCGTCCGGAAAATTCCCAGAGTGCAACCACAGCGGAAGGAAATGTAAAGAATTTCTTGGATAAGATTACAGGTAAGTAACAGATTTAATACTTTCTTTTTTTGGTAATTTTTTGGTAGTAATGGGTGATTGCATAAAAACAGTGACCCATTACTAACTAGTCATATCAAGCTGGCAACTTCAATTAAGTATAAAACTTATGTTCAACCTGAGCATTTTTTGGCGAAAGTACGTCTAGATAGTTCAGATTATAGATGTCTTGATTTATAATTATATTTAATTAATATTTTTTTGATTGTAGCTGCAAAAATCAATAAAGTTCGCTAACTAGTAAATATTGGCTTTATACTACCTATTTAGACATAAGTATAATTATGGATGTGATAACTAATTTGAATTCCTAATATTTCCTTTGGTTGATGTGGATCATCTCGAAAATTTGGTAAATTAATAGATAAGTTTGCTTAGGGATGGAAAATAATGCGTGCGATAAACATTGGTTTGACAGAAGAACAGCGTCAAGGTGTAATTAATCTGTTGAATCAAGATTTGGCAGATGCCTATCTACTATTGGTGAAAACCAAAAAGTACCACTGGGATGTAGTTGGCCCTCAGTTCCGCTCTTTGCACCAGCTTTGGGAAGAACACTACCAAAAGCTAACTCTAAATATTGATGCCTTGGCAGAGCGGGTTCGTGCTTTGGGCGGTTTCCCAGTTGGCTCATTGGAAGGATTTCTCAAGATTGCTACCCTCAAGGAACATGCTGGTAGTGTTCCCACAGCAACAGGGATGGTAGCTAATCTAGTGGATGATCACGAGCAGGTTATTCGGAATTTAAGGGATCATCTGGATCAATCGGGTGAAAAGTTCCACGATCAGGGAACTGCTGACTTTTTAACTGGACTGCTGGAACAGCATGAGGAAATAGCTTGGATGCTGCGTTCCTTTATTGAAGGAGAAGCACTAGACGCAGATGGTAGACAGCCAGCAGCAGGGGCTAAGACTCCTGTTGGTGTGTAGCTCATAACGTCATCACTTGAGGATGGCTGTCTGTGAAACCAGTTAAGGGAGGAATGATTCCTCCCTTAATTGTGTGAAAGGATTAATCTGGCTGCATCTACCTCTTCACCATATTTATTGTAAAAACAACATAATATAAGGGCTATTTAAGTGCCAGAAGTATATAAAGCAGAACGTACTATCTCTGCTGTATTTAAAGAACAGAAGCAAATTGATGATGTGATTCGACGTTTACTAGACAGGGGTGTGCCTAGAGATCATATTTCGGTCATGGGCAGAAACTTCCAGTCAGAAACTAGAATTGCTGGCTTTATTACAAAAAAGGATGTGATTCTGGGAGGTTTGAGAACAGGAGCAGTTTTTGGTTCCTTGTTTGGTTCCTTTCTCAGCTTACTCACGGGTGTGGGCGTACTATTTATTCCCTTTGTCGGCTCAATTGTGGCAGCAGGGCCTATTGGTGCAGTGCTGTTGGGGGCTGCCAGTGGAGCGATCGCAGGTAGTGCTGGGGCTGGTCTAGTATCGGTTCTAACTACTTTAGGGATGCCAGAAGATAAAGCGGCTATCTACCAAACCCGCTTACAAGCTGGTGACTTCTTAGTGATGGCAGAAGTTGGGAGCGATCGCGCCGGCGAATTTCAATTGCTGCTCGAAAGTGCTGGTGCTGAAGAAATTCACACAATTGAAAAAACCTTTGCTCGCCCTTGTCCTGGACAGTGCAACAGCCCACAAGACTTGTCTCCTGAGGTTCGCGCTCATCTTTGTGATGATGCTCAGAGTACATTTATTGAGCGCTATAACGTTGTCTTGAATGAGAAAAATGACGAGTTCACAGCTGAACAAGCTGCTTGGGAGTCGGTTCATCAGCAATATGATGAAGATGAAAATGGTGTTTGGTCAAAAGCTAAGGTTAAAGCTTAAGGATTTCCAAGAAATAAATTATCCAATCTTATCGGGTGGCTATCTTGCCAGTCTTTAATTAAGGGTGGGGAGATGCCCACCCTAGAATCAATTGTGTTAGTCCGCGTTTATCTGCGGTTTTAAATCTTCACTAGGGCAATTTATAGCTAGCAACACGCAGGTTTAACTGACCTTGGCGCGGGTTCTGGCTGAACACAAATGCACCTTCTTCCCTTTCACCATTAGATAAAAAGTCGATCTGTTGCTCTCCTGTTTCTGTAACTTTGCCGTTAATCAGTAACTCAGCCATAATCTGAACTGACTCAGCTGTATCTCCTCCGGTGTTCACAACTTCAAAGGGAACATAAAATTGGCCACCAATTTCCCGAATTGTTTCTTTTTTGGTAACAGAAAGGATGGGAGGTTGATTCTTTTCGTTCAGCCAAGTGTAGCCAACCAGGCTCACAATGATTGCTAGGATAAGTGAAGCAACGCTGAATGTTACCCACTCTGCAATAGAGCGTGGTTCCTGTTCTGTTTTAGTCATATTGCTAACCTTCCGGCTGCACCGCCAATAGTTGCAGGTAATCCCAGCATCAATGTGTGATCTAACCACATTGTCCAAGGGTCGTTAAAAGTTAATTTTTGAAAGAACCACAGCATGAAAGCGCCTGCTAGCAGTGACACTAGGTAAGACATGATGGTTTCACTCGATGGTCGTTGGAAAATTCCCTTTTGCTGTTTACGCTTTTGCTGGTTAGAAAAGCCTGCCTGAAATACAATGCCATAAGAAATCAGCAAAGATGTGGCGATCATTGCCAACTGCCAAGGTGGCGAGGCTGCGGCTGCTAGCATCGGTATTTCATCTGTTGGAGCAATGTTAAATGCAATTATAGTTGCACCAATCAGGGTTCCACCCACATCAGCAAAGGTGGCCTGTAACTCATCTTCTTTGTTATTAGTTTTGCTGTTTACCTGATCGGTTGCTTGTCCTTCTGGATTGCCATTTCTGGTATCTCCCAAAAGCTGGTTGGCTAATGCTACACCGAGAGCGAAGGGTACACTTTCAAAGATGATTTTGCCTAAAGATTCCTTTAGGGAAGTTTCTAGTGTTAATTCTCGCAATAGTAGCAGTACAAAGGCAGAGCAAGCTAGTCCGATCGCGATCGCTTCTACGGTATCCATTACGGCTTGATGATCTAGCCAGCTATATCTGCGTTTCCGAAAGCCTTCTGTCTGATTGAGCAAGTAAACTACAATAAACATCAATGCGATCGCCATCATCATCAGTTGTGGTTTTGCCAGTGATCCAATCCACCAAACCTCCATTGTGTAGAGTAAAGGTATGCCAAATAAAAAACCTCCACAAGCACCCCGAATGATGTCATTAACTGCACTCATCCAGACATTTTTCTGACGTTTTGTTGCCACTCCTTTACTTTCCTTTTATTGAAAATTATGTTTTAACTTATACTAATTCTCTATGAAGATGCATATAGCAGTCCTAAATCATTCGTGAAAATTTAGATCCCCGACAACTTTTACGAAGTCGGGGATCTGGACACCGCAAGTTTTCATCATATATATCTTATTTATAATATATTCATATTTTTTACGTTCCGTGCTCCTCTGATACTCCGTATCTGTCTTAAGATAATATAATCTCTCCAACTATTCTATCGGGTGATGGAAGTAAAAAATAATTTGCTATTGTTAGTTTATGTAATAGCTTAATCAACTACAAGCTGGAAATAAAAACCATGAGTACCGAAAAAAGAGTAGAAGCTACTGCCAAAAATATTGAAGGAAAAATCCAAGAGGTTGTGGGTGAAGTAACCGGTAATCCACAAGATAAAGCTGAAGGACAAGCAAAGCAAGCTGAAGCCCAAGCTACTCACACTGTAGAAAACATTAAAGACGAACTTAAGAAAGCTATAGACTAATTTAGTTTGAACATTGCAAATAGCAATATTAGCGATGATTCATTACTGATAGTCTAAGATTAATTACTCCACTAACTTTTAGGAGGTGGAGTTTTTTTGCGTAAAATCTGAAAAAGTGGATTATTGACAAATTGTCTCTAACCATGATTTTGCTAGTAATTCAACTATGGCGATGTCTACGACGGGCTACGCCTACGCTCGTACCCTGCGGGTTCGCTCTTAGCGTTCTCGCAGAGTAGCCGCTACGCCTCTATATATGCAATACACTTTGACCTCTCTCCTTTTAGGCAACGGTGTACACACAGGTATGATTTAGCATAGGTTGCAACTCTTCTAGTAGTTTCTTTCGTAGGGTGCGTTATGGACATGTCGAAATAACAAATGCGTAGGCGTAGCCAGCCGTAGGCATCGCCGAAATAACAAATGAGTTCGCCAAAATAACAAATGAGTTCACCTAAATAACAAATGAGTTCGCCGAAATAACAAATGAGTTCACCGAAATAACAAATGA
>NZ_CALMFY010000003.1 GCF_937863485.1 uncultured Nostoc sp. | reverse complement strand
TGAGTGAGTTTCAACACTTTTCGTCATGCCATCATCTTCAGTTATCACCTGCTTATTATCTGCAACCCTCCGTTTATCAAATCCTACTCCCTTATTACTAGCTGTTTTGACCTCTTGGGCTGCACCCTTTACTGCATTGGCTGTATCTTTTGCTGCATCTTTGAAAGCTGGTTTGACTTCCTCAACTGTCTCCTTAACAGCGTCTGCTACATTTTTAACAGCTGGTTTGACCTCTTGGGCTGCACCCTTAATTGCATCAACTACAGATGGCTTGGTTTCCTCAACTGTCTCCTTAACTGCCTCTACTACATCAACAACGGATGGCTTCACTGCTTGTGCTGTATCTTTAGCCACTTCTGTTAGATCTTCTACAGAGTGGTTAACAGTCTTAGCTATACTCTTTGCTGCATCTACTACGCCTTCTACAGAATCGTGAACAGCTTCAGATGTACCCTTCCCAGCCAAAGCGCCTGCTACCGCGCCCGCTACAGCACCAACTACTCCTCCAACTCGACCACCAACTATACCACCAATCGCTGCACCAGCTATACCAGCACCAATGCCTGATCCTGAAGATTGAGCATCGGTTTGCTCTTGATCGGGGTCGGTATTTTCGTCATACTTATCTGCTTGTTGCTTATTCTGAGTCATAATCATCGTCTCCTTTATATTTGTAGCGTCCAGACAAAGGACTATGTGTATCAAGTGGGAGCAACGCGAAAAAGTGAGAACCAACAAATAATGTCACTTTAATGTCACTTTAAAAACTTTTTCAAGCTGATAGCATCAGTAAAAACACTAAAAAATGGTAATTTTGGTTAGTTTCTTATCAATAAGATTGGTTTATTGATAAGAAAAATCAAATCTCACAAAATCGCGTTGCTCGCGTATCAAATTTGGAAATGCTTACTTATGACCACCAAACCATTTAGAGGCGATCGCTCCTAAAGCTGCTCCGACCACTGGATTACTGAGAAACTTAAGAATTGCTGGTTGTTCAGCCATTACTTCGTGGAAGATGTCAGGATGACTATGATATGTGAAAGATGCCACCTTGCTCAGGTCATCTGCACTTATGTGCTTAGGGTTGTGGGTAGAAAGTCCCAAATCTCGCTCCAGATGGCGCTCGTCTAGACCTCTTTGCTTTAAGTGCTTGAAAAATGCCCGTGCAACATCATCCCGTTCGTTAGGCTTAATCTGAGCGATCGCTTTTTGGAGTTCTGGCTCCAGCTGGCTTGGTGGAATGCTGTTATGGTTGAAAGATTGACTAAATAATTGCCGACGTTGATCATGAGATGAGCGCTGGGCAAAATCGTCAAAATTTTGGTATTCCTGAGTTGGGTCAGATGAAACATCATCTAAAGACTCTGTATTCCCGTGAGCCAACTCGTTGAGAATTTCGCGTTTATACTTGTCACTGCTGCTCATTTTAAATGTCTCCTTTTCTACTTACAATCAACTGAATTAATTCAGGTTTTCCCAAAATTTGGAGTTGTTATTTATACTCAATTTGCTGAGATTGCACATCATACTGAGCCGTCAAAATCAGTTTTTTGTCTGGTGCATACATCAAAACTTTTAAGTCTTGTTTCGGGAAATTTTGGTGAAAACCTTGGAGTAAGGATTTTGCTAATGGTCGCACTTCGGTCGGACGAACTTGAGGCGCAATCACGACACCTAACTTATTGTTGTCACGTACATAAGCATCTTGGACAATTCCCTTGGCTGTAGCGACAACCCAGTTCCCAAAATCTTTACCCTGTACACTGTTACCGCGTGACAACAAGGCATAGTCAGCACTATGGATTCCAGACGGTAATTGAGTTGGTTGTTTAGCTTGAACAGTACCACTACAGGCGGCAGTCGTTGTTAGTACTAATACCAAGACTAAAGCTGTTAAAACCCGACGAAACTGTTGAATTATTTTCAATTTAAGCACCTCATCTAAACTAATGCCTCTTCTGCAATATCAATCTACTAAGAGTATTTTGAGTAGAAGTAAGTAGAAAACCCACTCCTACTAACTCAAAAGCAATCACCTTTGTAGTTTAAGTAGGTTAACCCCGGTCAGTTTTATTCTCTATTCGAGTTCCATCAGTGTCAACATCTAATTCTTCGCGTCGAATGGTTTCTTCAGTTTCAACGGTTTCTTTGTCTACAACTTTCTGCACTTTGACTTCTTCGCGCAAAAAAGCTTCCTTATGGATGTCTGCAACTTCTTCATAGAGGTCTATATGCGCTACCTCGCCCTCGGAAAAGTCAGTCGCTTCAGCAGACACAACTTTGCCTGTGTCTTGAGAAGTCACTCGCTCAATCACGACTCGCTCTTTTTCCACCGGAACAGCAACTCTTGCAGTTTCGGTTTCAACACGCTTATTAATCGCTACTTCTCCGCTTTTTCGGCGCTGTTTATTAGCAACTAGCCTTTCTTGGTAAAGTTTGAAAGTTTGGTCTTCGTGAGCGTTGACATCATACAGATCCGCGTCATCTGCGTAGGTGTAGTTGTCAGGACTTGGAGTAGTGCGACCAACTGTCGATGCTAGCGCAGCTGAACTTTCTACAGACGGTGTACGATATCCTCCACGCACCTGTTCTTCATAGTCGTAGTCAAGTGTTGTATGCTCTTGATATTCAGGTAAATTTTCCGCTTGCTCTCTTGTTATACCAACAACATATACACGGTTTGCTGTAGAGTCAATACGCGATTTTCCTACTGGTAATAAGACTTTCTTGCCAAAAATCCAAAAGCCGATGTCAACAATTAAATAGCGGAATTCTCCTTGGTCGTCTACTACAGCATCATTTACTGTGCCAATCTTCTCATCAGTTCCTTGAACATACACACCCATTCCTTTGATGTCATTGCCTTCAATAGTATTATGGTAGTCTGCATCAAATTCACTTATTTTCTGGAGTGGCATTCTTTTATTCCTTAAAATCTTGCTGTGTCTTTTTTATAAATTACACAATTTAGTTTAGGTAAATCTTCTCTCCGAGGAGTGACTTCAATCATCTTTATATTTCATCAATCGAAGTAATTAAATATAATTTTTGTGACTAGTTTCTAGCATTTTTGTGACTAGCTTCTAGCAGTAAATGTCAAAACCAAAGTTACCTAAATCGATACATACCATTAAATCTAGCTAGTTTAATATGTTTATTAAAGCCTTACAGGTAAATCAACTATCCTCACATTTTTAAAGGTTTATTTTTTTAAGTTGTAATATTTGTTTTATCACTCTTATAGAAGACAAAATCTCTACCAAAAGATTGATGATAAGGAAATATACAAATGCCTAAATATTATTAAAGTCCTAATAAATTCGCAAAGAAATATTTCCCTGTCCGCTAAGGAGTAATAAATCTAGTTGCAGAGCAACCGTTGCCAAAGTTGATAATAACAAAGTGTAAACTTTAAAACTGCTCTCATTGCAGAAAATCAGGAGATAATTATGGATACAGAATTACAGCAAGAGCAGTATGTCGATACTGCCTCCGAAAACCAGATAAAAGCACTTAAAGGTTCAGAGTCTGGAAACCTGGCAATGTTGCCACCCGCCTCGGAAAATGAAGAACAATGGCAAACAATTGGTAGACAGATTTCTATATTTTTGGCAAAAATACCTGAGTACATAGGTAGATTCTACCAAGAATACAAATTACCGATTATCAGCTTTGCGTTGCTTGTGATAGCAGTTACGGCACTAAGGATTTTTCTAGCGGTACTCAACGCCATAAATGATATTCCACTAGTTTCTCCATTTCTCCAATTAATTGGACTTAGTTACACAATTTGGTTTACTTCCCGCTATTTGCTCAAAGATTCCACTCGGCAAGAATTAACAGCAGAAATTCGCTTGCTTAAAAAACAAATTCTAGGCAGAGAAGAATCGCAGACTTTAAGCTAACTAAAGTATAGTGGCGAAGACAGTGTATTTGAACTTTCGGTCAAGTAAAACTCGGCTTTTTACTTAAGCATTGTATAGAACTGTAGACTCTTATACCACGTTAGCTAAATTAGCAGGAAAAGAAAATGTATGATCAAGACAAATAGATTAGCTTCGCTGACAACAACAGTATTTCTTTCAACATTGCTAACAGTCCCGCTGCTTAATAGCTGCGGCGGAGGTTCCCGAACTGCTGCGCCACCTCCAATTGACGATAGTATTGGTAGAAATTTAAATAATCGCGCCCCCGTAAATCAACCCCAAGCTAGGAGGGGATTGAGTACAGGGCAGAAAGTGGCAATCTTGGCAGGAGCCGCTGGACTTTTCTACCTCTACAATCAGCGAAAAAATGCCCAAGGAACAGGAGCGCAGGGGAAATACTACCTTTCTAAGAATGGGCGTGTTTACTATCGAGATGCTCAACGTCGCCCTGTCTGGGTAACAGCGCCACAAGAGGGCATTCGTGTTCCACAGGAGGAGGCACAACAATACCGGGACTTTCAAGGATATAATAACAGTCCCACAGGGCGAGACTTAAGGGGTTTGGGTGAAGGTACTGTTCCAACAAATTAATTTTTGTACATGTTATAAATAGATGGCGTTTAACCGTCATTCTATTTTTTAATAGAAACTTTTTTCCATATATCAGGAATCTGCACAAGAAGCCTTTAGTCGGATGTCACCACAAGAGCGGATGCAGTTTGGTCGCTCTCTTCAAGAGCAGACGCGCTCTTCAAACTTGAATTTTCCCGATCTAAACCAAGATGGTATAGATGATCGCTTTCAAGACCCAAATTATCTTGCTCAAACGACAGGCCGGGTTCACCAGCAACAACCAGATATACTCAGTCAAATTATGAGTGGTGCTGCGGGGAGCTTTACAGGTGGTCAACGTGGTAACTATTATGAGTAATCCATTAGCTGGAGCGATCGCTGGGATCGCGGTCTTAGTTGTCAAAAAGTTGATGCAAAGAAACAACCAAGGAAATTCCGGGCAGTATGGTAATATCCGCCCAGCTAGCGAAGACCCGTATAAAGATCCCGCTGACCAACAGTACCGCTAGTAACGTCAAGCAGCAAAGCTGCAATTCGTAATTGATAATTTGTAATTCGTAATTACAATCAGTGAAAGCTTGACTCATCACTGATAATTCTGGTCAAGTAAAAATCAGTTTTTTTACTTGACCACTTTTTATTAGATTGGTATCACCTGGTGTCAAATATCTTGCATTGTTGGTGGTTCTTTAAAGCGACTCAAAGCGGCTGAGAGTTTATTCTAACAAGGTCAAATAGAAGAAGCTCAGGCTTTATTTCATCATTGTAAATTATCTACGTGAGCAGCGGATTTGTATAAAAATGAAACAGTTAGCAAAAACATTATATAGTAAACTTCTGCATCTATTTCACCAGGTAATGGGAATTACCATTTCCCGTAATCCAAATTCAAAGGAAACTAATGTTGCTCTTAATGAAGAATCTCTAAAAGACCCAACTACTCAATTATCAAAGCAAATTCATCTTCAAGACAGAGTTAATAAAGATGAGCAAAATTTACTATTAAATTACCAGTATTCAGCAAAACCTCGGCAATTCAAAAAAGCTTCTTTATTTCCTGATAGTAAGACTAATGTTGCTGCCTTGTCGCTAGTTTTGTATGGAGTTGCTGAAGTCTTATCTCAAAAAATGAATCTGTCATGGAATCAAGTAAATAATATTTTTAGTTACGAAAAAGAAGCTGAAAGTGGAAAAGGAAAAATCTTTTATTATGTTACAGATAATTCAGAAACTCCACAACTAGAAACTCTGGCAGAAGAGGCAGCTTTAGTTGTTATAGACCAATTTGATCCAAGAGCCTGTGCAATTCACCTAATTTACTGTGCCTTAGTAGCTAACCTAGATAAACCTTGGTCAGGTAATTTTGTAA
>NZ_CALMFY010000002.1 GCF_937863485.1 uncultured Nostoc sp. | reverse complement strand
TATTAGCGATCGCACCTTTTTTGTCCAACCTCACAAAATCGCGTTGCTCCCTTGCTAAAACTATGCTCCTGACACAAGGTACATTTGAAGGTTGAAAGCGCTAGATGTACGTGAGGTTGTCTTGGTTTCCACAAATGTATTGGACTGGCTCCATCGCCGTCAACATCATTACCAAACAGAGCAATTGTATGGCATCCCACCGCAGCTGCAATATGCAATGGCCCTGCATCCACTGAGATGAAGGCTTTGGTTTGAAGAAATGCGCCTGCCAATTCTAACAGAGATGTCTGACCTCTGAGATCAATCAAAGCAGTAGTTTGTAATAACTCGTCCTCTATAGAACCTGCATTGTATAGCGTTTTCTGTATCTTCGGCGCACTGCCCACTAAACCGACACTCAATCCTTGTGCCGCACACCACTGGATAACTTGCTGCCAAGCATGAATCGGCCAGAGTTTAGCAGGCCGGGTGGCTGTCACATGAATTAGCACATCGGGTACAGGAAAATTAGGTACTTGACTGGGCAGTTCTAGCTTGAAAAAGTCGGTTTCAACATAGGCTAAACGACAGAAGATTTCCCCAATGTAGTTGCTCTGAATCACGCCTTGATGCCGTTCGACCAATTCAGAACTATTCCAATCTTGATCCTGGAGCAGGCGTTGAATTGAATTCGCATTTTCACCTCCATCAAGCTTTTTCTGAAAGTCTTGTGTCAAAGCCGCTCCTGTCACATACAGAGGACGTAGGGCAGTTGTCATCACTAGGTTGATGGGGCTGAATTCATCACAATTAATGGCTAAATCGTAAGAGCCTGCGACTTGTTGCCGTTGATGAACTACTTGCGCTAACTGCGCTAAGATATCATCGCGATCGCTATACAGAGAAAAGCGCCAATCAATGTAGGGACAATAGAGTTCAAAATCTTGGGTTACCTCACTGCCAAAAAAATCCAACGTGCAATCTGGATATTTTTCTTTCAGGCCTCGCAGCAAGGGGGTAGTTACTACATAATTGCCAACCTTGCTGGAGCCGAATACAGCAAGATGGGGATGTGGGCGTAAGGATTGATCGACAAAGACTTGCATATCACAGATTTATTACAAATTTTTCAAATTATTTTTAGATGATGCCTGACAACAACTTTCCAAGCATTCTCTTAGTTTTATTAATTCGTGATTAGTTTACTCAGTCGATTAAAGGAGTTGAGTTGTTCAAGAATGAATTCCAAGCAGTCTTCAAGAACTTCCTTCTTTTTCTCACCAACAATAACTAGATTCTGATTTTGAGGATAAGACCATCGACGCAGATGGGCAATACTAAATCCTTCCTGTTTCTCTTCTTCTAAAGAAGCTTTTTTCACAGCATCCCATAAAACCAGTGTTGGTTTCGCAAATGCAGTGGCAATATGAGAAGGCCCAGTATCAAATCCTACATATAAATCGCTTGCCCAAATCAGAGCCATTGCTTGTCTAATAGTTGTTTTTGGTGTAAAGATAGAAAACGTCTTTTGCTCAAAGTCATTATTGCCAATATGTAAAAAACTTACTTGATTTTTCAAGTAATCGACTAATTCTAGCCAGTTATCTAAGTGCCAAGGTGAGTCTTTAGTACTCGATGAAGTCCCATAGGGACAGATACAAACAACGGGACGTTTGAGGTGAGCAAGGGTCTTTAATCCCCACTGCATTTCTGCGTGAGATAAAAATAAAGAACCCCTTAATTGACGAGGGCGCAGTCCATGAGCAAAACAGATATTTTCTATGATATGACGGCTTTGACAAAAATTATCTGATTCAACGGACACTTCTAGCATGATGTTCGGGTCTATGTCATCGGCATTGATAATTGTCTCAATATATGGATTGTTCTCCCAGATTGCATACCCGTTTTCTTGAGCTTTTTTATAATAGTTTAAAGGAGCTGTCAATACTTTTATAAATCGCCCTTTGTTTAAAAATAATGCTTCAACTAATGGCGTATAACAGACACAACTTCCTATTCCAAGATAACTAGGTATTGCCAAGTCACAGTTATATTTTTCAGTATAATATTTCGATGCTGCTAATGGTTCTGAATTTCGAAATCGTGGATAGAAGATTGATTGATCTGTAGTACTGTTATTAAACATATTTGGCTTTTCCATATTTAGTGTGTTCAATTTTTAGTTAAATGCCAAAAAAGTAAAGTTAGTATCTCAAAATTATTAAAAGTTTTCCAATATCTCAGCTTGCTTAATGCAGAACTATAAATGTTATTAATAATATTTGGGAATCTTTATGAAACAAAGTACGTAGTATTATAAATCATTACAATAGTTGTGTTAGAGAGATAGTAAAAGCAAGCAGAGTTTTAAAAGTACATACGGTTAGAGTTTCCAAATTCCACCCTTATAAGTTAAGAATTTGCTGGTACAACTGAATGTACCGTTGGGCTTGCACCTCTAACGAGTACTCTTCAACTGCAACCTTGCGGCAATTTTGATTCATCCGATCGCGTAAATTAACATTTTCTAATAATTGGACAATCCCATTACAGAAATCATCAGCATCTTCCGGTTTTGCTAAATAGCCAGTGATACCAGGACGGACATAATCTGGAACGCCACCAACATTGAAGGCAACTGTTGGCGTACCACAAGCTGCTGCTTCCAGACCGACTAACCCGCAAACATCAGCACGGGTTGGAAACAGAAATAAATCGGCGGCAGAATAGGCAACCGCTTTCAAGCGATTGCTGCTGATATAGCCAAGGTGCAGTACTTCTATTTCTGCGGCATTTGAGATTGCCTTAGCTTCATCCCCAAAAGTCAGCAACACGGTTTCAGCTTTGAGCGATTTAGGTATGCGAGAAAGGGCTTTGAGCAATAAATCGCCACCTTTACGCCGATTGGTCATGTCTTGTGCTCCAAATATGAGAACTTTTTTATGCTGGGGAATTCCCAGTTCAGATTGACACTGCTGTTGATCGAGTGGTTGATAGGCTACTGTATCAATTCCGTAGGGAATGTGATGAATGGGGAAACAGTTGAGCATACTCTGTTTAGCGCATTCAGCCAACCAGCAACTAGGAGCCACGATCGTTAAGTTGGAGTGTCGATATGCCCAATTTTTTAACTTCCACTCTAGAGATGTGGCATCTCGTTGAATCGGAGGTAACGCATTAGGATAAGGACATTTTCCACAACCAGTTTGCCATTTTGAACAGTCATAACTGTAGGCACAGTGTCCTGTGAAACTCCACATATCATGTAGCGTATAGACCGCAGGTTTATCTCTCGTCAATGAAGGAAGCATGAGATAGGAAAAATAATCATCATGAAGCAGGTGAAAGTTGAGTAAAGCAGCATTTTGGTAGCAGGCTTGATGTTTAAGATCAGCAATTGAGGGATTGGCAACGTAATTCAAGCCAATTCGTCTTGTAATTGAGTTCGCTAAATCAACAAACTGATTTTTTCTTTGGACAATCTGTACCGTATTTCTCAAATCATTAGCTTTTTCTTGAAATACTCCATCAATCTCATCTTTATAGGCAAAGAAAGATTGAATACCAGCTCTGGATAAACCTTGATGCAGATTGTAGGCAGCAATAAATGCACCACCTAAGCCAAACCAGTTATTAATATGAAGTATATTGAGAGAATTCATTTTACTTCGTCTCCAGTGCCTTCTCTTAAATCTCCCATCTGGGTAGTACTTTTTCACCTCTCTAGTCGATACCTGCTATGTGAATTATTAGCATAGGACTATTTGATAGGACTAAGTAAGACAAAAATACGTGTATTAGGCGCGTGTGTTGGATCATTGATCAACTGTAAGATTTCTAGACCTGTTGACTTACATAATTGCTCAATATTCTTAGTATTTAAGGTTGTCCCCGTCCATGTTTTATCAATGCTAGATAATCCTAGTAATTTCAATAGAAATTTTGAAAGATGACTTTTAGCAAATATTTTGAATTTAGTTAATGGAGAAACTGTCTCTGTCCTTAAGTGAATCATTGCTTTACCAGTTATTTTAAGAAATCGTCGGATCTCAGTAAAGTTTTTCAAGATTACTTTCAAAGAAGACATATGTTGAAAAACTTCATAGGAAAAGACAAAATAAACACTTTCTGATTCTATTAAAGATAGAGAAGTCCCGTCATTTGTATAGAATTTCAAATTAGCATACTGCTCCTCAGAGGATAACTCTTTAGCTTGACGAATCATTTCATCAGCAACATCAACTGCAATGACGCTACGGAATCGTTTGGAGAGCGCACGACTAAACCTACCAAGACCATACCCTATTTCTAATACAGATGCATTACTTGCCGATGGTACTAATTGAGTAATGATCGGGTCAACAATTAATTTAGTTCTCTCTTCACCAAGAGCAAAAAAAGCATCTATATCCCCATTATAGAAAGTTGTTTCTATATAATAAAACGCATCTTTTTTAGCACGTTCATTCCGATTAATTTTCATCAAATTTTTAGCCAAATATAATTATTCTTTGGTAGTTTTTTTGATACATTAAATAATGTTTAAAAAAATATTTTTGATATATCTTTTAGTGTTTTTGAATTAGTATTTAACCTCAAGAGTATCAAATGATAGCGAAAAGTCTGTACCTTCTACTCATTATCATTTTTCTCTACGAGTTACAAAATGGCATTACCCCACTCTGTTTAACAACTGAAGATTCAAACATACCCTGAATATATTCTCTTAAAGAGATCTGAAACAGTCATTTCTGAATGGCTAACAAGCTTCGTCAGAATTTCCTGATAGTTGTTTAATAGGCGATCAATTGTCTCTGCTGTGAATTTCTCAGTGCCGTATTTAGCCCTGATCCGGATTGTTTTTGATAGTTCAACGTAAAGCTCCAACGGAGGTGTTTTGCCATAAAGTTCCATTGGTATATCGCCCCATTGTTCCAATGCGATCGCTTCCCAACCTGGGATTTGATCTTGAACCGAGGGGGTCATGGTAATGCTTGCCAGCAGATTCAGGGGACGTAAGTGTTGGATCTGCTCGATCACCTGATACAGCTGCACCTCTTTATGTTCGATCGCTTCATTGACGGTTTCTTGAAGTTGTTTAATTACAGTCGAGCCAGTCTGTTCCGGTAAAATTAGCGATCGCAGAATCACGTCATTGATAAAGCAGCCAATCATCCGCTCTGTGTCTGGCCCGGTGCGGTTGCCGAGCGTTGCCAGAATTAAAATCTCATTTTGTTGGTTCCACTTCGCTAAAACAAGTTTGAAAGCGCTCAACAAGATCACAAAACTCGTCACCCTCTGTGAACGACTCAGCCCTTCAATCGAACGAACGAGAGACTCAGGTAAGTGGATAAAACGATGCCCTGCCTGTTTACTAGACAGCATCAGACTTGGAGAGGGGTGTAACTCGTCATCAACGAGTTTGCGTTGCCAATAACTGAGTTGCTGTGCGATCGCGGACTCATTATAGACTTGCTGCTGCCACAAGGCAAAGTCTGCATATTGGCATGATAGGGCTGGCAGGGGCGAAGGTTCCCCATTAGCGAAAGCCTGCATCAGTGCGTCTAATTCTTGCAGAAGCACACTAAATGACCAACCATCTGTGATCATATGGTGCATGGTAATCACAAGCCAATGCTCATCCGGATTCAGTTGAAATAAGGCAGTTCTGATCAGGGGAGCAACAGCCAGGTTGAAGGGCTGCTGACGTATTTTAATTCCCAAACGAACCGCTTCCGACTCACGCGTCTCTGGGGGTAGGTGCTGGAGATTTTCATAGATTAATGGCAGGTGCAGGTGAGGTAAAACAATCTGCATCGGCCGATCGTTGATGATGGTGAAGACCGTGCGGAGATTCTCATGACGGCGGACGATTTCATTGAAACTTTGCTCGACGATTTCTGGTGAGAGAGAACCCCTGACTCGCATCAGAGTCGAACTATTGAGAGTTGCAACCTGACTATCTGATTGATTTAGTAACCATAACGCCTGCTGTGATAGCGAGAGAGGCACGGGTGTAGATGGGCTTCTCTCTAAGGGAGACATGGCTTTGTTTGAACTGAGTGTTGGATGGGTTTTTAACGACTCAATTAACTTGCTGAGGGCGGCGATTGTTGGGGTTTCAAACAGACACCGTAGAGGAAAATCAATCGCAAAGACTTGGCGAATTTGGAAGACGAGTGAGGTCGCCAGCAGAGAATGTCCGCCCAAATCAAAAAAGTTATCGTAAATCCCGACTTTCTCAATCCTGAGAATCGCAGCCCAAAGGTTAGCTAAAATTTCTTGGGTGGGGGTGCTGGGTGCTACGAAGCTAGATTCTAGTCCATTGTTAAAATTTTCCGGTATGGGTAGAGCGCGACTATCAACTTTTCCATTGGACGTTAAGGGAAACTTTTCTAGGACAACAAAGGCAGATGGAATCATGTACTCAGGCAGTTTTTTCTGGAGATAGTGGCGAAGGTCTTGAATATATGTCTCTAAACTGTTCCAAGTCGATTCGCGATCGGCTAAACTATTTGCTTGCGTTTTTTGAGGGAAAAACTGCTTTCCATTGGGAAACTCATAGAGAGAGCGATCGCCCTTGGCGGCTCCTAAAGGAGCATCGCCCAGTATACCCTGCTCTCTTAAACTCACCGAATTGAGAATGGTTGAAGCTTGGATATGGTCAGGAACAATATAGGCTACCAATCGCTTATTATTAGGTTCATCCTCTCTGGCAAGTACAACACATTCTTGCACAGCTTGATGCCCAGAAAGTAATGCTTTAATTTCTCCTAACTCAATCCGAAAGCCCCGAATTTTGACTTGATGATCGATGCGTCCTTTATACTCAAGCTCACCCGTAGGCAAATATCGCGCTAAATCCCCCGTTTTGTATAAACGCTCTTTCTGCTGGTTCCTAAACGGATTGGGCACAAACCGCTCCTCAGTAAGTTCACTGCGCCGCCAATAACCCCTCGCCACACCACCACCACCAACATGAATTTCTCCTACCACTCCAATGGGTACAGGTTGTTGGTATTTGTCCAGAAGGTAAATTTGCAAGTCGGAAATTGGTAGCCCAATTAAGCTACTAGTGGCTTTCACATCAGCTAAGGTTAAACGACGGATTGTCACATGAACCGTTGTTTCTGTAATGCCATACATATTTACCAACTGGGGCAGTCGATCCCCATGTCGCTCAAACCAAGGTTGCAACAAAGGTAACGAGAGTGCTTCTCCGCCGAATATCACTACCCGTAAACTCAATTTTTCTGTTGTCTTGAAGTGTTCATCAACTTGAATTAGTTGGTAAAAAGCGGATGGAGTTTGGTTGAGAACAGTCACTTGTTCAGCAATCAGTAAGTTGTAGAATGCTTGCGAGTCTCGGCTCACCTCGTAAGACACAACCACAACACACCCACCATACAGCAACCCTCCCCACAGTTCCCAAACCGAAAAGTCAAATGCAAACGAGTGGAATAGCGTCCATACATCCGTTTCATTAAAGTGATACCAACCTTCCGTTGCTTTGAATAACCGAACGACATTGTGATGAGTGATTAATACTCCTTTGGGCTTTCCTGTAGAGCCGGATGTATAAATCATGTACGCTAGATTATCATCCTGCACACCACTGACTAAGTTATCTTGGGAGTACTGAGCAATTTTGTCTGCCTCTTTATCTAAATAGACAACAAAATTGCTTTGATCTAAAGTGTTACGTAATTGCGAATTCGTTACTAACACTTGCACTTGTGCATCTTCTAGTATGTGGTTCAACCGTTCTTGTGGATTATTGGGGTCTAGTGGTACATATGCCCCTCCGGCTTTGAGTATTCCCAATATGCCCACAATCATTTCTAGTGAACGTTCTACGCAAATGCCTACTAATGTTTCTGGTTTTATACCCAGAGTTTGCAAGTGATGTGCTAGTTGATTAGCCTGCTGATTCAATTCCCGGTAAGTTAGCTGTTGTCCTTCAAACTTAAGTGCTACAGCTTCTGGTGTCTTCTCCATCTGTGCTTCAAACAACTCATGCAAACACAGAAACTCAGACTCAATCCCCTGTATTTCTTTCCCTAGCAACTGCTCCCTTTCTGTAGCGTTGAGTATTGATAAATTGCCGATACGCTGGTTTGGAGATTCAACAATTCTTGTTAGCAAAGTCTGAAAATGTCCACTGATACGCTGGATTATTTCTTCATTAAACAGATAGGCGTTGTACTCTAGTTTCCCTTGCAGTTCTGAGTTTGTTTCCCACAAATTTAAGGTTAAATCAAAGGTTGCTCCGGCTGTTGGTTTATTCAACTCCAGTACTTTTGTCATAACTCCTGGGAGTTGCAATTTCTCCTGAGCAATAGTTTCTAAAGTGAACATCACTTGCAAAAGGGGATTATTACCTGATTTGCGATCTATTTTCAGAGCTTCAATAACTTTAACAAAGGGAACCTCACTATGAGCATATGCTTTTAAAACAACCTTTTGTACTTCAGTTAAGAGTTCTTGAAAGGTAGGATTATCTGGAATCTGAATACGTAAGCCAAGTGTATTGACAAAAGCACCAATAAGTGTGTTTGTCTGCGCTGAGGTACGATTCGCAATAACAGTTCCGACAACTAAATCCTCCTGATGAGTGTAGCGGGAAAGTAAGATGGCGAAAGCAGTTAGGAGGGTGGTAAAAAGGGTTGTCCCAGACTTTTGACTTAACTGCTTTAACTTGCCACTTACCTCAGCACTGACACACAACGGAACTATACCAGATTGAAACGCTTGCTTTACGTTATCATTGCGATCGCGCCCTGCGCGGCTCCCTTTGGTAGCATCGCGTAACATCTCTAAAGGAGAATCGCTTAAGTAAGGCAGTTCCAAAACAGGTACAACTTCTGCCAACTGTTGCTGCCAGTAATTTAACTGTTGGGTAAAATTTTTAAGAGTGATCTGTTGATTTTGCCAATGAGCAAAATCAGCATATTGAATGGGGAGTTCTGGTAAAGAAGCTGTTTTTCCTGTTGAAACTTCTTGATACAGAGCTGATAATTCCCGCAAAAATATCTGGATTGACCAATCATCACAGATAATGTGGTGCAGATTGAACATCAACAAGTGAGTGTGATGATGGAGACGGATTAAAGTCACTCGCCACACAGGAGACTGATTCAAATCAAAAGCACGGGTACGCTCTTGCAAAAGAAGTCTTTGTGCTTGAGAAATACGCTCAGTTTCTGATAAGTTCTGCAAGTCAATTACAGGAATGTCAAAGGTCAGGTGAGGTGTAATAACCTGTACTGGCGAACCATTCACCACCTTGAACCCAGTCCTAAGAATGGAATGACGCGCAATCAGACATTGGATTGCTTGCTCGAAGTTGGAAATATTCAAGTCTCCTTCCAAGCGAAACGCTCTCACCATGTTGTAGATATAATTTGACTCTTCTAGGTGATGGAGCAGCCAAAATTGTTGTTGAGTGAAGGATAAAAGCAAACCTTCATTTTTTATAGTTGCATCAACGGGTTTAATAATTGATTGTGATTCAATTGTTGATTGATTGAGGAAGACTAAAATTTCCGTTTTATATGTTTTAATTTGAGCCAGTATATCTGAAGTTAAAATATCTTTAGGTGCTTGATAGCGGAGGTTGTTGCCATCAGCCCAGACTTTGATATTGAGGCGACTAAGTTCTAACAACAGTTCATCAAACGTTTTCATAGCATCCCTTCATCATAATCATCTGTACTATCAGGCACATCCTTTTGTACTAATATCCGACAAGTGTTTTCAATACGTTTAGCTAGTTGAGCGATCGTTGGTAATTCAAATACAGTAATTAAAGGAATATTTAGTGAGAAAGTGTTAAATAATTCTAGAATAAGTTCATTAACAAGTAAGGAATGACCCCCTAATTCAAAAAAGTTATCATGAATCCCAATTTCTTCTATTTTAAGAATTTGAGTCCAGATGTCAACCAGTATTTGCTCAGTAGGAGTATGAGGCAAAAGTATACTTTCTAACTGCGCTCTTTGCAGCTGATTGAAAGCGGGTAAACCCAAACGGTCAACTTTACCATTGGGCGTTAGGGGCAGAGCTTCTAAAGTCATAAAAGTTGAGGGAACCATGTAGTCTGGTAGGCTTTTTAAAAGCAGACTTCGTAGTTCTCGAAGTGAGAGTACTTGTTGGGGAACGAGCGGCACAATATACGCTCTTAGACCTAGATTGTCAGGTGATACTACGACAGCAGCCTCTCGGATGAGGTTGGTATTGAGCAATGCCATTTCGACTTCCGAAACGTCGATACGGTAGCCCCTGACTTTCACTTGGAAGTCTTTTCTACCTAAGTGCAAAAGGCAGCCATCTGGCAACATACAGCCTAAGTCGCCCGTTTTATATAACAGCTTATTTTCTTCTTGAACTTCTTTCAAAAGTACCGCTTCGGTCAAGTCTGGTCTTTGCCAATAACCACAAAAGAGATAACGACTTCTGACTACAATTTCACCAATTTGATTAAACTTAACTGGTTTACCTTCATCATCAATTAACAAAACCTCATGATCCTCAACTGCGTAGCCAGCTGGTACAGTACTGCCAATAATTTCCGTTTCCTGATCAACAAAGTACTGCCGAATTGGGCTAATTTCCGAACCTCCTAAATTGGCAACAAAAATACAGTTATCAGAGAAATGCTGCTTGTAAAGTTCTACATCTTTTTTATAGACTGTCTCACTCCCTACCTGAATTAAACGCAATTTGGGGAACTTCTCCTGTTGAGTTAAGGTGTTGATAAAATGGCGAAACATAGTCGCTACCGCAAAAAAGATGGTTATTTCTTGTTGGTTTAGCCAGCTACTTAAACCTATTAGCCCTTCTTGTTTAACGTCATATGGCAGAAGAGTTGCACCATTGAGCAACGAGCAGAAGATATCCCTTACAGCACCAGCAAAATTTGGGGAGTACAAAAGTGCTAGCCTGTCATTGGCACAAATATGACCGCTGTTGGTATAGTTCATCGTCAGATGCAGAACATAACGATGGTTTTGGATTACGCCTTTGGGCTGCCCTGTTGAGCCAGAGGTATAAATGATGTAGGCAAAATTATCTGGTTGCAGAGGTAAATCTAGATTTTCACAAGAAATACTGGAATCTATCTCGTCAATATTGAGTATTTCTAATCCGCTAATTTGCAATTTTTTGGCAAATGAGATATTTTTGCTATCTGTTAGCAATAAACCCGCTTGTGAATCTTCCAAAATATAGCTAATCCTTGCTTGTGGCAGCGAGGGATCTAGTGGTACATAAAACTTACCAACTTTCAATACACCCAGAATTGCAGCAATTATCGGAGCACCACTCTCAAATAACATTGCAATCGGTTCTGCTTGGTGATCGCCTTCGGCGCAGCAAAGCTGAACGCGCTTGATTAAGATAGCCCTGGCTATGCGATTGGCGAACTGATTCAGGGCATTATATGTGAACACATGCTCCCCAGTCTTAACAGCAATCTGCTCAGGATGCATATCTACTTGTTTTTGAAAGCGCTCAGGAACCGATAGTTCAACATCTTCCTTGTCGAACTTTATAAAAGGATTATTTGGGTAGACATTACGTCTCTGAATTAACTGTTGCAAAGAATTACTCATCGTTGATTTTCATGATTAGAGCTATTTAATTTTTCCTGGCGTTAATGACTGACTGTCCTCAAATACTGCAAGGATTTAAGTCTACTGTTCAAAGTTAGTTGTACAGGATCAATAATTTCCAATTTTGATAAGAACTCCTTTACTTGCTTAGAAGAGTTAGTTTTCAACCATTCCAGCAAGTAGGGGATTTCGCTACATCCAGCGATGATACAGTCAACAGTAGGCTGGAGCTTGAATAGTTCAACGAAAAAATGTTCACCGACTTTACAAGCAAAATTGTAGTCAGATGTTTTTACTCCTTGATAAATAGATTGCATTAATATTGATTGCAATTCATCGTTGGGTTCTAAGTAAACAATGCCCGCTTTTTGAAGTGGTCGAGAGTAAACACACCCTAGTCGCGTTGCTGTAGTACATAGAATTAAAGGCTGACAAAAGTTTTGTTGTTGCAAGTGGTGTATTGTAGTGTCAATCAAAGAGATCCATTGTAGTCTGAAAAAAATCTTTGAATAATTAAGCAGGAGTTGCTGCATCACTTCAGGTAAGAAATAATGAGCGCCATTGCACAGAACGATCAACTCAACAGCTTCAACGCTAGAGCAAATATACTGCATTGCTTCTCGGATAGCGATCGCCAGCATGATCGCTAAATCCGGCTCTTGAGATGCACCAATTTGAGTCTTTTGTTGAATGGCCGTAGTCCGATTAGGCAGTGAACAAGCTTGAAACAGAACAATTTCCCTACTGTTCTGGAACATCTGACAGGCTACCTCAAAAGCTCCCAAACCTGCTAGAGGCCCCATTCCGCCCAACAGTAGTAAAGCAGGCGCTTGAGTCTGTTTTGGTCTAAGCACAATCACTTCAGTAGGGTAACTTTGATCCTCAACAGCTTCTGAACGTAGTTTTTTGTTTTGAGCGATCGTATACAGATGTTGTCGAAAATCTAAAGTTGCAGCAATAGCTTGTTGAGCATCGTCCAAAAAATACTGAGCTTGAGGTTTAAGACACGGATAGCAGATGTTTTGCTGCATTTATTTCTTGTCTCATCTCTATAGTTAGTGCTTCCATTACAGTACCTAACCGAGTCAGGTACTCCTTAAACAAGAGTTTTGCCTGTGTATAGTCAATTGGAGTATTAGTAGCTTTGCTATACTCATTCAAGGCTTTGACGACCACTTGAAAGTGAGCCACTTCCGTTTCGTCTGCAACATGAACACCGATATAGAACAGAGCTTTATTTTTTTCTTCAGGGGAAAAGTGGTAATACTTCTCAATTAATTCTGAAAAAGCAAATAAGGCTCGCGTATATTCACCGTGGTTGTAAATTTCTGAGAACATATTTGTGAATAACCCCTTGTAAATATCATTTACCACCATGTTGTGATATATCCATTTTTTAAAATCACCCGCTTGGGGTAAACAATATTCATCTAATTGCCAAGGGTAATTTCCTAAAAGGCTATTAGCAAAATCTTCATAGAGTGCAGCGTGAGTTACACCCTCGTAGTCTAACCCTAAATCTTCGTGACTAGTTTCAGCATTGAAGGCGCTGGCTAACAATAATTGTTCCCGTTCTTGAGTTTCTCTGGTTAAAGCAAGACGTTGTAAACGGCAAGATAGACCATATATACCTAACATTTTCAAGTGCGTAGCTTTCCAGGAATTAAAGAATGTAGCTAGCATTTTGCTTGACCAGCAATGGGTAGGTAACAGCTCAAAAAAGTTTTCACAATGTTGCAGTGCTTCACTTGCTTCCAAGAAACTCTGATTCAAAGCTTGTTGCAACTTTTCGTCAGAAACCATGTTGATGATACTGGTAATCGTGTTGAAAATGCTGGGCGTCGATGCGATCATAAATATAGATGTTAAAGGTTAAAGACTGCCTTTTTGCCAGGAAGATTGTATCAATCTTTTTCAAGCTAATATTGGGCATATTTTTCAGGTTGTCAGCAATAAAATCCTTTATCAAAATTCATATTTACAAAGGGTTAGAAATTTTTATCTAAACGAATAAAAACCAAAAGAGTAAATATGAATTTTTTGGATAACTTTTGCAAATTCCCTTGTCCTAGAAGTTTATTAAAGCATTTTCATTTGAAATCAAACAAGTACATAAATGTCATATATTTATCTCTACTGCCAGATATTTTTAGTTACTACATCACAGATTAGTTTTTTGTCAATATATAAGTATTACAACTTTGAACATACAATGTCATAAATATTATTTTTATGCATATTGATGAATACTTTGTCAATAGATAAGATTCATATTTTTAGTTAAAATGTATTAATTTTGATAACAAAAAATTAAATATAAATTATTAATTAAATATTGCTATATTGGGAGACAATTCATTGTAGGCGGTAGTTTATTGTTATTTAAACTAGCTCAAAACAATGATTGCCCAAGAAATTATCAAACGCTATGCAGCTAAGGAAAGAGATTTTCAACACCTGAATTTAAGCCAGATTTATTTGCAGGGTGTTGATTTTAGTGGTGTTGATTTTAGCTATGCTAACCTAAGTAGTGCCAATCTCAGTGAGGCTAACTTGAGTTGTGCCACCCTGGTTTGGACAGATTTAAATCGAGCGGACTTCCAAAAAGCCAATTTGCAAAACGCAAATCTATTAAATGTGAGTTTATTGTGGGCAAACTTGAGTCACGCTACTCTAATTAGAGCGAACTTAAGCGGTGCTCACTTAAATTATGCCAAGCTTGATTCTGTCTGTTTACGAGAGGCAAATTTAACAGATTCTGATTTAGGAAATGCTTGTTTGACTCAAGCAGACTTAACTGGGGCAAATTTGTTTAAAGCAAGTCTCAAAGCCACAGATTGCACTGGCGCTAAGTTTGATGATGCCAATCTTCGCCAATCCAACTGGGAAGGGGCGATTTTATGTGCTGCTTCTTTACAACGAGTTGATTTGGAAGGAGCGCAATTACAGGATACTATTTTAAAGGGAGGTGACTTAACAGAATCAGATTTAATTAAAGCGGACTTGAGTAGTGCAGATTTGAGTGATGCAATTTTACGTCAAGCTGCCTTGGAGTTAACCAGTTTATTTAATGCAGACTTGAGTCGTGCTGATTTAAAGTTAGCTTCTTTGTTTAACGCCAACTTAGAGGAGGCGGTTTTAAATGGGGCAAATTTGAGTGATAGTGATTTAAGACACGCAAATTTCACAAATACCCAATTAGAGGAGGTAAATTTTTCCGGTTCTCGCGTTAAGGGAGCGCTATTTACTGATGCTATTGGGTTAACCCTTCAACAAAAGCAATGGTTGATAAAAAATGGAGCATTGAATATTTCTGATTTGTAAAAAGAATCTTACGCAGGCGCCAAGAGAGGCGCAGAGAAGAGAAACAAGAGAAATATTTAGTGTTCACAAACAAGTTAAAATTGCTGTATTAGAAAATGGAGCTTTAAATACCTTTAGTTTTAAAGAGAGATGAGAAGCATAGAACAAATTATCAAATGCACTGAAACATTAATTAATGATAAGACAGGAAAATCGCTCTCATTCATTCAAAAAGCTGTCTTGTCAGCATCTCTATTGGAAACAAAAAAAAATTATGCACAAATTGCTATAGAAAACAACTACTCAGAGAACTATATTAGGCAATTGGTTGCTCCTAAATTGTGGCAATTACTTTCTAATAGTCTTGGTGAGAAAGTTAATCGTACTAATTGTCGTGCTGTGCTAGAGCAACGACTAAATAATTCATCTTTGCAAACAATATCTCAGCCTACACATATGTGGCAAAAGATAAATTTAGAACCTCCAGATGGACAAGTCCCGCTTTCTTCTACCTTGTATATTGAGCGGGGTTTAGAACAAGTCTGTTATCAAGCAATTCTTCAACCTCGTGCGTTTATCCACATCAAAGCACCGCGAAAGATGGGGAAAACTTCTTTAATGACTAGAATCCTTGCTTATGGTAGTTCGCATAGTTATCATACTGTAAGGTTAAGTTTACATCGTGCTGAAACAGAAGTTTTTAGCTCATTAGAAAAATTTTTACGCTGGTTCTGTGCAAATGTTACTCATCAGTTAGGAATAAAGTCGAAGCTAGAGGAATATTGGGACGAGGATATGGGTGATTTGATGAACTGTACTATCTATTTTCAAGGGTATGTTTTACAGGAAATCAATACTCCCTTAATCTTAGCGTTAGATGAAGTGAATAAGTTGTTTGAATATCCTCAATTGACTCGTGATTTCTTGGGGCTATTGCGCTCATGGTATGAAGAAACTAGAGATATATCAATTTGGCAAAAGTTACGAGTGTTGATTGTTAAATCTACCGACATTTATATTAATTTAGATATTAATAAATCTCCTTTTAATGTAGGATTAGCAATTGATTTGTCTGCTTTTACAAGATTGCAGTTAGAGGATTTAGCACAACGTCACGGACTCCAACTTACAGCTTTGCAATTTGAACAATTAATGGCGCTTACAGGAGGATTTCCTTACTTGGTGCGACTGGCATTTTATCATAGCGTTCAATATCAAATTCCTGTGGACGATATACTACAAAATGCCACGAATGATACTGGAATTTTTAGTGAGCATTTGCACAATCAGTTACACTCCCTTCTGCAAAGTCCTGATTTGGTTGATGCTTTTCAACAGGTTATCAGTTCAACTGTAGCGATTACCTTAGAGCAAGAAGTAGCATTTAAGTTAAAAAGTTTAGGGCTAATATATTTAGAAAATAAAAATGCAACAGTTAGTTGTGGGTTATATAGAGAGTATTTTAATGATTACTTTATTAATAAAACAGCAATTTTAAATCATTCGTAATAAACAAGATCACCAGATCGCCGACTTATTTAAGAATTCGGGTATCTGTAACTTTGAATAAAAAACAAGTTGACTCATGTTGAAAGTAGTAAATATTCCTAGACAGTACTCTTGGTATTTGAAAATATACATAATCTTATTTTTTAGTAATATATTTACTTATTTTCTTACCGATTTTCACCCAGCTAATGCTCAAATAATACCCGATAACACTTTAGGAACCGAAAAATCTACCATTACACCTCAAAATATTCATGAATTAATTGGTGGAGGTGCAATTCGGGGTGAAAATCTTTTCCATAGTTTTCAAGAATTCAATGTAAATCAAGGACAGCAGGTTTATTTTACTAATCCGGCGGGCATTAGTAACATCCTTACTCGCGTTACCGGAAATCATATATCTAAGATTTTCGGCACATTAGGTATAGATGGTACCGCGAATTTATTTTTGATTAATCCTAATGGGATTGTTTTTGGTAAAAATGCCCGATTAGATATCGCAGGTTCTTTCGTAGCTAGTACTGCAAATGTAATTAGATTAGGAGAAAATGGGTTATTTAATGCAACAGAACCGCAAAATAGTAATTTACTAACAATTCAGCCAACAGCTTTATTTGCTAATGCCTTGCACCAACCGCAAGCAGAGATTAGTGTAGAAGGAAATTTAACAATAGGTAGTAGACAAACTCTTACGTTACAAGGAGATATTGTTACTAACACAGGTTCTTTGACTGTACCAGGAGGAACGGTGCAGATTTTAGGAAATCAGGTGAGTTTATTAAATAATGCTACTATTAACACTGATGCTATTAATAATGGCAATGGTGGCACTGTAATTATTAAAGCAAATGATCTAACCCGTTTTGAGGGTAATATTAGTGCCCGTGGCGGTGACAATTCTGGGAACGGTGGTTTTGTAGAAATCTCAGGTGGCAGAGTGGAATTTGCTGGTACTGTGGATACTAGTGCTGCAAATGGTTTTGGTACATTACTGCTTGACCCGAAAGATATTCTGATTCAAGCAGGGGGCACTGTTAGCGGTCAAAGTTTGAGCCAAGCGCTAGCACTTAATAATGTCAGTTTACAAGCTAATAATGATATTACTGTTGATGATGATATCACAGGCGTTGGGGCAAATAATCTTAACTTAGAAGCGGGGCGATCGCTCACCATTAATCCCAACCGCAGTATTATTCTCAATGGTGGTAATTTTAACGTTAAGATTAACGATGAAAATGCGATCGCCATCGAAAGAGATCCTGGAGTAGCGCAGTTTTTCATGAACCCAGGTTCCCAAATCCTCACCAATGGCGGGAATGCAACGATTACATCAGGAAAGTTTGGGCAAACCAGTCAAATTAATACTACCGATGCATCTATCATTTCTGCAAAAAGTAGCGGGAATGGTGGCAACATTGCCCTAAACGCCATCAATGATATTACGACTGGTAATTTAATTAGTGGGTTTTTCAACATACCCAATATCAGCGACTCCATTAATAGCGGTGACATTACTATTAACAGCACCGCAGGCGGAATTACCACTACTAATTATCTGTTAGCTAATGCTCAACAGCAAGCAGGAGATATTTCACTATTAGCCGCAGGTAATCTTAGCCTTAATGGCGCAGCTGACTTTCCTCGTTCAGGTAATATCGCTTCTATTGGAGACACACCAGGAAAAATTACATTTACTAGTGGTAATATCCTCTCTGGTAAAAATATTCGCATTGTCAATGCAAACTTAGGTGCTGGTAGAGGCGATGACATTACCCTGACTGCTCGCTCAATCTTTCTGGACACTACATCTATTTTCGCCCTGGCTAGGGGTAAAGGTCGAGGAGGAAATATGATCCTCAATGCTACAGATGATGTAGTGATGCGGACAAGCGATATTGGTACAAATTCTGATGCGGCGTTGGCTGTAAATCTTCCTACTGGTGCTAGCGGCGATGCTGGGGATTTTACTCTCAATGCTCGTCGGTTGAGCATTAGCCAAGATCCAACAGCTTTTTTCCCTTTTAGAGCAACTTCCATAAGTACTGGAACTGACGCAAACACAACGGGTAATGCCGGGAATTTAACAATCAATGCTTCAGAATCCGTAGAACTTATCGGTCGTCAACTCACAACCCCAATACTTACCCCTAGCCAATTGGTGAGCCAACTTCTACAAGGAACAGGAGTAGGTATAAGCACAAATGCTTTCGGAAGTGGCAACTCAGGCAAACTGACGGTTAATACTGGGCGCTTAGTGCTTCGAGATGCAGGTGGAATTAGCACATTCCCAGTCTCAGGTAATGGCGGAGATTTAACAATTAATGCTACAGAAATATTGTTGCAGAATTTTGCCGGGATTCAAACGGCAACTGCTGGTTCCGGGCAAGCCGGGAATTTGACAATTAACGCTGATAATGTAACGCTCACCGATAGGTCGATAATTAATGCAACTGCGCTAGCTGGTACGGGCAATGCTGGCAACTTAACTTTATCAGTTAAACAACTAAATGTCCGTGATGGTTCTATCGTTTCCTCAGCAACTACAGGAGAGGGGAATGCAGCAACATTAAATCTCAACGCTACCGACAAGGTAGAAGTGGTGGGGAATTTCGCAGACAATAGCAGTTTTCCTAGTGCGATCGCAACGGCTTCTTTGAGTCCGATTGGTAATGCTGGGCCTTTGAATATTACGACTGGGGAGTTAATTGTCCGCCAAGGAGGAGAGATTACCACCGCTACCGTTGGTCAAGGAAATGGCGCACCCATTACAATTAATACCCGCACGCTGCAATTAGATAACGGTAGAATTAACGCTTCTACAGCTGGTGCAGGTAACGGAGGTGATATTACTATCAACGCCACCAAATCTGTAGAAGTTGCTGGAAATGGATTTGCAGACTTGCAAGAAAAAATTATCAATCCAGCTTATGCGGGTACTCTCAGCCTTGATAACTTTGACCAGGGAATCGTTGCTGTGAGTGCAGGCCAAGGTAAAGCCGGAAATGTTGTAATTCAAACCCCGAATTTTCTTAGCCGCAATAGTGGAATAATTGCTACTACCGCCTTGGGTCAAGGACAGGGGGGGAATATTAACGTCAATACCAGTAATACTTTCGAGTTAGATAACTCTTTTATTGGTACAGGAACATTAACCAATGCCGAATCTGGCAATGTTAACCTAACAGCGCGTCAACTTATAGCCAAAGGGGGCGCACAGGTATTTACTACTACCTTTGGTTCTGGAAAAGCAGGGGATTTAACAGTTAATGCTTTCGAGTCCATTGATTTAATTGACCCCTCCCAGCAGAGTTTCGGCTCAGGCTTATTTGCTTCTTCGGCTCAAACTGCTTCGGGAAACGGGGGAGACATTAATATTAACATTCCCAATGGTGACTTAAATATCCGCGATCGCGCAACCATTTCCGTTAGTGCTTTAGGAACAGGGAATGCTGGAGATATCAATATTGATGCCCGTTCAATTTTTCTTGATCAAGGTTCCATCACTGCTACCAGCGTTTCTGGACAAGGAGGTAACATCAACTTCAAGGTAGCCAATAACTTACTTTTACGAAATAATAGTCAAATTTCCACCCGTGCAGGAATAGAAAACAGTGGCGGTGGTAATGGTGGCAATATGGATATTAATAGTGGATTTATTGTTGCTGTCCCACAAGAAAACAGTGACATCACCGCCAATGCTTTTGCTGGAAATGGTGGGAATATCAACATTACTAGCCAAGGTATTTTTGGCTTACAAGTTAGTGATAAACTCACCCCAAATAGTGACATCACCGCCAGTTCTCAATTAGGCATCAACGGCACGGTTAATATCAACACTCCAGATGTTGACCCTACCAGAGGATTAACTCAATTGCCTTCTGTGCCTACCGATCCTGCAAATCAAATTGTCGCAGGTTGTCCCAGCAACGAGGAGGCGAATTTTGTGGTTAGCGGACGGGGAGGCTTACCAGAAGATCCCCGCCAAGTGTTGCGTGGTCAGGTAGTTTTACAGGATATGCGAGTAAGTGCAGATTCCCCAAATAAATCAGAGCAAATCAGCCATAGAAAAGTACCAGATATAAAAGGGCAACCACCATTACTAGAAGCTACTGGATGGATGATTAATCAACTAGGACAGGTGGAATTGGTGGCAAATATTACCACCCAAATACAACCTGATGGTGGGAGAAATAAAAGTGATTGTGGGAATTGATCAGAATTTTAGAACACCGATCACAGAAGTTGGGCTTGGCTGCATAATCTCAGCTTTCTGACAATGCGTAACTTCTATTATATCTGAGGTTTGAACTATCAAAGCTACTACTAAACAATCAACAGCTAAGTGTGAGCTTAAGGCATTTATGAGACTTACGAACCTTACAGATTCTTAGAGAAAGCAGTGCTGTCAGCAAGTGGCAAGATTATCGGCGTTTTCAAGTTCTCAAAATCTGGGAGAAATCTTTTTACAGCAAAACGAACGGCTTCACGTGCCATATCATCTATAGCCGTGCCAACAACCAGAATATTAACGCCTGTACCAATAAATGCTTTAAAATTTTTGATGTTGATGCCACCTTCTGCCAGAGTAGGTGTAGTTACAGAATTAACCAAGGCTTTCAATCGCTCCTGAACGGGCAAAGCAATTTCGCCGGCAGCGACACCCTCGTAGCTCATGCCAGTCGTCAAACCAATCATGTCTACACCAATTTCTTGCATCTCTTTCGCAATTAGAGCAACCTCTTTCGGTGTTTCGGCTGGGATGCCAAACAAATGTAGATCACTGGGATGGGCAATATAGGCATCTACAACCAAGCCATTGCGATGTGCCACTTTGACTATATCGCGCAAATCTTCCCACGTGGTTTTGTGAACGTGAAGCCCATCTGCCCCAGCGAGAGAGAGTAGCATTGCTTCCTTATCCGTAAAGGGTGTCGGCACTGTTTCGGTGAAAGTGCCCGGAGCACCTACGGTGATAAAAATATCATCACTGACGACGTTACGAACTCCTTCTACCACAGTAACCATTTCCTCAATCGGAATTTCATGGCGGAGTAACTCAGCATGGGAGCAACGCGAAAAAGTGAGATCGGGGTTTAGTTCTCAATTATACCTCTATATTCTCAACAAAACTTGGTTTTTTAGTTGCGATCGCATCCCGAAACAAGCTATATACGTCCCAGGTTGCAGCACCTCACAAAATCGCGTTGCTCCCCTCAGCATCGTGCATGGATGTGACACCTTTGTATCCACGAGCCAAGGCGACGGCTGGATGATTCGGTTCGAGCAGCCGAGCGCCAGCTTCCACAGCCGCTAGAGCCAGCCGAGCATCATCGCCAGTGATCCCCGTGCTGAGTAATGTTGTTCCACCGTGAGCCTTAATCGCATCATGAACTTTCTGCATGGCAAAATGACGCTTGCGTTTCATATCACTATCAATCATCAGAACTTCCTTGCTCATGCTGAGTTTAAGTAAAGTCAATAAATTACTGTTACCATTTCCTTATCCTTGAAAGCTGTTTGAGCAGTCAGTCAACCCAACTCAGCTTTTCATTTTCCCCATCTCCCTCTCCCACGTCTCCTGCCCCCGTTCGGCTACGCTACTTCGACTACGCTCACTACAAGTCACGGCAAGCCTGCTCAATAACTCCCCATCACGGTGCCAGGTAATGGAAAGCCCCGTTGTGAGGTCAATTGCGGAGCAATTCATCCGGGCAAATCAGTCTCCTAGACGGGAGGAAAGGCAGCTTTGAGAGGAAATGAATTCTGGGGTAGAGCCGGAACTTATTCCGCGTCGTCGCCGTCAAACACGCAACACGACGCAAAACCACGACGACAAACGAGAAAAAGACGGTAGTACAGATGAATTAGAACCAAGTAGGAACATTATCATCCTCATCCTCTCCATCACTTACTTCTTCCGGATCATGTTCCCCCGTATCGTCTAAACCTCTATAAGAACTGTCTACGGCGGGAGCAGGTGCTAAGATCCACGAGTCCTCAGCATTTTCCACGGTAGTTATATAACCATCGTACTTTGTATCGGGAGCTAGCCTTTGATTACTGTAGGAGATGTTGCTGATGCGAACGCGATCGCCATAGTGAATTGGACTTGCATCGCCAGAAGCATTAGTAATCTGCCAGCTCTGTTTATCCTCATCATAGCCATCTTGCCAATAGTAACAAT
The DNA here is from genome assembly GCF_937863485.1 of uncultured Nostoc sp. Classification (GTDB taxonomy): domain Bacteria; phylum Cyanobacteriota; class Cyanobacteriia; order Cyanobacteriales; family Nostocaceae; genus Nostoc. The sequence goes on along the minus strand of NZ_CALMFY010000002.1, from coordinate 26,937 downwards.
CATGGCTATCTGCGAAAGCTCCCAAAACATTATATGTTGCCTATTGCTGATTCTGTCGTTGTGATTTTGATGCGGGTGTTGGATTGAACCTCGCCATTGCCGCCCACAAGTTTAAGTTTTACTACTTTTTTTTTCTCTTGACCCAACTTCGGCCAATTGTAGCGTCCTTGGTCAACCGCAATCCAGTATTTACCGCTCTCGTGTTTAAGATAAAAGTTATCATCAAACTTAACGACATCTTGATCAGACATGAGGATGTTCTCCTGATTAATTACACATTTATGTTGCCAAAACTTATCCAGAAATAGTAAAAGGTTTCTTGACGACCTCAACAATCCACCGAAACACATCCATCACCCAACGCAGAAAGTCTTCTTCTCTATCCCCACCATCCATCTAAATGGTATGTAAGCGATTGGTGCGACTGTCCATATAATGAACTCGGTTCAGGAGTTTTTTGGCTCCAGTGCGCTCTGGAAGCGAAGCGCATATAACGTATTGGTGACTGGCATTAGTGATTGTCATTATTTGTAAGTACTGCTTCTTACAAGATATTCTCCCACTTTTCGTCCAAAGTAAAATACATAAAGTTCATATTCCGATCGTAAAAATATTGATTTATATACAATAAAGGAGATTTGTCAATATAGTAATCTTAGATTAATCTTTAACAAAAATACAATGAGTTTTTAGAAATAAAACAACTAATATTATTAACATTATTAATATTGACTAATAATAAATTATATGCCTAAAAAAAGTATAAGAATGATATATTGACATAGGAAACCAAGTGCAATTCTTTTGTGGCGTCTAATTTTAGAATGTTAATAGCATGATATTAACCTTGTTTTATCAGTTTGAGATAACCCAATTGCTGAAAGGCTTTCAGAGCTTGACTTTTCAATTTTTGGCTAGAAATTTTAGTTAATGTTAGAAAACAAAGTCTCAAACCTTGGTTAAATCAAAGTTCCAGAGTCTAACTTCGATTCTTATTTTCCAACAGTGAAAAAACAAGGTTAAGTACGGCTCAGTAGCGTTGTCGATGCTCCACCCTGGAAGCTCCAAGTGATGTCTACTGAAGTTTTACTAATACCTCTTACCTAGATGCTCTCTACCCTGATGTGTAAATATTAGCTAGATATATTTACTTAAGCAGACTTGATGTGATTAATCAACGCTAAAATTCCGAACTAAGAGTTATAAATCGCAAATTATTATGACCATTTATGCGTATTCATCCTCACCTAATTTTAGCCCTACTAATCTTTTTCTTAATAACAACTGTTTTACCAGCCACTGCTGAGTATTCTCTTGACCCAACTCAATCCCCAGTCACCCTACTCGAACAAGGAAAACAACTTTATGATGCCGGAAAGTTGGTAGAAGCTGCACAAATTTGGTCAGAAGCAGCTCAGATATTTCAGCAAAGCAAACAGCAGCACTATCAAGCATTAAATTACAACTATTTAGCGATCGCTTATCAAGACTTGGGCAAGTGGGAAGTGGCGCGATCGCTAATCACCCAAGCAGAGAATATCCTAAAAACAATGGATGATTCCTTCCTTTACGCCCAAGTCCTCAACACCCAAGGAAGTTTACAATTTAACACTGGACAACCGGAATTAGCCTTAGAAACTTGGCAGCAGTCCGAGAAAATCTATTGTTCCCTGAAGGATGTAACAGGGATTGTGCTATCGCAGATTAACCAAGCCCAAGCATTGCAAACGTTGGGAGAGTATCGTCGCGCCCAAAGGCAACTAGAACAAATCAATCAAGACCTTGCTACTTTACCTGATAATCTCTTAAAAGCCAGGGGATTACAAAGTTTGGGGGTAACTCTGCAAGTCGTGGGAGATTTAGAGCGATCGCAACAAGTATTATCGCAAAGTTTAGCGATCGCCAAACTTGTAAATTCTACCGCAGATATTGGGGAAACCTTCTTAAGATTGGGGAATACTGCTAGAGCTAGGGAAGATTTTAAAGCCGCCTTAGAATTTTATCAACAAGCAAGTGCAATTGGTGGCGATCATACTGAATTAGAAGCACTCCTTAACCAACTCAGTCTTTTAATAAAAACTGAGCAAAATCCAGCTGCACTAGTATTATTACCCCAAATTCAAGAACGTCTTGCTAATCTTCCTCCCAGCCGTTGGGGAATTTACGCGCAAGTTAATTTAGCAGCAAGTTGGATGAAACTGTCATCATCAAAAACAAAAGACATTGCTCAACTTTTGGCAACAGCAGTCAAACAAGCCAGCGAATTAACAGATGCAAGAGCGCAAAGTTATGCTTTGGGAGAGTTAGGACATCTCTACGAACAAACTCAGCAATTTTCAGAAGCCTTAAATCTCACCCAAACAGCACTAACTTTAGCACAAGGAGTGCAAGCAGATGATATTGCAGTCAATTGGTTGTGGCAGCAAGGACGAATTGAGAAAGCTAGGGGAAATATTGAGTCAGCAATTACTGCTTATGAACAAGCTGTTGGTTTTTTAACATCTCTGCGTCAAGACTTACTGCAATTGAATCCTGACGTGCAATTTAATTTCCGCGATCGCGTTGAACCAGTGTATCGGCAGTTAGTACAATTAGTTTTACAAGATGTAGACAGCCTACCACAAATCATCAAGCAACAACACTTAGAGAAATCTCGCAAAACAATTGAAGCACTGCAATTAGCAGAATTAGAAAACTTCTTCCACCAAGCCTGCTTAACTTATAAACCGCAACCCATCGATAAAATTGATTTAAAAGCCGCAGTGATTTACCCAATTTTGCTAGAACGTCGCTTGGAGGTAGTTGTTTCTCTTGCTGGACAACCTTTGCAACATTATGGAACAAACCTTTCCTTAAAAGAGGAATCAGAGGTTTTTGATGAACTGCGCCAGTCTTTAAACCCTGCTTTCTTACCTGATGAGGTACTACCTTCTGCCCAAAAATTGTATGATTGGTTATTGCGTCCTGCCGAAAAAGAGATAAAACTTCAGGGGATTAAAACCTTAGTGTTTGTCTTGGATGGTTTTTTACGCAGTGTACCAATGGCAGTTCTCCACGATCGCCAACAGTTTATCATCCAAAAGTACAGCATAGCATTGACTCCTGGTTTGCAACTATTAGAGTCTCGGAATCTTCCTCCCCAACAGTTTCAAGCCTTAACTGCGGGTTTAGCAGAAGCACGTCAAGGCTTTGCTGAGTTACCTGGGGTCAAACAAGAAATTAAACAAATTACAAACTATGTTCATGCAAAGATACTATTAAATGAAAAATTTACTCGCGCCAACGTCCAAAAGCAAATAGAAGAAGTTCCCTTTTCTGTAGTTCATCTTGCCACCCACGGTGAATTTAGCTCCAAAGCCGACGACACATTTCTTTTAACTTGGGAAGACCGGATTAATGTTAAAGATTTAGATAGATGGTTAAAAGGTGCATCTTCAAAAATGAGCAAAAATGCTCCACGCCAACCAATTGAATTGCTAGTTCTCAGCGCTTGTCAAACAGCTAAAGGCGACAACCGCGCCGCTTTAGGATTGGCGGGAGTTGCCATCCGTTCTGGTGCTAGGAGTACTCTAGCAACCCTCTGGTCAGTACAAGACAAATCAACTGCTGACTTGATAGCAGAATTTTATCGTTTGCTTACCCAAAAGGTCGTCAGCAAAGCCGAAGCACTGCGTCAAGCGCAGCTATCTCTATTAAATTCTCCTCAGTACAAACATCCTTATTATTGGTCTGGGTTTGTACTAGTAGGAAATTGGCGTTGACTCACGATGAAGGAGTTAGGGAGGCTTAACAATTCAAAATTCAAAATTCTTGCAATAACAACTGACCATAGACATTTCAGAAAATGATAGTAAATAATGCCTCATATCAATTTAAATTCTTTACTGTTGGCTTATCTCTACAACTGTTGATATTTACTTTACCCAGTTTGGTGCAATCAGAATTAGTCACTTCAATTGCCAGCCTACCAGACCAATTCGTTTTTCAAGAGACTTTTGAACCACCTGGAGAGCCAGAACCAAAAAGTGAAACTGTTGGTGCAGGTTCTCGTGATGGGCTGAGGTGTTCTGAGAATGAACAGGCGATTAGACCTTTGATGCCAAAGCGTAACTTTGGGTTAACCTTCCAAGATCATCCTCCCGTATTCATTTCCTTACCCAAAACTTCAGCACAAAAGGTTGTGCTGACCTTTAGAGATGAAACGGGTAACTATTATGAAAAAACTTTTTTACCTATTACTGCTAGTGGAGGAATTGTTAGCTTTACTCAACCCGAAGAAAAAACGCCGCTAACCGTAGGTAAAAATTACGAATGGTCATTGGTAGTTGTCTGTGGAAAAACTGTGCAACCAGACGATCCTATATTTAAAGGTTGGGTACAACGAGTTGCAAAAACCACCAAAGTAGATAGGGAGTTGAGCCAGTTGACTATCATCGGTCAAGCAAACTGGTACGCACAGAGAGGATACTGGTATGAAATGCTCATGGCTATAGAGAAAGCTAAGAAAGCAGAGTAAAGAACAGAAAGGCAGAAGGACAAAATGGAGGCATGGCTACGGGGATAGTTTCTTTCATGAGCTTTTTTCCGCCTTTTTTATCCAAAAATTATCCGATTTCGGGTTCCTGACTCCTAACTTTAGTTTTTGAATAAATTTTAGTAGACTAAATTTCAATGGTGCAGAGTAGAGCATATACTCTGAATAAATAAGCTAGCCTAAGTAAGAAAATCAGCTAAGAGACGGCGACTTTGTAAAGGCTGTCAATCATTTGTAGTAAAGGTTTGGGGTTGCCATTACCGCATAACTTCCTTGCTCGGTCGCAGCATCTGTTCTTGAGTCAACCCATAGGATTTTGAGTATCCACCAAATGCTAATCGAGTCAACAGATAATTTTCCCACTGACCTATGAGCAATTGCTCAATCCATGCTGTAACTGGTACTTCGCACTTCACAACTTGATAATCGATGCCGCCTATGTGGGACACTATAAATGCAGTACGCCTGACATGGTATGGCGACGTAACAATCAAAGCCGAAGACCAGTGATTCTTCAGCATAATCTTGGTTGCATTGAATAGATTCTGGTAAGTATTTCTTGCCTCTGTGTCTGTCACTAAAGAACTCCTAGGAACTCCTATAGAGTGGGCGAAATTTGCCATTACATCGGCTTCAACATAGTGATTATATACGGCTGCACCTGAAAATAAAATGTATTTCGCCCGTCGAGTGTGAAGGAGGGATACAGCTTTGAGAACTCTTTGCCGCGCAATCTCACCAATACTGCCGTCTGAATTTGCTGGGTTGCCAAGTACAATGATGACATCGAAGGTTTTGCGTTTCGAGTTGACCAAAGGTGCTTGACAGAAAAATAGAGGAACAATATTAATGGCAAGCAGTGAAACTGGTATCGTCAACAAAATCGGTATAACTAACCATAGTGCTGCTCGATAAATTGTTTTAGATTTCCATCGCATCCTCTTAACTTGCACATAGATGAACCGTTATATACTAAGTATAGTGATCGCATAGAGAATTACTGAATGACTTTATAAATGTTTAGCTGTAGCTGGGCTTGTTCTGGGGCGATCGCCGCAGCTAGGTACGACCGCGCAAGTAGGTTGCGAAATAATGGCTATCTAAAACTTTTATATATCAAGCTTTTTAGCAGATAATCAAATCTTGTTGCTTAGTTTTTTCTTACTTGTGTTCAATCCCATAATTAAAGCTCCCATCATTATGAAGCAAGCATTGACTTAAATCTATATATAATGTGTTTGTTAACGCAAAGTATGTACTAAAGCCTCTGGTTGACTTTGAGTAAAAATCGCACTCGGCATAATACAGTAAAATCAAAGATTTTCATGTCTGTATCAAACGCCATTTTATATATTTTTAAGTATTTATGATTTTTTATGAATTGTCTTTGCATCTTGTACTGTTCTTTTTCTCCTCCGCCCCTGTAATCAATCATCCTGTTGTATGATTTTGTCAATCAACTGCTGATTTTCTTTGCCTTCTGCTTGTTTGAAATATTCAATCGCAATTTTTCCAGCAGCAGGTTGCTCTTTTGCAACCGCAAGTAGTAACTTGAGAGTTTGCTGGAGTTGGATTTTCTCAAGCTGCTTAGTTGCAAACATAGGTAGGATAATTGGAGCAAGTATTAATCCCAATAATGGGGGAATAATCGGAATCCACCAACCTTGTAAAAATGCCAGATAACTAAACACGATTAATCCTAGTCCAGTGCTAGTGACGAGAAACATTAATTGTCTAGGTGATTTTAATCGCCAAGCAATTAATGTTCCAATCCCAGACCAAAGCAAAATCCATAAGCTTTTCCATATCTCAGACCAAGTTTGCAACATTCCTCTTCCTTGCAGCGCTGCGGTTAATATTTGGCTGGTAATATTAGCATGAATAAATACTCCTGACATTTGTTTTGTTGACCCCAATAAGCGATTGTTATAAGGTGTCTGAAAAAAGTCATTAATACTTTCAGCTGTTGCACCAATTAAGACAATACGATTTTGGACTTTTTCTTTTGGTATCCGTTCTTGCAACAGATCTGTGATGGAGAAGCTTTGAAAATTTTCTTCTGTACCGTGATAATTAAGTAAAATTTGATAACCTCCGGTATCAGCCTGAACATAGCCTCCGTCAAAAGGCTGCAAGGGTATTATTAAGGCTTTGCCAAGTTGGATATGATGGCGATTTTCAGGATGAGGATGGGGAGTGATGCCAACAGTTTTTAAGTATTGTAATGCTAATTGTAAACCCAAACTCTGCCGTAATTTATTTTTTGGCGATAGCGCAGCGGTAAGGCAGTCGCAGTCCTGGACGCCACTTGCTTCTCCTAAGGGAGACGCTGCGCGAACAAGTCGGGAAACCGCAAAGGCGCAGTGGCTCCGCTTCCCGTCGGTTGCGAACTGCCCTTCCCGAAGGGTAGCGAGTCCGCGTCCCTTGCGCGTCTCGTAAAGAGTGTCTGGCTGCGCCAACGTCTGCGATGAACGCACTGTCAATAAGGCACGACGTACCTTACCATCTCCATCCAATACTTGGTCACTAAAACCCACCTGACTTAATTGGGCTAATATTCTTGGCGGTGCAACCTTAGTGCCTACAACTTTATCAACACCAATAAGATTGGGAGTAGCTTTGAACAATTCTACTAATTCTTGATACCCTGGTTCTACAGGCAAATCTCGATATAAATCCAACCCAATTAATTTAGGTTGGTAAGTTTTCAATTTGTTGAGCGCTTTAACCAAAATATTATCAGGTATGGGGTATTGTCCTATTTTTTGCAAATCTGGTTCATCAATTGTAATTACAACAATACGAGAATCAATTCCTGCTTGAGGTCGTTGTTGCAAAAAGCTATCAAACATATTCCATTCCATTCCCTGCAACAAACCAATAAAGCGTAGCAGGAGAATAAAACTAGAAATACCAATTGCAAAGCTGACAATATACGGTTTACCAAAGTGTAATACAGCATTTAATTTAGTAGCTTTTCGGGCTTGATCCAAAATCCGATTCGCTTCCTTTGCAGCTGCCAGAGTAAACTGTGCTTTTTCTAATTCAATTTTTTCTGCGTTTAAATTTATTTCAATTTCTTGTTTATCCAACTGCTGACTAGTAGCAATAAACCGATAATCTATATTAGAAAGTTTTTTATTTTCTGACCAAGCTACTGCTTCTTTCAATTTCATACCTCTTAATAATTGAGTGTTATCTTGCTGATTACTAGCAACCCAATTTTTGAGGCTTTGAGAATATGGACGTAAATGTTCTAGGTTTTTAGCAACCCAATCTAAATTAGATATAGCTTGATAAATTTTATTTTTTATTTGAATTTTTCCTTGAGATATGATAATTAAACCCGATAGAATTAACTCATTTTTTTCTCTAATATCATCACTTGTGACTTCTTCACCCATTAAAATTTGCTGATAGACTCCTAACAATCTTCCTGCCGTTTGCTCGTTTTTTAGAAGACGTGAGCTTATGGTTCTTAAATGTTCAGGTTCATCTTGAAACTCCCAATTATTTATAATATGTGATTTAACTAAATTACTAATAAATAATTGAGAATTATTTATTAGTAATTTATCTCTATCTTGCGATTGTTCATTTGCCACAATTTTACATAGCTTTTGAGTAAGAAATGGTTGTCCACCAGTCCAAAATAATATCTCTTTTAAAATGCGTTTTGGATTTACTACTTTTCCTTCCAATCCTTTTGTTAAAGCGAGAGTTTCTTGTAGCTTAAAACCCTGAATTTCTATTGATTTCCCAATATTAAATGGTGTACGTATTTTATTTTGAATCAAATCTAATGGAGTTGCCACTCCGAAAATAGCAAAGGTAATACGTTTATATTCAGAATTGATTGCTCGTTGATTATAGCAAAACCGAATCAGTGCAAAAAAATCATCAACTGAGAAATCTAAACTCAGAATACTATCAATTTCATCAACAAAGATAAATAATCGTTTGTCAGGGAAATGAAGCTGTAATAATTCTTCAATAAACCACCTTAATCTTTCTAATAAAGATATATCTTCTTGTTCACGCCACCAACTTTTTAAGTTAATTTTATTTAATAAATTAAAACCTAACCATAAATCACCAACTACACTTTTATACCACTGGAGTGGGGTGATATGTGAAGTACCAATAATCGACATATCAATGCTACTGCATTTAAATCCTTCTTGTTCCAAGCAATGTTTTGTACTTGCAAGCAGAGAGGATTTACCCATTTGTCGAGAGTTCAGTATATAGCAACACTCTCCCTGCTTGAGAGCCTCATAAAGCAGGGTATCTGCTTGTCTTTGCACATAACTAGGTGCATTAACTGTCAAACTGCCACCAACTTGGTATTTATAATCAGTCATAATAAATTCCTTGGGCTAAGTTAGCTCCTCATTCTTTAACCTGGGTTTGCTCTCAAGTTTGAATTTCCTAGTGAAAATGTAATTAATTCTGTCGCTGTACTTAACAACTTGGGTTATATAGCGAAGTCTTTGATCTAATCTGCTGGCTGTATGTAGTTCCATATATCCAATTTGGACAGATCAATTAGTTCTATTTACCTTAGATTTGCGACTCACCCCAAATTTCGCATAATTCCATATGACTTATCAAAAAACACTGTTGCTGTACCTGTTTCACCGTGCCGTGCTTTAGCCATGATTAGCTCTAATATTCCTTGGTCTGTAGTGTCTGGGTTATAGTACTCATCCCGGTAAGCGAGAATAATATTGTCTGCGACCATTTCTAGAATTCCCGACTGGCTAAGGTCACTCATCATTGGGCGCTTATTCTGTCTGCCCTCAACTCCCCTAGAAATTTGAGAAAGTGCCAACACAGGAACTTCTATTTCCCCAGCCATTTTGTAAAGTCCCCGTGCCACGTCACCTAGTTCATAACTACGGTTACCCCCAGAATCCTCTGCCATCATTTGCAGGTAATCAACTACAACTAACCCTAGCTTTCCTTCTTTGGCTTTTACCTGAGGGAGCAACGCGATTTTGTGAGGTGCTGCAACCTGGGACGTATATAGCTTGTTTCGGGATGCGATCGCAACTAAAAAACCAAGTTTTGTTGAGAATATAGAGGTATAATTGAGAACTAAACCCCGATCTCACTTTTTCGCGTTGCTCCCTTACCTGACGGCATTCGGAAGCAATTCCAGAAACGGTAATACCCCTTGAGTCATTCATGTACAGTGGTAGTTCTGAAGCTATACCAACAATTTTGGCAATACTGGCAAATTCCCAGTCTTCTAAAGGTCTACTACCTGAACGATGCCTACGAATACGATCGCTCTTCAGTGGGATCAAGTCTAAATGCTTGTAAATATTAGTAACACTAATTAAACTCCACAGTCTGTACTCCAATTGCTTTTTTGTCATCTCCAACGAGAAGATAGCCACAGGTAAATCGTGGAGCAGGATCATCTGGAGTGCCAGGAACAACCCGATGAAGGATTTACCCATTGATGGCCTCCCCCCAACTATAGTGAGTGTGCCATTTTCAAATCCCAACATTAAATTATCAAGTTCATGAAGTCCTGTGGGGTAGATGGGATTATCTGAATATAATTCCTCATAAGCAGCAATATTAATTGTGCTGTTGTGCTCAGTATTGGAAGATAAAATTTGATTAGATAGTTGAAAAACCTTTTGTTCTGCCTGATCCAGGACAATTGGTAACTCTTTTTCAGTCTCATAACCCAGATGCACAATTTCATTACCACCTTTAATCAACTGCCGCCGCACGTACTTTTCCATTACCAGTCCTGCTAGAGCGTCAATGTTAACGGCTGACACTGTGCAATCTACCAGAGTTGCTAATTTATTTCTTCCGCCAATGCGGGCCAGCAAGTCGTGGTCAGCAAGCCAGTTAGTGACTGTGAGCAAGTCTGTAGGTTTACTCTGACTGTAAAGACGCAGTGTTGCTTGATAAATATCTTTGTGAGCGCTGATGTAAAAGGCTTCTGGAATAAGGATTTCGTAAATCCTGCTTATTGCTTCTGGATCTAGCATTATGCCGCCCAAGATGGCCTCTTCCGCCTCGATATTTTGGGGTGGCAGGCGATCTTTACCATTGCCTTGAAAACTTAGTTCTTTAGCCATAAGTAACTTGAGATTTTCAATTCAGAGGAGCATTTTTCAAGGAGGCGATACCGAACGCGAAGAGCGTCTGGTAGAGCTGGCGGGCTATGCCGACGCTAAATCTACCCATTGCTTCTGGATTTGGCATTACCCAACCCAAGCTAGCTTTTTTAGCTTCAACTTTCTGGAGTGGCATTGAGCACCGGGAATAATCATATTTTCTCCTTATAAGTTTCAATAGCTTGCTGACGCTGTTGCTCAATTTCCTGTTGAAACTTTTTCATTATTTGGTTGCTACGGCTGCTTTGAGATTTTTTGGATTGCGCTTGTTGCCAAGCCAGAAATTTCTTATGATAAACCTCCCAGCGATTTTGTCCAGCTTTATTCTGATGAGCTAACCAAGCTTCAATGTCGTTGACTGGCTGACTGAGATTTTTGGTTTTCTCCCCACAGAATTCCAAAAAATTCTCTCGCTCGTCTTCTGAGAGAGTCTTTATAAAGTCTAAATAATTCTTATTAATCTTAGGGCTTTGAAATTCTTTCTCCACAAGGGTTTCAGCCTCTGTATGGTGCGTGGCGATCGCGCATGGTGCGTCATGATCCATCGTGGTGTGTGGTGATCCACCGTGGTGCGTAGCGATCACGCTCGGTGCGTCATCACACCTTGGGTGTGTCATCACACCATTGGTGTCTCCATACACCTCTGGTGCGTCATCACACCATAATCCTTTAGGCTTTACCTTGGTTCTAACTAGCAGCAACTCTAAGTCAATGAATCCCTTTGCATCCAATTCTTTTAGGGCACGACTTACAGTTTGCCTGTGGACTATCCGCTCTGGTGCTGACAGCTGACGGGCAACCTCAGCAGCATTGATGTCAATCCCTTGGTTATAAGGGTCAATGGTTCGGATGTAATAGAGGACATCCCTTTGTGCTGGTGTTAGTTCACGGCAGGCTTTCAGCCATTCTTCATGCTGAAGTGGGTAGAAACGTCCTTGAATTTTTGAATTTGGTTGTGTCACAATTCTGCTAATACAAATGACAAGACAAAATTTCGCCTCTATTCCAACGGATCTAGGCTAATTTTTAGGTGTTCATCATTAATGCCTTGTGAAATAATTTTCATATTTAATCGTGACAAGACATTTATTTGATCGCTATGCTAGTAGTTTTAAGATTAAAGATATGTCTAGTAAAAAGCACTCCTAGCAAGAGTTTGATAAGATTAAGGTATACATCATAGTTGTTATTTCATCGAACATCACATAGTATAACCGTTAAACTTAAATATAATTAGCAAAGCAATGCAAAGTTTTGTATCAGAAAAAACTCAACGCTATCAGCAGTTATTCGATGAGATGATGAATCGTTTTAATTTGGAAGCGAAGACAACTGCTGAACAAGCTAAAGTTTCTGAAGTCATGTTGTCCCGCTTTCGCCGAGGAAAGGCGGATTTAGGAGCATCAAAACTAATAGCTTTACTTTTGGCTGTTCCAGTAGAAGCAAGGGTGTGGTATTTATCCGAGTTATTTGGACAAAAGCCTGGGATTAGCCTGCGATCGCTAATTGCTGAAGCACCACCTGAAGAACAAGCTGAAGTTTTACGACTAATTGCGGATATTTTTGTGAATAACAGCCGTGAGGCTACAGATACAGTGCAGTTACTTAAAGTTTTGTAAGTTAGATAGATATAGCCGCTGCTAGGTAGTTGGAGACATAAACTGATCATAAAGCCCTGACACCAAGAGACTTTTCACCCTGTTCCCTGCTATAGCTGGAAAATTGGTTGTCCAAAGGGTACTGAATCAGGTTAATAAAAAAATATAGAGTGTTGCGATCGCCAATCAGTTGAAGAAAAACCTAACTGATGAAACACTGGTAAGGTAACTATTCGAGTAAAATTTAATTTCCCTTTATTTTTGCTAGAAGCCTTATCTGCTTGTTAATAGTCATTAATTGAGTGTGAATGAGGGCAACAGAGCTTGTTAAATCTGAGAGAATATCTACACCTAACGGTATTTAAATAGTGGTGTAGCTAAATGTAATTTATTGCCCAGGTTGTTGGTATGGTTACAGAAAAAATTCCGATGTCAGAGGAGCTTTCTGTACTTGAAAAGTTTTCTAACACAACCGTTTTTCATTAGTTCTGAAACGGCTTTATTATTGTACTAAGCACTTTATCTTTTACGTAAGGAATGTTTTGTTGGGGTAAATTCAATTGAATCGCGTAATTACATTATTTAATCAATCTGGTGGTGTAGGTAAATCGAGTTTAGCTATGAACCTCGCTTACCATCTCCAAGAGCTAAAACATCAAGTGCTTTTGATAGATATGGACCCTCAAGGTTCATTGACGACTTTCATGGGTTTAGACCCCACTTCACTGAAGCAGACTGTTTATAATGCGATTTTACACTCTTCACCTCTACCTATTCACTCTAAAATTCATGGTGTCGATTTAGCTCCTGCTAATATCAACTTGAGTGCTGCTAAATTAGAACTGGTGGTGGCAGATATGCGGGATATCCGACTTAAGGAAGCTGTGGAGCCAATACTTAATGAATATGATTTCATTCTTATAGACTGTCCACCTAGTTTGGGGCTTTTGAGTTACATCAGTCTAGTGGCAGCAACTCATGTGCTTGTCCCAATTCAAACTTAATACAAAGCATTTTGTGGTACTGAGTTATTGTTGAGTACGGTAGCACGAGTGTGATCGCGTCCTAATCGGAAACTGGCGATCGCTGGGTTTATTCCCACTATGTACGATGGTCGTAACGTCCAAGATGTTCGTACTTTGGATTTAATACAGCAGCAGTTAGCGAAAGTAGGTATTGTGTATCCGCCAATTCCCCGTTCTACTGCTTTTGCCGACGCATCTGAAGAACATGTACCTTTGGCTGTTTATAACCGGAAGAATCCTGCCGTGCCTATCTCAAACAGATTGCAAAAAGTTTGGAGAAACTGTCATGAATAGCAGGCGCGATCGCCCTTATCAGCAAATGAAGTCTTTGGATATTCTGTTTGGGGAGTCTCAAGCAGTAGTTAAGGTAGTTTCTATTGAGGCAATTTGTCTATCACCACAGCAGCGCAGGCGTTACTTTGACCCACAAGCAATGCAAGAATTAGCAAAGTCTGTGCGACAGCATGGAATTCTGCAACCGCTTCTAGTACGTCCGCTCCCAAAGAACAATTACGAGCTAGTAGCTGGCGAAAGACGCTATCGAGCTGCTAAGGAAGTTAATCTGACTGAAGTGCCAGCTGTCATTCGAGAACTCAGCGATGAAAAAGCTATGCAGGGGCTGACGCTCTCTAGGAGACACTGGCATTTGAACGGCGATCGCAATATCTGAATCTTGATTTGACAGGATTTGCTCACTATGCCCAATCACAGTAGCGCTAGAGCCAAAGCGCCGGAACATCTGGGCAAACTCCAATCCAATGTAGCCACTTCCAACCACGATTAGGTGATCCGGTAACTGTTCCAGTTCCATGACCGACTCGCTCGTTAAAAAGCTGACTTCTGTGAGTCCGGGCATCGATGGAATTAACGGTCGTGTGCCTGTATTGATGAAGACCCGTTCTGCGGTGAGTAAGCGACTGGTGCCAAGAGCCGTTGTCACTTTATCCCTCTTCTGTCACTTTCCGAGTATTCTGAATAAAAGGATTAAAAGAAAAAACTCTCTTTAGGTAAGCAGGGCAATGGATGTAGAATTACAAATCCTAAAACATTTAGCAAGAGATGCCCACCCAACAGTTGGATGATTTAGCTTATTTACTACTTGCTTATTCCGGAAAGTGACAGAAGAGGGATACAACACACCAACGAGCTTACAAATTATCCAAAATTATTTGTACATTTGTAGGGGCACAAGACCTTGTGCCTTTACGTTCGCGGAGCGTCCCGCAGGGATGGAATGTTTTTTTTAATTGGAAGTCCCTAAGAGTGAGCGATTCTGCTAACTGCTGAAAATATCGGTATTGCTCGTCTGCATACTCCCCTGGCTCCAATTCTAAAAGCTCACAAAATTTGAAATAATCAACTTGAGAGTAGAATTCACCAATCGCGCTGACAAACTTTTCGGCTATTTGGCATCATTGGATGCTGGCTGTTGATCCTTTCCCATTATTGTTGTAAATGCTGCCAAGCTGCATCATATTAACGTGAGTTCGACGGAACTAAAAAATCGCAAGAGGTCGGTTTAATAAATGTTCTAGCGTTGGACGTTCTTCAATCCTCTCTAATTGACGTGAACAGGTTAATAAGGTGGCAATTATATGTTTGCACCAACCATCATAATCATAAGCACAGTTACAACAAGTCGGTGTAATTCCACCTGCATCAAAAGGAATACTAACTTGATGTGGTGTAATTTCGCTAGCCTCTACTTTTGCCTGAATCAGATTGCCCCGTTTTCTTGGCGTTGCATAATTAAAGGATGAACTGTCCATACTGTGCATCAAAATGAGGCGTTAGAGTTATAGCGTATTATTGCTTCAGAAATTCCTGGAATCAACATAGGACACAGATTTGGCGGTAGTAACGACAAAGTTAATCAATGTTGCTGGGGTCCCCTTTGACCACTATTAAATATTCCGGACGTGTGTAATTGCTAGAGAATCGGATGGATGATTAGAATTCCGCTATATATGGTTTCAAGCGTTCTGCTAAGACTTGTATATGAGGTTCCAAAATGCATGTGTAGTGATTACCGGAAACATCAACAATTTTAATATCTTCTGCATCCATGATAGAGAATAATTCCACCCACACAAGAGTTGGATCAGGAGCCATGATATGCTTTTCTGTAGCTCTAAATACGGTGACTTTTCCTGGATATGGCTGTTGCACGTAGGAATAAGTTGCTTTTAGAGTTCCAATTAATACATCGAGAATGCGTCGGTTTTGTTGACTTTGATTTGATGGCGGTAATATCTTAACTTTTACCGCCTTGTCAAGAATGTAGTTGATTTGTTCGTTAATACTCAAGTGGTTGATTTCATCAGGCATTATCAAATTATCCTGACCTAACATTCCGCCAAAATACCTGGAAAGAACGCCAACCAAATATAGAGCGTCAATTTTTTTATTTTTATCTAAGAGAATTGGAATATAAGAATCTACTATTGCCAACAAAGAAACTTCATGTCCCTGTTTGTGTAATTGCTGCGCCATTTCATACGCCACAACTCCCCCAAATGACCATCCTCCAATAGAGTACGGACCTTGAGGCTGAAATTTCTGAATTGCTTGGATATAGAGGTTTGCCATATCCTCAACTCGCGTTAATGGTTCTTCTTCTCCATGAAACCCTTGCGCTTGCAAACCATAAAACGGTTGATCATTACTTAGATGCTGTGCAAGTTTTAAATAGCACATAACATGACCTCCTGCGGGATGTACGCAGAAAAATGGTTGTTTGTTACCTTTTGGTTGAATGGGGATCAGGAGGGAGCGATCAAAAGTATATCCACTAATATCAAGAAGGTTTGCAAACTCTTCAATGGTGGGATTGGTGAGGACTGCTGATAAGGGTAATTCCTTAGCAAACTGCTGTTCAATTGCAGCTATTAAGTGGATTGCTGAAAGAGAATTTCCACCGATTTCAAAGAAATTATCTTTAATACCTACTGGCTGAATGTTTAAAATCTCTGACCAGATTTTTGCCAGTCCCCGTTCGGTATCGTTGCGTGGTGCGACAAATTCATTATGCTGGGTAAAGCTAGAAACTGTTGGCTTCGGCAAAGCGCGACGGTTTATTTTTCCACTAGGAGTTAAGGGTAATTTGTCTAATATAACAAAAGCTGTTGGCACCATATAATCTGGTAGCTTCTGTCTGAGGAAATCACGCAGGGTATCAGGCGTTGGTTGCCCTTGTTGAACAGTGAGATAAGCGACTATTTGTATTTGTTCTGGTCGATCAGATTGGGTAATCACAACCGCTTCTTGCACCTGTGGATGAGTAGAAAGAGTGTTTTCTATTTCCCCAAGTTCGATCCGAAAACCCCGAATTTTTACTTGATTATCTATTCGACTAACGTATTCAATGATGCCATCATGGAAGTAACGAACTAAATCTCCGGTTTTGTAAAAATAAGAACTAGATAAGAAAGGATTAACAATAAACCGTTCAGCAGTGAGTTCAGAACGGTTGAGGTATCCCCGTGCAACTCCAACACCACCTATATACAATTCCCCAATAACTCCTATTGGGACTGGTTGGAGGTGAGAATCTAATATGTAAATTTGTGTATTGGCAATGGGACGACCAATGGGGGCTAGCGCATGAGGTAGTTTCGCAGCTTCTACCTGAAAGACAGTAGACCAAATGGTCGTTTCAGTCGGTCCGTACAGATTCCATACAGCAGCACCTTTTTCTAATAATTGCTGTGCCAAGTCACTAGTTAAACCTTCCCCACCGCAGAGAATTTTTAATTGAGGAGAACCACTCCATCCAGCTGCAAGCATCATCCGCCAACTAGCTGGTGTGGCTTGCATAACTGTAGCACCAGTAGTATCAATAATATCTCTGAGCAGCCTACCATCACTGGCTACTTTTCGAGTAGCTAATACCACCTTAGCCCCCGTAATTAGGGGTAAATATAGCTCTAAGGCAGCAATATCAAATGATATTGTAGTCACTGCCAAAAGTATATCTGACGCTGTTATTCCGGGTTCATACTGCATGGATTTTAAGAAATTGACCACAGCGCCGTGAGGAATTTCTACTCCTTTCGGCTTACCAGTCGAGCCGGAGGTATAAATAACATAAGCTAGACTTTTAGCCGTTGCACATGGTGCAGGATTGTCTTTGCTATGGGTTGCAATATTTTCCAGGTTTGTACGTAAACAGACAACTTTCCTTTTTTCATCATCAGCAAATAACTTTTGATTATCAGTCAGTAATAATGACACCTGAGAATCAGATAAGATTAATTCCAAGCGTTCTTGTGGATAGGATGGATCTAGGGGTAAGTAAGCTGCGCCAGCTTTCAAAATACCCAAAAGTCCTACTAGCATCTCTAAAGAACGCTCAATACAGATACCTACTAATACCTCTGTTTTAACTCCCAGTGTTTGTAAGTAGTGCGCTAGTTGATTTGCTTTTCTATTCAGTTCA
This sequence comes from uncultured Nostoc sp., assembly GCF_937863485.1. Taxonomy (GTDB): domain Bacteria; phylum Cyanobacteriota; class Cyanobacteriia; order Cyanobacteriales; family Nostocaceae; genus Nostoc. The sequence continues at coordinate 9,196 of NZ_CALMFY010000002.1, read as the reverse complement.
TCATAGGTAAGCTGTTCTCCTGCAAAAGAGACTGCGATCGCATCTGGTGTTCGCTCTACCTGTGCTTCAATTAATTGGTGGAGACAGATCCCCAGGTCATAATCGGTCTGAGTTGCATTCCAATCAACCAGTATTTTCTCTCGTTCCCTGTCACTCAGCAATGGTAATTGAACTACTGATTGTTCTGGATTTGAGACAATACTTTTCAGTAAATTTTGGAAATGTTCATTAATCTGAGCAACCATCACTGCATCTAACAGATTGCTATTGTACTTAAAATAACCTAGCAATGATTCAGAAAACTGGATGACTTCCAAACTTAAATCAAACTCAAACTCTACTTTTGGCTGGGCTAGTTCCTCGTATTCTGATATATTCTCCTGTTCATTTGTCTTCTGAAAAGCAAACGAAGCTTGACAAATAGGTGAATGACTTGAGTTAGACTTTGACTCTAATTGTTTTACCAATAAATCAAACGGATAATCTTGATACTCTGTTATTTCTAAAACCGTATGATTAACCTGACTCAGGAACTTATTAAATGAAAGACCTTCTGAAATCAAATCCCGTGAAACAACTATTTTGTTAGCAAAATTGTCAACAACTCTTTCAGATTCGGATTTATCTGACTGAGTTAGTATCAATCCTACCAAAATATCTTTTTCATTAGTGTAACGGTAAAGCAAAACTTTAAACGCTGCTAAAAGAAGGTTTTCAAGGCTAACACTTTGACTACTTACCAGTTTATTTAGTGAGCGAGTTAATTTATTGCTAATCACAAAACTCAAGGAAGAACCATTAAATGCTGTTAGAGGAAAACGAGGCAACCTAGCAGGTAATTCCAGTAAAGGTAATTCTCCGGCTAACTGTTTTTCCCAATAATCTTTCAGTCTTTTGAATTCCGAATTTTCTCCAGGAAGTAATGCTTTCATATTTAAGGATTTATTATTCATAGGTCTTTGTAAATTATTATTTTATTGAAGTAGCAAATAATGATTAAAAAAATGTAAGAGCGTAAATCTCAGTTTATTTAGCTATCAATTGAAAAGAAACGCAGTTTATACAATTTATGATGCTGAGAGGATTACTGCTTTAATTGTTAATTTAAAAAGATGGGAGCAGTTAAGATGTAATTCATGAAGCACTTATTGAAGTTGTTAATCCTTAAATAAAATTATTTTCAATAAAATGGATAAGAAAACAATTGCGACTTAAAAATAGGACTTATGCAAAAACCCTCTTAAACTCTTATTTCTCCGTGACCTCTGCATCTTCTGTGGTTCGTTTTCCGTTACCTGTGCGTAAGTCCTAAGAAAATTTAAGCTAATAACACGATGCCTTCTTCTATCGAAGACGCTGCGCGTGGCTTCGTTGCTGAAAGGGTTAAGCCAAGCCTCTAAACGTCCATGCTCATGCGATGGGTTGCTAATGAAGCTGGTTTCAGATCACGAATATTGCACATATTACCGAAAGCCGTAAGTATCTTTCGCTTAAGTTTAGTATTGAGTCTACTATGAGCGACCTGTAGATTATCCACCACAAGAATATCGCCTTGTTTCCACTTAAAGACAGATGCATTTTTCCATTCAGATTTGCCTAATTCTTGTGCTTCTGCTTGCGTCATCTCAGTATCTTGACCATCCTCGTTCAAAAAATATGTGTTAAGAGTACTGGTTCGTTTTTGTGAACTATCGACAACAGTTGCTGCTGTTGTTAATCCTTGTTGAAATCTTTTGTACAAGCTCGCTGGTAGCCAATTGTAATAGAGCCTTTTCCAAAATGAATACCGTTGCCCAATGTTTCGATACCATTCTCTACTAACTAAAGAATCAACAATGCTAAGGGAAAAGCAGAGCCTACTCGTTTTTGGATGACTAAATAAAGTAATATAAGAACATTCAAAATAAATAGAGCCATCCTCTTGCCAGTTAAAATCAAATCCTTGTTTCTGAAGAAGTCTGGTAATTTCCTCTTGCAAAAGACCCTCGAAGACAATCTCTAATAGATGCTTAGGAACATATCGCACAAATCGTTGAGGGAAATTAGCAATTTTGTACTGTAAGCTAGGAGATAAATTATCAAATAACTTTTCGGTATTGATGATGGGAGTCTCGCCATATATATCTGGCTGAACTTGGCAGAAGAAAGCGAGTACACTCGGTCGCATCGGTACCATATTCAGCTCATTATGAGGAGCAATGATTCTATCTGGTGGAGCTTCAGAAGAGGTGAAAATTTTATCAGTTATTCGTACACGATGAGCGCTGCCAAAATGATAAACTGACTCCAATTGTACATTCAGTAGCTCTAGCACTTTTTGAAATTGCTCTGCATCCTCAACTTCAAATCCTCGAAATAAAATGGCTCCGTATGTATCTAGCTGTTGATTAAACCAGTCGCTACTTTCATTGAGTAATCCCTTCAAAACTGCAAAATATTTTTCCTTTACTGGCTCAATCACTAGAGGTAATTCTTTTTCATTACTTATAAAGGTTTTTTCATTATCCTGCAAAAACCTTAACTTCATGTCTTTTGAAATAGAAATGGGAAGATTTGGCATGGTATTTTTAGAGTGATAAAATTATTTTATCGGTATGTATAAGGTTAGACCATTTTTACAAATTTTAACAAATTTAGGTTAATTTGCGTCAACATATTTATGCGTTTTTCAACATACTTTGTTAAACATTTATCAGGGTTTTGGTCTTTGAAAAATAATTTACTTATAGCAATAGTAGAACAAAATATTTTTGCCCCAGTAAAATTTCCTATCCACACTGTTGGAGCAAAACTTTTAAAAACAAAAAAAAACCAGTATTTTCGTATATTGATGACACTAGTAATTATTTGTTCTAATAGTTCTAAAGTAATCCCGTTAATATTAGAATTTGTTGTCTCTCAAGACGGATATAAGAAGCTTTCGTCATCAAAAGGCAGCAGCAAAAGGTGGGATTAGGAAATATACCAAACAGTATATTTCTCAAGGTACTATCGAACCATTTTTGAATTTAGTCGAGTAGGAAATAGGACGCAGGTGGCTGCTTATTTCCTACTCGACTTGGGTGAAAATTCTTACTCCTGTATAACTTCATGATACTTAAATTCCATCACTGTCAAGCTAGTTCCTGTATAAATGACTTTTTCTAATTGAAAGCCACTCTTTTCAAACAACTCCTTATATTCTTGTTCTGTGCGCCAGTAACCCCCCGGGTTTGTCACCATCATCTGAACCGCTGCAAGAGCTGGGATAGTCCCATCTGGATATTCTACCGGCGCACCACGCGGTGGAACTAGTGTTTGTAGAAGTACTACCTTACCTTGTTTGGGGAGAGCCTCTCTACACCGAGTTAATACCTTGATTGCATCTTCAACACTGAATACGGAGAGGAAATACTTCATTATGATCGCATCTGCACCCTTTGGTATCTCCTCTAATGCATTACCACCAATGACTTGCACGGCATCTTCATCAATTCCTTGCCTCGCGAGGAAAGCAGGGGCTGTTTCAATCTCGTGCGGTAGGTCAAACAATATGCCTTTACAGCCAAATTTTTTGACAATATGGGCAATTAGTGCGCCTTGATTGCCTCCAACATCCATAACTGTATTAAATTGACCGAAATCATAGACCTCAAACAGCGAATCAATTGCCTGATTCGTTAAAAAGCTCATGGCATTGTTGAACAGATTTCTACTATCGGGATTTTCTGTCATGAAGAATTCGTAGAAATTCTTGCCCTGTGCTCTCTCAAAAGCAACTTCGCCTGTTTTCAAGGAATTCCCTAATTCTCTCCAAGCATCCCACATAGAGGGTTCTATAATATGCATCAGGAAATGTCCAAGAGAAGGCTCTGCATTTGTAATCAAGTGTTCTGAGAGTTCTGTCGCTGCAAATACACGTCCGGGCTTTTCTACAAACACACCTAGATGAGCTAAAGCACGGAGAAGAACATAGAGAGTTTCTACTTTTGTGGAAGTCTCTTTTGCGATCGTTTCTACAGTCATTGGTCCCGACTGCAAGAGGTTAGGTATACCTAAGTTTGTTGCCACATAAAGGCACTGGCTTTGCCAGTAGCCATAGGTCATCTGGGCAAGCTTCTTGGATGCTGAAGTTGTTCCTAACAAATTCTATTCTCCTTGTAAAATTATCGGGGTTTGCGAGTAGGTACAATATACAGTGAACTGAAGTATTGGGTAGGAAATGCTCACCCAATAGCCAAATTTAGCTAACTTTTAATTAACTCCACTATCTATATTTATCTTTAGAAAATCCAGAGTATTAGTCAAATTAATGTTTAGTATTTTAATATGACAATATTAGTAAAAACTGAAGATTCAGAATTTAAATATTTCTGAGTTACTCGTAATAAAATTAAAAATTTATTACAAGATAGTTTTGTTGTAAAAAACTTCTCTTCTAGAGTTGCTTGAATTGGTTTTCTATTTATCTATAAAATAGACTGATTTCAGCTTGAAGTTGTAAATAAGTTACTGCTTGCTAAATCAGAAGTACAACAATAATTATAACATATCTTAATAGATTTTAGTCAACCCACCATGCGACGGATACTGCGTAATTAGGCATTTTAATGAAGTATATCTAAAGATAGATATCTAAATTTTGTTTGACTTTTTTGCACAGTGATGCTCAACTTATCGGTCGGGCTATTCGCAAACATTGGAGTATTGAAAACCAGCCTCATTGGACTCTCGATTGTACTTTTGCTGAGGATGCCTGCCGCATTCGTTCATTCCACAGTGCAAGTAATTTTGGATGCATCGCTCTCAATGCCCTCAACCGCGAACAGATCTATAAACGTAGTCTCAGACAAAAAATGAAACGGACTGCTATGGACAATAATTATATTATTCACGTTCTCAGTTATTGCTTCATTGACAATGCATAAGAGGGTTTAAATTGATTCATTGCAATAATTCAATGGCTACTTTCACCATCTAAACTATCTGCTACTAACAGTTCAATATTAAAGTTATCTTCAATCAATTCTATAATAATTTATGACGCTAACTCTATTTTGGTTTTATATTTATCCTCTATTTTTAGCGTCCCTTTTGGCTTGAATACTTTTACAGTTAATGGAAAAGTTATATTAGAGTAAACTCCATAAGCATTGACTGATACTATCCCATTCTCTACTTTCCGACACTTCCCAGATATTGTCTTGCACTTGCCGCAGTCTTTTTACCTTTTTTCCTATCTTTTGTTTCATCTATTATTAGCGTAATCGCATTCTCATTTATTATTCTCTTGATTTTATTTAATCTTCGGATTTTTAATTCATTTACTGATCAATCTGAATTTGCTATAAAATGATTTAATGACTGAGCATAGTTTATATAGCCGTAGCCATATTAATTAGGACGATGCTTGCTTGAGAACGGTTTCTATTGGATCAGGTAAATTATCGGATTTGGGTAACAACTGACGAACCCTAGTTTTCAGCCATGCCCAACACTTTTCAATGCGATTGAGGTCTGGCGAGTAGGGCGGGAGGTAGACTAGCTGACACCCTACGGCTTCAATTAATGAAGCAATCCGACCACCATGATCAAATGTAGCATTATCGACAATCACCCACTCACCGGGAGGCAAGACCGGAATCAAACAAGTTTCTAGCCAGGTCTCAAACACGGTACGGTTACACGCCCCCTCGATAGTAAATGGTGCAATCAATTGCCCCGCTCGATACCCAGCAATCATATTAATGCGACCTTGTCGCCGACCTGATTTGAGGTCGTAGAAGCGTTCCCCAATAGGAGAGTAGCCGTAGCCATAGCTATCACGTTCATCCATACCAGACTCATCAACATAGACCAGATGTGGTGATTTTGGGTTATCCAGTTGTGCTAAGAACGCTGCTCTTTTATAGCTCTAGCCAACGAGATTAGGACGTAAACGAAAAGAGTTGTGATCGCGTCTACTTCATTTCAATGGCTAAAGCTTATAGTGATGATTTCCGGCAAAAAGTGATACAAGCGATTGAGTTGGACGGTCTCAAAAAGTGTGAAGCAAGCCTTCTGTTCAATATTAGTCGCTCTTGCGTTTAACTTGTGGTTGCAGCGCAAAGCCCAAACGGGTGATGTCAAACCCAAACCAAGGAAAGCATCGCAGCAAAGCAGCAAAATTACCGATTGGGAGAAGTTTCGCAGCTTTGTGAAACAGCATGGGGATAAAACCCAGAGCGAAATGGCACAGTTATGGGATGAAGAGATTAGCCAACGCACGATTTCCAGGGCATTACGAATATTGGACATACACGTAAAAAAAAACATCCGGATATAGTCAACGCTCGGAAGCTATAGCAGCTGCCATACTGGTTAGGACAAATCCTATGGATAGCTAGTTGTGACAGAGGACTTTCCGCTTTGTCTGGAATTGAGTACATAACAAAACTTTTCTTCCTTCAGTCCTTGATACAACTCGCCGTCGCCTTCCCGTGTCACAGAAGAGATGGCTTCTTTAGATAGACTTCCAGAGAAAATGTGCTGGTCAACCATAACTTACCCTAAACGCACTGAGAAGTACTGACGATATAGTTCATAACTGGGGATGCAGTCATTACCAGAGAGTTTTATCAAACCTAGAATACATGTTACTTATCTGTAGGCGTAGCCCGCCGCAGGCATCGCATAAGGACTGAACCTGGTAGCAATCCTAGGGCATGAAGGACTTGCGTCTAACTTGGCGTTTGCTCAGGTGCAGAATTTGTGATCAATTGGTTGTCAAATTCTCATCTGGCACGTTTTGACAACCATTGGTTGTCAAATTTTCGTAAACCTCGGCTGCGGCAATTCAGGAATAAGCCAAAATTTATACCAATATAAAGCCCAAAAATGTTCCGAAGTTTTATGAGACGTGGGGTTGAGACAACTTTGGATACTGCGACGTTACCTTGATTCTGTCGTCCAACGACTGAAGCGATCGGCATCAAATTGCACAAAAGTTGAAAATATTTCAATGATGCTTTGTCGAGGATGCATAAAAAATTAGATGGCAATATTTTCAATTGTACTGAGATATCTTACGTACCTACCTATGGTACACCTAATGAATATGCCATTGACCACCTATCCGGCAAAGAGATGCCTGGTAAACGCGATCGCTTAGGTAATTTTAATGACCGAGTTCGTCAAGGCGAATACCTCTGTTCTATCTGCCCTATGCTTCCAGTTTGTGGCGGTGCTTGTCCTAAAAGTTGGTTGGAAGGAATAGCACCTTGTCCTAATGCAAAACATAACATTGAGGAGCGTTTACTTCTAACTTATGCCTTATCGCGTATTCAGCAAGAAGAATCAAGTTTACAGGAGGTTAGTTTAATCAATGCTTGATGTCTCCAGTCAACTTCTACAGCAGATAATGGTAAGTTATCGTCAAGGACGTGGCAAGCATTTTTTCCTTCTCTCTGTGTTCTTGGCACGGCAGTTGCTTCTCTTAAGGGAGACGCTGCACAACAATTATTAAGATGTTATCGTCATGTAGTCAAGGACGCAGACCATTTTTACAAGTAATAATCGTTAGCCAAGGTAGGATAAATGACCCACGAACTTAATAAGAAGATAAAGATACATCAGAAAAATACTCTTCCTGCCTCTTCTTAGAAAAAAACCTTTTATTTTTCGCGCTTGCCTTTGGCTCAAGTTTGCTCACAACTGCTTGCGGTTCTGCTAAAAATAATACAATCGACTGCTGCATCTGCTGGGAGTCAGCCCCAAGCTTCAGTAGTCACTCAATTTGCCAAAAATGGAAATCAGATGCTTGGTCAATTTGGGACCCAGGGCTTTCAACAGCAGAAGAGCACTATGATGCTCGTCGCATCCTTGATGAATAATCCTGCTCCCAGCTATGGAGTCTATGTAGTTTGCCGCTCCGTTTTAGCTGAACATCCTCAAGCTGTAAAGGCAATTGTAGATATACTCAAAAAAGAGGGAGATTGGGCAACTAATAATCCCGAAAAGTCCGCCACCATCTTAGAAAAAGCGATGGGGTTATCGCCTGCTGTTATTAAACGAGTAGTAGCTAACCGTCCTCCCGAACAAGTGCTGCCTTTAGAACCGAAGGTAATTGCTGAGATTCAAGAAGTTGCAGATTGGATGGTGGAATAAAAAGTCATTCCCAAACCGATGGATGTGGCTTCATCAGTCTGTCCAGCAGCGAATTAGAATAAGAGAGATGGATATGAGAGGAATACATTCATACACTGAAATAGAATTCTTTGTTGGTGATATTCCGTACCAAATGTATGTTCAGCATTACCGCCCAAGGCAAGACTAAAATTCACTTTTTACTGTGCTTTTACATGGTGGTTTTCATACAGGTGCTTGCTTTGTCCAAACACCTGAGCGCCGCCCAGGTTGAGCAGTGCTATTGATGACTTGTTTATCAATTGGCTGTATAGCAAAGGTTTACAGTTGGCAAGCAACAAATAACTAAACTAAAATCAATCAATCCGCTTCAGCAACCACTTGGAAATATACTTCGACGACTTGACGCTTACGATCGGCCTCGCTCCAAAATTCGTAATAATAGTATTTTTAGAGTTGCACGATTCTTTAACGTTTTTACCGATAGGTTCTTCTAACTCATCAATGAGAAATGCAAAAATTACAGGTTTGTCATTAGAAGGCAGCAAAGGAGCGATCGCTTGATTAAAAAGCTAAATACAGTGGTTAGTTGCTTGTTATCAGCATACTATTCCCCGGTTACACAACTCAAAAAACTTGTACAGCAGCATGATTGCAATGTTTCTAGAATTCTGACTCAAAAAGAAGGAGAACAAGATTATGCAACAACTCAATTTGTTTGGTGAATCAACCCCAGTTTTACCTATCACTTACTACCCCGATTTTTTAACTCTTGAACAAGCCAACTCGCTCTATCAACACTGTCTACAACTGCAATGGCAGCAGAGCCAATTCAGTTTTGCGGGTAAAACAATACCCGTTCCCCGCCTCGAATGTATTTACGGGGACAACGGGTGCAACTACCTCTACTCGAATAGCGTGTTTTTGAAACCACTATGGTGGACAGAAAAGTGAATTGCGAATTGGAAAAGTCCTTGGGGTCAGCAGTCAGCGGCAAGACTTAAACAACTCCTACCAGTAGGGCGATCGCACCATTTAATACCAAGTTGTGATAGATAGTATTATTTAGAAGAAGTAAAATCAGTGTGCAGCG
>NZ_CALMFY010000001.1 GCF_937863485.1 uncultured Nostoc sp. | reverse complement strand
ATTCACTTTATCAACAACTGTGATTTTTCACAACTCATTTAGGATTGCTATAGCATTCCTAAATGATTCGTAAACTTCTTTCCTTCTTTTTTGGCGCTCTTGGAGACGCTGCGCGTACCCCTACGGGGATCTTGCTACAGGTAGTGTCTCCAAGAGTTGGCGGTAGCCTGCGGCAAGCCCTCCGGGTGACGCTCCTACGTCGCTACCGCTGCGCTAACAGCAGTCGCTCATGGGGGAAACCCCCTTGGCGCTAGCCTCTCCCTTTGGGAGAAGACCGCGCTGCTTCACCGCTGCGCGTCTACAATAATTTTTACAACTAAAATAGGATTACTATATATAAAGTATTAAGTAGGGTACGAGCCGTAACAATGTAATCCACTACCCATAGATTTTTGGCACTGCGTAATCCTTGAAACTCATCAAAGTACTTAAAATAATCCTATTTGAACATTACACACCTGACAAAATTTAATGTTTATATAGATACTTTCTCCAGTTAACAGTAACCAATGAAGACTGAGAATTGATATCAGTATTTCGTCAAAAGATGAAATTGATAACGACTAATGACTGTTCAAATTCTTCCTCAAGTTCGAGACAAATGGCGAGACAACTGTCTTAATCTTCTTATTATGGAACTAGGAAAGCTATTAAAAATTTCAGATTTCATCCGTGAACTTCGGCAGCAACTCAATCTCTCTCAGGAAAAGTTTGCAGCTAAGTTGGGAGTTTCCCTACGAACAGTCAATCGCTGGGAGAACGGATCTACAGTGCCTTCACAGATGGGACTAAAACTAATTGAAGAAATGTTACAGAAGATGGGCGAATCAGGCAAAAGACTACTGAACGAGTATCTCCTAATAGCAGAGCAGCGAGAGGACTCTTAAGATGATGGTGAAAGTACCGGAAAAGATTTTGATGATGCGCTCTTGGTTGCTAAACTATAGTGTGATGATTCTGGCAGTCATAGCGGCGCTGCTGCTGACGCGACTGTTGGTGCCAGTCTTCGATCCGAGCGTATTTACATTATTTTATGCTGCTGTGGCAATCAGTGCTTGGTATGGTGGCATGGGACTTGGAGTAGTGGCGATCGCTCTATCTATTACAACTGTTGTTTATTTTTTGATTGAGCCAGTCTACTCGTTCGATTTCCTCAGCCTGAACGTCTTGGTACGATTAACCACATTCTCACTAGTATCCTTCTTAATTACTGCCCTTTCTTCAGAGTTACGAACTGCTAGACTTTCGGCAGAGACAAGCCTGAAATTGTTGCAAAATAGCGAAATGCGGTTTAGCCGACTAGCAGAATCCAACATCATTGGAGTCATCCTAACTGAGATAAAAAATGGCTCGATCATCGAAGCCAATGATGCTTTTCTGAAGATGGTAGGCTATACGCGAGAAGATTTGTCCGCTAACCAAATGAAATGGCGCCAGATCACCCCACCTGAGTATCTTCAATTGAGTGAGTATTCAGTGGAAGAACTTAGAACGACCGGAGTATGTAAACCCTTTGAAAAGGAATACATCTGCAAAGATGGCGATCGCATTCCCGTTTTGCTCGGTTCTGTGCTTGTGGGAGATACTCAAGAAACAGTCATTGGCTTCGTTGTTGATTTGAGCGAACGCAAACAAGCAGAAGCGGCATTACAGCAAGCCAACGAGCGGAATACACGCACTCTGGAAAACATGAGTGATGCATTTATTACTTTAGACCGGGACTGGCGAATCATCTACCAAAATGCCGAAGCAGAGCGAATTAACGGCAAACTCCGCACAGAGGTTATCGGTAAGTCGCACTGGGAGGAGTGGCCTGCATCAGTAGGCACTAATGTAGAACGCCAATACCGACGGGCGATGGCAGAACAGATTCCCGTCCACTTCCAGCATCACTACTACTACCCGTCCAAGTATGACCTGTGGCTGGAGATTCACGTCTACCCTTGTGAGGATGGTCTTAACATTTTCTTCCGTGACATCAGCGATCGCAAGCTAGCAGAAAAGGCAGTCCAAGCAAGTGATGAACGCCTCAGGAGTTTTGTTAAAGCGAATATAGTTGGCATTCTCTTTGGTGATGTGAATGGTAGCATCACTGAAGCTAATGACGAGTTCTTGCGAATTGTGGGCTATACCCAGGAAGATATCCAGGCTGGCAGACTATGCTGGGGGAGCAACGCGATTTTGTGAGGTGCTGCAACCTGGGACGTATATAGCTTGTTTCGGGATGCGATCGCAACTAAAAAACCAAGTTTTGTTGAGAATATAGAGGTATAATTGAGAACTAAACCCCGATCTCACTTTTTCGCGTTGCTCCCCTATGCTGGACTGATATCACGCCCCCTGAGTACCAATATTTAGATGAACTGGCTATTGCCGAAGCAACAGCGAAGGGAACCTGTACTCCCTATGAGAAGGAGTGCATTCGCAAGGATGGTTCGAGTGTCCCAGTTGTAGTTGGTTACTCCCTTTTAGGAGAATCTCGGCACAAATCAGTTGCGTTCATTCTTGATATTAGTGATCTCAAACAAGCTAAAAAAGCGCTGAGTCAGAGTCAAGAGCAATTTCAAGCTTTTATGGACAATATTCCAGCCGCCGCATGGATTACGAATGCGGACGGACGTGTACTTTACCTCAGTCCAACTTATCTAAAGACATTTGATTTAGCAACAAATAAGGCGATTAATAAAAATATTTTTGACCTATACCCAGCCGAAATCGCTCAACCCCTGCTTGATAACATTAGAATGGTTGCCGAGACGAATCAGGTTGTTGAAATGATTGAGTCTGCGCCACGCACAGATGGCACCCTCGGCGAATTTTTAGTATATAAGTTTCCGATTGCCAATGCATCTGGGCAACGCCTGGTAGGAGGGGTTGCAGTTGACATCACCGAACGCGAACGCGCCCTTCGGGAACGCCAGCTTGCTGAACTTGCTCTGCAAGAGCGCAGTGAACGACTCAAACTGCTTTCTGAAACAACCAGCGATTTGCTTTCAACCGAGCGCCCCTTGGATCTAATGAACAGCTTGTTCAGCAAACTCTCGGCGCAGATGGATTTGCATTTTTACTTCCACTATCTAATCGATACACATGAAAATAAGCAGAAATTTCGGTTAGTAGCTTGCAACGGCATTACTGATGAAGTATTTCAAACAATTGAATACCTGGAATTTAATCAAGGGATGTGCGGACTAGTGGCGCAAGAACGCCATCAAATTGTCGTCAATGATGTGCTGCACTCTAGCCATCCAAATGCCCAAATCCTTCATCCTTTTGGAATCACAGCCTATGCCGGTCAACCGTTAATTGCTCAGGGAAAGCTGCTTGGTGTCCTCTCCTTTGCCAGCCGCACCCGTACCCACTTCACTTCTGGGGAAATTGCCCTGCTGCAAGCAACCTCTGATCAGGTGGCGGTTGCTCTGGAACGCGCTCAATTGATGACTTCGTTACAGCAGCAAAAAGAGCAGTTAGTTCAAGCTAACCGGATCAAAGATGAATTTTTGGCGGTTCTTTCCCACGAACTTCGCACGCCGCTAAACCCGATCCTGGGATGGTCGAAGTTACTGCAAACTAAAAAGTATGATCAAGTAACCACCACTCGCGCCCTGGAAACCATTGAGCGCAATGCCAAGCTTCAGACGCAATTAATTGAAGATTTGCTGGATGTCTCTCGAATTTTGCAAGGTAAACTCAGCCTGAATATTGCTCCTGTGAATCTGGAAAGTGCGATCGCAGCAGCAATAGAAACTGTACGTCTAGCGGCTGAAGCCAAATTGATTCAGATTAACACTATCCTTGAACCAAACATCGGTCAAGTAACTGGTGATTCAAGTCGCTTGCAGCAAGTTATCTGGAATCTACTTTTTAATGCGATTAAGTTTACACCCCAAGGTGGACAGGTAGAAATCAGTTTACAGTCACTTGGTTCTCAGGCTCAACTTCGAGTTAGTGATACAGGTAAGGGAATTAGCCCAGATTTTTTACCCTATGTATTTGACTACTTTCGACAAGCTGATGGTGCAACTACCAGGAAATTTGGCGGACTGGGATTAGGATTAGCTATTGTTCGTCACATTGTAGAGCTACATGGGGGCACAGTTCAAGCAGAAAGTTTGGGCGAAGAACAGGGAGCAACCTTTACAGTCCTGCTACCGCTGATCAAGATTTATCTAAATAGCCACGAGAGTGAGCAACAACCTGATGATTCGCCTGATCTAAATGGGGTAAAAGTTCTGCTTGTGGATGATGAACGTGATACGCGAGAGTTAATTGCTTTCATTCTGGAGCAGTCTGGCGCGGTAGTAACTCAAGCAGCATCAGCTGTAGAAGCACTACAAGTCATGCCTCAGTTCCAGCCAAACCTGCTGTTAAGCGACATTGGAATGCCGGAAGTAGACGGCTATATGCTGATACGTCAAATCAGAGCCATGTCACCAGATATGGGAGGGACAATTCCAGCGATCGCTCTCACAGCTTACGCAGCTGAGGTTGATTATCAACAAGCAATTGCTGCCGGATTTGAGCAGCATATCACCAAACCAGTAGAGCCTGCTAAATTAATTCGAGCGATCGCAAACCTGATTTGTAGTTGTAGCAATCTGCAAACTAACTTACAATCCTTGGAAGCTCGAAAAAAGACATAATTTAACTCAAAGACGAATGGCACGCTTGAAAAGCCGAAATACTTGTTGTTTAAGCAGTTTGTAATTGCTTATGTAATTCATGCCGGGCTTTTGTCATTAAGGCCTAAACGATAAATTTCCTTAACCCAAGCGTATTGACTTCTGAGGGGTAGGGAGGGGTGAAGTTTTTGACTAATGACTAATGACTAATTTTGAGAATTTACTTCAATTTTGCTTAACCAAATCACTAGGTCATCTGCATGAATTTCTATCTCATTTCCTAAAGTTTTGATATATAGAAGTCCATCACTAATGGTTAAATCTCTGATTGGATACCAGGAATCTCTTGTCTGTATTAAAAGATCCGATAGAATTCCTAGTCGTAAAATATTCTTGCGATATTTCCACCAAGCTCGCCATAAAATGACAGATTTAGTACATTGCAACCTATAGTCTTTAGGGATTTGGTAGTGTTGATAGTGATAGAAACCACAACTATCTATGCTTCCTTTAAGGAGATAATTGCATTCTGATAAAGCCTGATTTAGTAATTCCTAATGGGATGAATTAGACCGAATTAAGAATTCACTTGCTGTGGTATTTAGTTGGGCAGTGGCAATTATGCCTTCAGCCTTTGTTGCTAGATGGTTAATATTATAAACTGTTTGTGCTGTTAAAGAACGATTTGCCAATAAAATATCTTTTTTCTGGATAGAGTTGTATACAAACTCTCGAACCAAATCTAAATCAGACAACATAAAATTATTTATACTAAATAAACTATCATTGTAATTGTTATTACATTTTACATTTAGTAATTACACTGCTTTTGTCCATCAATCCGGATAATTCTCAACTTGATTTATACTCTGACTTTTCACGCCATCTGAAAAAGCCCACGAAAAACCTAACCCCCTTCCCGACACGGGAAGGGGGAAAGTTCAAAGTCTCTCTCCTAAAAGGAAAGAGAAATAGAAGTGAGGTTTTCCAAATACTGTGAAAAGTCAGTATAAATCCTGACTTCATTGTTGGGTCAAATAAAAAAACTTCAAGAACCCCACCAAAGCGTAGCTTTGGTGGGGTGGGGTGCAATGACTGTGGGAATCATAACTAATTATCCGAACTTGATATTAGAAGTCTGATTGCTAATTTCAATACCAATCTCTGCCATCACTTCAACAGTGACGGGATCTACCTCATTTGCTACCAAACCTGAACTAGCAACAGCAACTTTACCTTCTCCTAATATTCGCGTAAATCCCTCTGCCATTTGCGATCGACGCGAATTATTGATAAGGGGACGCCATTTCTATTGTGAAGCAGAGACTACGGCTTCAGGTTGATAGCGGATACCAGCTTGCTTAAAGCGATGTAAAGCTTCACCCAAGCGATCGCAGTCGGCAATTAAACTTATCCTTACATAACCTTCACCTGCAACCCCAAAGGCATTACCTGGGGTAAGAACAACACCAGTTTGCTGCAACACGTTCAGGGCAAAATCTGTGGAACCAACGCCAACGGGACACTTCATCCAAAGATACATTGTCGCCTTAGTTTTGGGGATATCCCAACCCAACTCTCCTAATCCTTGAATCAGGAAATCGCGGCGGGTACGGTAGCGTTGTTGTACCTCGTGCAAATACACATCTGGCAGTTGCAAGGCGGTTTCAGCTGCTGTTTGTAATGCGGCAAAAATGCCGTAATCTAAGTTAGTTTTCAGCGTCCGTAAACCTTGAATTACATGGCGGTTACCCACGACAAACCCAACGCGCCAACCAGCCATATTGTAGGTTTTGGATAAGGTGTGAAATTCCACACCAATTTCTTTCGCACCAGGAATTTCTAGCAAGCTAGTGGGTTGATAACCATCAAAAGCTAACTCGGCATAACACAAATCATGCACCAGCAAAATTTCATATTTGCGGGCGAAGGCGACGATTTCTTCAAAAAATTCGCGGGGGGCGGTGGCAGCAGTAGGATTACTGGGATAGTTGAAATAGAGAATTTTGGCTTGTTTAGCAATCTCGTCAGGAATTGCAGCTAAATCGATTAACCAGTCATTCTCTGGTTTAAGAATCAAGCTGTGGATTTTCCCACCTGCGATCGCTGGGCCGCGGAAATGGGCGGGATAAGCTGGGGAAGGAACCAGAACAACATCACCAGGGTTAATGTAGGCGATCGCTAGATGGGTTAATCCTTCTTTAGAACCCAGCAGTGGTAAGGCTTCGCTATCGGGATCGAGAACCACACCATAGCGACGATGATACCAATTGGTGATTGCCCGGCGGAAACTAGCAGTCCCCTCAAAAGGAGGATAACCATGATTGGCGGGATCTTTTAAAGCAGCGATCGCTGCTTCTACAACTGGTGCTGGCGTCGCACCATCCGGGTTTCCCATACCCAAATCAATTAAATCCAGCCCTTGTTCGCGTGCTTTAGCTTTCAGTTCATCTAAACGGGCAAATACATAAGGTGGCAGTTTTTGTATACGTTCTGCTGGGACAATCCAATTTAAACTCATTCTTCAACCTCGTCACTCATTCCCTTGGGCGAAACTCGATTCATGTCTCTACTATCTATGGGTGCAGTGGTGGAAACCATTGCCGCCATCAACTGTTCTGGCGCGACTTTAAATGGTAGTCGATGGATGTCAGAATTAGGAACCAGAGCAATTTCAGCGGCTGTTTGCAACTCGCCTAATGTAATATTGCCCAATCCCAAATCACTTAATTTTTGGGGTAGTCCAATTTCTGTGTAGAACTTTAACAACTGTTGTCGTGCCGATGCAGCTAGTTGATTGCTTTGTAGCATTTCTTCTAAACGCAGTTGCACCAAAATCCCAAAAGCAACTTTTTCGCCATGAATACTGCCATGTCCTGAAATATGAGTTAAACCATTATGCACGGCATGGGCTGCAACTGTGCGACACTGCGCCCCTCCAAGTCCCCCAACTACCCCGGCGAGTAAAACAGTGGCGTCTACAACTTCTCGCCAAACCTCACTACCTGGTTCTTTCAAGGCGGTGGCTGACTTTTGCAACAGGATATCTCGCAAAACTCGTGCTTGTTGCACCGCAGCAATAATTAAAGTGTCTTGCAAATGCCCACTGCTAACTGAGGCTTCATACCACTTAGCGATCGCATCACCAATTCCAGCTACTAAAGTCCGTTGTGGTGCAGTATTAATCAAGTCATAATCAAGTATCAGTAAATCGGGACAACGAGACAGCCCCACATCGTAGAGAAATGCCCCGTCTTTTGAATAAACATTCGACAAGGCACTCCAAGCTGCACAGGTAGCCGCTGATGTCGGAATTGTCACCACTGGCAGCTGTAACTGCTGCGCGGCTAATTTAGCTGTATCTAGGGCTTTGCCGCCACCGACACCGATAATTACATCAGCTTTATGTTCTTTTGCCGTCTTCTGTAAAGATTTTAGGCTAGCTTCGCAGCAATCTGCACCATAGGAAGCTTGAGCTGTATGTAACTGTTGCGTTTCTAAAACTGGTTGCAAATTTTTTCGGCTGATGGCGAGAGTAGATTCACCTGCCACAATTAAGGGACGACTTCCCAAACAGGCGATCTCTACTGCTGCTGCTTGCAACACCTCAGAACCACGGATTACTTTTGCTGGGGCAACTGTGAGCGTAAATAATGAACTAGAGGTTTGAGTAGACAAAGAACCTTGAGTAGAAAGTTGATTAGACATATAATCTAGTTTGCCAAAACCTTGATATTTCTTAATCTAATAGACTTGCAGTCAGGAATGCTTGTTGCCACGCTGCTTTCAGAATGGCTACAAACAAAGCATCTGACTCAACTCAGTTTTAACCGATGTAATGAAAAATACAAACCCCATCGCCAATTGGTTAAGCAATTTAACGACGTTGCTTGAATTTGTGATGTCCATTAGCCTGAAATTCCGAACTATCAAAGTTTTGAATAACCGTATAATTAATTAACATTACCACTCTCAGATTCTCAGGAAAAGTTATTGAGAACTGAATCATGTGTCGATGGTCATTCCAGCTATGGATAGGTGCAAAGAGGCATACATCTATCTGTACGCCCTCACAGCCGATTCATTTGCCGCAAAGACTGTGAAAATCGCAACAGTGGTAATGAGGATAACAACTAAAAAATCACAATTTTCAGTACCTATTACCTGCACGCTGATTGACCTTTTCTAACAGTGGAAGCACTAAAGTGTGAATATCTTAATCTAAAAATAACTATTAATGTATCAGTAAATACAAAATAAATTTTGTTATTCTGATAATAGGTAAATTATTTTGTCCTCTGGGAGGATGAGAGGAAAAGAAAATGAGGGCTGAAGAAAAAATTGTCCAATTCTCCCCTGCCCCCGTGCTCCTCTTAAGCAGTAGGTTTTGGCAATTGGGCGAATTTGTCTGTGTAAATTTCGACTGTGACTGGGGAATTTTGATGCGAAACGAGCGATCGCTTCACCTCACCCAAGTAAACTGGTACAGAAGCCCCTTGTTCCGGGTGGATAATGGTACGGGCGCGAACTGTCAACTTGTCGTCTTCGCGTGTACCTGAGCGACCATAAGAGAAGAGATTACTAGCTGCTTGACGTAAAGTTGCTTCTAATTGTGTGGGTGTAATTTGGGGTGATGTGGCAATCACCGCTTGTGTTGACCCATTGTCATAAACTAAAGTGTACCGGACTGCTCCGGGAATCACAGTCCGACTCAAGGGGACTATTGAGAGTGCAAATAAACCAGCTGTCAGCACCAGCATAAAGCCAGTCGTACCCACCAGCCGAAAGCGGATGCCCCATTTGAGAATAAAAGCCAAAACTGCTAAGGCAGCAAATACCAAGGTGGCTATACCGGACCATTGGGTGTACTGAAGAAAGTCAGCTGTTGTAAGCATAAGATTGGTTATAGAGGCGTCTTTTTTTCGTTACCGACACACCCATTTTACCGAGAGCTTACACCAAAAAGGTTATTGCAATCCGGTTCAGTTAGAGAAAGTTAAGTAAGTAGGCGTGAATAATTAAAGGTTTATAGTAAGCGGCTTTAGCCCTTATAATAGGGCTGGAGCCGCTTACTATCACCCAATTTAATTAATTTTAGATTGCGTAATATTGTTTGATTTATTCTTGCCCACTTACTTATTTGTCTGAGTGGTTATTGGTCATTTGTTGTTCTCCGTCTGCCTCACTTCCCCAGCCTTGCCAATCTTTCAAAACAGTATTGGTTCACCAGAGACGATATGGGAATTTTTAGATGTCTGCAACTTAGTTTGAACACTATTGATATCGTAGTTATACCACAGGTAGAATTCCCCATTTAATTCTCCGTTTTTTACATGCAAATAAATAGGTTCTGGCGGGTTACAAAGACCTAGTACCGCAAGGCGCAAGTCATGCATTCAAAAGTCAAAAGGATTACGGAATGGGTTTTTTAGGGTTTTAAAATCGTTGCTCTATTTCCGCCGTGTTGTACTAGTTTAATTTCAGTAATCATGTTTTATTTTCCTTGATGAAAGATAAAAATTTTTCAGAGATTCCGTCAAATTAAATATTTTTTAAGTAATAAAATAATAAATATTCAAAAGGGCATCTACAAGAGATGCCCGTCATGCAGGAAAACCGCAAAGGATTGTCCCTACACCTTCCCAACAATCAGCAACAGCGACTAATACCTAATTAGTCACTCTCACAGTCACAGACGTGAATATAGCAATCTTATTAATTTAAAACTCTAAACGTCCCCAGTGCATACACGGAAATTAATGGCAATTTTAAGTTACTGATCACTATTTCCTAACTGACTAATTTGGATGAGATGCAAACCTATCTTCTTGGTTATAACGATGTACTACTCCACAAATGGCAGCCAAAATTAACCATGAGAGCGCATTCAAACGAATATCGAAGAGGGTTACATCTACTGTATTAAATAGAACCCACGCAACAAAAGCTAGAAAATGACTGAAAAATATCAGTCTGTCTTCTGTATTTATATATTTTAACTTTCGCAATAATTGAACGCCTGTAATCAAAATCCAAGCCAGTAAGCTACAAAATAAAAAAGTACTGGGAAAACCAGTTTCAGCAGATAACATCAAAAAAAAGTTATGGGGATGACCCAAGGGAATCTGCATCTGGGCTTTGTAGAGTCTACTAAAACTGCGTAACCCCCAGCCAGTCCAAGGATGTTCCTGAGCTAAAGACCAGGCAAACTCCCACTGAGTTTTTCGCATTAAAGCGATTGGTCTATCTGGATACATATCGTCATTTAACCTTGCCCAAAAGAAAGCAGGAACGTACTGACGAAAAAATTGAGCGACTGGTGAGGGAGCAAAAGCTGCCAAAAGCACACTAGAGATGATCGCAGCAACGCTACCTACAAGAATGCGCCAACCTTGGTAAAGTGCATAAGCTAAACAGGCGAAAATAGCGATCGTCCACCCATTGCGCGAACTGGTAAAAATCAAAGCAATGAAATTTGTAATTATCGCCACGGTTAAAAAGAGAAAGGGGACTGGGGACTGGGAACTGAAGACTGAATTCTTTCCAATACCGAATCCTCGATACCTAATCCCCAATCGCCATTGTTCAAGCCACAACCCTAAGCCCAAGATGAAAACTATCGCTAGATAAGCAGCGAAGGTGTTGGCGTGCAAGAAGAGTGAGGCTATGCGACCTGGTGGATTTCCTCCTGGTCTGATCGTCCAAGCTAAGACAATCCACAAAATCTCGAACTTCAAACTCCAGCCTAAAAATAACTGTCCCAAACCGATAATTATTACTGGCATGGAACCGATCACCAAAATCCAAGCCATTTGCCGCAATTGGGCAAATGTTTGAATCAGAGTGCTATGGGCAGCGAAAACTAAAAAGAATGGTAATAAATTAAATAAGCCGAGGAAAGCTGCGGTCTTGTCATCGGCAAACCCAGCACTTATGACCAGCAACACACTCAAAAGGGCAAATCCCCAGTTGAGGGGGCGGCGACTAATTTTCTGGTATTGTTTCAGTAAAGTTATTAATGATACAACAACTATAGTCACAGCCCCCAATAAAGGACTCAATGGGAAGATTAACAGTGCCCATAGAGAGTAGTTCCAGCAAGATTGCCAACGAGACTTGAAATAGTAAAAAGCTTTGTTCAAGCTGGCTCCCAACATTCCTCACGAGTGAGGCGAATTTGAGCTAAGGCAAAGATGGTAGGGATGATCCGACCATAGTTAGTGGCGATCACTCTCCACCCTAAATCCGCAAAAAACCAAGCCCACATCATTGGCCCAATCACAGCAAATATACTGCGGGTTGCCCCATAACGAGCTGCACTCACAGTCATACCCCGTCGAGCCATTTGCATAGTTACATAGCTTTGGAATTGGGTTGTAGCTGCTTCTGAACCTGTAATTACCGCTTGTTTGGCTACTTCATAGGTAGCAAAGTGGATGGCAAATTGCCGGGCAATTTGCTTAAGTACAAGTGGCTGGAGCATGGAAGTAACCGTGATCGCACTACCGCCTTTGAAAAGTAACCCCAAGGGGTCATGTTGCAATAAAAGTGGTAGCGGTTGTTTTAGTTCTGATTTGAACAGCTGATGCTGCACCCGTACAGTCAATTTTTGCTTTTCCTGTTCAGGTAATTTTTTCCACACCTGTCCTAGCAGATGCAAAAATACTTCTGCTTCTAAATCAATAGTTGCCAGCTGATTAGAATAGGAAATTTTTAGATACTTACATACTTGAACTAAGGCTTGTCGGTAAGTTACCTGGCCTGTGCGTCCCCGTAATACTGTCATCCCATCTGCCGCTAAAAAACGAAAGCGACCCTCTAGTGCGTCTAACCAAGCTTTACGGTCTTGGCTTTGTACTTTGATGGGTTCGGGTGTGTGTACATAGTCTAGGGGATTGAACTTACGACTAAATAGAATTGCCGTTAAATCTTGCAATTCTTCTTCGGTCGCTAACTCTAGCGCCGCCCTCATTTCATCCAATTTCCCTTCCTCCGTTCCGTGCAGCTTTCTGTACCTTATTCTACTATTAGCTTTCAGCAGTCATTAGTAGTAATTTTGTCCTTTGATAATAACCAATAACTAATGACCAATGACTAATAACTAATGACCAAGGACTATTGACTCATGACTGATATTGCAGTAATTGGTGCCGGAATAGCTGGTTTAGTCTGCGCCCAGCAGTTAAGTCAAGCTGGATATTCGGTGCTAGTTGTGGAAAAGTCCCGTGGTTTGGGAGGAAGATTGGCTACACGTCGCTTGCATGGAACTTGGGCGGATCATGGGGCTTGTTACCTGAAGCCAAAGGGTGAATTGTTGGGACGTTTTGTGGAAATATTGCGATGTCTGACGACAAGCCGCTTTGCGTCTACGCGCCATATCCTTGAAGTTTGGACAGAGGAAGTTTACGAACTCACAGCAGATGCTTTTTTATCTGAACCCAAAAACCGCAGTCCGCGTTATGTTGCACCTGAGGGAATGAGTGCGTAGACGCGGAGCGGCTTGTCGTCAGACATCGCTAAATCTCTCGCTCCAGGTTTAGAAATATTACTGAATCAGCGTGTCATTGCTATTACCCCAACTCCTGAAAATAGCTGGCGTCTGACTCTTGAATCTAGCAACGAAGAATTATCTGCAAAAGCTATAGTCGTCGCCATTCCTGCACCCCAAGCTGTGATGCTGTTGTCACCTTTGGGTGAAAGTGTATTGGATGCAGTCTTTCTTGACAATCTGCGTTCTGTAGAATTTTATCCTTCGATTAGTGCGTAGACGCAAAGCGGCTTGTCGTCAGACATCGCTGGATATTCTCCCACATCCCAAGCCCTCCCTGAGTGGAAAGCTCTAACTTTTGTGGATGATGCCGATTTAGCATGGATTGGTTTGGACAGTAGCAAGCGTCCTAACCCTCAACAGCCACATTTTGTGGTGCAAAGTAGCGCTGATTTTGCTCAACGTCATCTAGAATCACAGGATTTACAACCTGCCGGACAGTATATGTTGCAACGAGCAGCTGAATCTCTGTCCCTTCCTTGGCTGAATACTCCTGAATGGATGCAAGTACATCGTTGGCGTTATGCCTTTCCTAGCCGTCCTTGGCACGAAACATTTTTGTCTGCCGGAACTCCCCTACCTTTAATTTGTTGTGGTGATTGGTGTGGCGGCAATCTTGTAGAAGGTGCGATGCTTTCTGGATTAGCTGCGGCTGATGAAATTAATCGTCAATTGCATCATTTACCTTTAGATAATGTGAACTTTCTACATGTTTTTACCTGATTCTTTCATCTGTCGCTAGACTGATTTTGCACTATAGTGAGTTGTGATTTTTATGACTTACTAAACGAATGTGCAACAAATAAGTTTTTAAGATGAAACAGCAAATTTTGCAGCAGACCTGAAAAAGTGATGTAAATTACCAAAAAAGCTTAACTTTATTAAAAAGTTGTTCCTAATTCAAGGTTTTTTTGTTGCTGTTAATCTTGATCCCCTAACCTTGATGCTGCGTTTTATGTAGATTTCTGCCAAAAAGGCAGAATTTTTAAATAATTAGGATTATAAATATAAAATGTCGGTAACTTACCAGCTTATTGGACGCTGTTTTAAGAAGTCATGCTGTGAACCAGTATAAACCTTAACTAAAATAAGCAAACCCAAATGTCTGATATTCTACCTATATAAAAAGTTAGTTTCAGAGTCTATTGTATCTATCAGTTGAATTACTTCTAACTGATTGTCATCACGACGTTGGCATCTAAAAAAGTTGTTTTCTCCACCAACCATTGACTAGATTAAAAAAGGAGTTTAAAAATTATGAAAACGGTAGTCAATTTAACACAGCAATCAGTAGTAGGAGAGATTGAAAGCGTTTTGGATACATATCCATCCCATCCATATCAACAAGCCTTTGCGATTCCTGACTTACGCCAAGAGCTAATTGCTTTCGTCCTCAACCGCATTCCCTCCTTTTATAGCGTGATGTCTAACGGACAGATTCCGCTAGCAGAGGCTGAACAAGGAAGCTTGGCTTTTTACAAGTTGCCTCGTAAGCCCTTTGAACAGCAACTACATTTACAAAATTTGATTCACCAAGGCATTTGTTTAATTATTCAAGAAAAGTCAGATTGGATTAGCAATCATCTTTGTGAAACAGTTGAACCAGCTTGTGAACCTTCTCACTGGTTTGGTTAATAGTTCTAACAAGATTTGGCTCTCTGCTGATCTGACTTTTCACGTTGTATAGAAAGGCCCATGAAAAACCTAACCCCCTTTCTGCATCGGGAAGGGGGAAAATTCAAAGTCTCTCTCTTAGAAGAAGTGAGATTTTCCAGATACCGTGAAAAGTCAGATCAGAGATCCAATACAGTTCAGTTAAGCCTAAAACTCAACTTCTGCGTAGGTTGGGGAGCCACTGCGCCCTTCTCCCTACAGCCCTTTGGGCATCCTACGGCAGGCGCTAGCCTCTCCCTTTGGGAGAAGCAAGTGGCGTTTGAGGAATGAAACCCAACACTTCCGTGACTTTGTTGGGTTTCACTTCGTTCTACCCAACCTACAATTTTCTTAAGTGAACCGTATTCATAAGAGATCCCCTTTTTTTAGTGGGGTTAGGGGAGATTGCGCTTCGCGCACGCTATGCGAACGAGGTTTCAGGTTTTGAGTGCGTAAGTCCTGAATTATTTGGATAAAGGATTCAGTATATTGCTCTTGAGGTGTAAACTTTGACAATTACTAAGTTCAAAGGACATTCCCAGGACATGAGAAAAATAACTGCTCTAATGCTAAGTATTTCCGTGACTGTCGGGGTGGGAGCGTTAACACCCAAAGTCACTAATGCCCAATTATTTTACCCACCAGCAAGCGATCGCCATTCATTAATGGTAATCGGTCAAGGGGTAGTGAGAGTGCCAGCAGATACAGCAGATATTGAATTTTTATTCAGTAGCGGAGGTAGCAATAATAACTTAGAAACGCAACCGTCATCTTTAGGGTCAGTCCGCCGCATATCCTCACCGATTCTACTCTTAAATTACAAAACAGTAGCAGAATCTTTACCAAGCAAAAAATCACTAACTAAAGCAACTCTCCAGCCTGTAGTTAATAGCCTAGTTGCCAAAGGGATTAGTGCTGATAAAATTCAAGTGCAACTTAACACTAATTCCAGTGAAAATAACGCCAAAATATTGGTGAAACTGGAAAAACCAACACGCGAGCGCGTCCAGGAAATTGTTGCTACAGCGAACAAGTCCACGAGCGAAATTGAAAATCTTTCCGTCAAGAGTGTGGGCGTTGAGTACGCAGTCAATGACTGTCAAGCTTTGCAGAGTTCAGTGTACCAATCAGCTATGAAAGATGCTCAAAGTCGTGCTCAGGCTTTAGCAACTACTATGGGTGTTAAACTTGGGACTCCTTCTGTAGCCGAGCCATTTTACACATTATTTTATCCCTCATGTAATTCCAAAACAGGAGTTACTTTACCGTCATTTGCGGGTTTTTTATTATCACCAGCTTATAATCCAGACGCAGCGGCGGAAGTAGAGATGAAAAAGGATATTTTTGTGACATATATAACAAAATAAACATTTATATTCAGTGCGTAGACGCGCAGCGCCTTATCGTCAGACATCGCACTTTGCTTTAGTCAAGATTAAAAGTGCGATCGCTTAACTGAACAGATAGAAAAATTGCAAACACAACGCATTGAATATTTAGCAGATTTAGCGCGTCTGCACGGGATTTCACTTATTGCTTTGATGGAAAATTTAGGAATTCAGACGCAAATGTATGCCTGAAAACCAAGTCACAATGCAACAGAAAAAGGCTGTTGCTGAACGTGCTAAAGGGTGCTGTGAGTATTGTCGAAGCCCTGTATATAATAAAACATCTAAAGAAAATTTTCTTCCATTAGTTACAATAAGCTCACCAATTTCACCGGATATGATTTCGGGTAAGTCATACTTTGCTTTACTTATTCTGTTTTTTTATTCTATCAATCTATAGAAAAGTAAAATATTCACTGAAGTCTAGATTAGATGGGTAATTTTTAAACTCCAATAATGAAAAAACTCCAGAAATATTTGTGACAAATCTGGAGCCAGGAAAGATACGCATTTACCTATATCAAATTTTCACCCTGATAGCATCCTCCGTCATCAGGGTATACACTCAAATAAAGCTAGGGATGTCTGAGGATCAACTGCTGTGCTTCTCGTTTACACACCTTTTGCGTTGGAAGTAACGCAAAACAGCCCCAGTTTATCTGAGGCTGCTTTGCGAGAGTTGTTTGCTAGGAGGGGTACATCAACAGTGATGCCCTATATTAGATATAAGTAATTCAGTATGTATCCCTATTCAGCCGTGTTCTGGCATATCCGGATGATTTAGAAAATTTTGTAGGCGCAGCCCGTGGTAGACATCGCTTTTTCCAAAAAGAAACTCCAGACGCCCTTAAGGCATTCTGGAGCAGTAACAGGTTTCTAACATCAATTAATTTTTACCTATGCGATCGCCAGATGTCGTTGGGGTATATACTCAAATGTATTTTATGTCTGATCATCCGCCAATTGAACAGCAGGTTACTTTCTTTTATACCCATGATCTCGATGCATCCACAGAATTCTACCAACAAAAGCTGGGCTTGGAATTGTGGCTTGATCAAGGAACCTGTCGAATTTATACTGTTAGTGGCTCTGGATATTTGGGATTGTGTCAAGCAACCAAAACATCAGATCCTCCAGCCGACAAGCAATCGAGTGTCATTTTTACCTTGGTAACACAGCAGGTGGATGAGTGGTTTGAATATCTCAAAGAACGTGGCGTCAAATTTGAAAAGCCACCTACACTAAATGAAAAGTACAACATTTACCACTGTTTTTTCCGTGATCCCAGTGGTTATTTGATTGAAATTCAACGTTTTGAGACTAACTACAAAAAAAGACATAACTAAATAAGTTATGTCTAAACATTCAATTTACAGGGCAGGATTTGTACAGGTTAGAACTTTTTAATTTACTGGCATACATGATAGAGACTAATGTTGTATAACCATCATCGATAGCCATGTACTTTTTGTTCTATTGATTTATCGGGATGAGGCACGGGATTTATGCAGCCACCGAGATATCTTTACATTTATTTACAATTGCTGCGTAGGCCTAGCCAGCACAACTCTTGGAGACGCTCTTGCTAGCAAGATTCCCGTAGGAGTACGGCAAAGCTACTTCGACTACTTCGGCTGCGGCTCCATTGAGCGTACCCCTACGGGGAAGCAAGCTACGCGTAGCGTCTCCAAGAGTTGCCGAGATGCTCAGTACAAGTCAGTGACCACCGTAGGCATCGCTTTTGACTTTTATATAATAATCCTTCCCCTGCCTCACGGCAGTTGCTACAACGCTCTTAACCCGCGCAACGCACTGCCTCCCCTGCTCCCCCTTCCGACCTCAGTGGATTGTCACAGAAGGTAGGATACAGTCATTGCCGCCAGCATATCCTGTGATCTTTTTAACACTACTTATTACAGTATC
Source organism: uncultured Nostoc sp. (assembly GCF_937863485.1). GTDB lineage: Bacteria > Cyanobacteriota > Cyanobacteriia > Cyanobacteriales > Nostocaceae > Nostoc. Next base: position 33,337 of record NZ_CALMFY010000001.1, on the reverse strand, counting down.
CTCTTTGCCAATTGTGCTATTTCTATAGTTATTATTTTTAAAGTATCGATGTTTAATCTATCGGTTCACTAAATATTCAGGGTGACTGCATGACAGCCGAAAAATTCACATGGCTACGCACCAAATTACAACTTAAAGGTTCGGTGATGAAAGCAATTTACAAACATATTTTATGGTGCGGAGCTTTCGGATTTTTGATTTCTCTACTTGACCATTTTGAGATGCCTGTATCCCAACCTATTTTGGGAAGTGTTATTCCTAGTATTGTTTTAGGTTTGTTACTTGTATTTCGCACAAATACTGCTTATGAGCGATTTTGGGAAGGGAGAAAATGCTGGGGATCTCTAGTAAATAACATCCGAAATCTGGCACGGCAGATTTGGGTATCAATTGATGAAATATCACCAGAAGATAAAGACAATAAAATTACAGCATTAAATTTATTGGTAGCTTTTGCTGTGACAACCAAATTACATTTGCGGGGAGAAGCAGTCAATAGCGAGTTAGAAGATTTAATGCCATCTACTAAGTATATAAAACTGAAGATTATGAATAATCCCCCCATAGAGGTTGCCTTTTGGATAGGAGATTATTTACAGGAGCAGTATCATCGCAATTGCCTTAATAGCTACCAGTTAACATCTATGCAAGAATTATTGAATAATCTGGTTGATAATTTAGGTGCTTGTGAACGGATTTTAAAAACACCTATGCCATTAGCTTATGCCATTCATCTTAAGCAATTATTATTATTGTATTGTTTCCTATTACCCTTTCAAATAGTGGATAGTTTGGGTTGGTGGACAGGTTTAATTGCTGCTTTGGTTGGTTTTACAGTATTTGGCATTGAAGCCATCGGCTTGGAGATAGAAAACCCTTTTGGTTATGACCCTAACGACTTACCTCTAGATACGATTTGCGACACAATGAAACGCAATATTGACGATTTAATTACTTTGACTCCAAATGCGCGATCGCATCCAAGTAATTTGACCTATGAGAAAAGTTGAGATTGGGAAAAATTTCTAAGGCTTGGTTATAGCTTTGGGCGGTACAACGAAGCCGAACCCCTCTACACCCAAGCCTTGGCAATGTGCGATCGCATTTTAGGGGTTAATCATCCCACTACAGCGACAATTCGAGAAAATTTAGTGATCCTGCAACGTCAGTCTACTTCCCGTACTATCTGGAAACGTCGGTTAGGTCAGTTTGTCCAAATCTTGTTAGCGATGTCTACGACGGGCTATTCCGTGTCGCAATTTTACCGCTTTATCTACAGTAGATATCGCTTAAACAAATTTTAACTTTTATCTTTCGATGACTTTACTATCTTTGATCGCTTTTCTTGCTGAGAGCGATCGCCCGACTGCGACTCTTAAATATCCCTGATTTAATCCTGGCATATCTCAACGAACTCAACCGCGATCGTTTGGAAACTAAACTAGATAATCGCACTGCCTAAAGGGATGCCCAGGTTATAGCTTGGCTAATATTTTTTCTGTTTACTTTACGCAACACAGAGCAGGAATCATTGACGATCTAAGTATATACGCAATATAATTATTGTAATAGAACCTAACGATAGAGTTAATTAAAATAATTTACCCAGAGAATAAAGACAAGCAATATCAAAGATAATTTAGATAGAACAAATGAACACCAAAATTATTGCTTTGTTGGGAATTACCGCAGCCTTTGCAAGCTTAGGAAGCCAGGTGTACGCCCAGTCACCAACATCAAGCTCAAATTTAGAACAATACAGATTAACTGGTGATTCTCTAATTGGAATTGATAATAGAACAGCCCAAGATGACTTTGGAAGGTTTTTTGAGCAAACTAATCCAGCAAGCATCTCCAACAATAATAGAAGAGGTAATAAAACTCCAGTCAAAATCCAGTTTAACGAATCATTATCATTACCAGATACTTCTGTTTTCTTAACACCTGCTCAGTCTGGGAGTGACAATGATGGATTGGAAGTACAGTTAGATATCGACAGAAAATAATCAGGCATCAAGGTTGACGCTGTAATTTTTAGTGGAGATACCCTACGAGTGTAGACGCCTTCTTCAGCTTCTAGTCAGCAGCCCATGTGCGGGGCGCACCTTCAGAATGGAACAAAGCTAGTACATTATGGCGAAAGACTCGCCACAGACCCAACGACTGTCCCGACACTGCCACTGCCCTAACCATGCCCTAAAAGCCGTGTCGAAATGTCGAGGTGATGTAAGGTGTTATGGTGTTATACAGAATTATTCGGCTTAATCCACCCGCTGCGGGATATTATGCGGAAGCGTTCTGCATAAGAATTTTTAAGCAAAGCCCTGCTGCATGTCTTTCACCACACCTCTTATGCCAGATAAATCTGCACCAGAAATTGAACTGATACGCGCGGCGTACGCTGCCTTCAACGCGCGAGATATTGACGCCGCCCTCGCCACAACGACTCCTGACGTGGCTTGGCCGAAAGCGTTTGAAGGCGGTTATGTTCATGGACATCAAGCAGTCCGCGCTTACTGGACGAGGCAATGGTCTGGCATCAATCCGCACGTTGAGCCGATTTCCTTTGATCGGGAGGATTCCGGGCGTATCTTAGTCGATGTGCATCAGGTCGTGCGCGACCTAGCTGGAACAGTTCTTTCCGATGAGCACGTTGGTCATCGTTATACCATTGAGCATGGCTTGATTCAAACCATGGAAATCTGTCCACCTCCATTCTCGGGCCACTGAGCCTAACAAGGCGTTACAACGAACGGCGGGGTAGTGTCTGACGCAGAGAGGTTGCTTTTCCTCTCGCCGTCGCTGAACTTCCAGCCGTTAGATCCTGCTGCATGTCCTTCACTACACCCTGACTGCCTGACAGAAGTGGGTGAAATCGAGATTAGACAAAGCTTTGCAAGAATTGAGGCAGAGTGACATGAGAAGCTAGAGTTACCACACGAATGCTCGGTTTAAACATTAGGCGATCGCAGGAGCGAAAATTGTGTTTTCAAACCTGATTTTTGGTTTCATTTTAAGCACTATTACTTATTGACAAATTATTCATGACCTTAATCTATCACTGATGGATGCTAGCTGGATTGACGCCTTGCTGTACTAGAGTTAGAGCGAATATTTATGTTTAGATAAAAACAGTTTTGTTAGGAAGCATCGTTAACACAACGGCGGTTTTTGTTGCTCATCCTACCTTTTATACAAGTATAAAGTGTTGCATTTTACGAAATCCGCCTTCCTGAGTCGATAATTCTTCAATCATTTTGCAGTAGAATTAATCGTCTAGATAGAGGAGGGCTTTGAGATGACTCGTGTCATCATTGTGCGCCACGGTCAAAGCGGTTATAACACCGAGCGGCGTATTCAGGGGCGCACTGATGCGTCAACATTAACCGAAAAAGGTCGTAACGATGCCAGTAAAGTTGGCAAAGCCCTCAGCAATATTTTATTTAATGCGATTTACAGCAGTCCCCTGCAACGAGCAAAACACACAGCAGATATTATTCATAGTGAATTAGCTACTCATCGTGAACAGTCTGCTGTACTCCAAGTTTCTGATTTACTGCTGGAAATCGACTTGCCTTTATGGGAAGCACTGCTGAGTGCCGAAGTCAAGCAAAAGTTTGCCGAAGACTACCGCACTTGGCATCAACGCCCCGACGAACTGCGGATGCTGCTGAATGATGCACAAGGAACAAGAGAACATTTTCCTGTTCTTGCTTTATACGAACAAGCACGGCAGTTTTGGCAAGAAATTTTGTCGTCCCACCATCAAGGCGAAACTATTCTCATAGTGGGGCATAACGGCATTAATCGTGCCCTGATTAGCACAGCGCTATCCATCCCTGCAAGTCGCTACCATTCAATACAGCAATCTAACTGTGGCATCACCGTACTAAATTTTGCTGGAGGATTGGGGGAACCAGTCCAGCTAGAATCCTTAAATCAGACGCAACACACCGGAGAATCTCTACCCTCATTGCGACCGGATCATCAAGGAATACGGTTATTATTGGTGCGTCACGGCGAAACCGACTGGAATCGCCAAACCAGGTTTCAAGGACAAATTGATGTCCCCCTCAACGACAATGGTAGACAACAGTCGCAAAAAGCAGGCGAATTTCTCCAAGAGGTAGCGATTGATTTTGCTGTAAGTAGCTCAATGCTGCGCCCTAAAGAAACAGCAGAGATTATTTTAAAACACCATCCTAATATAAACTTAGAATTGCAAAATGGTTTAAGAGAAATCAGCCACGGACTCTGGGAAGGAAAATTAGAAGCAGAGATAGAGCAAGAGTTTCCGGGAGAGTTGCAACGCTGGCGGTTAGTTCCGACCCAAGTGCAAATGCCTGAAGGGGAAAATTTGCAACAGGTGTGGGAACGCAGCGTTGCAGCTTGGGAATCAATTGTGCAAGCAGCATTAACTAATCAACTCAAAACTGTATTAGTAGTAGCTCATGACGCTACTAATAAAACCTTGCTTTGTCACATTCTGGGTTTATCGCTGGAAAATTTCTGGAATTTTCGCCAGGGTAATGGCGCAGTCAGTGTTATCGACTACCCTTGTGGAATAGATGGTTTACCAGTACTGCAAGCGATGAACATCACTACTCACTTGGGTGGAGGGGTACTAGATAAAACAGCAGCTGGGGCATTGTAAAAAAGTGCTGAGTGAAGAGACGCGATTAATCGCGTCTGTACAGGAGTGAGGAATAAAGTTAGAAGCAATTATTGAGGAACAAATAACTGATAGCGCTTCTGGGTTAAGTCCAATACAGACCAATACAGTTCAGTTAAGCATTTCTTCCTTCTCTTTCTTCTCTTCCTTTGCGTTCTTCTCTACGAGACGCTGCGCGAATGCGCCCTTGGCGGTAGCCTGCGGCAAGCCGCCTTGCGTCTACGTTAAAAAATTGACTTTGATAAAGAGTTAAGCCTTAACTGAACTGTATTGCAATACAGACCTAATAAGAACAGTCCCAACCCTTGTAGCGTAGGGGAGTAAGATTGAAAGTCTTAAAATCCTAGTTTTGTCGGGTGTGTTATTGCTGAGGGTAGGGCATCATCCCAGATATTCGGTGCGTTAGGACTAATGTCCATAACGCACCCTACCAGATTAAAGCCAATGTGGATCAGGGTATGTACACGGTAGCCTAAAAGGGCAGAGGAATGGAAGTGAGGTCAGAGTGTATTGCATATAAACGAAAACCGCTATATAACTCATAACTAAAAACTTTTATGACTGAACTGCTGCAACAAGTACGGGTAATCGACCCAGTTTCTGAAATCGACGAACTCTTTGATGTGTTGATTGCTGATGGTTATATCCAAGCAGTGGCTTCGCACATTTCTGAAATCAATTCTGATACTCAAATTAGAGATTGTCAGGGATTAGTTCTTGGGCCTGGGTTGGTGGATTTATACAGCCACTCTGGTGAACCAGGGTTTGAAGAACGGGAAACCTTGTTGTCTCTTTTACAAGCTGCTGCGGCTGGTGGCTTTACCAGAGTTAGCATTTTACCCGATACATCCCCAGTTATTGATAACCCTGCGCTTGTGGCACAGTTACAGCAAAAAAGACATGGAAACATGAGGGAGAAGGAGAAAATTAATTTGGCTGCTTCTGCTTCTGGTCTCCCCTTGCTTCATATCTGGGGTGCTATCACCCTAAATATTGCTGGGAAGCAAATGACAGAATTCGCAGATTTAGCGTCGGCTGGAGTTGTTGGTTTTACGGATGGTAAGCCCTTAGAAAATTTGGCGCTGCTGCGGGGAGTGTTAGAATATCTCCAGCCGTTGGGTAAACGAGTAGCATTTTGGCCTAGCGATCGCCAATTAGCAGCAAATGGTGTAATCAGAGAAGGGCCAGATGCTCTGCGTTTCGGTTTACCTCCAATACCCGCCAGCGCTGAAACCACTGCGATCGCAGCAATGCTTGAATTAGTTGCAGCCATCGGTACACCAGTCCATATCATGCGTGTCTCCACATCTCGCAGCGTGGAATTAATCGCCTCAGCCAAGGCTGCTGGTTTACCCATCACCGCCAGCACCACCTGGATGCACCTTTTACTTGATACAAAAGCAGTTAAGAGTTATAACACCAGCTTGCATTTAGACCCGCCTTTAGGTAATCCCAGTGATGTTATGGCATTGCGTGCAGGGGTGCGTGCGGGTGTGATAGATGCGATCGCTATTGACCACACACCCTACAGCTACGAAGAAAAAGTCCAAGCCTTTGCGGAAGCACCTCCAGGGGCAATTGGTTTCGAGTTAGCATTACCCTTGTTATGGCAGTATCTCGTTGAAACTGAGGAATTTACAGCTTTAGAATTATGGCGGGCATTGAGTAGCAGTCCAGCGGAGTGTTTGGGGCAGAAAGTCAGTGCGATCGTACCTGATCAAGCAGCGGAACTTACTTTATTTGATCCCCAGCAAACCTGGAAAGTAGAACGGAAAAGTCTTTATACACTTTCACAAAATACACCTTGGTTAGGACAACAGTTGAAGGGTCATGTTGTGCAGACTTGGTGTTAAAAAATGTAAAATACTTTGAAATTCATCTAATCTGAATTTAATTATCTATCAGCGTTTTTGATACTGTACTTCGTGGTTAAATTCATCTTGGTTAGACTGAATATTTTCAAAAAATGTCGAGCGGACAAATCCCAGATTATGCAATAAAGCAATAGAACGGTGATTTTGAACATTAACATCAGCGCAAAAATTAAGATTTTGGTATGTCTCAACTAAATAATTAATCATCCACTTCACCGCTTCGCGTGCATAACCTTTTCCCCATGAATTAGGGAAAAACACATATCCAATGATTGCACTGTTATCTACAGTAATTGTTGCTTGAACATATCCAACGTAGCATTTCTCTACAAAAGACCAGACAGCCCAATTCAACCAAATCTCTGTTCCATCTGGTGATTGACGACGTGCCAACACGATATAGCGATCGCGAAGCGATTCAACACTTTGTGGCGGCACATCTTCAATAAAGTCGTATATACTCGTACTCTGTAATCCATCAAAAAGCAGTTCGGCATGATCCGGTTTTAGTGGTTCTAAACAGAGTCGTTGAGAGTATATTTTCATCTTGTGATCTAACCCTGGACTAACATTGTTAAACTTCTCTACCACCTGTATGTGAGGAAGTTAACGTCAATAGATAGCCGTCTGGCGCAGTCAAGGTAAATGAACTGTGGATTCTGCCTGGTTCGATTTCAGAAACAGTCAGTCCCCACTTCCTAAAAGTATCTCTGGTGACGGAAACATCATCTACCATCAGATCAAAAGGCGCATTGATTCCAGGAGCGATCGCCTCTGAAGTTGTTCTCAAAACTAAGTGCGTTCCTCCCCGTAATTCTAAAACAGCTAATTGTTCTGATTGGGTGATCAGCCGCAGCCCTATCTTGATGAAAAAATCGCTAGCCTCCGGTACATTACTCACATATAATCTCACATGACCAATCGCCACTGGGGGACGGGTATCCTTTTCTTTTGCAATAGTTTCTGGTAGTGACATAGCTTTAATCCAAAAATATTTAGTTACCGTTCAACTCTGTTGATTTTAGTAGGTTTGCCATCTCCCAAATCAGCTTGGTCAAATTCAGCAGTTTTGGGCAAATTTATCTCAACCTTTGATAGAGTATCAAGTTCTACTTTAGCATTTTGGAATTCTCCATCTAAAAGATGTCCTCCAGTTTTCCGATTTGCAGTTATGAAATGAAAGTGATAGCCATTAACATTTACTCCTTGCATATATTTGGGTGTACGAAAACCCACTAAAGTACCATTGACGTTTCTTAACTCAAAAATTGATTGTTCTTTAAGCGCCTCTGCTAAAGGGCGATAGGGTGGGGTTTGTTTGGGAAGACTTCTAAATTTTAGATAAGGAAAATTACCTTGAATGCGAATAGCATAAGGATAATTTTTAGACGGTAAGCGCTGATCTAGCGATTGCTGCAATTGTTGATAATTAATCTGCCCTTCTAGATTAATTAATGTTTGTGGTTTAAAAAAGGTGACTGACGCAAAAGGGCTTGTCATGGAATCAGGAATGAGAGAGGCAACTCCATCAGATCTAAGCTGGTAAAATTTGCCATCTAATCCAATCATTTCTCCATCAAGAGAATTCATTGTTCCCAAACCAAAATCACCGGATTTTTTCAATTGCTTAAAATTAGTATTACCGTCAAAAACTCCTACTGCCAAAGCGCTGATTGTAGAGGTTTGAAATAGGATATTTGATGACGTACTTTGCTGAGTTTTCCCTGGCAAAATAGCAATTAATAGTGCAGTGATGGTTACAATAGTTATCCAGAAATAACGCTTGATTTTCATCAGATAAAAATTCTTACTTTTGAATACTCCTGTACTACGTAGTAAAATCCCTAGACGCCTGGAAGGTGGCTGATCATAGAGTAGCAGGTTGACCGCGACTAGCTTACAACGTAGCAATAAATGCAAGCATTGATGAAACAAATCTTTTCGCAGAATGCTTGATTCTTTTGTCTGTCTTGTGATAGTTTTCTTTCTACGTCCTCTAAAATACTATAAACCCATCTAGTTACCGTAGTTTGTTAAATATCATTAACCTAGTTGTAGGGATTTGGGGTTAAGAGGGACTAGATAATCTGTCGAGTTTATTATTGTAGGCAGTACATTGTGAACTACCGATCTAGAAATTCATCTCTAAGCCAAGGCATTCTCTATGAGTAAAATACGTGCTGTGATTGTTGATCCCAATGTGCCGGGGCGTTTGGCACTGAGTGAAGTGACTGCACCAACGCCTACCCCAGATGAGGCACTAGTCAAAGTGGCAGCAATTTCCCTGAATCGGGGAGAGGTGAAACGTTCAACTTCTGCTGAGGCTGGTTGGCAGCCTGGTTGGGACTTGGCAGGTGTAGTGGAAACCCCCGCTACCGATGGTTCAGGGCCTCCCCAAGGGGCGCGTGTAGTTGGCTTTCGCCGTGCCGGTGCTTGGGCAGAACTCGTGTCTGTTCCCACCAACGCCTTAGCAGAAGTGCCGCCATCGGTATCCTTTGCTCAAGCCGCCACACTGCCTGTAGCAGGTTTAACCGCGTATCATGCTGTGCTTAAAGGCGGTTCGCTGTTAGGTCGCCCAGTTCTGGTTACAGGTGCATCAGGAGGTGTTGGTTACTTTGCTATCCAATTGGCGCGGCTGTCAGGGGCGCACGTCGTGGCACACATTCGGCAAGCTGGCTATGAGACTCTGGTCAAGGAAGCAGGGGCACAATCGGTGGTGATTAGCGAAGACCTCTCACCCGCAAGCGAGTATGGCCCCTATCATCTAATTATAGAGTCAGTGGGTGGTAAGACTTTGGGGGTAGCCCTTAGTTTACTGGCACAGGATGGAAAAACTGTGTTGTATGGAGTGTCTGGGGGAACAGAAGTGACATTCAACGCTGGCCAATTCTTTGGGACTGGTAGTGTAAGCCTGTATGGTTTACGTCTTTTCGATGAACTGAGATTTGAATCAGCCGCAGTCGGTCTAAAACGGCTTTTGAGTCTAGTAGAAGCAGGTCAGTTGCGTCCTCACATTGATTTAGAAGCTTCTTGGACACAAATAGCTGATGTAGCGCAACAACTACTCGACAGGCGTTTTCCTGGCAAGGCTGTATTGCACATTTCCAATTGAGTATTACGAATTATGCTGACTTCTGGTTCAAACTAGATCAGCTTGTAGCCGCTAGTAATCTCAAGATAGATCGCCCAAAAGGGACATCACATCCACATTATCCATCCTTTGTTTATCCACTGGACTATGGATACTTGGAAAATACTCGCTCTGGGGATGCAGCCGATATTGATGTCTGGATAGGTAGTTTGTCTGGTAAAAAAGTCACCGCCGTCATCTGTAGTGTTGACTTGGAAAAACGGGATACAGAAATCAAAATACTTCTGGGTTGTACATCAGGGGAAAGCCAAGTCATCTTGGATATCCACAATACAGGCTCTCAATCGGCAATATTATTGGTTCGCAAGTAAATTACATTTTTGAGCGTAACTGTGTATGAGTTTAGAGCTAAAACTATCAGGTAAAACAGCGATCGTCACCGGAGGAAGTGCGGGAATTGGTTTAGCCAACGCCAAAGCACTCTATAGTGAGGGTGTGAATGTAGCGATCGCAGCCCGCAATCAAGAAAGATTAGAAAATGCAGTAGCTGACATCCAGTCTCTACCCACACTAGGGGCGAAAGTAATTGCTATCAGCGCCGATCTAACAAAAGCAGAGGATGTTGAGAAAGTTGTTTCAACCACCTTGGCCCAGTTTGGTCAGATTGATATCTTGATTAATAATGCCGGATCAGCCCGTGCTGGGTCTTTCCTTGAATCAACTGATGATTTATTTTTGGATGCTTGGAACTTAAAATTATTAGGCTACATCCGCCTAGTTAGAGCCGTCGTCCCCCATCAAAAAAGTCGGGGTGATGGGCGGATTGTCAATATAGTCGGCGGTGCAGGACGGACACCTCGTCCTAACTTCCTAGCTGGTGGCACAAGCAATGCAGCTCTGCTCAACTTCACAAAGGGCATTTCTAAAGAGTTAGCCGAGTACAACATTCGTATTAATGCCATATCGCCCGGTGCTACAGCTACAGAGCGTGCTGAGACTTTAGCCCAGCAAAATGCCCAAGCGCAAGGAATCACTGTCGAGCAAGTGAAGGCACAAAACATCCAAAGTATTCCTTTAAAAAGAATCGCCCAGCCAGAAGAAATTGCTGCGCTAGCGTTATTTTTGGTGTCTGATCTAGCTGCATCGATTACAGGAACAGAGATTATCGTTGATGGCGGATCTACCCCTGGTGTTTAGCAGCTTAAAGAAGTCATTCAATTTTAGATTTTGAATTTTGGATTTTGGATTGAAAGAAAAATCTAAAATCCAAAATTGAATGACTGCTGACTACCTAAATAAAAACATTAGTCTTTGGAAGGTGACTTGTAAAATCTCTTTTTTCTCTCTGCGCCCTCCGCGTCTCTGCGGTTAAAAAATCTTTTATTTAACCACAGAGGCACAGAGAAGCCAGTGCGCCCTTGCGGTTCCCCGACTTAAAGCAACTGGCGCAACACAGAGTTAAGAGGTTAAAGAGGAGTTTTTTGATCCAAATTTTCACCCACCTTAAAAAGGCTAGTCCCAAACATAAACTTCTTGGAGATAAAAAACATGGGTTCTCAATACTTTGATATCAAACCAGTTGCAGGACGTATCGGTGCTGAAATCATTGGTGTTAATCTGAGTTCTAACCTCAGCGATGACATCATCAGCGATATTCGCAAGACTCTAGTCAAATACAAAGTGATATTTTTCCGTGATCAGCAACAATTCGATGCTGCTGGACAAGTCGCCTTCGCTCGTCGTTTCGGTGAAGTCACTACAGCCCACCCAACTGTACCAGCGCTTCCAGAAAATCCAGAAATCTTAGACCTGAATTATGGTCGCACCACTTCCCGCGCCAATAGCTGGCATACCGATGTGACATTCGTAGACCGTCCTCCTCTCGGCTCTATCTTACGAGCGCTTGACATTCCTCCGACTGGTGGCGACACAATCTGGGCAAACTCTGTAACTGCCTACCAAGATTTACCTACCCATCTGCGTAATCTTGCAGACCAACTTTGGGCAGTACACAGCAACAAATTCGACTATGCAACTGCATTCGACCTACCTGAAGATGCCAAGGCTTACCGGGCTGTCTTCACCTCGACTGTATACGAGACTCTGCACCCAGTTGTACGCGTCCATCCCGAATCTGGGGAGCGGGGGTTATTCATCGGCGGATTTGTGCGCCAGTTCCGTGGCTTATCAACAACTGAATCAGATGATATTCTGCGACTGTTACAAGCGTATGTAACACGTCCTGAGAACACAGTCCGGTGGCGTTGGCAAGTTGGTGACGTAGCTTTTTGGGATAACCGGGCTACTCAACATTATGCGATCGCAGATTACGGCGACCAGCCCCGCCACGTTCAACGAGTGACAATTGTCGGGGATCTCCCAGTGGGTATCGATGGTAAACAAAGTGAGGCTATCAAGGGAGACGCTTCTCAGTACAACCGACGTGAGGCGGTGACTGCGTAATACTTGGGCATGGGGAATAGGGGATGAGTCTTTGATACTCGCCGACGAGTGTTTGATACTCGTTCACGAGTGTTTGATACTCGCCGACGAGTCTTTAATACTCGTGAATGAGTCTTTGATACTCGCCGACGAGTCTTTAACACTCGCTAACGAGTCTTTGATACTCGCCGACGAGTCTTTAATACTCGCTGGCGAGTCTTTGATACTCGCTGGCGAGTCTTTGATACTCGCCGACGAGTCTTTGATACTCGCCGACGAGTCTTTGATACTCGCCGACGAGTCTTTGAACTCCGTTAATGAGTCTTTGAAATCCACTTCCCTACTTCTTTGCTCCCCCTCACCTCCCATTCCCTTTTGCTGACTTAACTTTCTACTGACTAATGACTCGTGACTCCTGAATTCTGAACTCAGTATCTAATAACGATCGCGCTTTTCTATCGACCCTCTATGCAAGTAACAATACCAGAGTCTTAATAAGCAAGACTTTCATGAACAATTGGCAGTGTTTTTGAAGCGACGGCTTTGATTTCCTCAAACTTCATCTGATTTGTTAGGTTTTAACAATACAATCAGGTCGTCTCTAGGGAAACTTTTTATAGTGTTGGGCATCCTAACGGTTCTACTATCCTCCTTTGTTTTGACGTTTCACAACGTTACTGTCCGAGTTTTGTTTTCAGAACATCTTGTACTCGGTTTATTTTTACTCGGTGGATATGTTAAACCAGATTTGCAGAATTCATTCTTGCTGATGTTCATGCGAATGCTGCTCGTAGTTCCACTCATGGCATCTCTATCATTCAAGCTATATCCATCTGCTCTTAAAGAATTAAAAGACTTATTCAATCGCAATGCCGCCTCCAGCGTACTACATGAACGCAGGGATATTCTAATCCAAGCTCTTGGCTGTGGGGTACTGATGTTTGTGTATATTGCCTCACTCTACATTGCTATTGGCTTAATTCCCACAGGCATTGCCTTGACTCTCTTCTTCACCTATCCCGTATTTACAGCGCTGCTGTCCTGGAGGTTTTTTGGCGATCGCCCCACATTGTTCCGTTGGCTAGTGATGGGAATTATTCTGGTAGGAAGCGCTCTCACCATTCCCCAATCTTCTGCCACCTACAGCAGTCATACCATTGCGATCGGCATTTTCGCTAGTGTTAGTGCTGGGATCGTTTACGCCTTTTATTGCATCATTGCTCAAAAATGTTTAGAAAAATTCCATCCAGTTCCCTTTACCTGGATCAGTTTTGCCTGTACTCTACTTCTCTCCGGTGTTAGCTTACTATTCTGGCCAGCTAAGAGCGCCCAACTTGACTGGACACCTCTATGGATTGGCAGCATATTTTCCGGTCTGGTCAGTTTTCTCGGACACACTCTAAACAATGTGGGGATTCGGATGGTTGGCGCATCTACCGCCTCCATAATTGGCTCTAGCAGTCCAGCATTGACAGCATTAGTTGCATGGGTAACGATTAGCGAAACTTTAAACGTGATTCAGAGCGTGGGGATTGGTATTGTCACATTGGGGATTGCGTTACTTAGTGCCGAAGGTTTTGTAAAATCGCTCAAATATAAAAGTTAAATTGTGATCAAGCTGGGGACTGGAGAGCGGGGATTGGAGCTTTTAGAATATTTTATGTAATACCAATTGTCCAAAATCAAGCTACAGATGCTCTCCTGTAAATCCAGAACAAATCTGACTTTGTTAATTACGGATTGGTATAAGATATGCCTTCCTCCGCTGTCCTTTTTGATTTAGACGGGACATTAACAGATCCTAAACTTGGTATCACTCGCTGCATTCAGTATGCTCTATCTGAACTCGGTTACAAACCACCGGAAGCTGATGAATTGTATTGGTGTATTGGCCCACCACTGAAAGATAGCTTTTCGCAATTATTGAAGACCTTAGATGGCACAGTAATTGAACAGGCTATTTCACTGTATCGCCGTCGCTTTGCCACCATTGGATTATTTGAAAACTCCCTTTATCCGCAGATTCCAGAAATTCTAAAAGCCATTCGTTTTGCTGGTTATAAAACTTTTGTCGCAACTTCCAAACCATACATTTATGCTATGCGGATTATTGAATATTTTGACTTGTCGTTGCTTTTTGATGGTGTTTACGGTAGTGAACTTGATGGAAGTCGAAGCGTTAAAGGCGACTTAATTCACCATATTTTATTAACAGAAAAACTTTTACCCTCCACTGTGGTGATGGTAGGCGATCGCTCACATGACATCATTGGAGCCAAGCACCATCACATTGCTTCAATTGGCGTTACCTATGGCTATGGAACTGAGGAGGAATTGAAAGCTCATGGTGCTGACTTGATTGCTCATTCTCCAAGTGATATTCCCAAATTAATAATTCGTAAATAATGCCGCCATCTTTAACACTTTTCCATAGTTTACTTCTGTTTAGTACCGCTTTCATTGCAGGCGGATTAAACGCTGTCGCGGGTGGTGGAAGCTTTATTACCTTTCCAACTCTCATCTTTACGGGTGTATCCCCGATCGCAGCTAACGCCACGAATAATACCGCGATTTGGGTGGCTGCTCTAGCAAGTGCTGGAGCATATCGTCAAGATTTAGACATTGAGCGGCGAGATTTTTTACTTTTATGTGGTGTCAGTTTAGTTGGTGGTGTAATTGGCTCTGTAGCTTTGTTATATACTTCTCCAGATGTGTTTAAAAAGCTTATTCCCTATCTGTTACTGCTGGCAACCCTGATGTTTACCTTTGGTGAACCTTTCAAAAAGTGGTTACAGCGTCAAAGCCAGAAGTCATCGCCTGAATCTGTACCCTTATTTAATTTGGTACTGGCTCAATTAGCGATCGCAATTTATGGCGGTTTTTTCGGCGCAGGTTTAGGAATTTTAATGCTGGCAACTCTGACATTTTTAGGTATCAAAAGTATTCATACCGTGAATGCCTTTAAGACATTTTTAGGAAGTTGCATTAATGGTATTGCAATTATTCCATTTATTTTTGCAGGTGTGATTGCTTGGCATCAAGCTATTTTGATGGCAGTAGGTGGCTCTCTTGGTGGTTATTTAAGTGCCCATTATGCTCGTAAACTTGAACCGCACTTAATTCGGAAATTTGTCATGATTGTTGCCTTCAGTATGACTGCCTACTTTTTTATTCACGGTTAAGGATTGGGAACTACTGAGGGGTAATGTATGGAAGCATCAACAAAATCGCAGGTCATGCTTCGTGCTATTAGTTCCAGAAATTTTCGCCTGTACTACATAGGTCAGGCAATTTCTCTAATTAGTACGTCAATGACCCAGGTGGCTACTAGTTGGCTGGTGTATCGCCTCACCGATTCTGCCTGGTTGCTAGGTCTGGTAGGTTTTGCTAGCCAAATTCCCACTCTTATTTTGATTCTTCTGGGTAGAATTGTTGCCAATCGCACCAACCGCCACCGCATTCTGCTTGTTGCCCAGATTCTGGGGATGCTTCAGTCTTTGGCTCTGACTTGGCTGGCCTTGAATAATACTATTGAGTTTGTTTATAAACCAACAAGAGGTCTTTGTCTTAAGTTGCTTTAGGATGGACGCAATCAGCAATTGCAGTCGCCGAAATAACAAATGCGGTCGCCAAAATAGCAAATGCGATCGCCGAAATAGCAAATGCGGTCGCTGAAATAGCAAATGCGATCGCTGAAATAACAAATGCGATCGCCGAAATAGCAAATGCGATCGCCGAAATAGCAAATGCGATCGCTGAAATAACAAATGCGGTCGCCGAAATAACAAATGCGGTCGCCGAAATAACAATGATAATTGCCTACAAAACCCTCACTTGATATGTATCCCAAACACTTCCCTGCTGTTTTTTAGTTCGTCGAACTCATATTAATTCAAGTATGATAGCCCCCTATTCATTGATGAAGAACAAAAAAATACGTGCCTTGCTGATTCAAGTAAACTTATTTATGCGCGGAGTGCAATTACGTGTTACGAATTAACAATTACGAATTAGAGCGCAGCGATATGACTACCGTAAATGATCCTACTGTTGTAACTGAAGTAACTGATTTGTACCTCAAGTATGAAGAAGCCCTTTGCAAGAACAATTTGGAGGTGATGGATAGCTTGTTTTGGGATGCGGCAGAAGTGGTGCGGTTTGGGATCACAGAAAACCTCTATGGCGGCGATGAAATTCGTAACTTTCGCCAGAATCGACCAAGCCCGAAAATAGAGCGAGAAATCTCAAATCTCAAAGTTGTGACCTTTGGCAAAGATGCAGCAACAGTAACTTTAGAGTTTCGCCGCAATATTAATGGTGTAGAGCGTTTCGGGCGACAAAGCCAGACTTGGTACAGGTTTACCGAAGGATGGAAGGTAGTTTCAGCACATGTTTCATTATTGCCAGTGTGAATTTAAAAACTATGACTAGCATTACCGAAATTGCCCCAGATATCTATCGCATCTCAACCTATGACCCAAAAATAGATATGCAATTCATCCAGTTTCTAGTGAAAGACGAAGAACCATTATTGTTTCATACGGGTCTAAAGGGAATGTTTTCACTGGTACGTGATGCAGTGGCAAAGATCATTGACCCATCACAAATTCGCTGGATTAGCTTTAGCCATTTTGAAGCTGACGAATGTGGATCGCTAAATGAATGGCTTGCCATTAACTGAGTCTGATGTGATTGAACGGTTCCGTCAAACAATCGTCAATTATGAAGCCAGTCCTTCTCCCAATTACATAGCATACACAACACATACCGATGCCTGCGGCGGACTGCGCCAACGCATTCTCAAAGAGTTGGCAGCACTCAAGCCAGGTACACTGGCGACAATGCACGGTACAACTTTTGTTGGCGATGGCGAACGTGCATTGCAGGATATAACAGTTGTGCTGCGAGAAGTTTTGGTGGAGTAGAGAAGCTATAGAAACTGCCCAGATTATTGCCCAAAAATTTGATAAATCAGTTGAAGTTGTGGGAGGATTAGATGAGCATGACCGTAGCAATCTTGGTTATTTAGAAGAAAAAAGTTTATTGAAACTGTAACTGCTTTTTTTACCAGACCATACGAATTATTTAAAATATGGTACATTCATTTGATTGGATTGTATTAAAATCTAGACATCTAGTCAAAGATAGATGGATTTCAGTCCGATCTGATACTTGCCAAATGCCTAACGGAACAATAGTTGACCCCTATTATGTTCTGGAATATCCAACATGGGTAAATGTTGTAGCTTTAACCAAAAATCAGGAAGTGGTTTTAGTAAAGCAATATCGCCACGGTCTGAGAAAAACAATTTTAGAATTACCTAGCGGTGCTGTAGAGGTAGAAGATATTTCGCCACTAACAGCAGCAAAACGCGAGTTATTGGAAGAGACTGGTTACACTAGCAATAATTTTATTGAAACTGGTATACTATCACCCAACCCAGCGAATCATACCAATTTAACCCATTGTTTTTTAGCAACAGATGTAGAACGTGTAACTGATTTGAAGTTAGATGTTACAGAACAAATTGATGTAGTTTTATTGCCTATAGAAAAGCTAATAACAAATATTGATAATAGTATATTGCTGCAAACATTACATATTAGTTCATTATTCTTTGCTTTAAAAAAACTTGGTAAAGTGCAATTTTCTTAATCATCTCACTGGATTTGCCTTTGTCAATAACCATCACGAAAGGATAAAAAATACATGGCTGCAACAATTTCATTTGATCGCGTTTCTGATATTTACGATGCCACACGGGGACTACCCCCAGGTATTTCTGAGCAAATCACAGATTTTATCCTCAATCTAGTTTCAGCAACAGCAGAAACCAAATTCTATGAAACAGGTATCGGCACTGGTAGAATTGCTATCCCGATCGCAAAAAGAGGCTATTCTTACACTGGTGTCGATATCTCTGAAAAAATGCTAGCTGAGTTGCACCAAAAGCTAGAGGGTGTGTCTCACCAACTTACAGCAGTCAAGGGAGATGCAACTTCTCTACCATTTGCTGATAACTCTTTTGATGTGGCGTTGACAGTTCATGTATTTCACTTGGTTTCTGCTTGGAAGCAAGCACTAGCAGAAATTCGCCGAGTCCTCAAACCAGGGGGAATTTACCTCTACACTCACGGTAATATGAATTTCAGCAAAGTTAATGAAGATGTGAATCAGGGTAGGTTTGATTTTCAGCAACGTTGGCAAGATATTATTGCTAGCTATGATTACCCTTTACCTGGCTATGGTGCAACACAAGAAGAGGTTTTAGGTGAGTTGCGCGAACAAGGAGCAAATTTGGAAACAGTGGTTGCAGCTAAATGGCAGTCTGAACTGACTGTGAACAAATTGCTTGAATATCATAAAAACAAAGTTTATCGCAATACCTGGCACATCCCGGATGATATCTTTGCCCGTGCAATTCAAGATTTGCAAGACTGGGCTTTGCAACACTACGGCTCTTTAGACTACGATTTGTCTGGTGAAAGTAAGTTCAAGATTGTTGTAGTACGCAACTGGACTTAATACAGTTTTGCATAGAAACGTAGCGTTTTTAATGCAGGAGAACGCATTAACATTTTAAAGGAATGCATTGGCATTGTATCGGGATACATTAACAATGCGGCCGACGCATTAACAATGCAAGGCGATGCATTAATAATATAAGCCGATGCGTTGGCATTGCAGGGTATTGCATTAACAATGTAAGCCGATGCGTTGGCATTGCAGGGTATTGCCAAATTTAATTCGCTACGAATTAATGAAATGCTGTACTTAGATTGGATTGAACTCTCATGATATTGGAAACCGATCGCCTACTATTGCGGGAAATGACGCTTTCTGACCTCGACGCGCTACTGCTTGTCCTCGGTGATGCAGAGTCGATGCGCTACTATCCAAAGCCGTTTGACCGGGAGATGGTGCAAAAGTGGATTGATCGGCAGCGCCGCAATTACGCACAGCACGGCCACGGCTTGTGGGCGATGGCTCTCAAGGCGACGGGCGAGGTAATCGGCGACTGCGGACTAGTTTGGCAGGAAGTCGAGGGACACCGAGAACTCGAAATTGGTTATCATGTCCGCCGCGATCAACAAATGCAGGGTTACGCAACTGAAGCTGCATATGCTTGCCAGGACTACGCCTTTAACGTGCTGGGACGCTGCGTAGGCGTAGCCCGCCGTAGGCATCGCGTTATTTCTCTGATTCGTCCAGAAAACATTCCCTCTCGGCGTGTAGCCCAGAAGAACGGCCTCAAGGTCGTTAAGGAGATACTCTGGCGCGACATACCGCACTATATATATGCTGTGCAGCGCTCAGAAAGTAAACTTCTTGCAACAAGCAATTTATCAGAAGCAGAGAAGTCAAAATTCAAGGCGTAGCCGAGGTTTTAGATCCTCTCGTTCTCATACCATTTCTTTGTGAGGCTGCGCTAAATTTCTTTCTTTCTTTCTTTCTTTCTTTGTGTCCTTTGCGACGGCAGTCGCTCATGGGGGAAACCCCCAAGACCGCGCTGCCTCCCCTTTGCGGTTCGTTTGTTATATAGTTTGCCGCATCTTCATACAGAATTGGTATCAGTCTCTAACAAATAAATCAACGCCTCCACTAAAGCCTGATTTTGCTCATCAGTGCCAACAGTAATGCGTAATTTATCATCTAGTCCAGGTTGCTTGAAGTAGCGGATTAAAATACCCCGTTCCTTCAGTTTTTGATAGAGATATTCTGCGTTTCCTTCTCTTGGCTGTGCCAACAAAAAGTTAGCTTGAGAATCCCAAAGATGAAAACCTAATTGTTTTAAGTCTGTTGCTAACTTAGTCCGCGATGCTTTAATCTTTGCCACACAAGCATTTTTATAAGCTTGATCGGTAATAGCAGCAGAGCCAATTGCACAAGCGATCGCATCAATATTATAGCTATCCTTCACCTTAAACAACCCCTGCAACAGTTTGGGATTCGCCACCCCAAAGCCCAGCCGCAATCCCGCCAACGAGTACCCTTTAGAAAGTGTGCGAATTACGATGACGTTTTCGTATTCCTTTACCAAAGCCAATGCATTTTCTTCGGTAAAATCTACATATGCTTCGTCAACCACTAAAACTCCAGATAACTGGCTGGCTAATTTTCGTAGATCATTTGTTGCTACCACATGCCCCGATGGACTATTAGGCGACGCAATGAATGTCACAGAACCATCCACAGCAACCAGTTCTTTCAAAGGTAAACTGTAGTCCTCGCTGTAGGGAATCTCAATAATTTCCGCAGCTTGCATTTCTGTTAATGTGCGATATAGCACGTAAGTTGGCATCGGATAAACTACTTTCTTCCCAGGTTCTGCACAGGCTCGAATTATCACGCTCAACAATTCGTCACTGCCATTTCCGACAATGATCCAATCACTAGGAACTCCTAAAACTTTGCTTGCAGCTTGCCGGAATTCTCCCCCGAAAGGTTCTGGATACCGCCGT
Source organism: uncultured Nostoc sp. (assembly GCF_937863485.1). Lineage (GTDB taxonomy): Bacteria > Cyanobacteriota > Cyanobacteriia > Cyanobacteriales > Nostocaceae > Nostoc. The sequence goes on along the minus strand of NZ_CALMFY010000001.1, from coordinate 12,795 downwards.
AACCACTCGCCATCGATATTTTGTAGCACAGCTAGTGCCGCAGGGGAAGGAGGATAGGGGTTCTCGTTACTGTTGAGTTTAATTATCTGTGTACCACGTTGGGGCTGCTCACCGGGAATGTAGCTAGCCATTGCATTAACATTAGAGCGAAAGTAGTTAGTCATAGGGCACTTGTACTGAGCGGCGTCGTTGGTGCAACCTCTCGTAGAGAAGTATTGGGTGCGTATCTTAAGCAAATTTCAACCCACAATTTCTGACGATATCGTTTTTTGTCATTTACATCAAAAAATACGGCTTTATAAATTACAAATTACAAATTACGAATTAGGAATTATCAAGAGATGCCAGATAAATGGAATCCAGAACTATACGAACGATTTGAGTCCGAAAGAAGTCGTCCGTTCTACGACTTGGTAAACATGGTACATCGGCAAGAAAACTTACGAGTTCTCGATTTAGGATGTGGAACCGGAAAGTTAACGAAGTATCTGCACGACACCTTAGCAGCACAGGAGACTTTAGGGATAGATGCTTCTGAGAAAATGCTGCAAAAGGCTCGTCAGTTTGAAGGTAACGGACTACGGTTTGAGCAAGGAAAAATTGAGGAAAACCCAGGAGATGGGGAGTTTGATGTGATATTTTCTAATGCAGCATTGCAGTGGTTGACGAAACATGAGGCGTTATTTGAGAAATTGCGGGGCAAGTTACAACCTGGTGGACAGCTTGCTATACAAATACCAACGATGGATAATGAGCCAGTGCATAAGATAGCAGTTGAGACTGCAAAGGAATTTAATCAAGAATTGGGAGGATATGTGCGGCGTTTAGAGGTACTTTCTCCAGAAACATACGCCAAACTGCTTTATAAATTGGGGTTTGTGAAGCAAGAAGTAAAGCTTCAGATTTATGGACATGTGCTGCCTTCACGAGAAGCCGTAGTAGAGTGGTATCGTGGGACACTGCTAACAGCATATGAATCGCAGCTAGATGCCCAAACCTATGAACGATTTGTAGAACGTTATCAGCAGAAACTGTTCGAGTTGCTAGAAGATGAGCGTCCGTTCTTTTTCCCCTATAAACGCATCTTAATGTGGGGGCGTATTTGAAGGTTTATTTCTCCCTCAAAAATGTTTAAGTCCCGTTAGAGAATAGGAGCAGGGAGCAGAGGAGCAAGAGAAGAATAAGAATAACAATGCCCAATGGCACTAAGTTAAAATACAGCCCTTGCCCTGACTGGTTAAGAGCCTTGGAGGCTTTGCCTCCTCTTTCTTGACCAGACGGCCCACAGGAATACATTCCCAGTCTTACAGCTATTTTCAGGTAAATAGCTGTAAGACTCTTAACGAGGTGACACAAGCCTTTAGACTTTTCTTAGTGCCATTTGCCCAATGCCCAATGACAAATCATTACCGATATATTATTTTTTACAAACCCTATGGCGTTCTCAGCCAGTTTACAAAAGATGCTCCCACACATAGCACCCTGAAAGATTATATTGATGTCCCTGATGTGTATCCTGTAGGACGCTTAGACTGGGATAGTGAAGGGTTGCTGCTGTTAACGAACGATGGGCAATTGCAACATCGCCTCGCCCATCCGCGTTTTGGTCATAAACGTACTTACTGGGTACAGGTAGAGCGAATTCCAGATGCAGATGCGATAAAAAGGTTGCAAACAGGTGTGGAAATTCAAGATTACCGCACTCAACCAGCAGAAGTTAGGCTCTTACCAAAAGAGCCAGAGCTACCTGAACGCACCCCGCCGATTAGATTTCGCAAAAATGTACTGACAGCTTGGCTAGAAATGACCTTAACAGAGGGAAAAAACCGCCAAGTACGGCGCATGACTGCGGCTGTTGGGTTTCCGACTTTGCGACTGGTCAGGGTCAGCATAGCCCACCTACAATTAGATGACCTACAATTGGGTCAATGGCGCGACCTCACTACATCTGAACTGCAATTTTTGCATAATTTCAGTAAATCAAAAAGTTTTCCTCCAAAGGCGAATGCTTTTTAACAGGAATTCGACTTTCTATTGTGAGCCAGGGACATTCAGTCTGAGGGGCATTTTGCACATTTGGGATGCGATCGCTGCGACGGTCTACGCCTACGCATTCTGGCTATATCAACCAAAACTTTGAACAATATAAACTAAATTGAGATTTACTTTATAGGCATAGAAATTTCCCAAATTCCTTGAATCCCACCGTATTCCAGTACATAAATCTTATTGCCGATAATCTCAGTATCAATGGGATTGCTGAAGCCTTGGACAATGCGCTTGGCTTGAAGTTGATAGTTGGTAGTTCCTACTTTAATCAATTTCAAATCTAACAGATCTTGGCTGGGATCTTTAAAAGGGCCTGCTAGTGTTTCGCCAGTGGGGTCGCCTGGTGTCCAACCCAATACGAATCCATTTTTGTTGAATTCCGGACTCATTGCTCCTTGTGTTTCAAAAATTAACCCCAAAGGAGAACGGTGTGCTGTAAAAGTGCTAAAAGTTTGCCCAAGAACACTAGCGTCTTTGACTTTGCCATCTTGAGGATCGCGGAAACTGTCTGCGTCCGGTCCCAAATTACGAATTGGTTCAGTCAGGGTGATATTAGGCCGAGCCGGAAAGCTTGGATCGTTATAATAGTAGCCTTTTGTAACTGCGCCAAATTTAGGATTTAGCAAAAGGTCTTTGAGAGGATTATAATTCGGGAATTGTTGGGGATTGTCTGTCCCGCCTATACGCCAGGGAAAGCCGTAATTATGACCTAGACGTAGCCAATTTAATTCTTCTGACATGTCGCGATCGGGACCATTTTCGGTGCCAAATAAATCCCCATTAGACGCAAAGGCCATATCGAAAGTATTGCGTGTTCCTTCTGCAAAAATATAGCCAGCTGTCTTTAAGGTTGCTCGATTGTTTGCAAGAAAGAGATTTTGGCCATTACTAGGAAGGCGGAGTATACAGGCAGTTAATCCTACTTCGCGAGTATTGGGATATAGACCACCAGCAGACTGAACCTCACCATGATCGGTACGAGAACCGCTATTCACATAGATAAACTTACCATCTGGGCTAACAACCACGCCGTTGAAGCGATGGTCATAAGCTGTTTTACTTTTGGGATAGCCTGCACTCGTAGCCAAAATAGACCAGATGCGCTCTCCTGTACCTGAGTTAATTACGCCTTTAACAATAATTGCTTTGGTCTGGTCATTCACAAGGTCTGCATTGCCAACTAAATAAATTGTCCCGTCAGGACCAATAGCCATACCTTGAGTTTCACCTAGCTTATGATTACTAGAGTTGTAGACAAGTGTACTAGTAGATAAGACTAAATTAACTTGATAAATCTCACCATTTCTTTTTAAGTAATAGAGGGTATTGTTTCGTGGATCTTTTGCAATCCGAACAGAAGGAGAGATCGTCGATAACGTAGATATAATCTTGCGAATCTTAATATCAGAACGCAAGGCTTGAGGTGCAGCATTTACAACAATAGTGCCATTATTTAACATCACTATTGTAAATAACAGTGTTTTGGCAACTAAAAAGCACGTTTTGAGAACGAACTTATCAGTAAATCTGCGTTTAACTTGGTTGAATGATTTAGTGCTATTCATTATTTTCTTCATCAAATAGTCAGATGATTTTGTGGCTAAATCTTGTTGATCAGGGAAAAAGCTTTAGAAATTACGGGATAAAATGAGCAATAGGTACTGACTTGCTAAATAATCTCTTGTTGGGTAAGGGGGGACACATTGCCGTGTTCCCCGGTTGAACTGTTGCTAACTGAGCTGAAAGATTAACGTCTGAGCCTGATGATAAGGAACTCAACCCTTCAGCGCTACCGAGTGTGTTGTTTGTACCTTCTCCAGCATTTTCCAGCTCATAAAAAAGTGAAGTTGTTACTACTAAGTGTGAGACCCACTACCCCCTGCACAATACCTATGATTTCATCTTGCTCTGCTCCGGGTTTGTCTAAAAATATTCGTGTGTTGCTTCCAACAACTTGCAGGCGGTAGTCCTGTGGAAGTCCATTGAGTTGAATTCGATCTTGGCTAGGGTCGAAGTCAGTAATATTAGCCAAGTCCCCAAAACCAGGATTCGCAGTATTGTTATCGTCGTAGAAAGCATTTACAGCGTCCCCCAAGATAAATCTGTCTGCCCCAGGCCCGCCAGTGAAGTTATCAGTTTCCCCTAATCCAGGTGGAAGCGGACTACCAGGGAAAACACCAATGAGGATGTCGTCTCCAGCCCCTCCATTGAGTATGTCATTGCCTGGCCCGCCCTGTAGACTATCATTGCCGTCACCACCATTGAGGATATCATTGCCATTATTACCATCTAGAGTGTCATTGCCTCCTCCACCATTCAAAGTGTTGTTAGAAGTATTACCAAAAAGTAAGTTGTTAAGACTGTTACCTGTCCCGCTAATGTCGCTACTTTCCGTCAGCCTCAGATTCTCTATATTGGCGCCTAGTGTGTAGGTGACAGAAGACCGGACGATATCTGTGCCTGAATTAACAGCCTCCGTAATGATGTCAGTAGTAGTGTCAACAATGTAAGTGTCGTTGCCTGCTCCCCCATTCAAGGTGTCAGTACCTGTGCCGCCATCAAGTGTGTCATTGCCGTTATTACCGGATAATCGGTTATTTTGATTGTCGCCAACAATGATGTCATTTGCATTTGTGCCGATGACATTATCAAAGTTGACTACAGTAAATGGCAATCTTCCCAACCCAGGAACGTTATTGGCAGCCAAACTTTGGGTTTGCAGGTTAACGGTGATAAATACCCCAGCCAAAGATTGGGATGCATCTATGGTGTTGTTGGCAACATTAGCATTAGCAATAACCTTTTCTACTTTAAAGAGTTGATCTTGCCCCAATCCACCAGCTTTTTTAATAGTTCCGACACCTGACAAGGTAATAGTTTGACCTAGTTGACTGTAGTCTGCTGTATCAAAGCCATCTCCACCATTAATGCTGTCGTTACCCTGACTACCTTTGAAGGTGTCATTTCCCGAAGTCCCAAAGAGATTGTCAGAACTTGTAGTGCCGAAAATAAATGCCATGTTATTTCTCCTGAATTTCTCACGAATACGTAAGTTCAGCCTCAGTCAAAGAACTATTCATTAGTTCAATGTAGATTACTTGCTATTTGCGTAATCCTATTTACAAAACATTAATTATTGATTTGGTTACGGATTTCCAAATAAAAAAATATCTAACTATTTATTGTGGGCTGGGTCGAAAAACCCGGCTTTGGTTACGGGTGAACGAGACACCTACTTTACAAAATTAGATAATTTATTTTCTGAAAATGCCTGAATGGATTACCCAAATGGTAAGTAATTAGGTCAAATATTTTGTTTTTTTCTCCACATTTTTTTAACCAAGCTGTAATTATTTAATTATCACGAGGGAAAGGTTATGTAAGCTTCTTTACCAAATCTTCAAAATCTCAAATAAATGCGATTTATAATACATTGAAATACGCTTGTAACTTTTAATCAAATATTTTTTCAAAACTACTGATTTTTTTGGTAAATATTGCGATACTTTTCAGCTTAAGGTGGTATTGTCGTTAAGTTAGATTTCAATATCAAATTTTTTGGTAAAAAAAACACTTTTATATTAAAGAAATGCTTTCTAAAATAGATAATTTAAACTTATAGTTACTCCAGAGAACTTTGGAGCTTAATAATACTTAAGCTTTACATAAATTTTATAAATGTTTACAGCTATTTTTAGGTAAATAGACCATGCCCTATAGGCACAGCAATGCTCATACGTGTCAACTTAAGCTAAAATTCCTTTAAAACCTCGTTTTTAGCCTCTAGCTGGAAATGTACCTCATAGCGGCTCTGCCGCAAGTCTTGAGGTGGAGCCTCCCATTAGGCTCTCTAAAAGTTGCTATGCAGCAGGCTTTACGCTGCGCTATCCGTTGTAGCAACTGGCATTGCGTTGTGCTATGCAACAACGCACTGTCAACAATTCAAGGTGCGTTACAGAGTAGGCTAACACACCCTACTGACAATTTATATTTCTTCATATACATTGAATTTTTCTAGCCGACTTACTTAAATAAAAACTGCTGTAAAAAGTCGTTTTGAATACTCGAATCCTTGCTTTTCTCTCGTTCCTATGCAGAGCATGGGTACGAGGAAAACTAATAACTCCTAACTCAGCACTGATTATGACTCAAGAACAACAAACTGCAATTGAAGGGATCTATGAAGTCTGTATCGGCATCCCAGAGCCAATTTCTGCAATTCAGTATTGGGAGCAATTTGGCTATCGCATTGGTCAAGTGGGTGAATTAACCGCAGATGTAGCCAATCAATTATATGGGGTAAATTCATCTTTACGCTCAATCCGCCTCTACCATCAAAATTCAGATCATGGTTTGATTCGGTTGATGGTTTGGCAAAACCCCACGCATCAAGGTTTGGGAACAGCGTCGATGAAAATTAAAGGAAATCGTTGGGCAACAACCTTAACAGCGGATATTTTAAGTATCTTAAATCATATAGAGGATGCAAAAGCCGCAGGTTTGCCTATTAGGCACACTAACCCTTATTGGGAAGTCATCTACAACAAAGAGAGGAAAAGCCGTCCTTTTATTGAGCCAGCAGTTGGTGTGCGAGAAATGCTGCTACTGCAACCCTTAGCTCGACAGGTTTTATTTCAACGGTTTGGTTATACACTACCGGATTACGGACAAGTTAACCATAATGCTGCTCTCAAGGCTAGTCAGTTTACCCATATGGGAATCATCGTTCAGGATGACAGCAAAGAAACCCTGAAGTTTTATGAAGAAGTTTTGGGTTTGCTACGTGTGCGTGATGGTGTCGAAACTAGCTATGAATCTTCGCCAGCAGGTCGAGATATTTTTGACCTTAACCCTGGTGAAAAGTTTATTGTCACTACCTTTGATGATCCCCGTTCTTCTAAGTATGACCTGATGGCTGCACGCAGTGGCAGGCTTTACATCATTCGATTCCCAGAAGATATTAATTTAGAATCGCGCTTTGAGGCAGCCCAACCAGGTAGCTTGGGTATGTCTTTATATACCTATCGAGTTAAGGGAATACAGGAGTATTACGATCGCATCAAAGCGAGTACTGTACAAAAAGTTACAGACATTATTAGTAATGAGTTTGGCGAGACTAGTTTCTCCTTTGTTGCGCCAGATGGCTACTTCTGGACTTTGCTAGAAGGTAATTAACTAGTGCCAAAGGGGCAAGAGGCAGGGGAGAATAACTAATGCTCAATGCCCCATGATTAATGACTATTGAGCAATCTAATTTTTATCTTTAAACACTAAACAGGTAAATTGAGTAAGCAATATGCCTTTTTACTTGCTGAATCTACCGAAATCAGAAAGCAACAAGCTTTTTGAGTAAGCAATATGCCTTTTTACTTGCTGAATCTACCGAAATCAGAAAGCAATCAAGCCTTTTGAGTAAGCAATATGCCTTTTTGCTTGCTGAATCTACCGAAATCAGAAAGCAAACAGGCAATCATAAGCAACCACAGCTTTACCCCATAACGACTCCAACTATAGGACTGATATTTGATTTTTGAAATATACGTAGGGTGCGTTAGCCAAAGGCTAACGCACCACCTCTGATTCTAGGTGTGTTACGCTACGCGATAACACACCCTACATATACTTAGATTTTTTCAAAAATCAAATCGGATTGCTATATCTCCTATTTATGTTGATATCAAAGAGAATATTGATACAGTAAAAGAAAAACCTACAGTTGGCTGACAATTCTTTTGCGATCGCATCAAAGCAAGTACTGCACAAAAAGTTACAGACATCATTAGTAATCAGTTTGGCAAGATGAGTTTCTCTTTTGTTGCGCCAGATGGCTACTTCTGGACTTTGCTAGAAGCTAAGTAGCCATGATTAGTTAATTTGCCGGACATCATATGATTATCTGGACTTCATATTACTTTTCAGATACATAGATTTTCAGTTGAATGCTTTCTCTCAAGCTACTAAGGTAAGTTAGTAGCGCATAAATAAAAATCACAATTCCGACCATTTCCAAAGACTCTTCAAGAATTATGCCAGTTAACGATATTATGGTACGTCGCCCAAAATCTATTCTCAAAACTCCACCCACCATTTCCATACCTAAGCCTCCACCCACATAAACAATTGCGGCAATCAGAAATAAATACCGAGTCTTGTAATGGAGATGGAGCAAAAATTTTAGATATTTAAATGCAAAAACTCCCACTAAAACAATACCAGGGATAACCCAGGTTTCATAAAATACAGGATTGAGATGAAGCGATTCTCGCACTGACGGAATGATCAAAATCTCGTGAAAACTAAATGTTTCATCCAAACTCAAATATAAAAATATCAAAGATAGAGTTTTCCAGTAAACAAAATAGCGGTCTTTCGTCTTCATAGCGGTAGTCTGGGTAAGACTTTCTCAATCCAAAATCTAAAATGCCGTGGCGCTAACTATTCCAGACGGACTCTCTGCCTTCACCAGAGGTGATTTAGATGCCTGGGCTACCTACGGTTATGCAATCCAGCAAGCCCAGAAAGATGGAGCCAAGGTACTCAAATCAGCGAAAAACATTCTCTCAGGCAATTTTACGATTGTCGCAGCGCCGAGTGCGATCGCAGACTTCCTCTGCCGCATCTAGAAATCGCAAGATTGGCAAGCATCGCATATAGACGCGTGGTCAAAGAACTATGCAAAAGCAATTGCAATTGATGAAACCTTTGTCTTTAAAGAGGCCAAAGAAGGGTTAAAACAGCGGCGATCGCAAGTGCTGCCGATTTTCCCACAAGCGATCGCTTCCCAGCAAGATGTAGCCGGCACATTTTATCGTGCAGACGTCATCGCAACGAAAGTTAACGTGAAACCTTTATGGATGGAAGCTTTACTAATGCGATTAATCAATGCAAATAGTCAATCAAGTGTTTGACTGACAATTGGAGCTTCTAAATTCTACGTCCTTGTAATGGTTAAAATGTTCGTATCTTATATCGTTGGGATAATGCCCACCTTAAAAAAGTTAACTTAAACTCAGGTGAAATATGTCAATTCAAGACACAGTATCTAATTGGGAACAACTGTTAGAAATTGCTCAAAAAAATACCTCTGCTCGACGGGTGCGTAGACCAGGACAGTCCCCTTCTACTGCTCCCATCCCTAGCAGTCTTCATAAACTGCCCCCAGATACTGAACCACCAGTACTGCTCTACCGGGATACTAACTCTTGGTGTCCATTTTGCGAACGGGTTTGGTTTGCTCTAGAAGAAAAAGAAATTCCTTTTGCAACAGAGTTTATCGACTTGACTAACAAACCTAAATGGTATACCGATTTAGTTACCACAACCGTTGTCCCGGCTGCCAAAATTGAGGGAAAGTTAGTCTATGAATCCAAAGACATTCTGTTAGCATTAGAAGAACGATTTGGGCCTACCTTGCTCCCTGAAGACCCAGAGGAAAACGCCGTTGCTAGGCAGTGGCTTGAGGATGCTGAAACCAATGGTGTACATATCGTCTACAAATTTCTTAGAGAAGCCCCTGAAGATCCTCATGAATTAGCAAGCTTAAAGGCAGCTTTTGAAGCGAAATTAGACGAACTGGAGCAATTTCTCGGAAAGTATCCTGGCCCCTACTTTTTGTCAACCTTTAGCGTGGTAGATATTAGTTATAGTCCTCATTTAGACCGATTGGCAGCTAACTTACCCGTTTATCGGGGATATCAACTCAAGGGAAATCCCCGGTATCCTCGCATCAACGCTTGGTTTGAAGCACTTAAACAGCGTCCCGCCTATCACCGCGTCAAATCGGATGATACGACCAACAATTTAGTCGTGCTTCGCAGATGGGGCATGACACCAATCGGCAATCCCTTGCCCCCAGACCCAGCAGTTAGCCAAGAAATCCAATTTCGGGCAGAAGCGGCTGAGAGGTTGACTGATAACCGAGAAGTTGCTTTAGGAGACATCCTGAAAAACTCCGGGGTGCAAGCATTAGCGGTCAATGGCGACACAACAGCCGTTAAAGAAGCGGTTGATTTTCACCTCAGATTGCTGGCTGACTATCTCATGAATGCGAATGGTGCAGCATTACCGTGGGGGCGCGTGGGCGACAAAGACAATGCCGATCCGATTGTGTCTGCGGTTGGAGCGATCACGCTCGCCTATGTGAGAAATCGCATCTGTGCGCCACGCGATATGAGTGCTGGTGCAGCAACTGCATTCCGGGCAGCAGCAGATAAGGTGTTGGCATCTCTTTATTAGCGATCGCTGGTGATATCATGTCCGGTAAATTACTTGTGATTCCTGCGTGACCTCTCAAGAGCAACCCCTCCCCTACTAGGGGAGGGGAGCCGGAGCTTATAACTTTAGCTAGAATTTGGGTGTTGCTGATTGAAAGTAGGAATTAGCCTGATATCACCCCAGATACACCTTGCTTAAACTATTGCTGTACAAGGATTACAGGCAATCGCATTTAATTAGACCGTTTCGCTACGATCACCCCAAATACCCAATTTCCTATCTGTCATATCTGTCATATCTGCCGTTTCTGTCATATCTGTCATATCTGCCGTTTCTGCGATCGCCAACTGAGAACTCAGCTCGGCAACCATTTCTCACCCAAATACGATTACCCCTATAGCCCCAATTTCCTCTACAACTGGCGTCAGACAATTGCCTAACAAGCCTCACTCTACCTCTAGTAGGTATTGAACAAGTATTCCTGTGATTATTCTGGCTTGAACAAGTGATTATCTCCTGAGCTGAAGCGGGAGCTGCAACGCCCAAAAGTGTACCTATACTAATGCTGGCAACCATGAAGCTGGCAGCAACTATGGGAAGACGCATTACCATATTCAATGTTAGACCTCTTCAAAAATTAAAAAATAAAAACTATAGTAATTGTAGCGAACTGTATTAAGAGCCAATTTTCAAATCAGATTGAATGCAAATAATCTTGATATTTTAAACAGCATTATATGTAACATTTTCCATAAAATAGATAACCAATACTGGAGTTTGAATTTAGCTTTTTTGAATGCTAAATTCGGCAGCAACCCAATCTTCAAAGATATTTAATAGATTTATTTATAGGATAATAATGGCATTGATTTGAGCAGATTTATACTAAGAAAAAAAAAGGAGAGTATTGCTACTCTCCTAAGGTAATATGAGCGAGAATTTCTTTTCTTAGTTATGAAAGCGAACTTGACGTTCATGCAATTCACGAACATGTCGTTCACGAGCTTGACGTTCACGTAATTCATGAGCGCGTCGTTCACGAGCTTGACGTTCACGCAATTCACGAGCGCGTTGTTCACGGACTTGACGTTTGTATTGAACTTTACTGTTATTAAAAGCTACAGTATTACGATTAAAATGCTCATGCTCAGATTTAAATTCAGCAGCATTAGCATTTTGAGAAAAAGCAGCAATTGAAGCAGCTGCTAATAAGCCTCCAAGTAGAATAGATTTAAAGCGGTTCATATATCCTTTAATGTGCCTTGCATTACTTGATTTGTATATTCTCAATGTAATCGGAATAATCAGGCACACGCCTGTGATAAAAGTCATGTTTAAATAGTTACTTTTGTCACTACTACTAGGATTTATATTTGATTTTTGAAATCGGATAACAGTCAAAACCTGACCTGAGATGGGTTATACCCTCAGAGGATGTTTAAAAAGTCAGTCGTAAAGTATACTAAAGACCCCTCTCCAAACCTCTCCCCGTTGGCGTCAGCCTGCCGTTAGGCAAGCGGAGAGAGGTTTTGAAACCCCCATTCCCTCATACTTCAGGGTAATGCCTGGGTTTGGCTATGCCTACGCAATACCAGCACCCCCATGACCAACTTTATTTGGCAGCGTCTTCAAAATCTGTTATCGCACAACCAAACTCCCTAAAAGCTGTTTTAATCAGAACCTCTTTCGTTCCTCTCTCCAACGAAGAATTGCGTATAAGGTCTGTTAATTCTATGAACAGTAGAGAAAACATAAAACGATCTTGGCGGTCAACTTGTTTCAAGCAAGACGATATAAACTGATAAAGCTCTGTTTTTCTAGGTTTGGTTTGTTCTTCCCATATTTGTAACCCAAGCCGGAAGGTTCTCAAGCGGATTTCATTAGTATTGAAGGACGCGTCTTTGTAGCGGACTGATACGCGTTGGGGTAGTTCCATGAGTTTTAGCTATACATATTCAATGTAAAGTAATTATTCACTTATATTTTGGCTCAACCGGAAAAATCTGATATTTAGCTTGAAAATAGGTGACAGGGAAAGAGATTTTCAATCTGATATCTCCGTTGAATTGCCCACAATAAGAGAACCTCACCCCGCCTATAGCTAAAGCTACAGGCTCCCCTCGCCTACTAGGGGCTACGGTGTACACACAAGTCCAATTACCCCCCTTAATCCCTCCTTATTAAGCAGGGCTGTTTCATTCCACAAGATGAAGTAGTTTGTCAATATCATGAGAAATAAATCTTTGGGCAATTGTGATGGAAGTATAACCATTTCGACGAAGTATATTGAGTGCGATGCCTACGGCGGGCTACGCCTACGCTCTGATGATGGAAAGATTTGCCGGAGCGTCGCCCAGACGGATTGTTGAACTATCCTCTTTCAAAATAACATCCTTCACCCAATGAAGGCAATTTTAGATACCCCAATGACCGCGAATACCGAGAGCAAATTCCTTGGCTGTGCAAATCAAACTGCTAATACAGCGTATTGCAGGTTTATGAGGTACAGTAACAACAGTTTGTAAACCAGTT